>DIWJ01000030.1:0-64798 GCA_002428445.1 Syntrophaceae bacterium UBA6109
CCTCGGGTGAGACGTTCCATTGCGCGGACCGGAAGGCGGCCCAAGTATGATCTTTTTGGCGCGCCCTTGTCCAGCGGGCCGGTATCCTCCTGGTGCCCGCTTGCGCCCGGGCCGGGCCTGTTCTAGCCTCGGGAAAACAGGAGGTCCGCCATGCTCACCCGCCGCGATTTTCTGCGCAGCGCCGCAATGCTGGTCGCGGCCCAGGCCGCGACCCTTGTCCCTGTCCCGGCAGCCGCCCAGGCCCCGGCCCCGGCCAAACAGGCNNGGCCCCGGGTTTCTTCCGCCTGGCCGTGGGCGGCGTGGAGGTCACCGCGCTGTACGACGGGGCCGGCCAGGTGCGGCCCGAGATCCTCCACGGCGCGGACCCGGCCCGGCTGGCCGCCCTGCTGGAGGACGCGGGCCTGGACCCCAAGGCCGGGGAGCCCATCGCCATCAACGCCTTTCTCCTGAACACCGGCGCCCACCTCGTCCTGGTGGACGCGGGCGGCGGCACGGCCCTGGGGCCCCGGGCCGGGCTTTTGCCCGGGAACCTCAAGGCCGCGGGCTACGCCCCGGAGCAGATCACCCTGATCCTGCTCACCCACATGCACCCGGACCACGCCCTGGGCCTCATGGCCCCGGATGGCAGGCCGCTGTTCCCGGGCGCCGTGGTGCGGCCCGCGGCCGCCGAGGCCGCATACTGGCTTTCCGACGCGACCCTGGCCTCGGCCCCGGAGCAGCGCAAGGCCTCGATCCAGGCCCTGCGCTCCCTGGCCGCGGCCTACTCGGCCCTGGGCAAGTGGAAGCCGTTCGCCCCGGCCGAGGCCCTGGCCGAGGGCCTCGCAGTGGAGCCCCTGCCCGGCCACACCCCGGGCCACTGCGGCTTCTGGGTGCGCTCCCAGGGCCGGAGCCTGCTGGCCTTCGGCGACATCGTGCACAGCTCGGCCGTGCAGTTCGCCCAGCCCGAGGTGACCATCGACTTCGACGTGGACCAGGCCCAGGCCAAGGCCACGCGCCTGGCGCTCCTGCCGAGGCTGGCCAGGGAGTCCTGCTGGATCGCCGGGTCCCACCTGCCCTTCCCGGGCCTGGGCAGGGTGCGGGCCAGGGGCAAGGGCTATGCCTGGCTGCCCGCGCCGTACGCCGCGCCCCGCGGCTGAAGGCCACGCCCCGCAGCGACAACAAAGCCCCTGGAGCGATCCCGGGGCTTTTTCTTGCGCGCCAAGTGCTCCGGAGCGNNTTACCTGCCGGAATGCTTGCCTTTTCAAGAAATCCCCCGCCTCTTTTCTTCCAATTTTGTTATTTATTGACCAGTGTTTTCTTGCCTTGCGCCCCTGTTTTTGCTACCTGCTGGCCCCTGGGCGGACTGAGCTGACATTTTTGTCTTCTCTCAACCGCTCTGGATTCCACATCTTTTCCAAAAACCGGCGATTCCGGGCCGACCTTTTTGCAGGCGGCCCGGGCGGGAAGCTGAAAACGCCCGGGGCACAAGGGTTCCCGGGCGCTCATCGCGCCTCCCGCCAGCGCCCAGACCGCGGCCCGGGCAGGGCCGGGGAGGAGGCCCCATGGTTCAGGCTGGGGATACCGCGTTCGTGCTCGTCAGCGCCGCGCTCGTGCTGCTCATGACCCCGGGCCTGGCCCTGTTCTACGGCGGCATGGTCCGCCGCAAGAACGTGCTCGGCACGCTCATGCAGAGCTTCATCATGATCTCCCTGGTCAGCCTGGAGTGGGTCTATCTCGGCTACTCCATGAGCTTCGGCCCGGACGTGCGGGGCCTCATCGGCTCCCTGGCCTGGGCCGGGCTGTGCGGCGTGGGGCCCGCGCCCAACCCGGACTACGCCGCGACCATCCCGCACCTGGTGTTCATGATCTACCAGTGCATGTTCGCGGTCATCACGCCCGCGCTGATCGCCGGCGCGTTCGCCGAGCGCGTGCGCTTCCCGGGCTTCCTGGCCTTCAGCCTGCTCTGGACCGTGCTCGTGTACAACCCGGTCTGCCACTGGGTCTGGGGCGCGGGCGGCTGGCTCAAGCAGCTCGGCGTGCTGGACTTCGCCGGGGGCCTGGTGGTGCACCTCACCTGCGGGGCCGCGGCCCTGGCCTCGGTGCTGGTCATCGGCCCGCGCAAGGACCACGAGAAGCGCCAGTTCTTCCCGCACAACCTGCCCATGACCCTGCTCGGCACGGGCCTCTTGTGGTTCGGCTGGTTCGGGTTCAACGCAGGGAGCGCACTGGGGGCAAATGAGCTGGCCGCCAACGCCTTCGTGACCACCCATGTCGCCACGGCAGCCGCCGGACTGACCTGGGCGCTGATCGAATGGCGCCATCACGGCGCCCCGACCGTTCTCGGCGTCGTAACGGGCGCCGTCGCGGGACTGGTGGCGATCACGCCGGCCTGCGGTTTCGTGAATCCGATGAACGCGATCTTCATCGGGATCCTGGTTGCGCTGTTCTGCTACATCGCCGTTGTCTGGATCAAAGGAAGACTCGGCTACGACGACTCCCTCGATGCCTTCGGCGTCCACGGGGTGGGCGGCATCTGGGGAACCATCGCCACAGGCCTCTTCGCGGAGAAGGCAGTCAACGCTGCTGGGGCGGACGGCCTGTTTTTCGGGAACCCCAAACAGTTTCTCATCCAGTTTTTGCTCATCGTGATCACGCCGATTTTCGCCGCAGGGATGACCTGGATCATCTTCAAGGCCGTGGACGGCCTGGTCGGAATGAGGGTGGATAAGAGGGATGAAATCGTCGGTCTCGACCTGACCCAACAGAGCGAATCGGCCTATACGGTCGTTGAATAGGAGGAACGGATCATGAAATATATCGTTGCCATCATTCAGCCGCACAAGCTGGAGGAGGTCAAACAGGAGCTCGAAGCGGTGGACGTGAATCTGATGACCGTCTCCAACGTCCTCGGACAGGGGAGGCAGAAAGGGCTCACGGAGATCTACCGCGGGGCGAAGGAGGTCGGCGGTCTCCTCAGGAAGGTCCGTCTCGACATCGCCGTGAACGAGGATTTCGTCGAGCCGACCATCGCCGCGATCAACAAGGGGGCCCGGAGCGGCAAGGGTGAAGTGGGGGACGGGAAGATCTTCGTCCTGGACCTGGCCGACTGCATCCGGATCAGCTCCGGGGAACGGGGCGGGAAGGCCATCGGCTGATCATCGGGTGTCAGGTCTTGCAATTTAGCGTTTTCCCGGAAAACCGCTAAATTGCAAGACCTGACACCGCTTACTTTCACTGGATCATCAATAGATGGCATCTCCTGCGCCACAGATTATTCGATCTGTCCGACGGTTATTGGGCTCGCGCTCAGGCTGCATAAGACACGGAGGTCGCAGAGCGGAAACTGGGTCCGGAACTCACAAAAATCAGACCGTGGGCAACGGTCGTGGCCCAACGGCATGCACCGGATCGGCCATAAATCGGCCCCCTGCGGCCATCCGGACCGGCGCCAAGGCGGAGAGGCGCGGCGATCCGGAGTTGCCGGCTTCACCCGGTGAGCCCTCCCATTCGCCCGGTCAACCCTCCCACTTCTTCGCGATGGCGGCGGCGATGACCTTGTCCGTGCTGCCGTAATGGGTGGGAAATCCCTCCTCTCCCGCGACGTAATGGGCCATTTTCGCCGAATCGGTGGTCAGGGTCCGGTACCCCTGCTTCTTGGCCATCTCCTTGCTGGGGGTGTGGGCCGGACAGGTGTCGCAGACGATCATGCCCCCCGCCTCCTCGATCGCCCTGGCATAGCCCATGTGTTGGGCAAGGGTCCTGACGGCAGTGGAGGTATTGACCCAGAGCTCCACGTCCCGGTGGACCTTCTTTCCGGCCAGGGCCCGCGCGATATCCCGCACCTCCAGGATGGAACAGTGCGGGCAGCCGAGGTAGACCCAGTCCACGTGGTCCGACTTCTCCAGGTTCAGGTGTTCGCTCGCCGCCTGTTCGTCCCCGGCGGTGTACTCCAGGGTCGCCTCCGGCTTTTTCCCCCCGAAGGCCGCCTCGAGCGTTGGGGCCTCCGGGGTCGCCCCGACCACGTGGAAGAGCGAGACCGCGCCGGATGTGGCCAGGGCGGAACCCAGGGCCTTGAGTTCGTCGAAAGAGACGTTTGCGGGAATTCCGGTGAAGACCGGGGTGGCCTGCTTGGCAATGGCCCCCACGTGATACCCCAGTGCGCCATATTCGAAATTGCCGCAAAGGGGCCGCGGCACGTGGATCAACAGTTTTCCGCAGCGGTTTTCCGTAAGGTGCATGCCGTAGGCCGGGGCTTTGCCGGTCAGGGATGAGGCCAGGGCCGTGGGGCCTCCTTCCCGGTTCGTCCGTGCCCCCAGGACGGAATTGGCGTAGACCACGGCGGAGGATTCCCCCCAGGCGGCATGCTCGCCGAGCCGCGGCGCATTGCCGATGAAATAGGGCGTGCAGGTAGCGCAGGTGATGGCGCCCAGTTGCTGGTAGGCGGCGGTGAGCCGGGTCTGGAGATCCACGATCTCCTTGCTGATCCCCAGCTTCTCCCACAGGGTGTCGTCGCAGGAGGTGGGGTTGGTCGTCGTGAAGGTGCGGAATTGTCCACCCTTGGCAGCCATCTCCTCGACGAACATCATCCCCGCCCTCCCCAGCAGCATGATGGAGGCGCCGGGCATGTGGGCGCTGGCCACGTCGACCATCCGCTCGGCGCCGAAGCTCTCCCCGAGGACCGTCATGATCTGCATGCCCTTCTGGATCGGGTAGCCCATTTTGCCGTCGAGCATCCGCTTTTCCTGGTCCGTCAGAAACATTCCTTCTCTCCTTACCCGGCTGTGCCGATACCCGGCGATCACCCCTTCGGGGTCACGATGACCAGGCCCTGATCGGCGTCGACTTCAACCGTGTCGCCGGTCGCGATGACTTCCAGGGGATTCCTGTCCAGGCCGTCGACCACCGGCATGTCGCCCATGATGGCGCCGATTGTGGCAATGGGTTCCGATTGGAGCTGGACAAAGGCGATCGGTCCCGTGTGATGGACAGCCATGTCGTAGATGCGGTAGGAGCCGCCCGTCGAACCCTTGCCCGTCGGATAAACCAGAACCTTCCCGGCCAGGCACACCCCTTCCAGCGGATGTCCGGGTTCGGTCACCACCCCGGTGAGGGGATCGACCCCGCCGATGAAGCTGATGGGCTCGCCGGTGACCACGGCTTCACCCTTGGCATGGCCGGGCACGACTTTCCGTCCTTTCAAGGTGATACTCTTCATATAGTTCCCTATTTCTTGTTGAGCATCGTGTCGTACCCGGAGGCCTTGTCCACGTCCCTAAAGGAGACGCCCGCCTTGATCCTTTCGATCAGTCCGTTCTCCTTCTCGACCAGTTCCCTGGCGATCTTCAGGACCTCTTCGGCCCGGTCGATGGGGATGACGCAGATGCCGTTCACGTCGGCCACCACGATCTCGCCGGGATTGACCTGTAGATTGCCGATCTTCACGGGACAGTTGAAATCGCCCTGGACGTTGCGGTTGCGCGCCGTCAGGGGCACGATGCCGCGGGCGAAGACGGGAAATCCCATCTCCTCGGTCACGTCCACGTCGCGGGCGGCCCCGTCGATGACGACGCCGACCACCCCCTTCTGCAGCGCCGCATAGGTGACGATCTCGCCCCAGCAGTTCTGATCCACCCGTCCCCCGTTGTCGATCACCAGCACGTCGCCCGACTGGGCGGCGTCCAGGGGATCGGCGCCCATATGGCCGCTGGTGCGCAGGGAACCGAAGGGCACGACCTTCATGGTGACGGCTGTTCCGGCGATCCTGGCACAGCGGTAGAGAGGCCGGATCCCGAAGGTTCCGCAGGGAAGACCGAGCTTGTCCAACGCATCGGATATGTTGCAGGTGGAAATCGCTTTGAAAGCCTCTGCCAACTGTTTCGGCGCACGCCTGATTTCACTCATTTCAATACCTCCTGTTATCGATAAGTTTAGGTCCGTCCTGCGAGCTGCCTGCCTTTGAGCAACGCCGGACGGGTGGTCACGTCGGACGGCATGAGCCAGGCATACCCCTCGGCGAGGATGCGTTCCACATTGTCGGCATCCACGTGCGGATGTCCGACGGTCACGTTGTAGTCTTTGCATATGGCGACGATGTCCGCCATCGCCGCCCTCAGGTCCGGATGGTCGTATTGTCGCGGGATGCCCATTTCCTGGGAGAGATCCCCTTCGCCGATGAGAACGGCGCTGATTCCGGGAACCTCTTCGAGGATTTTGGGAAGGTTCCTGATGGCCCGCAGCTCTTCGCACATGATGATGCACATGAGCTCCCCTTCCGGGACAAAGGGCCAGACATCGGCCCGTTTGTAGTACTCGGCGTTGGTGATGCCCCAGTATCGGGCCGCGGCGGTCGGAGCATCGCCCCGGATCCCCGGCGGGAAGTAGCGGGGCGCCGATTTCCGGCGGGGATAGCGGCAGGCGCCCACGGCGCTCACGGCCTCTTCCACGGTGCTGCAGTGCGGCCAGATGATGCCGTATACGCCGAGGTCCAGAACCTGCTTGGCGATCCAGCTGTTCTTCTCGATTCCGTTGGGCGGGACGCGGACAAGCGGCGTCACCTTGGTGGCCAGCGTGCCGCCGGCCACCAGTTGCCCGCGGCTCAGCATGAACTGCAGGGCAACCCGCAGGCTGTTGATGTCGTATGCGCTGTGCTCCATCTCGAACACGCAGCCGTCGTAGTCGCTGGCGCTGACGGCGATTGCCGCTTCGATGGTGGGCATGATGAAGGGCAAAAATACGGGTCTTCCCTCGGCCCTCTGCCGGATGACCCCGTTAAGCCTGGGTATCTCTGTCATGGTCTCTTCTCTCCTTGTTCAGCCTTTCACGCTTTGGAGGAACTTCTCCTCTTCCCCGGCGAGCATGCTGTAGCAGTGTTCGGGTCCCGGGAAGGCCTTTGTCCGCACGTCCGCGACGTACTCCCTCATGGCATCGGTGATCACCCCGGCGACATTGCAGTACTTCTTGACGAATTTCGGCGAAAAGGCCTGGAACTGGCCGATGAGGTCCGACACGATCAGCAGTTGCCCGTCGCAATGGAGCCCGGCGCCGATGGACAGGACCGGAATTTTCAGACTCCCGGCAATGTACCGGCCGACTTCCGGTGGGATGGCCTCCAGCAGGAGCATGTGCGCTCCGGCCTCCTGCACGGCCAGAGCGTCCCTGACCAGGAGCCCGGCTGCCTCGGCCGTGCGGCCCTGCGCCTTGTGCCCGCCCAACTGGCCCGAGGACTGGGGGGTCAGGCCGATGTGCCCCATCACGACGATGCCGGCATCGACGATGGCCCGGATCTGCGGGACGATCCGGACGCCTCCCTCGAGCTTGATCGCGTCGCACCCACACTCCTTCAGGAAGCGTCCGGCATTGTCCACGGCCTTTTCCACCGAACTCTGATAGCTCAGAAACGGCATGTCCCCCACGATGAACGTATCGGGGGCGCCCCGGCGAACGGCCTCGGCGTGGAAAATCATCTGATCCATCACCACGGGATTCGTTCCCGGATAGCCGTAGACGCACATCCCCAGGGAATCGCCCACGAGCAGCATGTCGAGCCCCGCCGCCTCGGCGAATTGGGCCGTGGGATAGTCGTAGGCCGTCAGAAAGGTGATTTTTTCGCCTTTCTTTTTCATCTCATAGAAATCATGAACCGTTTTTCTTTTCATCTTTTCTCTCCGTCAGGACAAATTCCGTCTCGTATTAAAAGTCGCAGGCATCTTGAACCTTGCCTGCTTTGCCTCAATCATGCCGGATCGGGGCCGGACCCGATGCCCCCGGCCGCGCCCGGCGGGGCCCTTCAATCCTTGGCCCTTTGCAGGGCGTCGTAATTGAACCTCACCCGCGCCTCCTTCAGGGTCAGACCCTCCCGGATGGAAGCGACGATCTTCTGTTCCGCCGCGTCGATCTCCAGGGCCAGGGCCAGAACTTCCCCGGCGCGGCTCTGCGGGATGACCAGCACGCCGGACTGGTCAGCCATCATCAGGTCGCCGGGGTGGACCTGAACGTCGCAGATGGCCACCGGCTTGTTGAAGGACTCCATCACGACGCGGTCCTTGCCGGTCACCATGAAGTGGCCGCGGGTGTACATCGGATAACCGAGCTCGCGGATGCCGTCCACGTCGCGGCAGACGCCGTCGATCACCGTGCCTGCAAGCTTCTTCTGGACAGCCATGTGGGTCAGGATGTCGCCCCATACGGTGCAGTACATCCTGCCCGCATTGTCGATGACGATCACGTCGCCTTCTTTGGCCTCGTCGATGAAATCCCCGGCCCCCGTCTTCACCTGGGCGATCGGAAGGAATTTGACCGTAAAGGCGGGGCCGACGATCTTCTTGCCTACGACAATGGGCGCCAGTCCCTGACAGCCGCAGCGGATTTTGAGCCTGTCCAGCGCATCGGACACGCTCGGGGTGGATAACGCCATGAAACCCTTGATGAGTTCATCTTTGTTCTCAGCCATTCCATTCTCCTTCATATGACTCGAATCTGTCTCAATCCCGCCGCAGTACGGCGCCCTGTTCAACCGGCAGCATGGTTTTGGATATCCGTGACAGCAGCCCCTTGGTAAATTTCGCCGGGGCGGGCTGCCACGCCTTCCTGCGCATCTCGATGACCTGCTCGTCCACGAGCAGATCCACCCTTCTTTCGGGGATGTTCACCGAAATCAGGTCCCCGTCCCGAACCAGGGCGATGGGGCCTCCGGCGGCGGCCTCCGGCGAAACGTGGCAGATGGCCCCGCCCTTGTTCGTGCCCGAAAAACGGCCGTCGGAAATGAGGGTCACGGCCGCCTCCAGGTTCATCCCGGCCAGCAGCCAGAGGAACCGCGCCGTGATTCTCATTCCCGGATCGCCCTTGGGTCCGACGTTGCGGATCACGACCATGTCCCCCGGCTGGACAAGACCCGCCAGCAGCTTTTCGCAGGCCTCCTTTTCCGATTCGAAGACCCTGGCCCGGCCCTGGCGGGCGAACTGCTCCTCCACGAGCCCGGAGATCTTCACGGCCGCGCCGTTGGGGGCCAGGGTTCCCTGTAGAATCGCCACCCCGCCCTCGGGGGAAAGGGGCGTCGACAGGGGATGGATCACCTGGCGGTTCAACACCTCGGCCCCGGCGATATTCTCTCCCAGAGTCTTTCCCGTCACGGTCAGTGCCCCGGTGTGGAGAAGGGGCCTCAACTCCGCCAGGAGCGCGGGCAGGCCGCCCGCCTCGTCCAGCTCCTTCAGGGTGAACTTCCCCGAGGGCTTGACGTTGCAGATGAAGGGGGTCTGCCGGCTCAGCTCGTCGAAGAGGGCCAGGGGGAGGGCCATCCCGAGTTCGCCGGCGATGGCCGGCAGATGGATCAGGGCATTGGTCGAGCCGCCCACGGCCAGAAAAATCCGGATCGCGTTCTCGAAACCGGCCCGGGTCATGATGTCCGCGGGCCGGATCTGCCCCGCAAGCAGGGACATGATCTGCACGCCCGCCTGATGGGCCATCCGCCCGATCAGCGGATCGGACCCGGAGACAGTGGCGTTTCCGGGCAGGGTCATGCCCAGGGTTTCGGCGATGACGCCCATGGTGTTGCCCGTCCCCATGACGGGGCAGGCCCCCAGGTTCCCGCAGGCCATATCGACCATCTCGTCGAACTCCCTGCGGGACAGCAAACCCTTCTCCATCTCGCCGTATCCCGTGCCCACCTGGATGGCGTGGCAGGTCCGCCCCTTGAACTGCTTGGGGGCCATGTAGCCGCCCAGCACGATGATCGACGGGATGTTCAGCCTCGCCGCCGCCATGAGGTGGGCGGGGACCACATCGTCGCAGACGGTGGTGAACACCAGCGCGTCGAGCAGATTGACCTCCGCGATCAGCTCCACGTAATCGACCACCACGTCCCTATAAGCCAGGGCATAGCTGCTTCCCCGGCTTCCGCCGGAGATCCCGCCGCAAAGGGAGCTGATGGAAAATTCGATCGGGCAGCCGCCGGCAGCCGCGATTCCCAGCTTGACCTGGCCCGCGAGTCTGCCCAGATGACCGGCAGCGGGATTGATCTCTCCCCAGCCGTTCAGGACGCCGATGAGCGGCTTTCGGAGCTGGTCCGTCGAGAACCCGATTCCCTTCATGAGGGTCTGCCGAAAAGGGAGACTCCAATGATCCAGCGTATCTTCCTTTTTCATCTCTGCGCTTCACCCTGCCCGGCCAAGGCCGGGCTCTATCCCTTCATTTCGAGTCTGCCTGATTTCGTCCGTCGGATCTCTGCCGGCGGGCGTTTCCTAAAATCCCAGTTCTTCCCCGACCAGGACGACCAGCATCTCGGCCCCTTTGGGCTTCCTATGCATGATCGTCATGACGCCGCAGGAGCGGTCGGGCGCTTCGCAGTCGTTGCACTCGCCCGATACGGCGCAGGGAACCTTGCCTCTGCCCCGATGGGCCGATATGGGCGCCGTCACGGTCTCGATCCTTTCCATGGCGGCATTGACGTCCCTGACCGCCTTGTAAACCGAGACCACCACGATGGTCCGGCGCGGGCCGAAAATCATCGCCGCCACCCGGTTGCCGAAGCCGTCCATGTTGACCAGCTTGCCGTCAAAGGTGACCGTGTTGGATGAACAGAGGTAGACGTCTGCCATCATTGCCTTCCGGCGCACGTCGAAATCGCGGCCCATCACGAACCCATCCACCCTTCCGCCGTTGGCGCTGTGGCCCAGCTCCGCCTTCCAGTGGTGAAAAACAACGTGGCCGCGCTTCTCCAGTTCCTCGATCAGGCCCAATTGCCGTATGGTGACGGAACCTCCCACCCCGATCGCCGCCGCCTCGGGGATCTGCGAGAGCACGTGTTCCCTGGCCTCCCGGGCCGAGGGAAAGTAGATCGCGTCAAACCGGTTCTTTCGTAAGGCCGTTGTCAGCCTCTCTCCCAAGCTGTCCAGGTGCCATCGCTTCGAAGGATGCATCTCCATGGAAATCTCCTCACCCCCGGGCCGGGTCGGCCGGAGCCAGCAGGCCAGTCAGGGTTTTGATATCGTCCAGCGTTTCAAGCTTCCAGACGGTCTCGTAAATCTCTTCCGCCCGCTGCCGGGGAACCGCATCGCCCGCAAGGTCCATGAACTTGCGGATCACCTCTTCATCGGTCAGCGGCATTTCCGGCTCCCCCTTGGGCAGATCGCGCCGCGCCCGGAAGGTTTCGCCGTTTTTCATCGTCACCTCGACGATGCTCGGCCACATCTCGTCGTAGAGCTTGTCCAGTTCGGGATCCGCCCGGATCTCCACCTTGGCGGTCAAGTCCATGATCCTCCTGTCGGCGATCTTCTCGAGCGTGTAATCGTCACGCCAGGCCTGCCCCGCAATCAGGGCCGTGGCGATGCTGAAGGGGGCGCTGTACTTGGCCGCGGAGACGGTGGCCGGTGCGCGGTTGTTTCCGCGGCTCGCGATCCGGAAGGTCCGGTGAACGATCCGGTCGATCTGATCCGCTGCCGGGGCATGACGCTCGCGGATCTCCAGGGCCGCGTCGATGGCCGTGTGGTGCTGGCGGCAGCAGGCATAGGGTTTCATGCCGGCGTAGAGGATCTGGTATTCCTTCCCGAGTCCCGCGACCACCCGGTTCAGGTCGTATCGGTCCGCCGCGGCCTTGGCAAATCCCAGGGGCCCGTCCAGCCAACTGGGAGGTCCCTCGAATCCGTTGCAGGCGAGATTCACGGCATGGATTCCCGTTGCGGCGGCCCAGCCGATACAGAGCTCCTTGGAGGAAGAGCCCTCCCGGTAGTTTTCGTACTGTGAAACCGGGGTCAAATAGGCCGCCGTGCCCAGGGCGCCCAGGAACCGGCCGGGGTCCAACCTATGGAGGCTGGCCGCGGCGCCGGCGGCCCCGAGCGTTCCAAGCGTCGCCGCCGGCAGAAAGACCCGGTCCAGGTAGATCGAGGGGCTGACGGCGTTCCCCACCCGGTTCTCCACCTCATACCCCGCAATGACGGCGCAGATTACATCCTTTCCCCCCAGTCCCATCTCCTCGGCCAGAGCCAGGGCCGGGGGGATGGTCGTTGCAGCCGGATGGCAATGGGACGTGCGGTGAACGTCGTCCAGCTCCAGGTTGAAGATCATGGAGGCGTTGGCCAGGGTGGCCAGGGCCGCAGAAGTGGTCTCTTTCCGGCCCCAGAGCGAAGCCCGTCCCGGGGTCTTCTGCTGGAGAACGTATTGCGCCAGCCGAAGACCCGAGTCGGTCTTCGAAGCGGACAGGGCGATGCCCAGGATGTCGACCACGCGCCGCTTGACCTCGTGGACGGCCGCGGAAGGGATCCTCTCGTAGACTGTGCTCGCCACGTCCTGCGCCAGGGCGCGGGTTTCTCCGTTCAAATTTTCGTTCACTTGAATCATGGTCAAACCTCGCTTCGGCCGTTCATGGTCCTTGGCCGCTTCCGGCAACACCACCCCGATACGCCTGCGTAAAAGCAGGTTTCACCGCGACAATCCGGAGGCGTTGCACTCCCCTTAACCGCCTCAGTTCTTCTTCAGACCCAAGCCGGGCACGACCTTCTCGAAATTCCTTTCGTTCTGAGCCATGAGTTCCGCCGATTCGGCCGGCCCCAGGTACATCTGGCCGTAGCCGTTCTTGGTCATGAAATCGACGAATTTGGGGGTTGCCACGGCCTTTCGCGTCGACTGTTCCAGCCGGGCGATGATCTCCTTGGGCGTGGTCTTGGGCGCCGCCAGACAGCGCCACGTGCCGAAGACGAAATCGACGCCGGCTTCCCTGAAGGTCGGCACGTCCGGGAAGAGCGCGTCACGCTTGTTGTCCGAAATGGCCAGGATGCGCAGTTTTCCGCCGCGGACCAGGGCCGCGACCTCCGCCGGGCTCACCGTGGTGGCCTCGACGTGGCCGCCGGCCGTGGCTACGGCGGCGGGCCCGCCTCCGCCATAGGGAACGTGCGTAAACTGGATTCCGAGATTGTGTCCCAGCATGGCCGCCATGACGTGCCAGATGGCGCCGGTCCCGGAGTTGGCGATCCTCATTTTCATGGGATTGGCCTTCGCGAAATCCAGGGCCTCCTTCAGCGTCTTCCAGGGGGCGTCGGCCTTGACCGTAAAAGCCGCGGGATCATTGTTATGGACGGCAATGGGGGCCAGTTCCCGCCAGTCCAGGTAGCTCGACGCCGACCACTTCTGCAGGATCATCGAGGGGGTGGCGATGCCGATGGTGTACCCGTCGGGCTTGGCCGCGGCGATCTGGTTGAAGCCCAGCAGGCCGCCTCCGCCCGGCTTGTTGACCACAACGACCGGTTTCCCCAGGTCCGCCTTCATGACGTCCGCCAGGATGCGTGAAATCAAATCCGTTCCCCCGCCAGCGGCCCAGGGGACGATCAGGGTGATCTCCTTTTCCGGATACTCGGCCCAGGCGCGGGACATGCCGTCCATGACGACAAGGCTCAGGCTAAGACAAAGGATCATGACGAATTGAATCGATCTGCCGACGGCTCCACAATTTCTTTTCATTTTTGACCTCCTTTGATCAGTGTTGTCGGGCATCACTGCACCGGACTCTTTCTTGCTTTGAACAGCGGGAAGAGCGAGACTCCTAACATCACGATGGCGACAGCCAGGAACGTCAGAGAAATCGGTCTTTCAAAAAAGATGGAAAAAGAACCATAGGAGAGAACCAGGGACCGCCGGAAATGGTCTTCGAACAGCGGCCCCAGGACAAAGGCCAGAATCAGGGGTGTGGTTTCATAGCGGAATTTGTGCATCAGGAAGCCCACGATGCCGAAAGCGATCATGATTCCGATGTCGAATGCCGCATTGGCTACGCTGTAACTCCCCAACAGACAGAATAGGAAAATGACGGGGAAGAAAAAGGCATAGGGGATCTTCAATATCTGCACCCACAGGCCGACCAGGGGCAGATTCAGCCCCAGCAGCATCGCGTTGCCGATGTACATGCTGGCGATGATGCTCCAGAAGATCTCGGGATTCTGGGCGATCAGGAGGGGGCCCGGGGTAATGCCGTGGATCATCAGGGAAGCCAGCAAGAGCGCCATGGTCGTGTTGGTCGGGATGCCGAGGGAAAGCAGGGGGATGAAGGAGGCGGAGGGACCGGCATTGTTCGCCGATTCGGGACCGGCAACGCCTTCGATCACCCCGGTGCCGAACTTTTCCGGATGCTTTGAAAGCTTCTTTTCCAGCGCATAGGACATGGTGCTGGAGATGACGGTATTGCCGCCGGGAATCACGCCGATGATGAATCCCAGCACGGTTCCCCGGACGATGGGCCATGCCGAGTCGATCCAGTCCTGCACCGTCGGCAGGAGGTTCTTGATCTTTCCGGAAAGGATGCTCCGGAATTCATCCTCTTCGAGATTCTTGAAGATCTCCGCAACGCCCAGGAGCCCCATGATCACGGGGATCAACCCCAGGCCGTCCATCAGGGAGGGTATGCCGCAGGTAAACCGCTCCACCCCGTCGATGGAGTCCGTGCCGATCGTCCCCAGCATCAGCCCCAGGATGCCCATCATGTAGGCCTTCAGCTTGGAACCGGATCCCAGGAAACTTACCAGGATCAGCCCGCAGAAGATGAGGGATACGTACTCCGGGGAGGAAAACTGCAGGGCAAAGCTGGCAAAGGGCGGGGCCAGGAACAGGAGCCCGACCAGGCTGATCGTCCCGGCGATGAAGGAGCCGATGGCGGCCATTCCCAGGGCCGGCCCGCCTCTGCCCTTGCGGGCCATCTGATAACCGTCGATGCAGGTGACGACGCTGGCCGCCTCCCCGGGGAGATTGATGAGGATGGAGGTGGTTGAGCCGCCGTACATAGCGCCGTAGTAGATCCCGGCGAGCATGATGATGGCCGTGGCCGGCGGAAGGGCAAAGGTGATCGGCAGGAGCAGGGCCAGGGCGCCGCTCGGCCCGAGGCCCGGCAGGACCCCGATCAGGGTTCCGACAAAGCAGCCCACGAAACAGAAGAGGATGTTTTGAGGTTGAAATGCGATGGTCAGCCCGTACCACAAACCCGATATTGAATCCATCGAACCGCCCTCAGTCTCAGAATTTGATCACGCCCGGCGGGAGAGAAACACCGAGGCCTGTCTTGAAGAGCAGATAACTGCCCATCGATAAAATGAGAGCCGCCAGCAGCGAAGTCGTCCATCTCTTGGCGCTGATCCACCGAAACAGGGAAAGGATGAAAATGAACGTCGTGACAATGTATCCGAGGAAATCCAGGGCAATCAGATAGAAGACCAGGCAAGCCAGGGCGTTGAGGACTTTTCGCGAACTTGCCGGTCTGAGCCAGAAGTCCTCCCGTTGCCCGGCCCGATCCGGGTGCAGGATTGATTTCACGAGAAGCACGGCCGACAACAGGGATAGGACACCCCCCGTGAGCAGGGGGAAAAAGCCTGCGCCGGGCGAAGTCAACTGACCGAGGCTGCATCTGAGCCCTCCCGCGATGAAGCAGAGGCCGACCACGAGCATTACGGAACTGCTGACCAAATCCCTGTTTTTCACGCCTCATCTCCTGAAGGTCTGCTCGGCTGATATTCGTTACAGTGCGTGCAGCACGTTGTCCCGGACGTTGCGGATGTGGGTCTTGAGCAGATCGCTTGCAGAATCGAAATCCTTGCTCCTGATGGCATTGACAATGGCTCTGTGTTCCTGAATGGACCGTTTCGTCCTGCCGGTTACGGTTGTTCCCAGGTATCGGACCCGCAGCAGTTGCGTCTTCAGGATGTCGATGAACTGGGCCAGGCGACGGTATCCGGACTTCTCGATGATGAGTTCATGGAGCTTCACGTCGCTGATGACGGAGGTTTCGAAGTCGCCTCCGGCGATGTCTTTTTCCGCCTGAATGAGCAGCTGTTCCACTTCGTCCAGATCGCTTTCGCTGATCCTGGGGATCGCGGCCTTCAGGGCCGTGCATTCCAGAACCTCCCGTAGAACGAACATCTCCTCCACGTCTTCCTTCTTGACGTCCGCCACGAAGGCGCCTTTGGTCGGGATGATCCGGATCAGCCCCTCGTTGTGGAGCTTCTTGAAGGATTCGCGGATGGGCGTGCGGCTGATGTTGATCTGCTCCGCGATTTTCGCCTCCACCAGGGGCTCTCCCGGCTTGAGTCTGTACGAAATAATGGCGTCCTTGATCAGGCTGTACGCCTTGTCGCCGAGGGAAACCGCGGAGTTGCTGGTCAGTTCCTTTACGGTTTTTGGGGATTTCATGATGCATTCCCTCCGATCAAGCGTTTACGGCAGGCACAATGTCGGCTCATGGCCTTTCCCGTGATTGCGGAATACCTTTAGTATACCGTCGGGATTCTGTCAAGCATTTTTATATGATCGCCGGATTGTGACACAATTGCCTTGACATACGCGATGCCTTTCCCATATCTTCAAGTCACCGGAAACAAGTTCATATCCATTCGGTCCGCCTCAGTCCGGCAGATGGGGATCATCGAGCCCATCGTCTGCCGCCAGGATGCGCAGACGGGCCGTCTCTACGTCGTGGCCGCCGTTCCCGTTGTTTTCATCGAAGGGTCGAACTATGCCGAGATTGCCCTGGTGAAGAACCTCCTGCGCCAGGACCTCAATCCCGTGTCGGTCTGCAAGATCCGTTGAGCGAATCCGGGACTCATGAACAGCCGGTTTGGGGATGGGAGTATGACCGGAACGATACCTTGTCCGAACAGGGAAGCCGCAGCACCGTCCAGGCGGTCAAACCATCTTGGTGTGAGTGCCTCCACCGATGAAGTATGGATCGTCCCTCCCCCTATCAGGGTAGACATTGATCTTTGCTGATCTTCACGACGACCTTTTTGACCCGGCCCCCTTCTCCGTAACGGCAGCCCGGCCGGTGTATATCCTGGGGGAACAGGATGGTGTACATCCCCTGGGTCAGGATCAAATCCATCTCGTTCTGAACTGACTTGAAAAAGAGCAAATCCCGCTCAGCCAGGTGGTCTTCCAAAACCTCGTTCACCCGGTTTTCCAAGCTGTAACCGATGATCTCGGAACCCTGGAAAACATATTGAATGTCCAGGTATTTCCCGTGAGCCTCCGGGTTCTTCTCCCCTTTGGGCACTGGAAGATATTCCTGAACCAAGGCGAAGATCGCGGCGCCGTCGATTTCATACCTTCCGGGTTCCAGCTTGTAAAAATCGGTGTCGCGCAGATATTCCAATCCCCTGACCAATGCCGCCGGTAGGACGCGCCGGTCCATCTCCAGATTGTGAATACTTCCAAAGATCATTTGACTTACCTCCGATGATTTTGCCCGATCAGTCGCCTTGAAACTTTGTATTTCAGGAAGTTCTAAATACCTGCGATCATCGAAAAAACAACCTCTATTAATGCCACATTTGATACTGTTATCCATAAATTGCTCCGACAATCCCGACTCCATCTTTGGATTGAGTAAGCGCAGGTCATGAAAACGGAACGATAAACTGTGTTTCTGTCTTTGACCGCCACATCCGCTATGACAAGCTGACATAAGGACGCAGCCTGTGGAATCGGATGACGGAAGCCTTACTCTTTGCCGGGAGGCCGTTCATAGCTGGTGGGACCGTTTTCGTAACCCACAGCCTTAAGCCACCATGCAGGGTAGAACACGGGCTGGGCGATGCCCAGACTCGTGTTCACATACCCGTCGTTGTATTTGACGTAGAGGTGCCCGGCAAGTTTCCACCATTCGTTGAGCACCTGCGCGGCGATCTCCTCCGAATGCCGTGTCAGAAGGGCACGGGCGCCGCCTTTGTCTCCCTGTTTCCAAAGGGCCGCCGCCCGTGCTTCAAGCTCCTGCTGCGCCCCGAAGGCGTTGGCTTCGAAGCGGTCCCTTACTGTGCGGATGTCTTGGATCATGTAGGAATACTTGAGCATGGCGTAGTTGGNNTCCACAGGCTTTTCCAATCGAAGGATAGGAGGTTCGCTCGCTGGATGGATTCAGGCAGCGTCGTCGCACCGGCATAAAAGGGCATCAGGACGGAGGTGGCGGGCCGGTCGGGTCCGAACCAGGTCAGGCCGCCGATGGGGTCCGGAAGCCATTCCCGCGATTGATTCACAAAGGCGTAAACGCACCGGTAGATATTAAGCGGCCGTTCGAATTCCCCCTTGAGCGGTGTCAAGCGCCCTTCTTTGTCCGCCACGCCCTCGGCCTGTCCTTCGAAGCGGTTGGGGTTGCCGAAGGGGCCGGCCGCCAGACCCTTTGTCAGGTCGAATTCGGTGCCCTCGTAATTGTCCCTGTGTATGGCGAAAATATTGTAAACGGTCAGTTTTTGATCGGGCTTGATGGCGAAGGGATATTTTTTCGTGAACGCCCCCTCCACCCAGGCCGGCAGGTTTAGCGAAGGCGCGACGAGGGACTGGGCCCGCCAGACCCGTCTCATGGAGTAGTAGGGGTGATGAAATTCGCCGTCGCCATAGACACGGGTCCAATCCAAGGGACCGTCATCGGACTTCCACCAGCCCTTTTTTTTCGCCACATCAAAGATGTTGGAGGAGTACATCATGTCCTTGGCGTCCTTGCGGACTTCCCGGACACGAAACTGGTTGGCTGCCACGAAAAAACTGTCATCAGGAACACGTTGGGCGACCCAGACACCATCCTTCCCATTCATGTCGTAGCCGCACATCTCCATGACCCAGGCTTCTTTCGGATCGGCGACGGCCAGGGTTTCGCCCGTCCCGTAGTAACCGAATTGCTCGATGAGCTGTCCCATGAGCTTGACGGCCTCACGGGATGTCTTGCACCGTTCCAGGGCTACACGGGAAAGTTCCGCCGAATAGAAGATGCGTTTCTGCGCTTCCGGCTCCGGGTGGACCTTGGCCTTGTCGGTGCATTCCACGATGGAGAGCTGGTGCTCGTTCATAATGCCGTAATTAGTGTCAAAGTAGGCATAGGTGTGGGATACCTGGGGTATGAATCCCAGAGGAACGCTGGGCGGCTCGCCGGGCGTGTCGTAGCCCGGCCCCCGGTCCTTGGTCACGATCCGGTGCGTTTCGCTTGCCCCCCACTGGGGTTTGAAATCCAGGGCGCAGTGGGAGTAGAAAACAGGCCGCAATGCACCGGCTTTGTGGTCCATGGCCGGAACATAGATCATGCGTCCATCACCCAAGCCGTCGTCCGAATGTGACGCTATGACCGATCCATCCGCCGATGCCGCCCGACCAACGACGGTGATGGTGCACGCATCCGCCAGGCTATAGACGAACCAACCAGCAAGGATCAACATCGTTGCAAGGATTTTATTCATCGCGTTCCTTTCTGTAAAAAATTTTTTTAATCTTACATATAGTGGGGTCTTCCTGTCAAAGTTTTGGTGCCATCTTTTTTCGTTGTAAAACCTAAAGTAGATGGCAAGTCCCTTCTTCACCTCCGCCATTGAACCATAGCCCTTCAGGTAAATGTCCTCTTATTTGACGCTTTTCCAGAGCCGTTCGATAAAAACGTTGTCCATCCAACAGCCCTTGCCGACCATGCTGCTTGCAATGCCTTTGGAACGGAGCGTATCGGTAAACGCCTCCGCGGTGAACCGGCTGCCCTGGTCCATATTGAAGATCTCGGGGCAGCCATACTTGGCAATCGCCTCTTCCAGAGCATCCACGCAAAATGAGCTGTCCGGCGTGTTGGACAACCGCCAGGCCAGAACCATCCGGCTCGCCCAGTCCATGATCGCCACAAGATAACAGAATCCCTTTCAATCCACGCCCCCGCGCGGGGGGAACGTCTCAACATTCCGGGGATGGCGTTGCTCGCGCCCGGTTCATCCCCACGCGCGTGCAGACGTGCCGGTTCGGGAGGCTCATCTTCAGCCGGGCGTATTCGTGGCGGAGAAAACGGATATCGAAGGCGGCGTTATGGGCAACCAGAACGCTGTCCGCAATGAAAGTGTGGAAGAGCGGAAGGACCTCCTCCGGTTTGGGTTGGCCTGTCAGCATTTCGTCCGTGATGCCGTGAATCGCCTGCACGACGGCCGGGACCGGGACTCCGGCGTCGATCAGGGTCGTAAATTCCCCGACGACGGCGCCGTTTTCGATAGCGACCGCGCCGATCTCGATCACCCGATGGCCTTGTCGCGGCGAAAGCCCGGTGGTTTCGAGATCGACGACCACATGGCGGCGAATCGTGCTCATCTGTTTTCCTTGTCTGAAAAAGCTGCGCGTTGGGTATCGGCATCCCCTGCAGCAGTTGCTGAGTCATGCCGGACGCTGCCGATAAATTTTGTGGAGAATCGGTCGCTCGGAACCGTGGAAATGAGGAACCCCGCGTCCCGGGGTTGCAGGCGAATAGATTGGAATTACAGCGGAAATCGGAGCGGCACCTTTTCCCCCCAATCGGTTTGATGATGCGGGCTGAAAAACGCGATCCGGAACGATATGCCGGACAACCCTAACGTCCGCCGGGGAGTTTGTCAACGATTGAATATTTGTGTTGCCCCTTTCTAAAGCCTCCTTTTCTGTGGTATGAATGCACCCATCGGCAAGACCACCCTGAAAAGGAGATCGCAATATGGAAAAGATGAAGATCGGCGCACAGACCTTTCTCTACCCCATGCCGACCGTCCTGGTCGGGGCCCATGTGGCGGGAAGGCCGAATTTCCTGGCCATCGCTTACTGCGGCATTGTCCAGCACCAGCCTCCTATGATCGAGGTGACCCTCGGCAAGCTGCACCACACCAACGCCGGAATCAAGGAAAACGGCGTCTTTAGCGTGAACACCCCCTCGGAGGAGATGGTCTCCGTAACCGATTACTGCGGTCTGGTTTCCGGGAAAAAGACAGACAAATCGGGAATATTCAATATCTTCTATGGAGGGCTCGAAGCGGCGCCGTTGATCCGGGAGTGCCCCCTGAACCTGGAATGCCGTCTCGTGAAGACCATCGACCTGGGCGGCACGAACGAGATCTTCCTGGGTGAGATCGTCGAGGCCTGGACGGAGGAGCGGTTTCTCACGGACGGGCTCCCCGACATCGGGAAGATGAAACCCTTCGTCTTTACCATGCATGACAACAACTACTGGCGGATCGGGGAACATCTCGGCAAGGCCTGGAGCATCGGCAAGAACTGGCAGACAAAGGAAAAAACGAAATGATATCCGACACGAAGCGGGATGTTCCCGGTGGGTCCGGGAACGCCTCCCCCGAAAAAACGGCAGAGGTGAATTCTCAGGCAACCCATATCCGGAAAATCGCCGGAGAGATGGGTGTTGACGAACGCCGGGTCGCGGCGACCGCGCAACTCCTCGGCGAGGGGGCGACGGTGCCTTTCATCGCCCGCTACCGGAAGGAGGTGACGGGAACCCTCGACGAGGTCCAGATCACCGATATCCGCGACCGCCTCGCCCAACTCGCCGAGCTGGACAAACGGCGCGAGGCGATCCTCAAATCCCTCACGGAACGGGAGCTTCTCACCGACGAACTCGCCGCGAAGATCGCCGCCGCCGAAACGCTCTCCGTTCTCGAAGACATCTATCTCCCCTTCCGCCCCAAGCGGCGGACGCGGGCGACCGTCGCCCGGGAGAAGGGGCTGGAGCCGCTCGCGCAGGGAATTTTCGCCCAGGAGGCGGCGTTCGACCCGCTTGCGGAGGCCGCCGCCTTCGTCGATCCGGAAAAGGGGATCGCCACGGCGGAGGAGGCGCTCGCCGGGGCGAGGGACATCATCGCCGAATGGGTGAACGAAAACGAGCAGGCCCGCGCCCGGATGCGGGAATACTTCACGGCCAAGGCCCTCTTCCAGTCCCGGGTCATCCCCGGGAAGGAGACGGAGGGAAGCCGGTACCGGGACTATTTCGAATGGGATGAACCGGCCGCCAAGGCCCCCTCCCACCGCGTCCTCGCGATGCGGCGCGGCGAGAAGGAGGAGTTCCTGACTCTCCGCGTCGTCCCGCCGGAGGCGGAGGCGATTGCCATCCTCGACGGGATGTTCGTCCGGGGAAATGGTTTGGCCGCCGGACAGGTCCGGTCGGCGGTCGAGGACTCCTATCGGCGGCTCCTCGCCAACGCCATGGAAACCGAGATCCGCCTGGCCGCGAAAAAGCGGGCCGACGCGGAGGCGATCCGCGTCTTCGCCGAAAACCTCCGCCAGCTCCTGCTCGCCCCACCACTCGGTCAGAAGCGGCTCCTCGCCGTCGATCCCGGCTTCCGGACCGGGTGCAAGATGGTCTGCCTCGACGCCCAGGGAAAGCTCCTCCACTTCGACGCGATCTTCCCCCACCTTTCGGAAAAGGCGCGGTCGGAGGCAGCCGAAACGGTCCGGAAGCTCTGCGGCCGCTTCCGGATCGAGGCGATCGCCGTCGGGAACGGGACGGCGGGCCGCGAGACGGAGACCTTTCTCCGGGAAACGGGGCTGCCGGAGGCGGTTCAGATCATCATGGTCAACGAGAGCGGCGCCTCGGTCTATTCCGCCTCGAAGATCGCCCGGGAGGAGTTTCCCAACGATGACGTCACCGTCCGCGGGGCGGTTTCCATCGGCCGGCGGCTGGCGGACCCGCTGGCCGAGCTGGTCAAGATCGACCCGAAGGCGATCGGCGTGGGGCAGTACCAGCACGACGTCGATCAGACGGAACTCAAGCAGAGCCTCGACGATACCGTGATGAGCTGCGTGAACGCGGTCGGCGTCGAGCTGAACACGGCGAGCGCGGCGCTCCTCACCTACGTCTCCGGCCTCGGTCCCGCGCTGGCGGCGAAGATCGTCGCCTGGCGGGATGAGAGGGGCCCCTTCCCCTCCCGCGAGGCGCTCAAGGAGGTGCCCCGCCTCGGGGCGAAGGCCTTCGTCCAGGCCGCCGGCTTCCTCCGGATTCGCAATGGGGAGAATCCCCTCGACGCCTCCGCCGTCCATCCCGAAAGCTATGGGATCGTCGATCAAATGGCGGAAGACCTGAACTGCTCGATCGCCGACCTGATGCGCGACGAGGCGCTCCGGAAGCGGATCGATCCGACCCGGTACGTCACGGACGAGGTCGGCCTCCCGACCCTGAACGACATCCTCGCCGAGCTGGACCGGCCGGGACGCGACCCCCGGGAGCGGTTCGAGGTCTTCCGGTTCGCCGAGGGGATCGAGAAGATCGAGGACTTGCAGACGGGGATGAAGCTTCCCGGGATCGTGACGAACCTGACCGCCTTCGGCGCCTTTGTGGATATCGGCGTCCACCAGGACGGCCTGGTCCACCTGAGTCAGATCGCCGATAAGTTCGTGAAAGACCCGGGCGAGGTGCTGAAGGTCCGCCAGGCCATCGAAGTGACCGTCCTCGCCGTGGACCTGGAGCGGAAGCGGATCTCATTGACGTTGAAAAAGCAGCCGGCGGCGGGCGGAAAACCGGCCCATCCGACCGAGAAAAAAGAGAACCTGGAGAACCGGCCCGCCGGGGAAGGACCCCGGCCGAAAATCACGCCGGGGAAACCGCCGCAGGAACGGCAGGAACATGGGAGGCAACGGGAGAAGTCCGGCCGAGGTCGGCCGCAACCGGGGAAACCTCACAGCGAGAAGGTCCCGTTCAATAACCCGTTCGCCGCGGTCTTTGGGAAGAAGTAGAAGGATTTACTCTTTCGGCTTTTTCCCTTCTTTCTCGGGAGGCTTCCGCTCGCTTCGCTTTTCCAAATCCTCTTCAGAAGGCTTCGCTCCCTTCGGTTTTTCAACTTGTTTTTCGACGGGTTTCTGCTCCCTCGGTTTCTCTACCGCCTCTCTTTGGGGCGGCTTGACCGTCTCTTTCGCTTTTGTCGGCGCGACGCGCTCCGGTCGTGCCGCGGGCTGAGAGGGCTGAGCCTTTTTAGCGGGGGCTGCGCGCTCCGGTCCTGCGGGTTGTTTGGGCTTCTCCTGTTGAGCCGCTTTTGCCGGCGCAACACGTTCCGGTCGTGCCGCGGGCTGAGAAGGCTGAGGAGGTTTTACGGGAGCCACACGCTCCGGTCCTGCGGGTTGTTTGGGCTTCTCCTCGCGGGTCACTTTTGCCGGCGCAACACGCTCCGGTTGCACTGCGGGCTGCGCAGGCTGAACCGGTTTTTCGGGAGCCACGCGCTCCGGTCGTGTGGATTGCTTGGGCTTCTCCTCGCGGGTCGCTTTTGCCGGCGCAACACGCTCTGGTCGTGCCACGGGCTGCGCAGGCTTCTGCTCGGTCTTGGGAGCCACCCCGGAACGGGCTCCCGCTTTTCCCTCTCCGCGATTCTTGATTTCCTTTTGCAGAAGCTTTACTTCCGATTTCGGCCGGTTCACTTCGCCTGCGGGCACAATATAGTTCGTGACCTTCGGCGCTTCGATCCGGGCCTCGCGGTTGACCTTCCCCTCCGGGACGCTCTTCACCCGTTCCTGGACCGCGGAACCTCTTTCTTTCTTTCCCTCACGAATGATTGTCTCATTCTGTTGGATCCGCTTGATCACGGTGTTGTGAGGCTTCTCGTTTACCTTTGCGTTTGTGTAGTTGTACCGCTGCTTGCTCGTCGTGTAATTGTTGATCACCGTGTTGTTGACAATCGGCGCCGCACGGTAGTTGTTGACGAGCGTGGCAGGCTTGATGTTGCTCACCCGGACCTTCGTGTAATTGTTCACACGATGGAAATTGTTCTGGTCAACCACGATGGCACGGTTTACGTAGGCATAATTCCCAATGTTGATGTTGATCTGGTTGATGTTGACATTGTTCACAACCACCGCATGAGGGCCTCCCCAGTTGCGGTGGCTGTAGTACGTCTCGCGCGGCGCCAGAGGCACCCATCCCACATAGGATCCCGTGTGAATCCAGGAAACCCTTCCGGGATACCAGTAGAAGCCCACGTCGAGGAGGGGGAACCCGACGCGCACGCTTACCACAGGCGGGGCCCAGTACCAGTAATTCCGCGCGTAGATCCAGTTTCCGTAATGGTGGGTGACGTAACCGAAGGGCTCCGCCGGGATCCAGGTCTGGTCCCCATACCAGTCGGTCCAGCGGCCCACAGTGAAAGGCGACCAGCCTACAGCAACTCTTGGCCGCCAGAACCAGCGCTCCGAACCTTCATAGGGGATCCTCTCCCAGCTTCCATTCTCTTCAAGGGCATACGCCTGGTCTCGGAGACTGGGCGGAAGATATTCGAACGACCGTCCCCTCACCCTGGCTTTCGCCGCCCAAAAGTTTTCCCGGACCGTGTTCCACCGGTTCCAGCCGGGATCGACGGTTCCCTCACCATACGACACTTGCCGCTCGTCAGCGAGGATCGACGGGAATCCGGCCGCCACATCATATTTGGCTTGCGTCGCCGAGTGGACGAAACTCACTCTCCCCTGGATCGCGACCGTTTCGACGGAATCGTCGCCCACGTAGAAGTCGAAGACCGTGCCGGGATAGGCGAGGACATACCCGAAGGGACTCGTGACCCTGATGACCATGTCGGAGCTTTTGTTGTAGAACCGTGCCATGCCCGAAGCCACGTCCATTTCGGCCAGGTCTGAGTCCAGGGCGATGAACTGGATCTGCGTGCTGTTCCCGATCCTGATCCAGGTCCCGTTGGGGACGATCAGCTCCGCCGTCCCCCGGCTTCCCGAAAAGAAGGTATCCTCTGTGCCGAAGGGTGCGTCCCTGACCACGGCCACCCAGTCGTTCTCTTCAGGAATATATCGGAGCAGGTCTCCTTCAATATGAAATATGCGGCCGACCACCATGGCCGGCTCGTCTGCAGCCGAGGACGACGGAACCATCGCCAACGCGGCAATAAACAAACACACCAGCAATTCCATCCATCTCTTCATTGTCTTCACCTTCTGCGCAACCACATCATCCGTCGATGCGGTTTTTCCCGCTCTGCCATATTCATTCAACTTTTCTTCCCTTTTTTTCACTCACGTCGGGGAGATAACCCCCATGATCTACGGTGAGCGATATCCCATCATTCCCCCGGCCGCCGAGGCGATCATTGACCAGAGCCGGAAGATTCGCGGACCCATCAGCGGATCAACCCGAGAATGCCGGTCACAATAAGATAAATGGCAACGATATAACTCAACAGTCTCGGGACAAAGAGAATCAAGATTCCCGCGATGATAGCAACCACAGGCTGTGGCGTTAAAGCGATTTGCATGGCGCCTGGCCTCCTTTCTCAGCTCAGCATGAGCCGATATTTCCTTCATTCATGGGCTCTGATGAAGGGATGATGCGTTTTCCCAAACCCTGTTTGCATCCCGCCTTTTTACCTCGCTGCCCTGCGGACGTTGATCTCCTGGCCCGATCTCATCAATTGCCTGTTCGCCAGAATGACCGGATCAATAATCTCCCCGCAGATCAAACATTTCCATCCCCAAAACTGTTCATCGGGACCATAAAACTTGTCATAAAGCAAGGCGCCCCCACAACGAAGACATTTTGTAAAAAGCGATTTATCCATTGATTTCCTCCAGTTCTGTTGGGTGGAAAATGGTATGGAATTCCCTTGCATAGGGCTCTTTGAGAAGATTCATCGCCCCCCGGAGCACCCGGAAATGGTCCGATTTCAGGTGCTTCTTCAGGTTCCTTTCGGTATCCCATTCTTCAAGAAGAAAGAGTCGATTTTCATCCTCGACACTCTGGCAGAAGTCGCAACGCCGGCATCCCTTCTCCATCCTTATGGATTCGGACAGCGAAGCAATCGTCTGCGACAATTCCATGCGCTTCTCGGAAAAGACCGTCATTCGTGTGATTACGAGGATCATGAAAATTACTCCTCCGGCAACGATTAATGTCTGTCCTGTAATGCCCGAAAGTGGGAATGACAGGGAAGATTGGATGCCGGACTAAAGTCCGCCCCGGACTTGATCCGAGATCCGGCATGCCAACCTGTTATTTGTTTACCTGCCGAAGCACCAAATGCAAATGGCCTGCCAATAACCGAAAGGAAAGTAAAAAATAGATTCATCCTTTAATAACAGCTCATTGGGTTGATCGGAGAGAATCGTGTGAAGCATAAAATGACTCGTTTGGCCTCAATATTTGGTGGTGCCTCAAAATGTTGAGGGAACCTTGAGAGATGGGCACACCCAGCCGTAAATCACACACACCCCATAACCAGCCCCCAAACAGCACCCCGACAAAAACCACCACAGGATTCATCCGGCCCGCCCGAATGCCGGATACCGTTCGCGTCGACCGAATGTTTGTTCTCCATTCATGATCACTTTTTACACTTTTACGCTGCCGTGACCAATCCCTTCGTCACCGGATGAATTGTCTGAGCTTCAACTGGCGCACTTTGCCAAGGCTCTTATTTTTGGGTGTCTCTTACGGCGTCCTGAACTTTCTCACCCGCCTTTTCGATCTGGTCTCCGGCTTTTTCTACCGCCTTATCGATTTTCTTGCCGGCTTTCTCGACCGGGCCTTCTTTTGTGCAGCCGGACAGCCCAACCATCAGGACGATCATCACCAATACTTTGACGACGCTTTGAACGTATTTCCTCATGAGTACCCTCCTTAACGAACATCATTCCCGGTTTCTACTTGAAGGCATGAACGGCCGTATTCACAGCTTTCGTCAGGCGGCCCTTGGTGTCCTGAAACGCTTCTTTCCCCAGTTCAGCCAACTCATCCACCTTTTCCTCCATTTCGCCGACCTTCTCCTTCGTGGAAGACTCCAGGTGCTTCAACTGCTTGACCGCCGATTCATAGGCCTTGCTGCTCTTTTTCAACGCCGCCTCGTATTCCTCTTTGGCCTTCGTCAGCAATTTCTCCGCCTTTCTGTTGATATCCTCCCGTGTCTTTCGACCGCTTTGCGGTGCATAGAGAAGAGCGATCACGGCGCCAATGACGCCCCCAACAATAATACCTTTCATGAAACCTCCGATCTGATTTGACATGGCTTTGCCTCTCCTTTTTCTCTATTTGCATGTTTGCCGACGTTACATCTTGTCTTCAACCTTCAAGTTCATCTGGTTTGATTGTTCATACACATTACCCGTAGAGACACTGCAACACCGGCCAACGCAGAGCCGGCATTCTGTAAAGCCGCCTCAGATCCGCCCCATCAGGAGCAGGATAAGCACAATCAGAAGAACCAATCCGATTCCGCCGCTGGGATAGTATCCCCATTTTTTACTGTGAGGCCAGGTGGGTAGTGCGCCGACTAAGACGAGAATAAGAATAACGATCAGTATCGTCCCCATATTTTTCCTCCTTTCCTGCTATTTGCGGTCATAGATCATTCCACTGCCCGCTATGCCGGTCACCATTCAGATAAGCCTTAATGTTCTGCTCCATTTCCGACGGGAAGTTCGGCACGGGGCCCAATAGCTTATCGCGGTACGCCCTGAGCATGATTTCTCTGAACACCGGCAGCGCGACTCTGCCGCCGGTTTCTTTGGCGCCGAGGGAACGGTTGTCGTCAAAACCGATTCTGACGGCGATCGTGATTCCTTCGAGCCCATAAGTAGAGCCGATGAAAAGCGCATCCCGGAACTCATTTGTCGTCCCTGTCTTTCCCATAACGGCAATCGGAAACCCGCTGACGTCGAGCGCATGAGCCGTGCCGCCTGGAATACGCACGACACCGCGCAGACCTTCCTGAATGAGCGCAAGAACGCCGTCGTCAAGATCGACCGGAGCCTCTCCCGATTCGTATTCGGTCGCTACCTGGCCCGAATCGAGGAGGATCCTCCGGATCACATGCGGCTGCGCAACGATGCCCGATGCCATGGTGCGGTATGCATTGGCGAGTTCCAGTAACGTCACTTCGGAGGCGCCCAACGCTGTCGACGCATAGGCCTTCAACGGCGTCTTGACCCCCATGCTCTTTGACACCTGTAGGACGCTATCAATTCCGATTTGCTCTGTAACCCAAATCGCGACGGCGTTTCTGGATTCCGCCAGCGCCTCGCGGAGGGGGATCACACCCTTGAATTGACCATCGTAGTTTGAGATCCATTTCGTACTTTCCGGCCCACCATCGGAAATCTCGATCGGTTCGTCGGGAACCATTGAGTCAAGGGTAAATTTCCCCCGCCGAAAAGCAGCAAGATAGACAAAGGGCTTCATTGCGGACCCGGGTTGCCGCAGGGATTGCGTGACGCGGTTAAAATCACTATACGATGCGGAGCGACCTTTGTAGAACCGACGGCCACCGGTCTCGGCGAGGATCCCCGCATCGCGGTTCCTCAGCACGATGACTGATCCCTGGATGAGCCCTTTGGAACGGGGGTGTCGTTTTTCATAACTTTCGAGGCCGCGCTCCAGCGCCTCATTCATGATTCGCTGCATGCGGGCGTCCACTGTTGAATAAACGTGGATACGTCCCTGCAGAAGGTCTTCAATGCCGATGCCGGCGCCGTTTGCCTTGAGCTCCTGCAAGACATTTTCAACGATCGCGGGAGCCGGGAGCATTTTGTCCTTGTGCCTCACGACGACCTGAATCGGATGCCGTTCAGCCGCTCTCAGCCTATCCCGAGAGAGAAAACCGTTCACGGCCATCAGCGCCAGGATTTGATTTCTTCGGTGCAAGATTTTCGTGGTTTCTTTTCCGCTGGGAGCATAGATGCGAGGCGATTTTGCGATGCCTGCCAGCAGCGCTGCCTTATCCGCATCCTCCAGGGTGAACGTGTCGATAGGTCGCCCAAGGTAGTATTCAGCCGCCCTCGCAATTCCGTACTGACCGTTGCCCGTGTAAACAAAGCTGGCGTATCGAGCCAGAATTTCTTCCTTGGCTCGGCGCTTAGAACCGAAGCGCTTCCGCATCTCTTCCTCAACCCACAACGATAGTCTCATTTCCTCCAGCTTCCGAAACAGCTTGTTGACGCTTCGCGGGCCAATCACGGAAGACAGTCCGCGAAGCAGAAGCGCCCCATGCAAAAGCGGCTTGCTGTTTTCCTGAGCCGTTAGCTTTTGAAGAAAATGACCGCGGACAATTTGTTGCGTGATGGTCGAGCCGCCTTGCGGAAAAATGCCGCCGCTATTCATTTCCTCTTGTCCCGCCGACCTTGTTAGGTGCGACACCAAGGCGCCGATCCGCACTTTGCTCAATACGCGAGGAATTGTCGAATAGTCCACCCCGTTGTGTGAAAAGAAGTTCTTGTCTTCGGCGGCGAGAATCGCGGCCAGAACAATGGGCGGCATATCATCATACTTAATATTCCGCCGGTACTCTCTTGCCATCTCAATCAGCGACTGGTTGTTTGCATCGTAGACGCAGCCGATCGCCGGAAACTCAAACCGGGCGAATGGTCCGATGTCGGGAAGGTTGGTTCGGTCAAAATAGAGGTGATGAAATCCGACGGCAACAATAACGGCAGTGATGACTGCCGTGCAAACCAGCATGCTCACGATACCCATCTTCCAACGCAGGGTTACGAAGCGGATGAAACGGATTTTGCGAACAAGATTTTTTTTCATCCTTCAAGATCTCAATCCTTCTCTTCCTGTAACTGCCGAACTCTGTGAGTAAACCCCCGGCAGAGCCGGAGGTTTACTCAGGAGAAATTACTCTTCAAGAATAAAAGTTATCCGACTACACAATAGACGGGCATTCCTAAAACTAGAACCTGAATCTCATGCCCAGGCCGAAGCGGCCCTGATCCGATATTTTGTCCATCTCATCGATCGCGGAACGTCCTTCAATAAAAAGCGTTCCATTAAAGGTGTCCCGGTTTCCAAAGAGCAAGAAGCCCAGGTTTGCAATTGCATCCACGTGGCCGCCGTCACCGGACCAGTACCCGGCGCCCAAGCCGAAGGACAGTCTGTTCCACCAATGGTAATCCAGCATGGCATCGGCGATGAAGGCGCTTCCACCATCCTCACCGGCGATACGAAAGGACCCTCCCACAAAACCGATGAAACTAAGCTTGTCGACCAGAGGTATTTCGTAGCCCACGCGGGCAAACAGGTAGCTTGCAGGATCATTCTGACGGTAAAAACCGGCATCTACGACCAATGGACATTTGGCAGCGGATACCGCTGCCACGGAAGCGGCCGGCGCTATTTCCTTGGCGGCTGGCATCGGCGCCGGGGGTGCGGGTTCCGGGGCGGGCACCGGCGCAGGAGGTGCGGCCACCGGGGCTGGCATCGGCGCAAGAGGCGCAGGTTCCGGGGGCGCGGGAGCAGGTACAACCGCAGCTTTTTCCGGGACGGCAGGCATCGGTGCAGGAATCTCGGCAATGTTTCTCAGCGAAAGGTTGCCGCACGCATTCAGGACGACAAACTCATGACGCTTGCCGTTGCTGTCGATGTAAAAGCGGTAGGCGTCCAATGGCCCGGCGCCTCCCCAGGTCACATCTTTGGCAACGATGACCGGCCCGCTACCCTTCTTTCTGAATAGCATCCACTGAAATTTCTCTCCGGGCAAAACCTTTATTGAATCGATGGTCGCGGAGGGAAATTGCACGGAAAAAGCTGGGTATAGATCAGGATAACCTGCCTTCGTAAAGCCGGTTCTTATATGGCTGTTTCGGCTTTTTACCAGCGCTGCAAGGTCGGCCTCGGACGTCAACGGCGGACGGTAAAAAGGATTTACACCGACTCGCTTCATTGTGCTGGCTGCAAAAGCGGATGATACAAAGCCCCCAAGCAGGCACATGATAAGCAGAGCAAAAAACAGCTTCATTTTCATCGTTATTTCCCCCTTTCTCATTGTAAAATAAAACGTTTATAGCCCTTTACGGTGTAATTCCCGTAATCCCCGATCCCGTCAAAACGATCAGACCGTGCTTTGGGGTGAAATGACTGGGATCGAAAAATAACAATAGCAAATGACTTGCCAATGGCTGAAGCAAAATCAGAAATCAGTATTAATGCTATAATAACAGTTAATTACACGAAGAGGAGAGGACGGCGGAAAAGGATGAAATGATCTCGTTGCCCTCAATATTTGGCGGAACCTCAGTATATTGAGGGATGACTGAGGGAAGGGAGATAGACTAATCTCGTTCTTTTGTCTTCGATCGGATGATTCCGAGCTTGTGCATTCTCGCCCTCAAGGTGCTCGGGTGGAGACCCAGAATCGCCGCGGCCCCGTCCTTCCCCTCGATGCGCCATTGGGTCTCCGAAAAGACCTTCAGAATCTGGTTCCGCTCCGCCTCTTCCAGGGTCCCCACGGCGGAGGAAACGGACGGAGATGAAATCTCCAGTTTATCCGCGAGCTGCAACACCGGCCCGGGGCACAAGATCACAGCCCGTTCAATGATGCTTTCCAGCTCCCGGACATTCCCGGGCCACGAATAATCCTGCAGCGCCTTCAGCGTCCCCTTCTGGATCGACGTGATCTGTTTCCCCATTTTCCGGGAATACCGCTCCATGAAGGCTTGGACCATCAGCGGGATGTCCTCCTTGCGCTGCCGCAACGGCGGAACCGTGATCGGAAAGACGTTGAGCCGATAGTAAAGGTCCTGCCGAAACCGCCCCTTGCGCACCTCCTCCTCGAGGTCGCGATTGGTCGTGGCGATGATCCGCACATCGACCTTGATCGTCTGAGAGGAGCCCAAGCGCTCAAACTCCCCGTGCTGGATCACCCGGAGCAGCTTCGCCTGCAACTCCAGCGGCAGCTCCCCGATCTCGTCCAGGCAAAGGGTGGAACCATGGGCGATCTCGAACCGGCCGATCTGACGGGTATCCGCCCCGGTAAACGCCCCCTTCTCCCGACCGAACAACTCGCTCTCAATCAAATTGCCCGGCAGGGCGGCGCAGTTCACCGTGATCAAGGACCGCTCCCTGCGGGGACTCATGGCATGGATGGCAAAAGCAATCAGTTCCTTCCCCGTTCCGGTCTCCCCGAAGATGAGGACCGTCGTGTCCCCCGGCGCAACCTGTTCCGCGCGATAGAGAACATACTTGAGACCGTCGCTCTGCCCGAGAATATTCTCAAACCGATGCTTCATCTTGTGCTCTTGGCGAAAGTAGACGTTCTCCGCCTCGAGCTGATCTTTCATGGCCTTAATCTCCGAAAGCGCCGTCTGAAGTTCGACCGTTCGCTCCTCCACCCGCCTCTCCAACTCATCATGCGCCTTCTGCAGCGTCTCCTCAATCCGCTTGCGCTTGGTCAAGTCCACCATGACGACGACTATGCCGATGACGCCTTCAGAAGTAACCAGCGCATTTGCACTCAAAAGAAAGGAAAAGACCCGATTCTCCTTTCGCTTGAAAACGACCTCCACCCCGTCGAGGAATTGGTCGCCCATGGCAGACAGAAGGACAAAGGGCGTCCCGTTTGGATAGAGGAGATGAAAGGTCTCGTCAAAGGTCTGCAAGACGGGGCTTTTGCCGAAGAGCCGCTGGGTCGACTGGCTGACACGGAGGATACGGCCCTGACGGTCGCAAAGGACGAATATTTCCGCAGCCTGATTGAAGATTTGCGTGGTCAGTTTTCCCTCCGCCAAGATCTCATCATTGCGCTTTTGCTCGGTCAGGTCGGTCACCACCATGCACGCCGCACCGGGCATATCCGTGTGTTGAAGGGCGCTGATGGAAAGAAAAACCGGCGCGGAAACGCCGCCTCCGGTCTGTAAGGCCATCTCCAGCTTGCCGTTCCCCTGTAAGCCCCGCTCCATCAATGCCCCGAATAATGGGAGGTCGGTGGATGAAATGTACTGTTGGATTGAAGATCCGATCACTCTTTCCAGAGGTCCCTGAACGATCTCGGCAAACCGTTGGTTACAGAAAAGAATCGTGCCGTCGGAGGTCAGCGTGACAGCCCCTTCGTTCATCGTTTCGACCATAACCCGGTAAGGATGATCGGCGCCCGACAGGGTGAAGACCCGCTCTCCTTGCGCCGTTTCAACAACGAGACCATCCACCTCGCCGCTCCGGATCGCATGCAGCGTTTCCTCGGCTTCCATCAACCGCGCGGTAAGTTCCCGCAACTCATCCAAAAGCTGCCGGCGTTTCTTGTCCGATGGGTTCATGGATTCATACTCTTCGGTTTCAGACTCTTGGGTTTCAGACCGATGCCGACCAGAAATCTTTCCGTATCCGACATGTCGCCGATGAGCTTCCGGAGCGGCAGGGGGAGTTTCTTGATGAGCGTTGGGGTGGCGATAATCTCCTCTGTCTGGGCGAGCTTGAGCTGCTGATAGATATCGATTACGTCGAGTTCGTAGCGGCCCGTCAGGTGCTTTTCACACAGTTTCTGGACATTGGCAATGGTCCGGGTTGATTTTGAGGTCATCCCGGTGACATACAGCCGGAGAACATACTTTGCCTCATCCCGCTCCGCCGCCGCTTTTTCGAATTCCTCAGTGCTCGTTTTTCTTCTTTTCCTCTCCATCGCGGTTACACCAAAATGGTTTTTATCATGACGAGGCAGGACGAATGTCGAGTCCCACCAGCACGCGCTCGGTGTTGGCCAGATCTCCGATAATCTTTTTCAGCGGTTCGGGCAGCTTCCTGACCAGTGTCGGTATGGCGATAATCTGGTCCCCTTTGGCAAGCTGGGGATTCTTTAAAAGATCGATCACTTCTATGCGATATTTCCCCGCGAGGTGCTCTTCGCAGATCTTCTTTAAATTGGCAAAGGCCGTAATCGATTTCGAGGTCTGACCGGCTACGTATAACCGGAGATTCCAGATTTCTTCCGTTGGAGCGGTTTTTGCTTTCTTTCCCTTTCCCGGTGAGGCAGCCATCATTTTACCTTCCTTCCCTTCGTCCTTTTCGAGCGATTCGCCTGCGGAGTTGAAAGTTTCTCTTTGCGCAGATGCGCCATTCTCAAGCGATCCCGGGTCAGGGCAGCTTGTCTGTTCCGCTCCTCTTGCGTCAGCAGATGCAGCTCTTCCGATTCCGCATCGAACTCGGCGCGGAGGGCTGCGATCTTCGCTTCCAGGGCCTTGCGCTTGCGCTCCTGTTCGCGGAATCTCCGATCCGCTTCACGACGGCACATCACTTCAGCGGCCTTTTCCTCGGAATCCTGGGCCGCCCGGGCGCTGCCGGTCAATACCTCGCCGGAACCGGTATAGATATCGATCAGGTCGATGCCCTTGTCTGTGAGCAGAAACTCCTGAATCTGATTGGAGTGGACCATGCCGCGGGATTTCAAGATGTAGAGACCCCGGTTGCGTTCCCCCTTGAGTTCGATATCCCGAAGCAGAAGCCACGTATCGATCAGCGAAGAGATCTCTTCACTCGTGCGTTCAAGGCTGTTCCCATAATGGGTGAGGTCCGTCAGGAACGTGGAGATCTTGTTCATCTTCAAATAGTCGATCAGGCGCGTGAGGATGGATTTGACCTCCGATGCGGTTCCCGCGTTGATCAGGTTGCTGATGGGGTCCACGATGAAAACCTGGGGATTGAACGCCTCGATCACCTTGTGGAAGGTGACCAGATGCATCTCCAGGCCGTAAAGCGAAGGCCGGGCTGAATGAAACATGAGAAGCCCCTTCTTCACCCACCGGCCGAGATCCATGCCGATGGAAGCCATGTTCCGGATGATCTGCCGGGGAGACTCCTCGAAGGCAAAATAGAGGCAGCGCTCGCCCCGCCGGCAGGCGGCTTCGGCAAAGGTCGCCGACAAACTGGTCTTGCCCGTGCCTGCCGTACCGGAGACGAGGATGGTGCTGCCCCGGTAGAACCCCTTCCCGCCCAGCATGGCATCCAGCTTGGGGACGCCCGTAGAGATGCGGTCCGTGGAAACGGGGTAGTCGAGTCCCAGGGAAGTGATGGGCAGGATAGAGATGCCCCGCTCGTCGATCAGGAAGGGATACTCATCGGCGCCGTGCGACGAGCCGCGGTACTTGACAATCCGCAGGCGGCGGGTGGAAATTTGCTCCACGATGCGGAAGTCGAGGAGGATCACGCAATCGGCGACGTATTCCTCGAGCCCGTAGCGTGTCAGGGTTTTGTCGCCGCTTTCACCCGTGACGATCGCCGTCACCCCGCGGTCTTTCAACCAGTGAAAAAGCCGGCGAAGTTCCGCCCGGAGGATCGTGGCATTGGGCAGCTCGGAGAAAAGGGCTTCGATGGTATCCAGGACAACCCGCTTTGCTCCGATGGAATCAATGGCGTTCCCCAGGCGGATGAACAGTCCTTCCAGGTCGTACTCGCCCGTCTCCTCAATCTCGCTTCGCGTGATGCGGACGTGATCCGTTGCGATGAGACCGCGGGACTCCATGCCCGGGAGATCGAAACCCAGGGAGATGAAGTTCTTCGCCAGATCGTCCGGCATCTCCTCGAAGGACATGAAGACCCCGGGTTCCCCGTAATCCCTGGCGCCCCGCATGAGAAACTCCATGGCGAAGAGTGTCTTGCCGGAACCCGCACAGCCGCAGATCAGGGTCGGCCGGCCTTTCGGAAGCCCTCCCTTCGTAATCTCATCGAGGCCCCTGATGCCCGTCGGGCATTTTTCAAAAACATGAACCATCCGCTTTTTTTGAACCATCATCGTCTCCCGATACCTTTGCAAGTTTGAAGAAATACCTCACCCCTCGCCTGATCGCTCTCGGATTTTGAATCTTCGTTCTCCGAATGTACTAATTCTACAGATAATGTTTATAAAATCAAATAAAATTTGATTGTCCCATTCCCAGGCGCCGAGCAGTTCGATGGTCTCGAAGCTTAAGTTCATGCGCGTTGCCTTCAGCTCCGGTCTCTGTGGCTGGAGAAGGAACCCGTACCCCAGGTGGGAGGACTGGTGAAAGAGGAGCGCCCGCGCCGACCAGGGACCGTTCCGGTAGCTCAGCGGAAGACCGATGATATGGTCGGCATTGATCTAATCCATGGAAGAAACACAGCCAGAAAAAGTTCTGCAAATTTGAAGTTGCGCATCGCATTGCCCCCTTTCTCGCGGACGGTTTTTCAAACGCAGAGGGGTCCGGATCGATGCAGAACATCTTACCGGACCCCTGCTTTCGTGCTCCTATTTCACGACAATTTCAAAAAGAACTCTCATGTTTGCCTTGGCTTCCTTTGAATAAAGCTCCTTCGGCGCGGCCTCGTACATGGCCGGGTCTGCCTCGCCATAGCCGATGGTGGAAAGCCTGTCCCGTGTAATGCCGCCTTCGCCCAAGAGGTATTCATGAACGGCATTTGCCCTTCTTTCGCTCAACGCCTGGTTGTAGGCGACCGTGCCGGAAGCAGAGGTGTACCCTGCAATCCGGACTTTGGCTTGGGGGTTGTCTTTGAGAAGCTGGATATTCCTTTTCAGGATCATCCGCGCTTCCGGCTTCAGGGTTGACTTATCGAAATCAAAATGGATATCCTCGAAAGCCAGGATAATAACCTTTTCTTCGGCCTTCGCCGCCGACACCGCGGCAACCGCCTTCTCTCCAGCCTTCGCCGCCGACACCGCGGCAAAAACCTTCTCCTCGACCTTCGGCTCCGTCGCGAGGATCACGACCTTCTCCTCCGGCTTTGCAGCCAACTGTCGATAACGGGAACAATCTCCCGAGATCACCTTATCCACGAAAGCCGCCATGGCTGCCGGGGTGGCCAGTTTATCCGCATTGACGGTGTATCCGCCTTCAACGTTCTGCACAATCTGTTCTGAAAGTTCTTTTCCATTGAGAGTGTACCCTATCTGAACGGCATACACGCAGAGCCTGTCGCCGTACTCTGCGTTCACTTGGGTAATGGCCGCCATGACCGCTTCGGGCCGGATGTCATCGACACCCGGAACTTCAGAAAAATCACTGACAATGATCATGGCCGAATTACCCTTCGCCCCCCGGAGATCACTGCCTGCCGCGGTAATCGCATTTGCCATCGGCGTTCTGCCGTACGGCAAACCCATCCAGTTGATTGCCTTCGTATATTCATCTTTAACGAGCGGTTTCATGCCATAGACCAGAGCCGTCTCTTCACCCCAGAAAGTTCTGAGCCCGGTGTTCAGTTTGATTTCCGGGATCGTCGCGATCATGTTCCTCGTAGCATCTTTCGCATGCATCAGGCGCGTGGCTTCATTGACCATCGGCTTGCCGTGCAACTGACCCATGGAAGCCGATTTGTCAAAGAGGACAATGACATTGTCCGTCTTCTGAACAATTTGCCCGGATTGAATCCGGGGGTTAAGATCCGCCGGCTGGAATATCGCGCAACCGGTGAACAGCGTGAAAAACATCAACGAAATCAATCCATAGCCTATTCTTATCATAAAAAATTCCCCTTCATATTTTGGTTGACCGTGATCATATCATCCGTTGGATCCTGGACTTGGATCACCCAAGGGTCATCCTCTTATTTACGCTCCTCTTATTTACGCTCCTCACATTTTAGCTTGAACCCTATCAACTTCCCTCAATCCCCCCAGGGATGAAAAAAGAGGGGCGGGAAGAAGATACTGATGCCCGGCGGCGGCGGCGGGGCATAGACGACCGGCGGCGGGACATAAACCTGTCTCCTGTAGCCGTAAGACCGATAAAAGCGCTTGCCGTTGCGGTCGCGGTAATACTCCCGCCCTCTGTTGTCGCGGTGATACACACGTTCTCGCGGCGCGTCACGGCCGCGGTCATTTCTTGCGATCCGTTGGTCATCTCTGCCGAGGACCGGCGTCGCGTCTATGACGCCGACCATTGCGGCCAGAACAAGCCCCATCATCATCTTGTTCACAATGGATCTTAAATTCCATGTACTTGATGTTTTCATAAAGACACTCCATTCCTGGATCGATTCCCATCTGCGGTTTGGTTTCAATCCTTAATTGTTTCATATTGCCAATTATTTCCTCTTGGACTTTCCATGTCTCCCCGTGCGGAATATGATATCGGTAATATTCTTCTGTTGATCCGACATGCTGGCATAGAACGCCTCGAAAGGCGGGATGAGCTTCTCCAGTTGATCCAACTGGGTTTTGGTAATTTGACTGTGGAATTTCATCCGCTCGACACTGTTCATGGTCTTGGCGGTTTCAGTCCTTTCTTTGGTAAAGGCGTCCATGTCTTTCGCGTTTTCCCGCATCGCCTGGGTAAAGTTGTTCCACAATCCTTTCTGGGACTCGGTGATATTGAGTGCGCCTTGAAGCTGTTTGATCTGGACCTCGGTATAATCGACCGCAGAGGTTCTAACCGCTGCCGACGCTTTCTTTTGGGCTGCGGCAGCAAAAGAAAGATTTGCATAGGCGAAAAAGACAGCGGCCAGAAACGCCACCATCACAACGAGTGTCCCGGGAAAAGCAACTTGATCCGATTTTCGTTTCATGGTTTATCTCCTTGGTAAGTTTAATTTATAGCGTTTGAAAGCACCCAGAGGTTATCAACCCCATTCGCAACTTTCGCGTTTTAGAGCCGTGCTTTGCTCCTCATTTTCTCAACGTCGTTGATCATGCCTTTGATCCCTGTCATGACCTCTATACCCGTCATGTCCTCTACCTCTTCCGTCCCTGCCGTCTCGATCCCACCCTACCCAACATCCTCCAATCGATACCATCATCACCACCAAAACAATCGCCAACATCAGGATTCTCTTCATCGCCCCCTCCTTTTCTCATCTCCTTAAACACATCATCGCCCTCCATTACGTTATCCCCCGCCCTCCAAAAATGATGAGACCTTGCCTGAGGGGCGAGATGAGCAACAGGCTGACAGGAAACACCATAGCAAATGGCCTGCCAATAGCCTAAATGGGAACGGATGTTTTGATTTATCTTTTAGATGCGGTGTCTTAGATTAATCATCGGGAACAGCGGAGAAGGATGAAACGCTTCGTTTGGCCTCCATATTTGGCGGGGCCTCAGGATATTGAGGGAACCTTTGCCGGAGCCGATACCTTGATGGTCTTTCCCCTCGAATGCACGGAGGGTGATGCAGGCCGGCGGTTGGATTACCCCCGGTCCCATTTTCCTTCGGCACGCAGTTCCCGGACGATGGCGGTTGCCTTTTCCCGGAGGTTGAGGTAATCGGTCTTCGCGACGCGGTTCAGCGGAATTTCGCCCGCCTTGAGGATCACCACATGCGATGGCCGCGAATAGGCGGAGATGTCGCCGCAGGCAGCCAGCACCTCCGCGGGGGTGATCGTCGTTTCCTCCTGGCACTCCACGAAGGCCATGATCCCCTCGCTGAAGATCTCATGCTCGACGCCGACAATGGCAATCATGCCGGCCCGGTCCTTGAGCTTCTCGTGGATGTGGCTCTCCACATCTTCCGGGAAGACCTGATACCCCTTCGGTTTGATGACATGCTTCGCCCGGCCGGAGAAATGGAGTCCTTTATCATCGTAATAACCGACGTCGCCCGTGTAGCAGACGCCGTCCCGGGAGATCGTCTTGGCCGTGTTTTCCGGATCTCCCAGGTAGCCGAGGAAGACCTGGGGGCCGGAGAAGCAGATCTCTCCGACCTCGCCCATCGGTTTTTCCGCCCCGGCGGTTCCGTCCGCCCGCATGAAATCGCGGATCGTGATCGGGCAGAGTGGCGAGTCGTAGCCGATCCCCTGGGCCAGCTCGTCCACGTCGGCGTCCACGTTGGTATAGGTGCAGAAGCCGGCCGTTTCCGTGAGCCCGAGGCCCGTCCCGATCCGGGGGGCCATCGCCTTCATCTTCACGAGGAATTCCCGCGGGACCGCCTGGCCGCCATAGATCGCGAAACGGAGACTCTTCAGGTCGTATTTTCCGTAATCGGGGAGGCGCCATTCCATATTGAACAGGGCCGGAATCTGGCCGATCACGGAGGTCCGGTGCTTTTCGATCGCCTCCAGGGAGAGTTTCGGATCGAAGATGTGGAGGATAACCGCAACCCCGCCGCCGAAGAGGACGGTCCCCAACTGCTCGGTCGTACAGCCCACGTGGGAGGGGGGCAGGTTGATCAGCATCCGGTCGGAGGTTTTAAGCTCGAAGCCCACGCACAGGGCGATATTCTGAATCAGGATGTTCTCGTGGCAGAGAAGCGCCGGTTTCGGGGAGCCGGTGGAGCCGGTGGTGAAGATGATCAGGCAGGCGTCGCGCTTACCGACGAGACGGCGGGCCTTTTTCACACGGCCCGTAATGAGATTGAAGAGATAGACCTTCTTGATATCCTTTACGAAGTCGGCGACCCCCACAGCGCCTTCCATGATCAGGTCGGCCTCTTTCTGGAACTGAACCCAGTGCCGGATGTAGGGGCAGGCCGCCATCACCTCCCGGATGAGGGGACGGAAATCGACGACCGGCGTCTTGCCCAGGAAGAAATAGGCCCTCGGTTTCATCTTTTCCATACAGGTGATGAGTTCCTTGGCCTTCAGGCGCAAATCCAGCGGGGCAACAATCACCCCGATGCGATAACAGGCGTAGATCAGATAGACGTGTTCCTTCAGAAGCGGCAGGCTCGTGGCGACGATGTCCCCTTTGACGAGACCGATGGAGAGCAGCTTGGCGGCAAAGGCGGAGACGGAGGTGTCGAACTTCTTCCAGGTCACCGCTTCGCCGGTGTTGTGTTCGATGATCGCCGTCTCCTTCGGCCGCTCCTTGGCGTAGCGGGTCACGTAATCGGCAATGTTCGGGAGGAGGTCTTGAAACATCCGGCGGCAGTGTTCGTCTTTCTGTTGGTCCTTCATAGCGGTTGCCTTTCTGGTTTGGGGGAATGGCGTTGACGTGGGCCGAACACTACCGGAAAGGTAGTGCGGGTGTCAAGAAATATGAAGCGTTTCCGGTGCGCCGGGAGATGGGCGGTCTAAGCAGTCGCCCGGAGAACCAGCCGGAGGATGAGTGCCGCTGCGAGGATCCAGATTGCGACGATCGCTCCGGCCGCGATTTTCCCCGCCCGGGTTGCTCTTCCGACGATTTTTTCCGATTTGGCGCGGCATTCCGCGAGAACATCCGCGGGGATGAAACGGATGACGAGCATGAGCCCAAGCGGGATAAGGATCAGGTCGTCCAGGTATCCGATAACCGGGATGAAGTCCGGGATGAGATCGATCGGGGAGAGGGCGTAGGCGACAACGATCAGGGCGAGGAGCTTCGCATACCAGGGGACGCGGGGGTGGCGGCAGGCCAGGTAGAGGGTGAAGGTCTCCCGCTTCAAAAGGTGCGCCCGTTTTGTCCAGGCGGCGAACGATCCCAAGAATATCCCTCCGTTTCAGGCCTTGCCGGCCGGCAATGTTCGCGCAGGATTGCAGAGCGACCGGTCTTTGTCAAGGAGGATCGGACGCCCGGCGACGCGGTGGTGCCGACGGCTGAGACCGCCGGTAAAGTCTCCTTCCTCTGAATCTGCTTGACACGCCCTCGGCTTTTCGATACCCCCTCTGAAAAAATAAATGACAGGAAGGGCAGCATGAGCATCGCGGGTAATCGCCGCCAAAAGGCCGAGGGGCATCTTGCGTAAGGAATCGAAGATGATCAACGCCGTCGGACGGGAAATTCCGAATTTCATCGAAGGCTACGGCCGGATCAGACCGTTTGCGGGGGCCGCCGTCGAGGTGAAAGAGATCCTCCGGGCGCCCGTAAAAGTCACCCCCGTCCGGCCCGGATTCAACAAGGTACTGGGCTCGATCGGGGAGGCCATCCGGGCCTGCGGCCTGCGGGACGGCATGACAATCTCCTTCCATCACTGCCTGCGAAACGGCGATCACGTCCTGAACCGGGTCCTGGAGGCGGTGGCCGAAGCCGGCCTCAAGGAGATGAAGGTTGCCGCCACGGCTGTTTTTCCCGTACACGCCCCACTGGTCGGGCTTATGGAAACCGGGGTGGTGACAGGACTCCGTACGAATTACATCTCAGGTCCTGTGGCTGTGGCAGTTTCCCACGGCGTCCTGAAGCACCCGGTGATCATGCATACCCACGGCGGCAGGGTCCGGGCGATCGAGGCAGGGGACCTGCCCATCGACGTCGCCTTCGTTGCGGCCTCCGCCTGCGATGTCTGCGGCAACATGAACGGCGTAGAGGGTCCGTCGGCCTTCGGGGTCATGGGTTACTCCCATACCGATGTCCGCTATGCCGCCAGGACCGTGGCCGTGACCGACCACCTCGTTCCCTATCCCGCCTGCCCGATCGAGATCGACCAGGAGTTCGTGGATTACATTGTCCCCTTGGAGAGCATCGGGGATGTACGGGGCATTGTCTCGGGGACCACCCGGGTAACCGAGGATCCCGTGGGGCTGAAGATCGCCGCCATGGCGGCCGACGTCATGGAGGCTTCCGGTCTGCTGAAGGACGGCTTTTCCTTCCAGACCGGGGCGGGGGGGATCTCTCTGGCCGTGGCGGCCTGTATCCGGGAACGGATGAAGAAAAATCAGATCCATGGCAGTTTTGCATCCGGCGGCATCACAGCCCACGCCGTCGAGATGTTGGAGGAGGGGCTTTTCCGGTCGCTCTTGGACGCCCAGTGCTTCGACCTCAAGGCCGTCGAATCCTTCCGGAAAAACAGCCACCACCAAGGGATGTCCATCGGGATGTACGCCAACCCCCTCAACAAAGGGGCTGTCGTGAATGACCTCGACGTCATGATCCTGGGAGCCACGGAGATCGATACGGACTTCAATGTCAACGTGACCACCGGTTCGAACGGGATCCTGATGGGCGGCTCCGGCGGCCACGCCGATACGGCGGCCGGAGCCAGGCTGGCCCTGGTCGTGACGAAACTCGCCCGGAAGCAATACCCCGGCGTCGTCGGTCGTGTGACGACCGTCACGACGCCGGGGGAGACGATCGACGTCCTGGTGACGGAGGGCGGGATTGCCGTCAATCCCCGAAGGCAGGATCTGGCCGTTCGATTGCGCGGCGCAGGTCTACCGGTGGTGACCGTTGAAGAGCTCAAGCGAATGGCCGAAGAGATCACCGGCGTGTCGCAAGGTTCTCAATTTGAAGAGAGGATCATCGCGATCGTGGAATACCGGGACGGCACGGTGATCGATGTGGTCCGGCAAGTGAAACCGGCCGATCACGGTTGAAAGCTCGCCTCAGTTGCATTCCCGGGTCTTGTCGATATTCATACGGCCTTATGCTTACGGAACACGGAACGAAACCGACAGTATAAGAAAATCTTATAATTTCAATAAATTTTTTCAGTTTGCTTTTTGATAGGGTGGATGCCTAAATGGCCTAAAGTCGGATTTCCGTTCAGCCAACAACAGGCGAATCGCTGAGACAAGGAGGGCGGCCATGTCGATTCTTTCCGAACATGTAACCAGGGTAAAAGCATCCGAAGTTTCGATGGTGTCGGCCAAGGCTCTGGAACTGGAGCGTCAGGGCAAGGACATCATTCGGCTGTCGGCGGGCGAACCCGATTTCCCGACCCCCGACCATATCAAGATGGCGTGCATCAAAGCCCTGTGCGACAACAAAACCAAATATCCGCCGGTCATCGGCCTGCCGGAGCTCCGCGAGGCCATTTGCATGAAGCTCCAGCGCGACAACGCGCTCGATTATTCTCCCATCCAAACCATCGTCAGCGCCGGTTGCAAGCAAGTGCTCTACAATGCCATGACGGCCACCCTGAATCCCGGCGACGAGGTCATGTTGGTGGCGCCCTACTGGATGACCTACGCCGGCATCGTGCAGCTCTGCCGGGCGACCCCCGTGTTTATCCCCACCCTCCAGGGAAACGGATTCAAGCCTTCTGCGCAGGAATTGGAGAAAGCGATCACCCCCAGGACCAAATGGCTGTTCCTGAACAGCCCGGGCAATCCGTCGGGCGCCGTTTACAGCGCCGAGGAGCTCCGCGCCCTTGCCGACGTACTGCGGCGGCATCCCCAGGTCTGGATTTTGAGCGACGATGTTTACGAGTTTCTGGTCTACGACGGCATCAAGTTCCTGAACCTTTTAAACATTGCCCCGGATTTGAAGGACCGTTTCCTCGTGGTCAACGGCCTCTCGAAGGCCTACTGCATGACGGGTTGGCGCCTGGGCTACGGGGTTGGCCCGGAAGAGTTGATCAAGGCCATGTTCAAGATCCAGTCCCAATCCACCAGCGGCGCCACCCACTTCTGCCAGTGGGCCGCGGTGACGGCCCTGACCGGAGACCACTCCTTCATCCCCGTGCACAATGCGGAGTATACGGACCGGCGGGACCTTGTGGTTGCGATGGCGAACCGGATCCCCGGGCTGAGCTGCACCCCCCCGCAAGGGGCCTTTTACTGCTACATCGCCTGCGGCGCGTATATGGGCAAGAAAACGCCGGGCGGCGCTGTCATCTCAAACGACGAAGAATTGGTCGGCTATCTTCTGAGCGAAGCCGGCGTGGCCGTCATCCCCGGAACCCCCTTCGGGATGGCGCCCTATATCCGGGTCTCCTTCGCTACGGCCAAGCCCAAAATCAAAGAGGCCTTCGAGCGGATTGAGAAGGCCCTCGGCCTGCTATGTTAACGTACGATTGTGCTTTTTTAATCACCCGGTCATTTGCCGGGTGAAGCCGACTTTTCAGAGACGATATAGGAATTTAAGACAGGAGGTCCGGTATGCCCGAGGCGGTCCTTATCAAGTCCCAAGATCTTTCGGGATTCGTTGCCGCCGTGCTTGAACGGTTGGAAGTGCCGACGCCCGACGCGAAGATCGTATCCGATTGCCTGGTTTTCGCGCACCTGCGCGGCTTCGACACCCACGGGCTTCCGTGCCTTGCCGGTTATGTCGAATGCCTGGAACAGGGACGGATCAACCCCAGACCCGATATCACGGTCGAAAGGCCCCTGCCCTGGACGATCCGGCTGGACGCCGACAACGGCCTGGGCCATGTGGCGGCCCATCGGGCCATGATGCTCGCCGTCGAAGCCGCCGGGCAACTCGGGGTGGGGGCGGCGGTCGTGCGGCGCAGCAACCACTTCGGTGCGGCCAGTTGTTATTCCATGCTGGCGCTGCCCGGAGACTGCATCGGCCTGGTGACATCCAACGGCGCCGCCGCCGCTGCGCCCTTCGGGGCCTTGGAGCCCTTCCTGGGAACCAATCCGCTCTCCGTTGCCGTGCCCACCTTGAAGACCCCTGCGTTTGTGATCGACATGGCCACCAGCGAAGGCGCCCGTAAAAAGGTGCGCCAGGCGCTGTCGCAAGGCATGCCCCTACCCGCCGGCTGGGCCCTGGACAAGGAGGGCAACCCCACAACAGACCCGAAGGAGGCCTTGGAAGGTGTCATGCTCCCCTTCGGAGGCATGAAGGGATCGGCCGTCACCCTGTTGCTGGACATTCTTTCCGGAGTGCTTTCCGGGGCTGAATTCGGGGGGAGGGTGTTGAGCGTTCTGACAAATCAACAGAGGGAATCCGGCAACGGCAACTTTATGCTCGTCCTGAAGGTGGCCGGTTTCATGCCGGCGGAGGAGTTCAAGACGCGCATGGACGAGGAACTTACTCGTCTGCGCGGCTTGAGGCCCGTCCAGGGGATCCAGGAAGTCATCTACCCGGGATACAAGGAGCATTTCACGGAAATCGCACGACGCGGGCAAGGAATCCCGTTGGCCGCCGCGGTGGTAGAGGAAGCCAGGTTGATCGGGAAAAGGCATGGGATTGCCTTTCCCGCCTGACATCCAAGAACCGGTTCACTCATTTGCAAAAAACCGCATCAACAAAGGAGGCAGGAAAAATGAGAAGAAAGAGGTTATTTACGGTTTTGTTGTCGTTTCTTCTGATCGGTTTGTGGGGATCCTCGGGCTGGGCTGCAGAGGCTTTTCCGACGAAACCCATCAGCATCGTCGTGCCTTTCGCTGCCGGCGGGGCGGTGGATGTAACGATCCGGATCATCGCCGAAGAGGCGGAGAAAGATCTGGGGCAGAAGATCCTTGTTGTCAATAAACCCGGCGCCGGCGCCGCCGAAGGACAGGGATTTGTCGCCCGCGCCGTTCCGGACGGATACACGCTGCTGGCGATGACGTCGTCGGTCGTGACGAACACCCTTACGAAAAAAGTGGACTTCACCATCGATTCCTTTACGCCCATCGCGCTGTACTGCTTCGATCCCGAGGTACTGTACGTCAGCACGTCGACACCCTTCAAATCTCTCGAAGACCTGATCGCAGCGGGCAAAAAGGGGACGATCACGAATGCCTCGCACGGCCATTCGACGTCCCACCACATCGCGTCGATGCTTATGGAGGGCAACGCCGGCATAAAGTTCAAGTACATTCATACCAAAGGGGCGACGGAGCAGGTCCCCATGATCGCCGGCGGTCATGTGCAGTGCGGACTCGGTGCTTATGGTGAAGCGAGAAGCATGATCGACCAGGGCAGACTTCGTCTGCTCGGCGTCATGTCCGAGGAGAGGGACCCCCGCATTCCCAACGTGCCGACCTTCAAGGAGAAGGGATATCCGATGGAATACGGCGCCTGGCGCGGCATCTCGGGCCCGAAGGGACTTTCCCCGGAAGTCCTGGACAGGCTGACGAAGGCGTTCAAGACAGCCCTCGACAAGAAGGAAGTGAAGGAAAAATTCGAGAAGGCCAACTATCCCCTTATGTACAAGGGACCGAAGGAGTTCGCGGCCCACCTGAAGGCGGATTTCGAGAGCAACAAGCAAATCCTGTCCCAGCTGAAATAACGCTGTGCGGGACGCAAGGCTTCCTGCAGGGGAGGGTTTGCCATGACTGAAGAAAAAAGCGCCCGGGGAAGGACCCCGCAGATCGTCACCGGTCTTCTGATCTGGATTGTGGTGGCGGGACTGATCGGTTTCACGCGGGGTCTTCCCCTGATTCAGGAAGGGGCGCCCGGTCCACGGTTCATGCCCTTGATGCTCGCCGTGTGTCTGGGAATCCTGAACGTCCTGTACTTTGCGGATGTCTTCTTCTCGAAGGGCGGGAAATCTCTGGTCATGCCCCGCCTTTCCGAGCTGGCGGGCCCCGCGGCCTACGTTCTGCTGGGCCTGTCCATGATCGTTTTATGGGAGCGCCTGGGAGTCGTCGCCACCGTTCTGCTCGCTTCCATTGTCGAGTTGAAATTCATGGAGCGCTACTCCTGGGGCAAATCCATCCTCGTCGGGGTGCTGATCAGCCTCACGACCTGGATGATCTTCCAGTTCATTTTGGGAGTGCCGCTGCCCGCCGGCATTTTCGCCTGGCTGCTGGTCCGCTAAAACCGTTCAGGGAGGTAATTTCGTGGAAACGGTCCTGTTGATGCTCCATGGACTGGCTGTTGCATTGACGCCCATCAACCTGCTTTTCTGCGCCATCGGCGTCGTCATCGGCACAACGGTTGGCGCCCTTCCTGGCATCGGCTCGGCGGGCGCCTGCGCCATTCTCCTGCCGGCGACATTCAAGATGGGGCCCGTGACGGCGCTGATCATGCTTGCCGGCATCTTTTACGGGACGCAATACGGCGGGACGATCACCTCGGTCCTGATGCGGGTGCCGGGCGAGTCGGCATCGGTGGTGACGATGTTCGACGGCAATCCGCTCGCCCGGCAGGGAAAAGCCGGCGTCGCCTTGGGAATTGCAGCCATCGGTTCCTTCATCGGCGGCACGGTGAGCGTGATCGGACTTATGATTTTCGGACCTCCGCTTGCGGACACGGCTCTGATGTTGGGACCCGCCGAATACTTTGCCCTCATGGTCATGGCCTTGAGCCTGGTCGTCGCCTTTGCCGGTGAATCGATCATCCGCGGCCTGATTGCCGCCTGCCTGGGGTTGATGCTGGCCATGGTGGGGCAGGATATCATGACCGGCCAACCGCGGCTCACCTTCGATTTCCAGCAGCTCCTCGACGGCATCGAGTTTCTTCCCGTCGCGGTCGGGATGTTCGGCCTGAGCGAAATGATCGAGTACTTCGAAAAGCGCAAACCCCTGGAGATCGTAAAGGCGGATCTCGGTTTCTTCAAGGTGCTGCCGTCGATCAAGGACCTGAGGGAATCGTTCTGGCCCATGGTCCGGGGAACGATCCTCGGATTCTTCGTGGGGATCTTTCCCGGCGCCGGACCGACGATCTCTTCGTTTCTTTCCTACGGCATCGAACAGAGGATTTCCAAGAATCCGGAGCAATTCGGGAAAGGGGCGATTGCGGGGGTGGCGGGACCGGAGACGGCGAACAACGCGGCGACGGGCGGAGCCATGATTCCCATGCTCAGCCTGGGGCTCCCCAGTTCTCCCTCGACCGCGCTCATGCTCGCCGCCCTCATCATGTTCGGTCTCAAGCCGGGCCCGACGCTGTTCAGCGAGGCGCCCGACGTCGTGTGGGGGCTGATCGGCAGCCTCTATGTCGGCAACGTCATGCTGGTCGTCATCAACCTTGCCTGCATCCCATTGATTGTCTATTTTATGGACAAGGTCCGCGGTTATCTGCCGATCATCATCCTGCTCCTGTCCTCGTTCGGCGTTTACAGTTACCGGAGTTCCGTATTCGACATCGGGATCATGATGTTGTTCGCACTGATCGGCTACGGCATGACCAAGGTGGCCATCCCGCTGGCGCCGGTCATTCTGGGACTTCTGCTGGGGGGGCCGGCGGAAAACAGCCTTCGGCAAGCGCTCGTGCTGTCGGACGGAAATCCCATGACCTTTTTGACGCGTCCCATCGCGGCCACGTTTCTACTCATGACCTGCGCGTCCCTCGTTCTTCCGGTCCTGTTGCGAAAGAGAAGGGAATGAACATTCAGGGGGTCGCAGTGCTATGAATCTGACGAAATTTCCTCGGAGAAGATATACCGCCGGACCAACGCCGATTGAAAGGGTCCCCCGCTTTTCAGCCGCCCTGGGGGGGCCGAATATCTACATCAAACGGGATGATCTTTTGGGGCTGACCGCCGGAGGGAATAAGACCCGCAAGCTTGAATTTCTGGTGGCCGAGGCCCTGGCCCAGGGGGCGGATACGCTGATTACCTGCGGGGCCATCCAATCGAACCACTGTCGGCTGACCCTGGCGGCGGCGGTAAAAGAGGGATTGAAATGCCGGCTGGTTCTGGAAGAGCGGATCCCGGGAAGCTATTGTCCCCAGGCCGGCGGCAATAATTTTCTCTATAATCTCCTGGGGGTGGAGCAGATCCAGGTTGTGCCGGCCGGCACTCCTCCGTTGGAGGAAATGGCAGCCGTGGCCGGGGAATTGGCTGCCGCGGGTCGCAAAGGTTATGTAATCCCCAGCGGCGGGTCGAATCCCCTCGGAGCGTTGGGGTACGTAGCCTGTGTTCAGGAGATTCTGACGCAGACTTTCGAGCTCGGGCTGGACATCCAAACGATCATCTGCGCCAGCGGAAGCGCCGGCACCCAGGCCGGTCTGGTAACCGGTGTTCAGGGGTGCAACCTGAATGTGCCGGTCCTGGGGATCAATGTTAGCCGCGCCAAGCAGGCTCAGGAGGCGTTGGTTTATGGACTGGTTCAGGCAACAGCGGAACATGTGGGTCTCAGCGCCGAGGTTCCCCGGGAGGCCGTGGTCTGCTTGGGGGATTATGTCGGACCGGGATACGCCCTGCCCACGCCGGGTATGGCGGAAGCCGTACGGCTGCTGGCCAGGACGGAGGGAATCCTCCTGGATCCCGTTTATACCGGCAAGGCCATGGCCGGGCTGATCGACCTGGTGAGAAAAGGGTATTTTGAACGGGACAGCAATATCCTCTTCGTCCATACGGGCGGTTCGCCGGCCCTTGATGTCTATCGGGAGTGCATCTTTTCGCATTAGTGTCTATTTGCGAAAAACGCGGACAACCATAGGTCAAAAAGGCTTCAATCGACCTTGGTGATCGAAGGTGAATCGCAAGGGGTCCCGATGAAGGATGAGGTTTGGTTTATCAATAAGTTGAGAAAAAACCGGTTCGCTGACCCAGAACGTCTTTAAATCGGCGGTGCTGATGATTCGCCCGACACGGGCCTTCAGGGGATCCACAACGGGACCCAAAGCCGCCTGAAGGGCTGAGGCGTCGTTTTCCCTCACCATGGGCAGGCGAACGCCGGTAAATCGCTTGGAACTCAGCGCATTTTTGTAGGTTGCATCCCAATCGATTTTTTCTGCAAAGTGCTTGGTGGTTACGTCCGCGAGTCCGATGCCTATTGCGTTGCCGTGAGATTCGGGCGTGAGGTCCAGGACCGCCAATACCCGGTAATCGGGTTTCCGCTCCCCGCCCCCCCGGCGCCAAAATCCCACCACATTGGGATCCATGCCGGCGCCGCTGATGTTCTTGCCGATCTTCTCCACAATCAGGACATCGAGACATTCGACGGGAAGACGGGGCAACAGCTCCCGCGCTTCGGTGAGCAGCTCCCGATCGGTGGATGCGAATTCCCGGGGGCCGGCCAGCCGCAACGAGTGTGTGCCGCCCAGGGCGTTTTCCGTGACCGCCAGCCCGAAAAGGACCGATGTTTTTCCGAGGATGAGGCTCGCTGCCGGCACGATGCAACGGGCAAGATCGTACTTGTGCATGTTGGCGGCGCCCACCTGGCGTCCCAGGCCGATCGCCAGGATCTTGCAGAGCCCCGATTCCACGTCGGAATGGAAACCGGTGTGGGGTTTGACCCGGTTGATCACCACGATGTGGTCGGCTTTCAGGGCGTCGACGGCGGTGAAAATCTCCGGCCCCTCGTCGACCTTTCCCAGCGAGGCAACCTCCATGGTCGCACGGATGGGAACGCCCGTGAACGCCTCCGTGATGCCCAAGCCCCGCAGGACCATGGCCTGCCCCTCGCCGGTCGCCGCGCCGTGGGATCCCATGGCCGGTGTGATGAATGGTTTGAGGCCCGCATCAACAAGATGGGTCACCGTGGTCGCCACCAGGTCTTTGAGATCATGGGTTCCCCGAGAGGCGACGCAGACGGCGACGCTTTGCCCGGCCCGCGTTCTTTGCTTCAGGTCGAATCCCGCCAGGAGCCGGCGCACCTCGCTGCAGATATCCTTGATCCCCGTATCGGTGAAGAGCTGGTCAACCCTGTACATCTCCGGAAACGAAAATTCCGCGGGACTCAACATGGACACTCCTTCTTCCTTCCTTCCTTCCTTCTTTCCTTTTCCTTTCAATCGGCGGAACGCATGCGACCCAGGGCTTTTGAAATCAAGGGCAGAAAGAAAGAAACAACTGCCAGGATCAGCAGAACGGCCGAAATCCGATGGGTGAAGAAAATGGACGGATCGTTTTGCGAAATCGTCAGGCTCTGCCGCAGGCTCAGCTCGGCGCGGTCCCCGAGGATCAGGCCCAAGACCACCGGCGCCAGCGGGAATTCATATCTTTTCATAAAGACGCCGAGCACGGCAAAGGTCAGCATGACCACGACATCGAGCGTTGCATTGCGGAAACTGTAAACGCCCACGAGCGCCAAAATCAGAACCACGATCCGCATGTAGGGAATGATCCGGTCCATGACCCAAACCATCGGGGGAATGAATCCGATATTGAGCACCAGCAAGATGAAGTTGCCGATGTACATGCTGGCGATCAATCCCCAGACGACATCCGGAGCCTCTCGGAAAAGGCTCGGCCCCGGCTGCAACCCGAACATGAGCAGGGCGCCCAACAGAACCGCCGTCGTCCCGGAACCGGGAATCCCCAGGCTCAACATGGGAATGAACGCCCCGCCGGTCGAGGCGTTGTTGGCCGTCTCCGGCCCTGCGACCCCCTCGATGGCGCCCTTGCCGAACCGATCGGGTGTTTTTGAAACCTTCTGCTCGATGCCGTAAGAGAGAAACGAGGCAATCGTCGCACCGGCGCCGGGAAGCACGCCGACGAAAAAACCCAGAATGGAGCCCCGCAGAATGGGGCCCATGCATTGCCGGATATCCTGCAACGAGGGAAGAATCTTGCGCCAACTGAGGTCGACTTTGATGATGTCGCAACTCTCTTTCCGGATCAGACCCTCGATCATCTCGCTGACCCCGAAGAGTCCCACGGCAACGGGAAGGAACTGGACTCCATCGAGGAGTCCGCTGATGCCGAACGTCAGGCGCGGATCGCCGCTGATGACGTCGTCTCCCACGCAGCCCAGAAGGAGTCCTAAAATGGTCGCGATCAAACCGCGCACGAGGGATTTCCCGGTGAAGGCGGTGATGAGGCTCAGCGCCAGCACCATCAGGGCGAAGTACTCGGGCGGCCCGAAGGAAAGGGCATATTCCGCCAGCATCGGGCCAAATAACATCAACCCGATGACGCTCAGGGTGCCGCCGACAAAAGATCCGATCGTGGCGATGCCCAGAGCTTTCCCCGCCCGGCCCTGCCTGGCCATCTGATAGCCGTCAAAGGTGGTCACAACGGAAGCCGATTCCCCGGGGACGTTCATCAGCACCGAGGTGATCGTGCCGCCGTACTGGGTGCCGTAATAGATTCCCGCCAGCAGAATAATGGCGGAGGCCGGCCCCAGATTATAGGAAGCCGGCAGCAGGATGGCGACGGCGCCCGTGGGGCCGATTCCGGGAAGCGCCCCCACGAGTGTTCCGATCAAGATGCCTGCCATGCAGACGAAAAGATTCGCCGGCGTCAGAGCCGTCTGAAAACCGAGTAAGAGGGATTGGAGGGTTTCCATCGCTTTACTCCATCCAATTTGTCATCCCAGCAGCGCTATCCGTAAAACCACATCAACAGACCCAACGGCAACGGAACCCCGAGCAACACGGTAAAAACCAGCCAGATTCCAATGGACAGGATCAGGCTCATGGCAACCACCCGCAGCCAGCCGAATCCTTCGAGCCATCTGAGCTCGACCACACTCAGCACCAAAAGAATGGGCAGGGCGCCAACCCTTTCCCAAAGAAACGCAGCCGCGAAGGCCAGGATCACGAGAAAGGCTGCCTTGAGCACATTCCCTATTTTTGCCGGTTCGGAAGCCGTGTCTTTCTTGACCTTGCGTGCTTGAAACCAGTAGACAAAGACCAGCAGCGTCAGGCAGACCGCAAGGATCTTGGGATACGTACCCGGCCCCATGGCCCCCGCTTCCGCGGCGGACATGGAGGCGATATCGCGGAACACCAAAAGTGCAAGACCCAACCAGAACAATCCCATGAACCCCTGTCCCAGGGGGATCGGCAGCAACTTTCTCATGACCTGACAACCTCCGGTGTCACGGGGGTGAGCCTTATTTCAGATCCACCAGCATTTTCTTGAGATCCTTGTAATCCTGTTCCACATACTTCCGGAAACCGTCGGCATCATTGTAAACCACCGGGAAGCCGGACTTTGCAAACTTCTCCGTAACAGCGGGAGATTTGACCGCCTGGGAAAAGGCATCGATCAGGGTCTTTTTCACGGCCGGCGGAATGCCCTTGGGGGCTGCAATGCCGCGCCAGGCGCCGTAGTAGATCTCGTAGCCGAGTTCCTTGAAAGTGGGAACGTTGGGTAAATTGGGATTCCTCGCCTCGGCCATGACGGCGATTGGTCTGATCTTGTTCTGTTCCACCAAAGGCTTCACTTCGGCCCAGGACCAGCAACCGGCTTGCACATGGCCTCCGGCAATCATCGGGACGCCTTCGCTGGCGCCTTTGGTGTGAACGTAATTGAATTTAATTCCGGTTCTGTCGGACAGGATCATCCCGGCGATGTGCTTGGAATTGGCCTTCCCGGGCGTCGATGCCGTCAGAGGCTTTTCTTTGCCGGCGGCGATGACATCCGCCAGGGTCTTGTAGGGCAGGGAAGCGCTGACCACGAAAACCATGGGATCGAAGCTGTACATGAGCAGTGGTTCGTAGGAATCGAGGGTGTAATCCACCTTCTTGGTCAGAACATTGGTCACGATCGAAGAGGTCATCGCCAGCAGCGTGTACCCGTCGGGTTTGGCATTGGCCACATACCGCTGCCCCTCGACGGATCCGCCGGCGGGCTTGTTCAGGACGGTGATTTTTTGTCCAAGGGTTTTTTCCGCCTCGGCTCCGATCATGCGGATGGTGTTGTCCACCGCCCCGCCCGGGGCGAAGGGAACCACAACCTCAAGAAAACGGCTGGGAAACGGATTTTCCGCCGCGATTGCACCGGAAATGCACCATCCCGAAGCAACCGCACCAACGAGAAATAATATCACAAGTCCGCGAAACATTCTTTGGTTCATCAGCGTTCCTCCTTACATTTGTTGGTTATTCAATCATATTACCGGGCCCGTTACATAAATATCCATGGCTTGCACGTAGCCGGAGACTTCGGCCTTGGTTTCCACGCCCGAAGCCGTTTCGATAAGCTTTTCGATGATCCGCCGGCCGGCCTGCTGGAGAGTTTCCTCCCCATCCATGACGCCGTGCACCGACAGGTCCATGTGGTCCTGCATGCGCCGCCAGGTGACCTCGTTGCCGGTCACCTTGATCACCGGGACGAAGGGGAATCCCTGGGGCGCTCCGAGCCCGGTGGTGAAAACGATCAGATTCGCGCCTGCAGCGGCCATCCCGGTTAGAAGCTCAGGCTCCCGGCCCGGAGAGTCCATGACCACCAGCCCTTTGACCGCGGGGCACTGCCCATACTCGTAAACGGCCTGGACCACCGCCCCGCCGATCTTGGCAATAGCGCCCAGGGATTTTTCCTCGATGGTGGTGAGCCCTCCCTTGATATTGCCGGGCGTCGGCTGGCCGCCGCGCATATCGACGCCCATGGCCTTGACCCGCTGTTCCATCCGATTCACGAGCCGCAGGAGATCCCGGCCGGTCTGTTCGTCTTTGCACTGACGGGCCATGAGATGCTCGGCGCCGATAATTTCCGTCACTTCGCCCATGATGACGGACGCGCCCTCCGCCACGAGGTACTCCGTGGCGACCCCCACAGCCGGGTTGGCGGCCAATCCGCTGGTGGTGTCCGAACTGCCGCATTTGAGCCCGAGGACGAGATCGCTCAGGGGGCATTCGACGCGCTGGAGCCGGGAGGCATCGATGGCCATCTGCTGGGCAGCCAGCACCCCCAGGGCCGTGGTCCTGGCGGCGCCCCCCTCCTTCTGTATGCCGATGACCTGCACCGGTTTTCCGGAATCCGCGATGGCCTTGGCCACTTGCGCCACATCCGTCCCTTCGCATCCCAGACTAACCAGGACCACCGCAGCCAGGTTCGGGTTTTGTCCCAGTCCGATCAGGGCCTGCGTGACCCTCTCCAAGTCGGGCGGGGTCTGGCAACATCCCTGCTGATGGCTGAAGGCCACCGCACCCTTTACCTGACCGGCAATTGCGCGCGCCACTTCGTTGGCGCAGACGACCGTCGAGAGCACCCCCACATCGTTCCGCGTGCCCACGCGGCCGTCCGCTCTTCGATATCCCCAGAAATTCATGGTTTCACTCCGTTAAAGTTTGATGAAACGATTTAGAGCTCTCCGCAGCAAGCTGCGGAGAATCTTTGATCCTTAAGAGGAACATCCCCTCGTTTTCGATCGTTTATCCCGCGGCAAGCCGTGGAGAATGAACTCGCTGGCGGATTCAGGCCAGATCGCCGCGGCCGCGCGTGCTCTCCACGTTGTGCACGTGGACGTGCTCGCCGGGCTCGATGTCCCGTGTCGCCAGGCCGATCACCGTTCCATATTTCAAGATCTCTTCCCCTTTGCCGATGCGGCGCAACGCCAGCTTGTGGCCCAAAAGAATCTCCTGAACAACCTTGATGCTCACGTTCTCGTCTTCGACTCCCACCGCAGCGCTTTGACCCGCCGGAATATCCTGAATGGCGGTCGCCACATTGTCCTGCCGCTTGATTACAATCGCATTCCTACGCATAGGCACCCTCACATTGCATTTAATGTCCGGAGTCCCTCTGCCCACTGGAGCACGTTTTGGACCTTTGGCAACTCCTGGATGGATTCAAACACCCTCTCCGCAGTCCCGCTGCCCCATACCGGTCCGGTCAGTTTCAGAAATTTGTCGCGCTTTTCACCCGCCGTCATGGGCAGTTCCGGATCGCCCCTGCGCACCACCGCCGACGCCGTGATGGTCTTGCCCCCGAACAGGCGCAGGGTGATCTTTGCCGGGCGCTGACCCGGAACCCCGCCCAAACCGTCATCCGATATCAGGTTGATTTTCCGGAGCAGATCGTCGATCTCCCCGCTCTCGCGATGCTCGCGGGAGAACTCCTCCTGCCCCACACGTCCCTTGAGGAGGGCGACGGCCACGCAGTAGGGAATGGAAAACTTCGCCTGGTACTCGTCCGCCGGAAAAGACCGACCGGCAACCTGAAGCGATACGGGATGGACGCGCACCTCGATCTCCTCCACTTCCGCCAGGGCAACCTGGCCGTGGAGTTTCAGGCATGCCTCAATGGAAGTCATGGTATGCCCGCAAACCGGATAGTATTTAAAGGTGGTGGTCGTTGTCCACCACTCTTCCCCCAGGCCTGCCGTACATTTCCCGATATTCACCGGCTCCGGAACCATGGCGGAGAAAAAGCCCTGTCGCCCTTCGAAAATGGTCCGAGGCCCCTCGATCCCCTTCTGGGACAGCAGTGCCGCCAGCAAACCGGCATGGGCAGCCTTTGCGGGATGGAGGTTCTTGGCTTGCGGGGCATCCGGAAGAACCTCCCAAAGTCCCGCGGCCTGGGTGCCGGCGAGTCCGAAGGCGCCGGCGGTTTGCCGGGGATTGAGGCCGAGGGTTCGAGCGGCGGCAGCCGCGGCGCCGAAGGCTCCCACGGTTCCGGTGGTGTGCCAGATCTTGTAATGGGCCGGGTTGACAGCCGAAGCCAGGCGCAGGGACACCTCATACCCGGCCACGAGGGAAGTCAGCAGTTCCATCCCCGAGGCCTCCGCCCGGCAGGCGCCGGCAAAGGCAGCCGACAGGACCGGAGCGCCGGGATGGTAGAGTCCGGAGCGGTAGCTGTCATCGAACTCCAGCGAATGGGATGCGCCTGCATTCGCCAGCGCCGCCCAAAGCGGCTCCACGAATTTCAGATCGCCCACCCGCAGAGCCCGGCCGGGCCCGTCGAAGACCGACGCCAGGGAGAGGAACGCCTGACTCAGGGGCGAGGCGAAACCGGCGGCGGCATTGGCAAACCAGTCCGCAAAAAGCTCAAGGGAAACTTTCCGGACCTCCACCGGCAACCGCGTCCAGTGGAGTCCATGCACGAAGCGCGCATATTGTTCGGACAAAGTCATGAAACATCCCCTGAAACGACGATCTTCCAACCGATGCGTTTATGGCTCCTCATGGGGTGGCAACACCGGCCAGTTGCCGATCCACCCGCGCCTTTACCACCTGGGCCACTTCGGCGGACAGGCCGAGATACCCGGCGGGATCCAAAACTTTTTCAATGTCCGCCCGCCGGCACTGGGCCGCCACTTCGGGATCGGACATGAGTTCATCAATCAGATGCGTTTCCTTTTCAAAGGCCCGCATGGAGGCCAGATAAACCTTTTCGTGGGCCTCGGGCAGCGGAAAATGCTTTTCCAGCAGGAACATCACCTGCTCCGAAAGCAGCATGCCCTTGAGAAGGTGCGTATTCCGGAGCATGCGGCCCTCATTGACCGTGATCCCGCCGAAAAGCACGTTCATGTGGTTCAGCAGGCCGGACAGGTAGACGAAACTCTCGGGGACGGCGATCCACTCATTCTTCCAACGGGAGGCATCCCTTTCGTTTTCCTGGCCCATGACCTCCAGCGCGATTCCGGCATTGGCCCGGATCTCCCGCTCCAGCACCATGATCCACTCGCTGTGGATGGGGTTGCGCTTGTGGGGCATGGTGCTGCTGCCGATCTTCCCGGCCGAAGGTTCCAGCAATTCCCCGAACTCCGTCTTGGTCAGGTTGTAAACCTCGCGGGCGATCCTGGCTCCGGTGCCGGCCAGCAGCGCGCAAAGCGTCATCGTCTCGGCGATGCGGTCCCGGGAGCTGTGCCAAACCGTCTCCGGCACGCCCAATCCCAGCAGTTCGAGCGTCCTTTTCTGCACCTCGAAACCTTGTTTCCCCCAGGAAGCGAAATTCCCCACAGCGCCGGTCATGTTGCCCACGAGGATGCGCTCCCGGGCCATGGTCCACCGCTCGTGCTGCCGGGAGAGTTCCGAGAGCCAGATGGCGGCCTTGAACCCGAAAGTGATCGGAAGTGCGTGCCCCCCGTGGGTGCGGCCGACCATGATGGTTTGCGCATGCTTTCCCGTCAGATCGGAGATGAGGCGCATGACATTGGACAGGCGTTCCAGCACCAGGTCATAGCCATCCTTGATCATCAGCATCAAGGCGGTATCGATGATGTCCTGCGTCGTGGCGCCGAAGTGGAGGTAGCGGGAGTGGTCATGCGCGATTACGCGCCGGAAGTCGGACAGAAGCCCCAGCAGACTGTGTCCGGTGCGTTTTCCGCTGGCTTTGACCGCTTCGAGATCAATCAGGGAAACATCCGCTTTTGAGGCGATGGTATCGGCCGCTTCCCGCGGGATCATCCCCATGGCAGCTTGGGCCTTGGCCAGAGCCGCCTCCACATCGAGCCAGCGCTGAAAGGAAGATGTTTCCTCAAACACCCGTCGCATTTCGGCCGTGCCAACCGAATCTCCGAAAACAATGCTGTCCATAAAGTGAACCGTCATCTCGCATCCTCGCTTGAATTTATTTTTCGCCGCTGCACCGTACCGCCTACTCCTTGGTGTACCGGCAAAGGGTAAAATCACTTTCCGACGATGATCTAAGCACCGCTCCTTGTCAAAATCAAACGGAATATATTTATTGAAATTATAAGAAATTCTTATGATATGGCCGAATACAATCCGGCGGCCATAGACATCGAGATCGACATCAAGGAACGAAGCAAACCGCGGGGATTCACCCTGAGAATCCATTCACATCCAAACCATCTTCGACAATCGGAATGCACTCACCGGCATAAGGGATGCAAAGGACGGATGGATTTTGGTATGCGGATAATGCGGACTTTGCCGCTTCGGAAAGCGAAACAAATCCCGTCATGAACATTTCTGCAATTTCTCCGGGATCGATGCCGGATGTCACGACGATCACCCTGTGGTTTTGGCAGCACCTGGCAAACAAATAGGCTTTTCCCTTGTTGTCCTCCGAGGATCCAGATTCGAGAAAATCTTTAATGACTGCGGCAACACTTTCCGCTTCTTTCATCACCTTGCCGAATTTGCCGATGCCGTTGCGGCATTGGGCGATCAGGACGATCGTGCCGCCCGGCCTGGTCACCTGCTCGGCAACCACCAGCCCTTTTTGCGCCTGATGCAGATCCACATCCTTCGGAAAACGGCCGGCGCTGACAAACACCACATCATAAGCCTTCTTCACTTTACGCACCCACGATTTTTCGCAGATCCCGACACCGCGCAGATGCGCCTGGTCAAGCTCGCCGGCGACGGCGCCAACCATCTGCCCGCGATAGTTCTTGATGACGTTGACGATAAAATCCGTCCCGGCCATCCAAGCCGCCGCGACCACTTCATCGTGAAACCGGTTGCCCTGGATCATTCCCAGGACCGGCCCGTCGGGCCGGATGGGAAACGAATGCAGCTTCGTGATCGTTTCCAAGCCGGCAATGCCCGGCACGACTGATTTTCTGCCGCCGCCGAACCCCGCGGACTGGTGGGGGGTGATGACTCCCGTCAGAATCTTCAGCGGTGCTGCCGTAAAATGCCTGTTCACATAGAGGGGAAGATCCCGCTTCGTTGTTCCGACATAGGTCAACATGCTTTGATCGCGGCAGTCGTGGTTTACGACTTTGAGCTTGGAATGCCAGACACCCATCATCTTTTTCAGTTCTTCTTCGGTGGCCAGCAGGTGATTTCCGTTCGCCACAATCACCGTAACCCTCTCCCGGCTGATGCCGGCGGCCGTCAATTCCTCCAGGATCGCCGTCAGCATGGTTTCCGTCGGCGATGGCCGGGTGATATCGTTTATCACAATGGCAGTGCCGGCTTTTCCTGCGGCAAGCATTGAGAGCCTCTCGCAGCCGACCGGATGCGCCATGGCCCTGCGGACCTCTTCGAGTTCATCCGGAACGCCGGGCAGAAACTCCGGCATCAGGACGTCCGGTTCGATGGGCAAGTCAAGATCAATGAACCCTTCTCCATAGGGAAATCGGACCGTATGCATATTGTTCATCCCAAATTTTCTTTCCGCACCGATGACTGGTGGGCCATACCCGTTATCCTATCCACGGCTCTGTTTGGTGTGGTTCAGCAGGCCGCCCGCCAGGATGATTTCGATTTGTCTTTCCGTAAAGGAAACGCTGACCGGTATCGAAACTTTCCGGGTCACATTGTAAACCGTTATGGATCTTCTATTTTTGACCTTCTCCCGCATGCCCTCCAGAACCAGGTCATCGCCCGTATCCACGTTCCCGTAATCGGCCGGATTTGAAAAAATCAGCGGAAGGATACCGGTATTGATCAGGTTGTCATAGTGAATGCGGGCAAATGATTTTGCGATGATTCCCTTCACGCCGAGGTACAGGGGCACCATCGCCGCGCTTTCCCGGGATGAACCCTGCCCGTAATTCGCGCCGGCGACGACGAAGCCGCCTTTCCATTCCTTTGCCCTTCTGGGGAAGTCCGGATCAAAGGTCGTGAAACAATAGTCGCCCAGATAGGGAATGTTGGCACGGAACGGCAGCAACTTCGCGCCGGCCGGCATGATGTGGTCCGTTGTGACATTGTCGCCCGTCTTTAAAAGCGTTTTGCCCGTGATGTCGTCGGGCAGCGCGGCATTGATCGGAAACGGCTTGATATTCGGCCCCCGGACAATTTTGCCGTCATTGCCTGCCGGCTCGGGCGGTTCAATCATATTGTCATTGATCTTGAACCGCTCCGGGAGCCTGATCTCGATCCTCTCCCCCAGCATTCGCGGATCGGTCAGCACCCCTTGCAGCGCTGAAACCGCCGCCGTTTCCGGGCTGACCAGATAAACCTGCGCGTCCGCCGTTCCGGACCGGCCCTGAAAGTTGCGGTTAAAGGTGCGCAATGACACGGCGCCCCCTGATGCCGGAGAAAAGCCCACCCCGATGCAGGGACCGCAGGCGCATTCCAGAATCCTTGCCCCGGCGTCGACCAGATCGGCAAGAGCGCCGTTGGCGGCAAGCATGCTCAGGACCTGCTTGGAGCCAGGGGCAATAGCCAGCGACACGCCGGGGCATACCGTCTTTCCTTTCAGAATGCAGGCGACTTTCATCAGATCCAGGTAGGACGAGTTCGTGCAACTGCCGATGCATACCTGCGACACCTTGATCTTTCCGACTTCCTCAACTGTTTTCACGTTGTCGGGGCTGTGCGGACAGGATACAAGCGGCACGAGATTCCCCAGATCGATTTCGATCACCTCGCCATAGACGGCATCCGGATCACTGCTCAACTCCACATAATCCTCTTCCCGGCATTGCGCCTTCAAAAAGGCTCTTGTCTGTTCATCCGCCGGAAACAATGAGGCCGTGGCGCCGAGCTCGGCGCCCATATTGGCGATGGTTGCCCGTTCGGGCACCGTGAGCGATTTGATTCCTTTGCCGCCATATTCAATTACCTTTTCCACGCCGCCTTTGATCGTCATCCGGCGCAGCACATCCAAAATGATATCCTTGGCCGTCACCCACGGCCGCAACCTGCCGACAAGGTTGATTTTCTCAATCGCAGGCATGGTTAGATAATACGTTCCGCCGGCCATCGCCATCGCCACATCGAGTCCACCTGCACCGATACCGAGCATTCCCATGCCCCCGCATGTCGGCGTATGGGAATCGCTGCCGAGAAGCGTTTTGCCCGGTTTGGCAAAACGTTCCAGATACACCTGATGGCAGATCCCATTGCCCGCACGGGAATAGGTTATGCCGTGTTTTTTGGCCATGGAATAGATATATCGGTGGTCGTCGGCACTTTCAAAGCCCGTCTGCAGCGTATTATGATCAATGAATGCCAGGGATTTTTCAGTCCTTACGCCCTCCACCCCGATGGCTTCAAATTGCAGCAATGCCATGATTCCGGTTGGGTCCTGTATCAATGTTTGGTCGATTCTAATCCCGACCTCGCTGCCTTTGGTCATATCGCCGCATGCAAAGTGGTCGGCAATGATTTTTTCAACGATGTTTTTACCCATGGTTTCCCCCTTGTCTTGCGATTGACATCTTGCGTTAAACTAAGCACCCTTCTTTGTCTGAATCAATTTGAATATTTCTATTGCAATGATAAGAATTTCTTATAGTATGGTCATCGATCCCATCCAGCGGCAAAAGCCAACAAGCATCCTTTACAATGGAAAAGGATTTTCCCATGAATATGGATAAACTGAAATCCCTGATGTATGTGGCGGAACTGGGCAGCCTGACCGCCGCCTCGGGTGCGGTTCATCTTACCCAAGCGGCGGTCAGCCAGCACCTGAAGGATTTGGAAGATGAGTTTGGTCTGTTGTTGATCGACCGGTCGCGGCGGCCGGTTACCCTGACCAAAGAGGGCGAGGAACTTGTCGCGGTGACGCGGCAGATGCTCCAGCTCTGGAACGAGCATAAGGGGCGAAATCAAAAAACAAAATTCCGAGGCAAGCTGGTCCTGGGCCACGTACGCAGTGCCATTACCGTCATCGTGGCCAATGCCTTGATCGTTCTCAGGGCCAAACACCCAAAATTGACCATCAAACTGATCACTGCCAGTGGGGTGACCAAGCACTTGGCCCAGGAGGTGGTCAACCGGAAGATCGATGCGAGCTTTGGCGTCGGACCTTTTCAACTGCCGGAAGAGCTGTTGTGGCGGCCTTACCGACTGGAGCGGTTTTATGTGATCGCTCCAAAAGAATTCAGAGGAAAAACGGACGAGGAATTGCTGAGCAGAGGCCCCTACCTGCGGCACAAACCGCGTCTTCTTGATGAGACGATGATTGATCGGGAAATGAAGCGCCGCGGCATTAAAGCAGAACCAAGCATGGAGTTCGACTCCTACGAAAACATCATGCTCATGGTAGAACACAATGTCGGTATCGGAATCGTACCGGACTCTTACCTGTCAAAGCCAAAGTTCGCGAAGCTGCATTGCGTCACCTTCGGCACCCCCCCGCTCACCAGAGAAATGGGCCTGATGGTCCGACGTGATAGCCCGGACCTCTATCTGGTCGACTTATTGTGGGAAGCGATCAAGGAATTGTCTTCCCGTCAGTTGATCAGTACGTGATCCCTGATCGGTTACGAGGATATCGACCGATTCTCCGGTAGTGCAAAAGGACTATTTGAGGGATCCCCTCAGTGGTGTTCCCGGGTTTTGCGGAATTCGATGTCGGGCCACTCCTCCATGATGAAACCGAGGCGCCATTCGCTTGTGGCGAGATAGGTCAGGTGGCCGTCCGCGTCCCAGGCGAGGTTCGCCTGACATTTCTTCTCGAATTCTCCCAACCGCTTTTTGTCGTCGCATTCGATCCAGCGGGCCGCCGCGTAATCGATCTGCTCATAGGAGGCATCGACTCCGTACTCGGTTTTGAGGCGCGCCACCGTCACGTCGAACTGGAGGACGCCGACCGCCCCCAGGATATAATCATTGCCGAAAAGCGGTCGAAAAACCTGGACCGCCCCCTCCTCGGAGAGCTGCGCAAGCCCCTTCTGGAGCTGTTTGATCTTGAGCGAGTTCCTGGTCCGGACGCGCCGGAAGTGCTCCGGGGCGAAGTTGGGGATGCCGGTGAACTGGAGTGGTTCCCCTTCGGTAAAGGTATCGCCGATCTGGATTGTCCCGTGGTTGTGGATCCCGATGATGTCGCCCGGCCAGCCCTCCTCCAAGTTCGTGCGGTCCTGGGCCATGAAGATCGTCGCGTTGGCCAGGACGATCTCCCTGCCGATCCGGTGGTGGAACACCTTCATCCCCCGGGTGAACTTTCCCGAGCAGATCCGGAAGAAGGCGATCCGGTCCCGGTGGGCGAGGTCCATGTTCGCCTGGATTTTGAAGACGAAACCGGAAAAAGTCTCCTCCAACGGGGAAACCATCCGGGTCGTCGTCGGCCTCGGGCCGGGGGCGGGGGCCATCTCAACGAAGGCTTCCAGCAGCTCCCGGACTCCGAAATTGTTGATCGCGCTCCCGAAAAAGACCGGTGTCTGGTTTCCTTTGAGGTATTCTCCGTGAGAGAAAGGGCTGGCCGCCCCTTCGATCAGGGCGATCTCCTCGCGGAGCTGCTCCGCCTGGCTTCCCAGAATCTCGTCCAGCCGGGGATCTTCGAGATCGTCGATCGTGATCCCCTTCTCCTTGCGGCTGTCCTTCCCCGGCGTGAAGAGATGGAGCGACTTCCGGTAGAGGTTGTAGACCCCCTTGAAGTCCTTCCCCATTCCGATCGGCCAGGAAAGCGGGGCGCACTCGATCTGGAGCTTGTCCTCGATGTTGGCGAGGATCTCCATCGGCGCCATCCCGTCCCGGTCGAGCTTGTTGATGAAGGTCAT
>DIWJ01000030.1:64812-82416 GCA_002428445.1 Syntrophaceae bacterium UBA6109
GTGAGGACCCGGTAGGTGTCCTCGGAGAAGTCCTGGTGGCCGGGGGTGTCCAGGAGGTTGATCTCGAAATCCCGGTAGTGAAACTTCATGACGGAGGTTGTGACGGAGATCCCGCGCTCCTTTTCGATCGCCATCCAGTCGCTCATCGCGTGCCGTCCGGCCTTCCGGGCCTTGACGGCGCCGGCGAGCTGAATCGCCCCGCCGAAGAGAAGAAGCTTTTCGGTCAGCGTCGTTTTCCCCGCGTCCGGGTGGCTGATGATGCCGAAGGTCCTGCGCTGTTCGATTTCCTGCTGCCGGCGGCGGTCCGCTTTGATAACCGCCGTCGACGCCGGCGCCTGTGTTTGGGCGAGCCCGGCCGTTTGAAGATCCATGATCACTTTTCCCGTCTTAAGATTCCTTGATGAAAAAAAATCCCCAACAGCCTTCGGGCTCCGGGGAGAGATACCTGCGCAAACTGAGGGCGTTTTTTACTCCATCGAGAGGGGTTTGTCAAGCAAAATCATGGACGCGTCCTTTGCGTTCCCGAGAATCCTTGGCAAGGGTTCCGGCTCAGGGGGTGTCTTCATCCCTGTATCGCTTCCATGTCCTGTGCTATGTTGCCCGAAAGGATAGTGTTGCCATGAAGGTGGGTCAAATCGAATGACCCGGCATCCCCAGGCGGTCCGACAGAATGAATCTCCCCGCCGCAAGCAGCGGGGTATCTTGGCGGAGCATCACTCCGGTCTTCGTCGCAAGCGACGGGGAATATGACCCGAAGAGATTCAACAACAGGAGAATCTCCCCCGGCAATCCTGCCGGGGAAGGTCTCCCTGAGCCAATCTCCTACTTTAGCGCACCTTGGTGTGCTCGGACCCAATGCTGTGCGTCTCCCCGGTGGCCACCAGTGTCCGGGTTGCATCGGGCGAGGCATAGGTCCAGAAGATACGGAGCGTCTTTTCTGCGGAAGGGTTCTTGAATCGGTGCGGAACGTCGGCCGGGAGCCAGGTTGTATCAAATGTGTCAAGCGGGTGGTCAACCCCGTCCAGTTCAGCCACCGCCTTGCCTTCGAGGACGATCACGCTCTCCTCGCAGTTATGGGTATGCAGGCCGATGGCCGCTCCCGGCGCTATGACGGTGATTCCGTTGAGCATCTGTTTGGACCCGACCGCGCCGGAGACCAGCGGGATCGTTTTGTTGCCGTTGCCGCGGTCGGCTGCCGTCTGTTCCGCCGGGCGCAGAATGGCCGGTTTCGCTTCCGTTTCGGAGTCCCTTTTTCCCTCGTTGCTGTTCATGGTCGTGTTCATTCATCGATCCTTTCTAACATTCTTTTTGATGACGCCTCCCGTTCCGTAAAACGGAGGGTTGTTGCATCGGCGCCGACCGTAGTCTCAACCGGGCCCTTGGAGAAAGCCGTCCAAGCCAAGTTCCCTGAGTTTTTCAGGAGTCGGGATGCCGTCTTCCCCCCAGCCCCGTTCTTGGTAGTAGTCGAGGATCGCCTCGTCCAGGCCAACGGGAACCTTGCCCGCCGCCGGTCCGTCCTGGACCGGTTCGAGAAACCGTTTGGGATAGCGGAAATCGTCCTCCTTCTTCCAGCCGTAGCGGATATTGAGCAGCTTCTGGAGGTTGGTGATCCGTTCGCCGCAGCGGCGCAGCTCCTCGTGGCTCCACCCCAGTCCCGTGCAGGCGTTGATCGTGGCCAGCAGATCGGTCATCGTATAGCCGTTGTATTCCATAAATTTGCAATGGCAGGCGGAATTGATCACGTTGCTGTAGTCGTGAATTTTGGCATGCCGGAGGGCTGCCTTGTCCCAGGACCAGCGTTCGTCGTTGCCGACGTCGTCCAACTCCGGCCCCCACTCGGGCATCCGCAGTTTGTTGACCCAGAGGTGCTGGGTATTGGCCCGCTCGTGGCTCGGACCGGAGGCGACCCCGGTACAGTAATTCAGGGCCGAAATGTACTGGGCACGGAAATTGTGGGCGGCAAGCTCCTGCCCCTTCATCTGCATCGCCCAGGCCTCCGAACCCCTGCCGATCTTCTCGGAGGCGATTTTGACCCCCTCGCCGAGCAGATAAGCCAATCCTTCGGTCCGTTCACCGATTTTCCGGACCATCTCCACCAGGACTTCGGCGTTGCCCCAGGTGAGGTCCAGGCCGTAGGTGTCGCTTTTGTCGATGATCCCGCGCTCGAACGATTCCATCGCCCAGGCGATGGCCCCGCCGATGGAAATGGTATCCATGCCGTACTCATCGGCCAGTTCTCCGGCGTAGGCGACTGCGCGGATGTCGGTCATCAGCGTGTTGATCCCCATCATGGCGAGCGATTCGTACTCGGGACCCTTTCCCTTGTAGGCGTAAGGTCCATCCTTAACCTCGCAGCGGTTGTGACAGCGGATGACGCAGTATTTGCATGGCCAGGGCTTGGCGTTGAGCTCCCGGACATAGTTGGCCGTCCGGAACGCCTCGACCCCCTCGGGGAATGTCCCAAGCTGATAATTCTTGATCGGCAGGTTCCCCTGGGGCGCGAACCGTTCCGTGGCCCTGGCCGTTCCCGCGACGGACGATCGGAGCAGCTCCGGTTTTGCGGCATCCAGCAGATACAGACGCCGGTTGATCTCGAGGTTGAGCCGTTCCACCTCACCGGGATCATATAGGGAAATCGGGTTGCTGCCGCGGATCGCGATCCCCTTGAGCCTTTTCGACCCCATCACGGCGCCCAGCCCGCAACGGCCGAGAAACGATTTCTTGCCGGTCTGAAGATTCGCGAAACGAACCAGACGTTCACCGGCCTTGCCGATCGTTAGGCAGGCATAATCGCCCTGCAGATCCTGCTTCAGCCCGTCTTCCGTGGCGTAGGCGTTTTTCCCCCAGAGGTGTTCGGCATCGCGGATCTCCACATGGTCGTCCGTCACGATGATCGACACCGGCTTCGAGGCGCATCCGTGGATGACGATCGCATCCCAACCGGCGTGTTTCAGCTCGATTCCGAAGGAAGCCGTCGCCGCGGAGTCGGCGTTCATGTTGATCGACGGGGAGATCGCCCCGGCGGACCACTTCGAGGCGCCCGTCTGCTTGATCCCCTGCATGGGGCCGGCGGCGAGAATGAGGCGGTTCTCGGGGCCAAAGGCGGTCGTTCCGGCCGGGCATTCGCGCCAGAGGTAATAGGCCACCAGTCCAGCGCCGCCGAGGAATTTTTCGTAGACCTCATCGGGAAGCGCTTCCACCTGGAATGAGCCTCGGGTGAGATCGACTTTTAACACCCTGTTCCAAACACCTTTCATACGACACATCCTCCTGTTTGCTGTCCCGTGATATCCGATCCAGCGGGTAAAAAATCATTCCGGCAATGCCGGGGATCAAACAACGGCGCCGGTGAGGTTGCCCCTTTCCCGGTAGGCCTTGAGGGTCATCAGCACCAGAATGGCCAAGCCGGTAATATCCGTAAAGAATTCCGGGATGATCAGAAGAATCGAACTGATCAGGAAGACGACCCTTTCCCAAAGCTTCAACGGGCGCATCAACCAGCCCTGGATGGCGGCGGAAAGGGCTACCGTGGCGAAGAGGAAACTGACGAGGACGGGAATAATGGCCGTCACTTTGCCGATCAGCATCACTTCCGGCGTATAGACGAAGGCAAAGGGGAGCAAGTAGAGAAAGGCCCCCAGGACGCAGGCCTGCAGGCCCGTTTTCATCGGGTCTCCCCCGGAGATGCTCGCACCCGCAAAGGCCGCCACGCAGACCGGCGGCGTGATGTTTGAGGTCATCGACAGCCAGAAACAGAGCATGTGCGCCTGGACGGGCGGCACCCCCATCAAGACCAGCGAGGGGGCCGCAAGGATGGCCATGACGATGTAGGAGGCCGTCGTCGGCAGACCCATCCCGACAATGGTGGAGATCAGCATGATCAGGAGGATGGTCAGGAAGATGGACCCGCCGGAGAGGGAGAGGAGGATATGAGAGAAGGTGACGCCCAATCCGGAAAGGGTAATGCCCCCCATCACCAGCCCCAGGGTCCCGGCGGTGGCGGCAACGGACAGACCGCTTTTCCCGGCGCTGTTCAGGGTGTCGAAGATCCGGGCGGGCGTAAAGCGGGTCTCCTTCCGGAGCATGCTGCAAGCGGTGACAAAAATCGTCGCCCAGAAAGCGACGACCGGGGGCGAGAAGCCGACCACAATCAGGTAGACGGCGATCACGATGGTGAAGGCGTAGTACCATCCTTTGCGCAGGACATCGGAGACCCGGGGAAGCTCCTCTTTTGGCAAGCCCTGGATACCCGTTTTTTTGGCGTTGAAATAGACCATGGAGGTCAAGGAGAAGTAGTACAACAGCGCCGGTACCGAGGCCATGACGCAGATCTTTGCGTAGGTGGTTTCGGTCAGCGTCGCCAGGATGAACGCCGCGGCCCCCATGATCGGAGGGAGGAACTGGCCGCCGGTCGAGGCTGCCGCCTCTACGGCGCCGGCAAATTCCGCCTTGAAGCCGGCTTTTTTCATCATCGGGATCGTGAAGCTTCCCGTGGCAACCACGTTGGCAACGGGGCTGCCGGACATGCTCCCGAAGACGGCGCTGCCCCAGACGGCGATCAGGGCCGGACCGCCGGAGATGCGGCCGGCCAACGCCTTGGCCAGGTCGATAAAGAAATCCCCTCCCCCCGACCGCTGCAGGAAGGCGCCGAAAACGAGAAAAGGCATGACGTAGGTCGCAAAGACCGAAACCACCGTGCCGAAAATGCCTTCCGTCGTTGAATAGTTGAATTCGATGATCCGCGTGATCGTCATTCCCCGGTGGGCGAAGGCCCCCGGCAGATGGGGGCCGAAATAGAGCTGAACCACGAACAGGAGGCCCACGATGGCCAACGTGTTGCCCATGGCCCGGCGGGTCACCTCCAGGCAGATCAGGATGAGAACGGCTCCCCAGAAGGTATCCCAGAAGTTGGGGTAGGCGACCCGGTAAGAGGCGTAGTCGGCATACTGATCCATCCAGTAAGCGATGGCGGCTGTGGAGAGGAGAATCAAAAAGAAGTCGAGAACGATCAACGCCTTGTTGTAAGGGGCCCTTTTGGCGGCGGGATAGAACAGGAAACAGAGCAAGAAACTGAACAGAAGATAAAACCCCCGGTGGCTTTCGCTGGAGAAGATTCCGAAGCCTGCCGTGTAGAGGTAAAAAAGGGCAAAAAGAGCGGAAATCGCTTTGGCGATCATGGTCAGGGATTTGTTCAGTTCTCGCACTTGCGGGCCTCCGTGGGTAAGGAATAATTCGGGAAGGAGAGGCGGGGCCTCTCCTTCCCGAAGAGGAGATTCAATGGCTGCCGATGGGTTATTTCTTTTCCGCCCAATACTTGGCCGCGCCCGGATGATACTTCACCCCGAGCTGCTTGACGGCCTCGGGATGGTTCATGGCATTTTTCCATTCCGGGTGCGCCTTGGCGAGGTAGCTCAGCGATTCCGGTTCGAAGGTCGCCTTCATGACCTGATAGACGAGGTCTTCCGGCATACTCTTGTGGGCGGCAAAAAAGACCGCCACGGAGAAGGCCGGAACGGCCGCCTCCTGACCGCGATAGGTTCCCGGCTTCAACTGCCCCTTGAAGTAGTAGGGGGCGACGGCGATGATCTTGTCAAGTTCCTCGTTGTTGAACGGGATGATGACGATTTCCTGGGTGGCGGCCAGCTCCACAATGCCCGAGGCCGGCGCCCCGCCCTGTCCGAGAGCGTCGATCTTCCCGTCCTGCAGCTGGCGCGCCGCATCGCCGAAAGAGAGCTCCACACCGTTGACCTTCATCTCCAGCGTGTTGAAAACCAGGCGGGAGTTCTGGGTGGTACCCGAACCGGGGGCGCCGAGGGCGACCTTCTTGCCCTGGAGGTCCTTAATGGTCTTGATCCCGCTTTTCTTGAGGGTGACGAAATAGTGTGGGCTGTCGTAGATCTGGAACATCACCTGGGCCGCGTCGCTTTTAGGACGGCCTTTTGCCGCTCCGGTGGCATTGTACATCTCGTAGAGGTTCGAGGAGTAGATGGGGCCGAAATCGGCCTCGCCGGCCACGAAACGGCGGGCATTCTCAACGGAGCCGCCCGTTCCGGCAATGGTGAAATTGGCGCCGGGGATTTTCTTTGTGTACAAGCCCGTCGCGGCGCCGACCATGGTGTACCAGTTCCCGCCCGGGGCGGCGCTGACGATGGAGTAGTTTTTGTTCGCCGCCTCGCTTTGCGGGCAGAACGGAAAAACCAAGAACAGTGCCGCAACGACGATTGCCAAACCTCTAACTTTTTTCATTTTTCTTCTCCTTATGTTGGGGTTAGGTGCCTCATTTTTACCCTCTGAATGATCCGGACCTTCCAGCCGGCTTTCAGGGACGTTCCCGAAGTCGTGCATCTCACAAAGCGAACTGTCAGAGTTTTTTACAACAGCCCGAAAATCTTCTTACCGGCCACCGGCATCTCCGCGTTGAGCACATCACCCGACAGGGAGTCGGTGATGTAGATCGTTTTGTAGTCCTGCCCCCCAAAAGCAAGGTTGGCCAGATGATGGTGTCTGGGGTCGTCCGAATAGACGAGATGCGTCGGCAGCATGTTGGCGTTGAAGCGCCAGATCCCCACACCCAGATGACAGACGAGGAGCCCGTTTTCAGCGTCCATTTCGATTCCATCCGGACCGCCGACGCCCCCGGAGAGCTGCACCGCCACCCCGGTTTTTGAAATCTGTCCGTCGTGCATGATCGGCAAACGCCAGATCTGCTGTGAACGGGTCGCCGCAACATAAAGCTGCTTGTCTGTGCTGTTGGTGGTGATTCCGTTCGGACTGGGAATGTTGTTGACCAAGCGCTGCAGATCACCATTGGACTTCAGGCGGTAGACGAAACCCGTGGGGTCGGTGATGCCGGTCTGCCCTTGGTCGGTGAAATAGAGGTCTCCATCAGCCGCGAAGTGAAGGTCATTGAGCCCTTTGAATCCTTCGCTGTAGGCGGTTTCGAGAATGGGCTCAACCTTGCCGGCCTCGGCATCCAGCAGCAGCAGTCCGAGGCGGTAGTCCGCAATGAAAATCCTGCCGTCCTTGTGGAACTTCAGGCCATTGGGCCACCCTTCGTACTGGATGACCAGGTCCCATTCCCCTTTCGGAGTGATGCGGAAAATCCTACCGAACGGGATATCCGTGACGTATAGATTTCCCTGCCGGTCGAACGACGGACCTTCGAGAAAACATTCGACCCCCGCAAACTGTCGGTTGGGATCAGACCATTTGGTGCGGCCCTTCTTTCGGTATTTTTGGGGCATGGAGGTGAACACTCTGGTCTGGATCAGTTCGAGCGGTTTGAACGGATTGAACATATGCTGTCTCACTTCTGCTTTGGTGAAAATTCCCTGCGGCGTCAGCGGCCGATCAGAGATTTTCTTTCATGGCGATTCCATTGGTAACCGGGGCAATGATATCGCCCGGATCATTCCTTCTCGCATACTCTCTGCGGAAGCGTTCCGAGGCGTCACGGATATGTTTACGAACCAGTTTCTCGTACGTGGTCCGATCTCGCCGCCTGTAGGCATCGTAAATCTGTTCATGCTCGGAATAGGATGTGGAATTCTTCCGCTGCCAGAGCATGCTGAGGTTCCAGCACCAGTTGATCGGCTTCAGGGCGTTTTCGTACATCCTGACCAGAACCCGGTTGGGGCAAGGTTCGACCATGCCGGAGTGAAATCGGTAGTTGAGTTGCCGATACAGATAAAAATCATCCGTGCCGGTGGAGGTCTTCATTTGGTTCAAGACTTCTTCGATCTTCACATAATCCGAGTCCTGGGCCGATAGACATGCGAGGCTGCCTGCAAAACTCTCGATCATTTCCCAGATCCCATAATTATCAATTACATCCTGTTCCGTGAAGCCGGCCACCACTCGTCCCTTGCCGGTCTTCCGGACGACCAGGCCTGAATTTTCCAGCCGCATCAGGGCTTCGCGAACGGGAGAACGGCTGACGCCCAGAACACGGGCGATATCCTCTTCCGCGAGTTTACTCTCGGGGGAAAGGGTCCTGTTGATGATGTTGTCTTCGAGAATAGTGTAGATCTTGTTGACCAATAGATCCGTTGTCAGGGGGGGATGTACGGCCATCTTTTTCAGAAAATTTTCTTCCACGGTTCACTCCTCGCGGATTCAGAGAGCATGAGTGTTGAATTTCCGTCCTCTGTCTACCGTCGACGGTATTCTAACATAATTATTCTTCCTGTCAAGATTCTTTTGGTGTGCGTAAAAATTTTCTCATGACAGCCCAATATGATTTTGCTACTGTGTAAGGTGAAGCAATGTTCCGATGACGGATCAACCTTGAAACAGGCGCCGAGACAAGGTGTTGTCTCAACATATCCGGACAGCCAGATCTGCAGCATGACTTTGAGGCGTTTTGAACAGGGCAGATTCGCGGCAAGCCAGATTTCTTTCAAGGGGTTGGTGATTGCCTCGTTCTGGTAAATGGAAGGTTTCCCTCTTCTTTTTGGTTTTGGTTTGGTAAAGCGCTTGAACCCTCTGAGAACCCTGATGGCATGTTTACGGTGACATTTGCAGGTGGCGCAGAATTCATCCAGGATAACGGTTTTCTTTGCGTGTTGCTTTTTGTACCGCAAATGGACCGTTTCCCGATACTCTTGTTTGGATCGTGGACTCATATTTATCCCTCCTTGAGAAGGCGATGTTCAGTAACATCGAATCATGAGTCAACGATCCTTTTTCAAGTCCTCCTTGGGTAACATTTTATTTGAGGCAATTCGGGGGGTGTCTTCATGCCTGTATCGCTTCCATGTCCTGTGCTATGTTGGCCTGAAGGGCAAGCTTGCCGTGACGGTGGATCAAACCGAATGACCCGGCAGCCCTTCAAGCGGCTCCGTTACCCGATCCCCAGTTCCCGCATTTTCTCCGGTGTGGGGAGGCCCTCCTCACTCCAGCCCCGGTACTCGTAATAATCGGCAAGCAGGCGGCCGAGGGGGGGGAGCTGATTGGTCAGGTCGTCTCCCTTCCGGTTGAGCGTCAGGAAACGGGGGGCCAGAAAGTCGTCCTTGCGGCTGATGCCGACGCGGGTGTTGTAAAGCCGCTTCAGGTTGAAGATTCGCTCGCCGGCTTTCATGAAAGACGCCACATCCGTCTCATGTCCCGTGATCCAATGGAGCCAGTTCACCATGTTGCGGACGTTCACTGCCTTGCCCACCTGGACAAACCGGCAGATGATCAGGGCGTCCATCACGCTCATCAGGTCCTGGAGCTTCGCGGTCATCTCCGCCTTCCCCTCAATCTGGTAGGGGTCCTGGGGCGCGGGGATGTCGATCTCCGGCATGCTCAGCCCCATCTCGTAAGGGTGGCTCCAACTCGCGTTGTGGCAAGCCCCCCGCGCCGCCGTGGCATACGAGAGGGCCTGGCTGAAAAACCGCCGCGGATCGTGGGCCGAAGGCTCCAGTCCCTTGACGTCCACGGCGAACTCCACTGCATTCTTCCCCAGGGCAAGGGCCATTTTCCGGGAGCCCTCCGCCATCAGATCCCCGATCCCTTCGCGTCGGGCAATCTTGCCGATCATCTCCAGCAGAGCGGGACCATTCCCCCAGGTCAGCTCTACGCCGTCCGTATCCCCCGGGCCGATGATCCCCTTCTCGTAGGCCTCCATCGCAAAGGCGATCGTCGCCCCCGTCGAGATCGTGTCGAGGCCGAAGCGGTTGCACAATTCGTTCGCCTGGCAGATCACCGCCAGATCGTCGATCAGGCATGCACCCCCTATCAGACCGATCGTCTCGTATTCGGGCCCCGCGCAATCCAGCGGCGCGTAAGGGCCTTCCGTGATCCGGATATGGCGACCACAGGCAATCGGACAGCCGAAACAGGCCTTTCTCCCGCTGAGAATCGTCTTCTCCATCATCACGCCGGATATCTTTGCGGCCTCCGCCCAGTGGCTTCCCCGCCAGTTCTGGATCGGGAAATTGCCGATCTTCTCGTAATTGTCCACACCGCCGGCGGTCCCGTACTTCCCAAAGGTCTCCGTCGTCTTGAGAATATGTGGCAGGAGCGCCTTGACATCCCGCTTGAGGGCCTCCCGGTCGGCCAGCGGAATTTCCTTCGTCCCGTAGACCACCATCGCCTTGAGGTTCTTCGATCCCATCACCGCGCCCAAACCCACCCGGGCTGCCTGCCGGACGATCGGGCCAATGTGGGGAATGCCTGCGATTCCCGCCAGCTTCTCCCCTGCCTGGCCTATCACTGCCGCCGTGGCTTTGTCGCTCGTCTCGCCCTTCAGCCAGGCCGCCGAATCGTAGGAATCCTTGCCCCAGATTGGAGACGCGTCCCGGATTTCCACCCCGTTGTCGTGAATCCAGAGATAGACCGGCCGCTCTGCCTTCCCTCGGACGATGATCCCGTCGTAGCCGGCCTTCTTGCAATGGACCGCCCAGGAGCCCCCCACGTTCGACTCCCCGAACAGTCCGTTCAGGGGGGATCGGGCCATCAGATGGTGCCTCCCCGCGGAAGGAACCGCCGTCCCCGTGAAAGGTCCTGTAAAGGCCATTAGCCGGTTCTCCGGCCCCAGGGGATCGGTATCGGAAGAGGTTTCTTCGTAGAGATACTTCGCCCCGATGCCGGACCCGCCAATATATTTTTTACAAAGCGAAGCGTCCAGTTCCTCGACCTCCACCCTGCGCCCCGCCAAATCCACCCGCAATATCTTCCCCTGGTAGCCAAACATCCCCGACTCCTTTCATCCCCCCGTCGCTGGAAGCATGATCTGCAATACATCCTCGTCCTCGACGGAATCGGACAGCCTCAGGATCTTCCCGTTCCGGACAAACACCAGGTGCGCAGAGAGATCGGCGTCCGTCCCGATCCCGGCATAATTCACCATTCCTTCATACCGCGTAGCGAGAAGACCGAGCAGCTCCCGGACGCTCAACGGACCGCCCAGATCGATCAACTTCTCCCGCTCCGCCATCCTTTCAAACGGGCCTATAAAACGAATCAACATGAGAAACACTTTCAACTTCCGGCCTGCAGCCGAACAAACTATACCAACAATCAAGACACCAACATCCGACTCGATCAGGAGGACGCTATGCTATCCCCGATTCTCCACCCGTACTAACCAATCAGCACCCCGGGCAGCCAGGTTACCAGGCCCGGGATAAACATAATCGACAACAGAACGATCCCGATTCCGATCAGATAAGGCACCGTAGCCCGGGCGACACGTGCCACAGGAACCCCGGTGATGGCACTGAGGAGAAAAAGACACTCTCCGAAGGGGGGTGTAAGAAGACCCATCATCAGGGTCATGGTCATGACTACACCGAAGTGAACCAGCCCGATGTGGTAGGTTTCGAGAATGGGCAAGATAACCGGCAGAACCATGATCATGATGGCCAAAGGTTCGATAAAGCAGCCGAGAAACAGAAGGACAAACACGATAAGGATCAACATCACGTTGGAGTTGTCCGTAATCGACGTGAGGAAACTGACGAGCTGCCCCGTAATGCCCTCATTGGTGATCATCCATGACCACAAGGCTGCCATCCCCATGATGAAAACGACAACACCGGTAAGCATGGCCGTAGCAAGGAAAGCCTTCCAGCATTGTTTCCAACTCAGTTCCCTGTAAACGAACTTGCCCAAAATGAAGGCGTAGAGCGCGGATAGCGCAGCAGCTTCTGTCGGGGTGACGAGACCGGAAGTGATCCCAGCCAGGATGATCAAAGGCGTCATGACAGGGAGAAAGGCCCTTCCTGAATGGAAAATGATCTGCTTTAAGGTCGCCCTTTTCATAACGGGATAATTCCTTTTTTTTGCGTATAGGTACGCCTGGATCATGAGCGCACCAGCAATAAGGAGGCCTGGAATGGCTCCGCCCAAGAAAAGCTTGCCGATCGACTCTCTCGCAATCGCCCCATAAACGACCAATGGGATGCTGGGGGGGAAAATTGGCCCGATGATGGATGAGGCGGCCGTAATGGCGCAGGTGAAGTCATCATCATATCCCCCCTCGCGCATCATCTTGACTTCAACAATCCCGAGACCGCCCGCATCCGCGAGCGCCGACCCGGACATCCCCGCAAAGATGCAGCTGGAGACTACATTGACATGTGCCAACCCTCCCTGCAAATGTCCGACCAAATCCTTGCAGAAAGCGATGATCCTGTCCGTGATGGATGCCTGGTCCATCAAGTTTGCCGTAAGAATGAAAAGGGGGATGGCCGTCAAGACAAAGCTGTCCGTAGAGGAAGTCAAGACATGGCTGATCACCAACAGAGGGAGGTCGTTCAAGAGAACATATATGGTAGAAATGACCAGCAATACAAAAGCAACGGGAATGTTGAAGAAGATCAGGATCAAAAAAAGGCCGAACAATGCCAAAATTTGCATCTTGCATCCTTTCTGCTTTCGTCAGTCAAACATATTGTGATACTTGTCATTTATATCGACGCGCGTCTCTTTTATCCCTCCGCCACCGCGAAAAAGGAACGGAAATTGTTGACCAACGCAAGAATGGAATAAAAACAGAGCAAAACCGAACCGATAAAGATGGGAGAATAATAGGTCCACATGGGAAGACGGAGAACGGGAGTCAGCCCCCTCGTCTGACCGAGCAGATCATAGCAGGAATAGGCCAGGAGAATCAGGAACGGGATCATAAATGCCTTTCCGAAAAGGTCGGCATATTTTGTCTTTCGCTTGGATAGTTTGGACACGAAGATGCTGATGGAGATGTGCTGGCTATGGCGATGGGCCACGGCGGCCCCGATATAGGTTACGTTAATCAGCATATACTGGGACACCTCGAGGTGCCACGTCAGGGGGGCGTTGAGAAACTGTCGAAAGGCCACATCCAGAACGATGCTGAAAAACATAATTGCCAAACTGACGACAATCCAGATGTCACTGCACCAGTCGACGATCCTGATGACTTTGTCAAACACTGCAGCCTCCTTTTTTCACTGCTCTTCGTTGCACCATCGGCAACCGATTGGATCAAGCTAACTACTTTAGAACTCAAGCAAAGTGCAACGAAGAGCAGCGCATTATGGAAAACCAAGAGACCCTTTCGGAGCCACTTGGCGTTTGGGTTTTTTACAGTTTCAGCAACCTGTCATACCACTCGCCCCATTTATCGGATTTGTACTGCTCCTTATATTTCTTGGATATTTCTTTTCCTAACTCTCGAAAGGAATTTAGGGAAGGCGGAACAATGACCTGCATGCCGAGTTTCTTCAAATCTTCCAACCGCTTGTCTTCCAACTCTTTCTGAATGGTCATCTTGTATTTCGCTGCTTCCATTACGGCGTCATTGAATATCTTCTGCTGAGCTGGCGACATGGTCCCCCAAGCTTTCTTGCCAATGCTAAAGATTTCATTGTTCCATACGTGTTCGGTAATGACGAGGTACTTTGTCACCTCGTACCACTTCATGTCGTAGATACCCGTAAAGGGATTTTCGGCAGCATCGGCAACCCCTTGCCTGAGACCAAGATAGGCCTCAGAATAAGATATGGTGGTAGGAATTCCTCCCAGAACCCTTGCGTTTTCCATTGCAAGTTCGGAGCCTGGTGTTCTAATCTTGAGCCCCTTGGTGTCCGCTGTACTATTCACTGGCTTGTTGGAGCACAGCATCCTTCGTCCAAACAGGAAGGGGGCGATAAATTTGGCCCCCACTTTCTTGTATCCCGCCTCACTGAGTTCCTGATAGAACTTCGACGTCATCATGGTCTCATAATGCTTCCAGTCTCTGTACATATAGGGGAAATCAAGAACCCCCATGGGCGGAAAGAGATCGGCAACATAGGCCGCGTCATTCAACGAACAGTCAATCGTTCCGACGACAACACCCTGAAGGGCTGCTTTCTCAATGCCAAGCTGCTCATTGGGAAAGATCTGGATGACAATCTTCCCCTTCGTTCGCTCAGTCAGCATGTCTTTGAGCTTATTGGCCGCCATGTCAGTGGGACTTCCCACGGGATTGACGTGCGCCAGCCTAAACGTCATCACGCCATCCTTGCTCACAGTGACTGCCCCAGCTGTCCCTGGCAACATGATCATGCCAGCCACGGCCAATACGACCAATAAAATAAAACCTCCCTTTAACTTCTTCATCCCTCTCCTCCTTTCATCTGTGCAGACGGCCTCAATTTACGTTAACCTACTATTTTCAAGATAATTAATACCGATCATGGGACTTGCAATCATTCTCTCATAGGCTGAATCAAGTAAAACCATCCGTCCCCTTTTCTTGAAGCCAATCCAACACCTCCTTTCCATATTCAACTCGGGACGCCTTCGGAGCTCCACTCCCTAAGAGCATAGTAATCCTGAAGGAGTTTCTGGAAATCCTCCCTCCGGACCGTTTTTTTGTCTGTGCCCAGCGGCTCATTAAAAAATCTTTCGGGAAGGGTGTCGTCTTTAATGCTGATCCCCTCGCGAAGATTGAATCTCCTGGTCATACTTTGAATGACGGAAGAGATTTTCTTCAACTTCACCTCATCGAGTTTGAGGCCCGTTGTCACCTCAACGATCTCGGACAGGTTTCCCCAATCCCAATACATATCCCGATAGAAACGGCACAGGATGAGAGAGTCGTGGATATTGAAACGGTCTTCAAATTCGAGAAATAGCTTGGCTTTTCCTTCTATCTGATCTGTAGGGATCATTCCGGAGAGTTCGGCTTTATAAAAGGTTGACCTCAGATGACAGGCTCCCCGGTCCGAAGTGGCATAGGCCAATCCCATCCCCTTCAGTATTCTCGGATCGTACCCCGCAGGATCCAAACCTTTGACATGAATCGCTGTGTCCTCCATTTCCCAAGCCTTGGAGGCAAAACGTATCCCCTCGGACAGAACAGCCCCGATCCCCTTTTTATAGGCAATATCATGGAGCAGATCCGCGATCCTGTCGACATCCCCCCAAGTAATTCTTTCTTCGATGCGCTCTTTCTCCGAGGCCTCCATAGCAAAGGCACAGAGGCTTCCGGCGGAAATGGTATCCATTCCCAAGCGATCGCAGACATCGTTAAGATAGGCAATCTCTTCAATCTCATGCACCATACAGAGGCCCCCGATGGCATATATCGTCTCATACTCAGGCCCCTCGATAATCAATCCCTTATGCCTCCCCTCTCTGATTTCGCTTAGATTGCCGCAGGCCAAGAAACAACGCGCACAGGCTGCCGGTTTAACCCGGCAGCGTTCTAGAAGCGATTCCGCGCTGATTTCCTCCCAACCCTCAAACGTTCCAAGATGCCAATATTTAGAAGGGAAACCGCCGACCGCATTGTTCATAGATACGAGCATGGGCGTTCCATACTTCTTGAAAGCTTGCGCCCCCGGGCTGTCCTTTCCTCTCTGCAGGGTATCCCTCGAAAATTGCTCCAAGCGTTTCGCATCGGCGAACTCTCGTTTTTTATCGCCATGAAACACCAGAGCCTTCACTCTTTTTGAACCCATTACGGCGCCGATTCCGGTTCGGCCGAGAGACCGCCAATGGTCGTTCTCCACTACCGCAAACCGGACCCGGTTCTCACCTGCGGGACCGATGACCAGCGCTCCCGCACCGCGTTGATTTACTTTTTTCAAAACCTCATCCTCTGAAAAATATGTCTCCTTCCCCCAGAGGTCTTTTGCATCATGAAAGATCACCTTCTGGTAAGTGATTTCGATCCAGACCGGTCCATCGGAAGCATCTTCGAAAAGAAACGCGTCATATCCGGTTCGGCTCATCGGTTCGGCCACCCTGCCCCCCGAGTAGGATTCTGAAAAGATCCCGGTCAGAGGAGATTTCGTATAGGCACCGAAACGACAGGAACCATGGATCCGGCTGTCCGTCACTGGACCGAGGCAAAGGATTAGTCTGTTCTGAGGAGAAAAAGGGTCGACACCAACCGGATTCTCTTTCGTGAGAAGATAAGAACCCAGTCCCTTCCCACCCAGGCAGATTTCGTATATCGAATCGGGGATCGCCTCCTCTGCGAAGGTCTTCCTCTTCAAGTCGATCCTCAGAATCCTGTTGTAAAAGCCTTTCATAAAGATCCATCCCTTGGACGGGTCATTACACACTCCCCCCTATCAGCAGTCCACTTGAACCGGAAAAGATTACAGCCCCATGTCCTTTTCCACATCCGCAATCAACTGATCCATCATGGCAATGGTGGCGTCAATCTCTTCCCTGCAAATGATCAGGGGCGGTGCGAACTCGATGGCACCACCCATAAATTTAATCATATAGCCTTTTTCCTTGGCGGAGGCGACCATCTGGGTGAGGCGATTGGCCGGCAGCGGCAGACGGCTCTTCTTGTCCGCCGTGAAATCGATTGCCGTCCACAAACCCAGTCCCCTGACCTCGCCAACAATGGGGTGGTGTTCGAGGGTGCGTAATCCATCGAGGAAGTATTTTCCCATCTCCGCAGAGTTCTCGACCAGTTTTTCCTTCTGAAGGATTTCGATGTTTTTCAGGGCCGCCGCGCAGGAAACCGGATGATTGCCGTATGTGTGGAGATGGACAAAGCTATCGATCGGTTTCATGACCTCGTCCGTACAACCTACCGCTCCCAGCGGGACATAGCCGCTGGTGATACACTTGGCCATGGTAATTAGATCCGGTTTTAGATTGAAATGTTCAAATGCAAACATCTTGCCGGTCCTTCCGAAACCGCAGATCACCTCATCGATGACCAGCAAGACGCCATATTGATCGCAGATCTTCCGCACGATTGGCCAATATTCCTTGGGGGGGGCATAGGCTCCGAAACCCTGTTGAACCCCTTCTCCGATGAAAATGGAAACCTGTTCCGGATTTTCGAATTCGATGATGCGACCGATATCCGTTGCACATCTCATATTACAGTTTGGATAGGTGAGGCCATAGGTGCAGCGATAACAATAAGGGGACTCAGCAAAGACACCGCCAGGGGCAAGCGGCTCCATCACATGGCGCATTGGATTGACTGTTCCGAGTGCTCTGATGCCCATCCCGTTGATGCCATGATAAGCACCACGTCGTGAAATTACCTTGAATCGCTCCTTGTCTCCCCTGGCATGGTGGTAATGCTTTGCAATCTTCATGGCCGATTCGACGGCTTCTGAGCCGTCACATTCGAAGGTAAATTTGTTGATGGGGCCGGGTACTATTTCTGCGAGCAGATCGGCGAGTTTCATGGGTGGAAAGGTTGCAAATCCGCAAGGCGTATAATAGCCGAGCTTGCAGATCTGATCGTAAACGGCCTGGGCTATCTCTTTTCTGCCATGGCCTATCGCAACAGGCCGGGTCACTCCCGCGTCCAAATCGAGATACCTTTTCCCATCTTGATCGTAGACGTACATGCCTTCGCCACTCGTTATGACGGTGATCCCCTTCTTGATGTCTTCCATCGGGGTTCTATGCAGAATAAGGTGAGATGTCTCGTCGAGCTTCTTTATGATCTCTTCCATTTTTAAACTCCCTTCTATATGAATTTATTCTCCGTCACAATTCCAAGACAAAGACGGAATCTTTAAATCAGTTTGTCGATCTGGGCGAGCTTGAGGTTGAAGGCGTCGGCGACGCCCTTGAAGGTGATCTGACCCTGGATCACGTTGGCGCCCTTCTTGATCTCCGGATTTTCCTGCATCGCCTTTTTCCACCCCTTGTTCGCGATTT
>DIWJ01000052.1 GCA_002428445.1 Syntrophaceae bacterium UBA6109
CTGTCCAGTTTTTCGCGACCAGCTCAATCCTCGCGCTTGGGATCGCATCAATAGGAACATTTTAGCTTTAGCGATCATCTATGACAAATGGGGTACAGGCAATGAGCGAAAGGGAAAACAAATTGTTTGAATTGGCTGTAAGAGAGCTAGGACCTCTCTCTGAAGCAGAAACTGCTTTTTTCCAGTCAGTTGCACGATCAAGTGCCATAGATTGCAGTAAAGGTGGCGATAAGAATCCAGCGAATGAAAACAAGTGGGGACCAGAGCGAACCATAAGAGCAACAAGTATTGCCTGGCTTTGCACTTATGCAGAGGCATCCTCTTTTATAAGTAGCCAAACCGGCATTGCTATAATAGGTGCACGCATTACGGGACAGCTGCGTCTCCCTTACACAAGGGTCCATTTTCCTTTGATGTTTGTTGACTGCTCAATCCCAAACGGTTTCTACATGCGTGGCGCTGATATTGCGGAACTAATACTCGACGGCTCACACGTTGGCTCACTTGTCGCTGGGAACATGAGAGTTGCCGGAAATATTCACTTACACCGTGCCACTATAAGGGGAATGGTAGATTTGAGTGGCGCGAAAATAATCGGGAACGTCGCGTGTAATGGGGGTCATTTTAGCAATAAAGAAACCCCCGCCCTAAACGCTGATAAAATTGAAATCTTCGGGGATCTTCAGATGAATTATGGGTTTACGTCCGAAGGTGTTGTAAACGTGAAAGGTGCACGAATCAGAGGAGATCTTCAATGTGTAAAGGCTCATTTTATCAACAAGAACGGTCCGACATTAATAGGGCAGCAAATGGAAGTGAAGGGCAGTCTCTTGATGGATGAAGTCATCTCCGAAGGTACTCTAGACTTTAGAGGCGCTAAAATTGATGGTTACTTCGAGGCGCAAGGAGCTTCCTTTCAGAATGGGAATGATATTGCGTTGGCACTGGAAGCAGCAAGAATTGGTGGTCCGCTATTCCTCGACGGTGCCAAGGCAAATGGTGAAGTGAGCTTGGCGAACTCCGCGGTTGACGGCCATATTCAGTTGGATGGTGGCACATTCGTCAACACAGGCAAGGTCGCAATTTTTGCTCAACAACTAAAAGTACACGGAAATTGTCTTCTTAGGGATTTAAATGTCACGGGTGAAGTGAATTTTGCCGGTTCGACAATTGATGGAATCCTTGAATGTGACCGAAGTCGATTCAGTAACAGTGGGGGAAAGGCACTTAATGCAGAGCATCTGAATGCAGCTGGACTTCATCTGCATGAGAATTTCACAGCTGAAGGAGAGATACGACTTCTTAATGCAGTGTTGGAGGGTGACCTATATTGCTCAGGCGGCCATTTTCTTAATGAAAAACATATCGCGATACAGGCAGAACACATCAAAATTGGAGGAAAGGCATTTCTCGGTACGCTTGAAGTAAACGGAAGGGTGAGTTTCGCGCTCGCAGAGATAAGGAACCATTTCAAATGGACTGACGTCATGTTGCGTGAGGGCGTGACACTGGACCTGCGGCATTCACGAATGGGTACATTATGGGACGATGAAAAGAGTTGGCCGCAACAAGATCACTTATGGATTAATGGATTGATATATGAGGATCTCGACAGTAGATCCCCGAGAAGTACTGATTCGAGAATTAGATGGATAAAACTTCAGCCCAGGCAGCGTTTTTACCCGCAACCTTATGACCAGTTGGCGAGCGTATACGAAAAGTCTGCACAAGATCAAAATGCGAAGGAGATTCTCATAGAGAAAAACAATAATGCAGTGTGGATCTCCCAAATGGCACTGGGGGAAAGGATCCGCCATCGTTTTTTGGGTGTAACTATAGATTACGGTTATGGACCGTTCAAAGCGCTGTATTGGATACTATTCTTCATTCTTTTTAGCACGGCAACATTTCATGTTGCAGATAAGGCACACATAATGACACCATCCAAGGATGGGGCTTACGTATCCACGCTTGGCAAAGAGGGGCAGAAGTTGACCGATGATTACCCAAAATTCAATTCGCTTTTCTATTCGATTGATCTATTCATTCCTGTTATTGATCTACATATGAAGAATTATTGGCTGCCGAATGCCAACAAAAAAGGTAAATGGCGCATAACAGATGAAGTGAGCATTCCTATCAATGGCAATGTGATAAGGGGATGGTTTTGGTGCCATATTATTCTTGGCTGGGTATTCATAACGATATTTATTGTGGGTCTAACGGGCTTGGTTAAGAAATGACTATGTAGCGGCATTGAACGTCATCTTTGATCCCGCCTACACATCTGTGATTTTCTAAGCCCAACAAACTGAGATCTTTTTTTTGGGTCTCCTCACCCGAAGGAGGCATTCCTTATCGCTTTGGAAGCCCCCGCGGGACGGATTCGAGGCATCGACACGACCGGACATTTGCATCGAGAAATGTGATTGGAACGAAGCCGGCGACGGCGACGGGCGAATCGCAAGCTCAGGACCTCCGAGGCGGTCGGCCGGAAATTCTTCAAGAAATATCTCTCTCCAAACGCGCGGTGTCTTGGAAGCCTCAGGACAGCACCCCGATCTACGTGAAAAATACCTGCATCGCATGGGATCCGACGAGGAAAGGTCGAGAGTCCTCATGACGGAGATCCGTAAGTTGAGATCCAAAGGAGAACTGCGGCCCGGGTTGAATGTCTGGACAACACCTCCTGGTCGGCCGTCATTTCTTCCCGGCGCGGTCTGCGGCAAGCAGCTGGTACATGGCCGGCACGACAAAAAGGGTGAAGAGCGTCCCGATGGCAATGCCGGCCATGATGACGAGGCCCATGTTGTAACGGCCCTCCGCCCCCGCCCCTGAGGCTGTAACCAGAGGCAGGACCCCCGGACCATCGCCGCCGTCGTCATCAGGATGGGCCGCAGGCGGATGCTCGCCGCCGCCTCGATGGCCTCCTGCTTGGCGATCCCCTCATTCTGCAGATCATTGGCGAACCGGACGATGAGGATGCCGTGCTTGCTGATGAGGCCGATGAGGGTGACGAGCCCGACGTCGGTATAGATGTTGAGGCTGGCGCCGCCGACGCCGAGACTGATGAAGATCATGGCCCCGCAGATGGACATGGGCACGCTGACGAGGACGATGAAGGGGTCGCGGAAGCTCTCGAACAGCGCCGCCAGGGTCAGGAAGATGATGATGAGGGCGAAAAAGAAAGTGACCAGCAGGGCCTGCGATTCGGTGACGAACTGCCGCGACTGGCCTGCGTAATCGACGTTGTAGCCCTGCGGGAGAAGCTCCCTCGAAATGGCCCGGAGACCCTCCAGGGCCTCGCCGAGGGTCACGCCGGGGGCCGGGACGGCCGAGATCTTGGCGGCATTGAGCTGCTGGAAATGGTTGAGGGCCTCCGGCACCACCGCCGTCCTGAGGCGCACGATGGTGGACAGGGGGACCGACGCCCCGCTGGCCGTCCGGAAGGTGTAATCCCGCAGCTGCGAGGCATTGAGCCGGTCCCGCTGCATCACCTGGGGGATCACCTTGTAGGAGCGTCCGGCAAGATCGAAATAGTTGACGTAGCCCCCGCCCAGCATGGATGCCAGGGCGGCACCCACATCGCGGAGGGTCAGACCCAGCTGCGCGGTCTTCTCGCGGTCGATTTCCAGGACCATCTGCGGCCGGTCGATCTTCAGATCGCAATCGGCATAGGCGAACAGTCCGCTCTTGAGGGCACGCTCCAGCAGGCGCTGGGATACCTCGTTGAGACGGTCGAACCCCTCCGTCGTGCAGACCAGAAACTGCACGGGCAGTCCCGTGGAGCCGGGGAGGGGCGGCCTCAGAAACGATACGGCCTGCGCCCCGGCGATCCCGCCGAGCCGCATCTGGATCTCCGGGTTCAGTGCCATCGTCGTCCGCTGCCGCTCATCCCAGGGTTTCAAAACCATGCCCGCGACACCGGTGTTGAGTCCGTTGACGCCGTCGAGCTGGAAGACGTGGCCCGTCTCCGGATAGCTTCGGAACAGTTCGAAAACCTGCCGGCTGTTGAGTTGCGTCTGTTCCAGCGTGGCATTGGGCGCCGTCGTGATCAGGGAGATGATGATCCCCTGGTCCTCCTGCGGCGCAAGTTCGTTCTTCGCCCCGACAAAGAGGAAATAGTTGCTGCCGAGGATGATGACGGCAAAGACGAGCGCCGCCGGCAGATTGCCGAGGACGCCGCGGAGCATTTTTGCATAGCGTTGGCGGATCTGCTCGAAGCGGTCGTTGACGAACATCGCGAAGCGGTTCCGGACGCCCTCCCGGCGCCCCTTCAGGAAGCGCGAGCACATCATCGGGGAGAGCGTCAACGCGACCACGGCCGATACGGCAACGGCGCCGGCGAGGGTGTAGGCGAATTCCTTGAAAAGCGCTCCCGTGAGGCCGCCCATAAAACCGATCGGAACATAGACGGCGACCAGGACCACCGAGATGGCGATGATGGGCTGCGCCAGCTCGCGGGCGGCCTCGATCGCCGCTTCCGACGGCGGCAGACCGCCCTCCATGTGGCGGTGCGCGTTCTCCACGACGATAATCGCGTCGTCGACCACCAGTCCGATCGCGAGCACGAGCGCAAGGAGGGTCAGCAGATTGATCGTGTACCCGAAGACGAGCATGATGAAGAACGCCCCGATGAGCGACAGGGGCATGGCGATCGTCGGGATGGCTACCGAACGCAGGGAGGCGAGGAAGAGGAAGATCACCAGCGTCACGATGACGAGCGCCTCCACCAGCGTCCTGGTCACCTCCCGGATCGAGCTGTTCACGTACTTCGTGGCGTCGTAGACGATCCGCCCCTCCAGCCCCTCGGGCAACTCTTGCGCAATCGGCGGGAAGGCCTTGCGCACGCTGTCGATCACCGTGAGGAGATTGGCGCTGGGCGCCACCCTGATGCCGATATAGGTGGCCCGGTTCCCGTCGAAGGAGACCGCCATGTCGTAGTCCTCGGCGCCAAGCACGACCTTGGCCACGTCTCCCAGCCGGACGACGGCGCCGTCCTTCGCCTTGATGACGAGGTCGCGGAACTCATCGGCCGAGTGGAGCGTCGTGTCGGCCTGAAGGTTTACGGTGACCATCTGCCCCTGCGTCCGCCCGATGGCGGAGATATAGTTGTTGTTGGCAAGGGCCGTCCGCACGTCGGTGGCGGTCAGGCCGTAGGCCGACATCTTCCCGGGGTCCAGCCACGCGCGCAGCGCGAAACGGCGCGAGCCGAGGACTTCCGCCGTCTGTACCCCCTCGACGGCCTGCAGTTTCGGCTGCACCGACCGGATCAGGTAGTCGGTGATCCGGTTGCTCGTCATGACCTTGCTGTAGAACCCGATGTACATCGACATGATCGTCTCGCCGATGGCCACCGTGATGACCGGCTGCTGGGAATCCGTCGGGAGCTGGTTCAGGACGGCGCTGACTTTGGTGTTGATCTCCGTAAGGGCGCTGTTCGGATCGTAGTTGAGGCGGAGAAAGGCCTGGATGACGCTCGCATTCTGCGTGCTCGTCGAGACGAGATAGTCGATCCCGTTGGCCTGAGCGATGGAGTTTTCCAGCGGCGTGGTGATGAAGCCGGCGATGACGGATGGATCGGCGCCCGTGTAGACCGTGGTCACGGTCACCACGGCGTTCTGGGTGAATGGGAATTCGCGCACCGCGAGAAGTTCGATAGAGCGGATCCCCAGGACGACGATGAAAAGGTTAATGACGATGGCCAGGACGGGGCGCCGTATGAAGAGGTCGGTGAAATGCATAGGGGTTCCTTGCGTCTTACTGGTCCACCGGTTTCGGGGCGGCGTCGTTTGCAGGTTGAACCTTGTTGTCGATGATCACCGTGCTGCCCGGCTTGAGCTTGAGCTGGCCGCTCGTGACCACCGTGTCGTCTTTCGCGATGCCGCTCAGAACGGCGACCTGGTCGCCGCGGGTGGGCCCCAGGGCGACAAACGTCTGTTTGACCGTCAGGAGCCGGCCGTCGGGGCCCTTGCCGCGGTCTTCGACAATGTAGACGGTCTCCCCGTAGGGATTGTAGCTGATGGCCGTCTGCGGCAGCGTCAGGTAGTCTTTCGCGGCTCCGGTCCGGACGCGGACGGAGGCGAACATTCCCGGCAGGAGTTCGTGCCGGGGGTTGGGAAGCGTCGCCTCCACCAGGACGTTGCGCGTGTCCGTGTCCACTTTGGGATCGATCGTGCTGATCCGGCCGCGCAAGATTCGCCCCGGGTAGGTGTCGGTCGCAACGGCAACCGCCTGCCCGGGAGAAATTCTCTCCAGGTCCTGCTGCGGCAGGAAGAAATCGACATACAGGGCGTCGAGGGATTGGAGCGTGACGATCCTGTCCCCGGGATTGATATATTGCCCGGGGTTGACGGTGCTGATGCCGAGCCGCCCGGCGAAGGGGGCGCGGATGGTTTTTCTTTCCACAATCGCCGCCTGCTGGGCGACCTGCGCCTTCCTGCCCTTGAGGTCAGCCGCGTCGGCGTCGACCGTCGCCTGGCTCACCGCCTGCACGTCGAACTGCTTCCGATCGCGGTCATAGACGACCTGCGCCAGTTCCGCCGCCGCTTCGAGGAAACGAAGCTGGGCGGTATCCGCGTCTGCATTGAGCTGCACCAGCGCCTGGCCCGCCCCGACCTCCTCGCCCGGACGGAAATACACACGGCTCACGATGCCTTCGATTTCACTGGTCACCTCCACGCCCTTTACGGCCCGCAGGGTGCCGACGGCCTTGAGCTCGGACTGCCAGGCGAGCGCTTCGGCTTTGCGCGCCGTCACGGTGACCGGCGGCTGCTTCTGCGCGGCCATGGATAAGCGGACGGCCCGCGCCTGGTAAGCCTTGTAGCCGAAGATGCCGCCGAAGACGAGGCCCGCGACGGCGAGCATCACAACCATGCCCAGGATTTTCTTGCCGCTGATTTTCCAGTTCATCTTCCTTGCTCCTTGGCCTTACCCGCCATGGCCTCGTCCATCCCCCGGCGGTTCCACCATCCGCCCCCCATGGCCTGGAAGAGCGCCGCCGTATCGGCGAAGCGCGCCGCCTGCGCGCGGACCAATCCGATCCGCGCCGCCTGTTGCTGACTCTGCGCATTGAGCAGCGAGAGATAGCTCACGGCGCCGAGTTCGAATTGCGCGCGGGCAAGGGCGAGGGCGTCCTGCGCGGTCCGATAGGCCTCCGCTTGCGCCTGAAGTGTTCGCGCATCCGCCTCCAGCGCCCGCAGCACATCGGCGACACTCCGGAACGATTCCAGAACCGTTTCCCGATACTGCGCCGCGGCCTGATCGTATATGGCGACGGCGGCGCGCCGCTGCGCCGTCAGGGCTCCGCCGCGAAAGACGGGCTGCAGCAGCCCGGCGCCGAAATTCCAGAAGGTGGAAGAACTGTCGAAGAGGCCGCCGACCGTATCGGCGGCGGACCCAAAGCGGCCGGTCAGCGTGATCTGCGGGTAGAGGTTGGCCGTTGCCGCCCCCACCCCGGCGCTCGCCGCATGGAGCAGCGCCTCAGCAGCCCGAATATCGGGCCGCCGGCGCACCAGGGAGGACGGCACACTGACCGGCAACTCCCCGGGCAGGAGCATTTCATCGAGCTCAAATTCCGGCAATGCGGCTTCACCCGGCAGCCGGCCGATCAGCACGGCCAGTTGATGGCGCGTCTGCTCCAGGTCCCTTTCCAGGGGCGGCACCGTCGCCCGTGTCTGCGCCAGTTGCGCCCGCTGGACCAGAATATCGGAGCGGGATACACCTCCAAGCTGAAAACGGCGTTCGACCAGCTCAAGCTGCTTTTCCTGCGCCGCGAGAATTTCCCGTGTCGCCCGGATCTGAGACCTCAAGGAGGCCTCTTTCACCGCCGTGGTGACCACGTTGGCGGTGAGCGTGATGTGCGCACCCTCGAGCTGAAATCGCCGGTATTCGATCTCGGATTCGAGGGCCTCCAGACGGCGCCGCGTGCCGCCGAAGAGATCGAGGGAGTAAGAGACGTTCACCGATGCGTTGAAAAGGTTGAAGGCGCCCCTGTCCGCGTCGGCCTGCCCGATGGAGGCCCCCGATATCTTCTGCCGCGATGCCGACACCTCGGCATCCACACTCGGGAAGAGGGCCCCGAATTGGGCGAGGCGCGTCTCCTGAGCCTCACGGATGCGGGCCTCCGCCAGTGTCAGGGTCGGGCTGCCGGCGAGGGCTTCGCGGACCAGCCCGTCGAGGGAGGGGGAAGAAAACAATGTCCACCACTCCCCGGGGATGTCCTGTCCGGAAACGAATCGCTGCGGAGCGCCGCCCGCGACTGCCGAGGCAGCCGTCTCGGCCGGTAAAGGCGCCGCCGTGTAGACCGCCGTCGCCGGAGGATCGGGAGGCCGGAAATCAGGCCCGACGGCCGCACATCCCGTGAGGGCAAGGCACGCCGTTGCGGCCGCAAAGGTCGTTCGCAACAATGCAATTGAGTTCATCGTTTCGTGCTTCAACCTGCTGACCTCTCGATCTGTCGACATCGCAGAGAGCGCCCGGACTCTCCGCCCGATCTTCCCGGATAAAACCGCTGGGAGCAAAGAGCAGCCCTTCTAAAGGTAATTCACCTCGCGGGGGGCATCAACGGGCAAACATCTATGAATTATCGGCGGGGCGTACCTACGATCCTCTTGCCGGCGGAGCGGCTCTGCACAGGAGATCCGCGACAGCGGGAGAGGCGCGATCCGCGGAACGTGGGATGGGCAATTGCCGCCGTTGTCATGTGGGGCAGGAATGCAAAGCGGTCCCCCACCGTTTTTTCGCAGCATGTTTTCGTTCCCGACCGGCCGGCCTTGCCCGGATTTCCCAGACTTCATCGGTAGTCTTTCCCCACCATTTTTCCTTCATTCAAACCTCATTGATAAAACCTCCCGCCGATCTTACATTTTATCTGGGTCGATCCTCCCGGCCGCAGAGTTCCTGAGGATGCGAAGGCCTGATCTGCAAACAAGGACAGAAAGGAGAAAGGCGATGTTTCAGCGAAAAAGCTTTTGCGCGCTCGTGTTGACGATGGGGTTTCTCCTCATCCTGGGCGGTTTGAGCCCTCTGGAGTCCGCGGAGTCGGACATGTCGCGGCTGATCAATCTGCTGAAGAGCAAGAACATCCTGACCCAGCAGGAGGCGGACTCCCTGCTGACCGAGCTGAATACCGCCAAGCAGAAGGAACGCGAGGAAATGAAGGCGGAGATGAAGGAAGAGATGAAAACGGCGGCCGGCAAGGGCGAGTTTCTGCCGCCGGCGCTGAAGGGTTTCAAGTTCGGCACGACCATCTACGGCGAGTGGAACAACCGGACGACGGACAACGTCGGCTCCACGAACCAGTTCAACCTGAATCGCGCCTATCTGACCCTGACCAAGGATGTGAACGAGTGGCTGGGGATGAATATCACGGCCGATCTCTTCACGTCCGTCGACGCGGCCGATAACCGGAACGGCCTGGAGCTGCGGCTGAAATACGCCTACGCCAACCTCAATTTCTTCGGCACGAACACGCAGCTCGGCATGATTCCCACTCCTTCCGATTCCTACGATTCCGCCATCTGGCCCTACCGCGCGCAGGGCCCGAATTTCTTCGACGGGCAGGGAATCCAGTCGACATCGGACCTGGGCGTTTCGATCCAGGGCCCCATCGGCGGGACCATGGATGACAGCTATCTGAAGTACGCCGCCAAACAGTTTGCCGGCAAGTGGGGCGGGTATTTTGTCGGCGTCTACAACGGCCCCGGCTATACCAACACGGAGAATAACAACAACAAGGTCGTTTCCGGACTGGTCTATGCGCGCCCCTTCCCCGCGGTGCCGATTCTGCAGGGACTGCAGCTGGCCTACACCGGGTCCTACGGAAAGAGCAATACGACCTTCGCCGCCGGTTCCGGCGTCGTGACGGATTATCCCGATTTCCGGGCCAACATCGCCCAGGCCTCCCTCCAGCATGAGTACTTCACGGTCATGGGTCAGTACTATTGGGGGAAGGGAACCGCCACGTCGTCCGAAGAGAACGACCGCAAGGGATATCTGGTGGACGCCTTCCTGCGCATCCCGACGGTGGAGAAGCTCAGGGTCTTCGGGAAATACTATTTCTACGACCCCAATACCGACCGGTCCAACGGCTATAAGACATATGTCGCCGGCCTTTCGTATGACGTGTCTCCCGAGTTCATGCCCTTCGTCGCCTTTGAGCAGCGGATCTTCGACTCGGCCGCCGGAGGAAACGACTATGACAAGTATCAGCTCGGTTTTCAGCTGAAATTTTAGGATCCCCGATGCCCCTCTCTCAGCGATGGCACCCGGAACGGCCGGGACCGTCGCTGCCCCCCTCCCGGCGGGGCCTCCGCAAAGAGGCCCCGCCGCAATAGTGGGCTGAGGCCGCCCGGGGACATTTTCTGCTTCCGGCTTCGGAAGCGGGCGCGTTAGAAATGGAGGTCTTTATGTCGGTATCCGTCCGCCGCGGCAGCCTGTATCGTCTGTTTTGCCGGACACTGGTGTTCGGGGTGCTCTTCCTGTCCCTTGCGGTCTCCTCCGCCCTGGCGGCGGAGAAGATGAAAAGTTTCGATCTCAGCACGGCAATCGTGCAGGTGGCCAAGCAAGCCATCCCTTCCGTCGTCCACATCGGGGTGACGGAGAGCCGGGAGGTGGCCAACCCCTTCCTGCCCTTTGCGGATGACCCCCTCTTCCGGCGTTTCTTCAACGTCCCGCAGATGCCGAAGAAATTCAAGCGTGAGCTGCAGGGCATCGGAACGGGGATCATCATCGACGCCCAGGGACATATCCTGACGAACCACCACGTGGCGGGCGGCGCGACCAAGATCGAGGTGCTGCTCTCCAGCGGAGAACGGTATCCCGCGACGCTCGTCGGCACCGATCCCAAGACCGATTTGGCCGTTCTCAAGATCTCCGCAAAGGGATCGCTGCCCTACGCGACCTTCGGAGATTCGGACAAGATCGAGGTCGGCGAGTGGGTCGTGGCGATCGGCCATCCGCGCGGCCTGAACCAGACCGTCACGCAGGGAATCATCAGCGCAAAACATCGCGCCGGGATCTCGGATCCGGGCAGCTACCAGGATTTCCTGCAGACCGATGCCGCGATCAATCCCGGAAACAGCGGCGGTCCGCTCCTGAATCTCCGCGGGGAAGTTGTCGGCGTCAACGCGGTGATCGTCTCCCAGTCGGGCGGCTACGAGGGGATCGGCTTCACCATCCCCAGCAATATGGCCCTCTACGTTTCCAAGGCGCTGATCGCCCATGGAAAAGTGGTCCGCGGCTGGGCGGGCGTCACCATCCAGGACTTGACACCGGAACTTGCAAAGACCGCCGGCGCCGGATCCGCAAAAGGCGTGTACGTTGCCGACGTGGTCAAGGGCGGCCCGGCGGAAAAGGCGGGGATCCGGAAGGGTGACGTGTTGACCGCCTACGGGGGAAAGGGCATCTCCGACTCCGCCGCCCTTCGGAACGCCGTCGCGGCGACGCCGGTCGGGCAGGAGGTCAAGGCGACCGTTCTGCGAGAAGGGAAGAAACTCGAACTGACGATCCGGATCGAAAATCTCGAATTGATGGCCAAAGCCCTGGCCGCCGAGGTCAAAGAACGCCTCGGCGTGGGGGTGCGCGCCGTATCGCCCGCAGAGGCGAAAAAATACGGCCTCGACGGCAAGCAGGGCGTTGCCATTGCCAGCATAGAGGCGTCGAGTGTCTTCGGTGAAGCGGGATTCGAGGTGGGAGACATCATCCTGGGGATCGACAATCAGCCCGTCGCCGATCTGGACACCTTCGTCCAGCTGGCAAGCGCGCTGAAGCCGAATGCGAAGGCGATCATCCTCGGCCTCGATCACCGGACCGGGAACATGGGCAACGTCGAGGTGACGATCAAGTAGCCGGACGGTGAACCGGGACGAAAACGGATGCAACAGGCAGGTCCGTCAGTTCAAGGAGGCCGCTACGGCAACGGACGAACCCTCGAGCCTGACCACGGGGAGCCTCTGGCGCAACATCTGGCAGCTTTCCTGGCCCATGCTGCTCATCATGATCTTCAATTTCTTCGTGGGCTTCGCCGACGTCTACGTGGCGGGATTCATCAGCCCCGAGGTTCAGGCGGCGGTGGGCTTCGTCAGCCTCCTCTACTTCACCGTCATCATCCTCGCCAATGCCATCAGCATCGGGACCGTCGCCCTGGTCTCGCGGGCCGTCGGCGGCGGAGATTTCGGACGGGCGATCGAGGTGGCCAGGCAATCCCTGCTCCTTGGCGGGGCGGTCTCCGTTGCCCTGACCCTTGTCGGCTATTTCTTTGCTCGGAACATCGTCGCCGCCGTGGGATTCCCGGAACAGATCCGGGAAATCGCCGGCGTATTCCTGCGGATCTTTTCCGTCGGCCTGGGGGCAGAGTACATGCTCGTCATCTCGAACGCCGTCTTCCGGGCGGGCGGAGACGTGCGGGCGGCCCTGTTGACGATGTTCTTCGCGAGCGCCGTCAACATCATCGGGGATTTCGTCCTGGTCTTCGGCCTTCCGGGCGTTCCGGGCCTGGGATACCCGGGGATCGCGATCGCGACGGCGATTGCGGCCGCCCTCGGGATGGGAATCAGCTTCTTTCTTTTCTTCCGGGGCCGGTGGCGCAGCCTCTATAGGGGATCCTGGGCGGTGCGCCCGGCGGCGATCCGGCAGATCATCGGTCTGGGCTGGCCCGCCGCCATGCTGCAGATCGCCTGGAATGCGGGAACCGTCGTCCTGTACAACATCCTCGGCCGCCTGGGGGAGCACAGCATCACCGCGCTCGCGGCCATCGCCAACGGTCTGCGCATCGAGGCCGTGATCTTTCTGCCGGCTTTCGCCCTCAACATGTCGGCCTCGGTCCTCATCGGCCAGAACCTCGGGGCCGGAGAACCCGAACGGGCGGAACGGATGGGCTGGCGGATCGCCTCGGCAGGCGCATTGGTCCTGAGCGCCATGGCCGTCGTCGTCTTCATCTGGGCGGAGGCCTTCGCCGGCCTCGTGGCGAGGGATCCGGCGGTGCTGGCGGAGACCGCCCGCTACCTCAGGCTGAATATGCTCAGCCAGCCGTTCATTGCGCTGAGCCTTTCCCTCAGCGGCGGCCTCCAGGGAGCCGGCGACACCCGCGGGCCGATGTGGGCGATCGTTGTCGCCATGTGGCTGATCCGGCTTCCCCTCGCTTACGGTCTTGCCGTCCATCTGGGGTTCGGCGCCGTCGGCGTCTGGTGGTCCATGGTGATTTCCATGGCCTGCCAGGGTCTTCTCATGGCCCGGCGATTTGCTTCGGGGCGCTGGAAGGAACTGCAACTGGAGTGAGACGGAATACCGCGGCTTCCCCGGCCGCCGCCGCGGTCAAAAGCGTTCCTCTAAGGAGAAACCCATGCTGAAGCTTTTCAATTCACTCGGGAAACGAATGGAAGATTTTCATCCCGTCAACGAGAAGGTCGTGCGCATTTTCACCTGCGGGCCTTCCGTCTACCAGCGGGCTCATATCGGAAACTTCAGGACCTTCCTGTTCGAGGACATCCTTGTCCGCTATCTGAGATACTCGGGTTTCCTGGTGGAGCGGGGAATGAACTTCACCGACATCGAAGACAAGGCCATCGCCGAGGCCCGGAAGAGCGGGCTGACCATCCGCGAACTCACGGAGAAAAACATCGACGGATTTCTCCGGGAGATGAAACTTCTCGGGATGTCGATCCCCGAGCATATGCCGCGGGCCTCGGATTGCATCGATGAGGCTGCGGCCATGATCGAACGTCTTCTCGAGATCGGGGTCGCCTACCGGCATGAGGGAAATGTCTACTTCGATCCCCTGATGTTTCCGGACTTCGGAAAGCTCTTCGGCCTCGATATGAGCCGCTGGCCGGCGCAGAAGAGGCGCTTTCACCGCGACACCTACCCCGGCATCCAGTGGAACCTGGGCGATTTCATCCTCTGGCACGGATACCGGGAAGGGGACTCCCTGTTCTGGGATACCCCGATCGGACGGGGGCGGCCGTCCTGGAACATCCAGGACCCGAGCATGGTCGCCGCCCGCTTTCAGGAGACCCTTTCGATCTACTGCGGCGGCATCGACAACCTCTACCGGCACCACGACTATTCCATCGCCATTCTCGAGTCGCTCCGGCCCTATCCCGTGGCCCGCTTCTGGCTGCACGGCAACCACCTTCTCGTCGCCGGCAAGAAAATGTCCAAGAGCCGCGGAACGCTCGTCTACACCGATGCCCTTCTCGGGCAGGGATACGACGCCGCCGAGATCCGGTTTTTTCTTCTCTACGGTCATTACAGGGACAGGCTCTCCTATACGGAAAGAGCGATGAAATCATCGGTGGAGAAACTGAGGCGCCTGAGAAAAGAGGTCCATGAGATTTCCGGAAGGGCGGGCCGGGCGTCGCCGGAGGGAGACCCGGCGCGGTGGATTCGCGAGACCTTCCGGCGCCGCATGGACGACGATCTGGATGTAAGGGGCGCCTTCGACGGGATTGCCCGGGAACTGGCGGTCCTGCGCCGCGGAAATCCGGAGCCGGGGGCCGCCGCCGCTGTTGTCGCAGCCCTTCGGGAGGTCGACGGGGTCCTGAACGTGATCTTCTGACGTTTTGTACAGGCGCCGCCAAAGATGAAAAGAGGCGGTCTCCACAAGGATTCCCGCCTCCTGTTCGTCGCCCCGTTTCCGGAACGGTCCGCGCCATGACAAAAGTCGCACGCCGCGTCCCGGTCCTTTCTTCTTCCGGTTCCGGCGGTTTCCGGCACCGTGCCGAACCCGGAGGACTGCGGCGCTATCCCTGCGAGAGATCAGCCTTCGCCTCGCGGTAGGCATCCACGCCCGCTTCGACGGCTTTCTTCAGCTTCTTCTTGTTCTCCGCAAGCACTTCCTTCTCGCGGCTCGCCAGATCCTCAATCTTCCGGCGCGTGTCTTCGTATTGGGCCTTGGCCTTTTCCAGCAGATCCTGCGTCGTCCGGCAGATCTCCTCCCGCGTATCTTTTCCGCTCTTGGGGGCATAGAGAATGCCCAGTGCGGCGCCGATCAAACCGCCGATCAGAAATCCCTTGATGCAATCTTCCGTTGCCATAGAGTTCTCTCCTTTCTGATGTCCATGATTTTCCGAAAAAATTCCCTTGAAATCATCTTATGAATGCGGTGGAGTGAAAGCAACACGGAAAGAATGTCAGCCTATTGGTAGGATGGGACTACCACCGGCGGGGCCGCAACCACAACAGGGGCGGGCCCGTCAGGCCCTGCCCCCGTTGTGGTTTTCCTACATCCTGCATCCCGCCCTTGCCGGTGTAAGCGAGAAGGCAAGTCCAGCGCCCGGTAATTCACATGCCTGGATCAGTCTTGCATAAAGGCATTTGCCCGGTTGGCTTATATTTTTTTGCCGTCTACTCAAGGGCTGCTGCGACGAGCTCGGTGATGTCCATCACGGATATTTTCTTCGTTTCTTCGTTCTTGCCGGCATCGGAAAGGCTGATGTTGCAGAAGGGACAAGCCGTCAGCAGAATATCTGCGCCAGTGTTCGAAGCCTGTTTCAGACGTTTTTCCGTGATTCTCTGAGAGGGCATCAATCCTTCAGGCGGTTCCATCCACATTCGGCCGCCTCCCATTCCGCAGCACTCACTGTCCGTTTTCACCGTCTCCATTTCTACAAGGGTCGCTCCGGGAATACGATTGATGAGCTTCCGAGGGGGTTCAAAGAGTTCGCATCGCCGTCCGAGATAGCAGGGATCGTGATAGGTGACGGTTTTACGAACCGGTTTGGTCATGTCGAGTCTCCCCTCCTCGATCAGCTCGTTCAAGTATTGCGTGTAGTGACTGAATTTCAAACCATTTTGCCTGCATTCATGGGTAAAGCTGAACAGGCTGTGTGGATCGGCAGTGATGATTCGCTTGGCGCCCGCCTCTTCGAAAAGGTTCAGATTGAACTCGGAAAGATATTGAAAAAGACCCGTCTCCCCTAACCGCTTCGCTTCGCTTCCGCTACATACTTCGCTTTCCAGGATGCCGAATTCGACGTTGGCGCGTTGAAGTATCCATGAGAGATTGCGGGCAATTTTCTGGGCTTGGGGGTCATAAGAGGCGGCACATCCGACATAAAAAATCGTTTCCATCGGATGATCTTTTGAGGCGCGCTTTATGTCAAGGCCTCTCGTCCATTGCGTTCGTTCGTGAGAAGGATTCCCCCAGGGATTGCCGCGCACATGCATATTCTTGAGAACTCTGTTCTGATCAGGCATCGGCCCAAGCATCTTTTCCACCAGGAGAAGCTCCCGCGCCTTTTCCACCATGTCAACAATAGGCAATCCCCTTGAAACCTTCTTGCATGTTTCTACGCATCTCCCGCAGGTCGTACAGGAGTAAACGAGATTACGAAAAGCCTCATCGAATATGTCCCATTTCACACTGTAATAGATCGACCGGTTGATACCGAAGGGCCCTTGAGTCAAGCGGTCCTTCAGAACAGGACACACATTATTGCAGTGGTGACATTTTTCACATTGTACAAGATTTTCAGACAGGGTCTCAACGATGTGTTCATCGCAGGTTATTTCTTCCATCATATTTCTCCCTCAACGTTTCCGCGATTCAGTATGTTTTCAGGGTCAAAAATTCGTTTCATGCTCTTGATCAACTCGTAGCTCTTCTCTCCATATTTTGAACGGTAAAATGGGACACGATAGGGGAGTTGCCCCCAGTCGCCGCCTATGCCATCGTACTTGAGGTTCCATGCAGCTTCCAGATCCCATAGAGTGGAAACAACGGTACGCATTTTTTCCACCGGCCATCCATAGGGAACGGCGAATCGGAGGTGCAGGGAGTCGGAACCAATGTGCCCGTAGAAATAGCACTCCATTTCGCGGAGGATTCCTTCGCCCGCTTCGCCGGTTGTGTACTTGTTCAGCTCCCTCATCGCCTGGGGAAGCATCGGGAGAGGGGGGTTGATCTCTATCGTCTGGCAGCCACGCAGCCCCTTCTCTTTTCCCCATTTTCTCCCGTACTCCCGTATGCCCCAGACTTGCTTTCGAACCTTCTCGTCTTCCAGGGTGAAAGCCGTCGTGGCCCCGACTTGTCTAAACAACTCCACCAGTTCCCCGGCGTTCCGCTTCGCTTCTTCTTTTGTCCTTCCCCCTGATCTGGTGACAGCCATGGCTGTTTGGGGGTAATCGAGACCATAGGCCTCGATTCCTATCTTGCAGGCCTTTTCTCCGACAAACTCGCCGTCCATCGGAAGGGAAAGCTTGTTCTTGTACATGAGGCATATTGCCTGTCCGATATCTTCAACGGACGGGAAAAACCCTACGGCGTCGACGGTTTCCTGAAGAGGCACAAGGATCATACGAATCTTGGTGATGACACCCAGAACTCCTTCGGCACCCACAAAAATCCTCGTCAAGTCCCATCCCGACGAACGGCGAAGACATCTGGAGCCGGTTTGAATGATTTCACCCGTGGGCAGAACCACTTCAAGGGCTATGATGTTGTTCAACGGTCGTCCAAAGACATTGTCCGTCAGGTGCCCAAGGGTGTTTACGCTTACCGCGCCTCCGATGCTCGATGTGGGCTGTGTCTGTATGGGGAAAAAATATCCGCGTTTTTCCAGTTCCTTTGTTGCTTCGCCGATCTTCACTCCCGGCCCGCATTCAAGCCACTGATAGTCCTCTTCAACGACAAAATCCGTCAGTCTCTCGGTGCTCAGCACAATCCCGCCGTGCTTCGGTTTTGTACTGAAGATCAACGATGTCCCTGAACCGAAGGTGGTCACCGGGATTCTCTGCCGGCTTGCATATTTCATGACCTCCGCAATCTCCAATGCATTGGCCGGATTGATCACAACATCGGGCAGATCCTCCTTTTGCACATCATAGGGCAGGCACGTGTCGGCAAAATTGATCCTCTCGAAGTAATCCGTCAGTACGTATTCTTTTCCGATCATACTTCTCAAATCCGAAACGACTTGATCGATGACAAGACTCATAACAAAAGCTCCTTCTCCATGACCCGTCTAAAGGAAGACGTTTTATTCTCCATTCGCCCGCAACCCCCGGAGCACGCCACCGGGGAATGCGCTTGCTGAAGGATTCAACTGCTTTTGATCACGCGATCAACACATGCTGCAGCGGAATTCACGTATGCATCCGGGGTGAACAGGGCCGAGAGTTCATCAGGTGACATGCACTTCGCGACGATAGGCTCTTTGAGCAGCGCATCTTTCAGGTGGACGCCGGCGGTATCGGCAACTTCCATGCAAATCCGGTAAAGCAGTTCATGCGCGCGCTGTCTGCCCATTCGTTTCCCCAATTCCAGCATGACGGACTCGGAGTATATTAAACCCCGCGTTAATTCCATATTGCGCATCATGTTGTCGGTATTGACCGCCATATTCGTCAGCATCGCCTTCGTTTTTTCGAGCGCTGCAGAGCCGTAAATGCATATTTCGGGGATAATGGCCCATTCGCCTTTCCATGCAGCCCCGTCTCGTTCGTGTTCGTGGATCATCAGTTCAAACATCAGACTCGCAGCGTTCCGAACGAGTTTGGAAAGAACTACGATAATTTCAGCAGTTTTGGGATTTCGCTTGTGAGGCATCGTGCTGCTGCCGATCTTGCCGTCGACGAACTTTTCCTCGATCTCCCGTATTTCCGTCTTGCACAGATTGATCAATTCGTTTGCGATTTTCCCGCACGTGCAAACGCACATTGCCATCATTGAACTGAACTCCGCCAATCTGTCCCGGGAGGTATGCCATACGATCTCGGGAACCCCTAAGCCCAATTCCTGCATGACAAGTTCCTGCAGTTTGAACCCCTCCGGACCGAACGTCGACACGGTGCCCGTGGCGCCTGCAAGCTGACCAACCAAGATACGGTTTTCCGCTGCATCCCAGCGTTCCAGATGGCGATGGATTTCAGCGGCCCATATCGCCACTTTAAGGCCGAAACTTATGGGCACCGCCTGCACTCCATGAGTTCTTCCCATCATCGGTGTTGCACGGTGCAATTCAGCCAGCGCCATGAGGACCTTCTCCAGATCAGCCATCTGCAGCCGAATCAGCCGATAGGCTTCTTTCATCTGAAGCATGAAGGCCGTGTCATCAATATCCTGCGTCGTTGCGCCCCAGTGGATATATTCACCCGCCTCATTCAGGCAGTGCTTTCGGACCTCTCTCAGCAACGGAACGATTGTATGAGACGTTTCTTTAATCCCCGCGGCGAGTTCCTCAAAGTCGATGTTTTCGGGGATGGCCTTGCGAATAATTTCTTCAGCGGCAGCGGCGGGGATAATTCCGAGTTTCGCCTCCTCCTTTGCCAGCGCTTTTTCAACCAATAGCCATAAGCGCACCGAATTCTGATCGTTCCATATTTCCTTCATTTTAGGATTAGAGAACAAATGTCCCAAGAGCTGAGAATCCATCACGTGTGAAGTCATTCCTTTAATCTCCTTCTCTCAAAAGCAGTCTGCTCATCTGCGCCATGTCCGAAACACGTTCCAGGTGCCTGCAAAGCTCCAGAATGCTCAGGACGCGCTCGGCCGGCAGGATGGTCCCTACAATATGACAGAATTTCGTTTCCACTTCTTCGCGTGTCAGCGGCTTTTCCGGAGTCCCTTTGCAGTAGTCCTCCCGTTTTCTCCATGTTTTTCCATCGTTCATCGTCACTTCCAGAACTGTGGGGCGGGCCGATTTGAAGCACTCGTCAAATTCCGGATCCACGACCAGTTGAACTCGGCTCGCAATACTGCGGAGAACCGGATCCTTCAGATTCTCCTCATTGAAGTCGTTCAGTCCGACTGCCCTGCCCGTCAAAGCCAGGGCCACGCAATATTGCATGCTGAATTTTGCCTGAGAGATCGTTTTCGGATCCCGATTCCCGGCAATCTTGCTGGCCACCGAATTTGTTCTGACCACTATTTTACTGATTTCCCCGGGATTGAACTCATCGTCCGCAGCAATGGACAGAGCGGCCTCAATGGCGGTGTGCGTATGTCCGCATGACGAGTAGTTCTTAATCGTCACACCGAGCATGAGATATTCTTCTCCGAGATTTTTTATGATGAGTTCCGGTGAAGGGTCCAGAGACATCGCCCGGCAAAAACCCCTCTCTCCTTCAAAGATCGTCGCCGAACCGGAAAACCCGCTTTCCGCCAACAGGGCAGACAGAAGACCGTCCAGCGCCGCCTTTCCCACATGAAGCGGCTTTGACATGGCGTCGTCATTCTGGAATTCCCACAAGCCCGCCGCCTGGGTCCCGGCTGTGCCGAGACCGTGCATGATGGACAACGCCGGCAGGTCCATCGTTTTGCCTGCGGCCGCAGCGGCGGCGAAATGGCCCGCGGTACCCGTCGTATGCCAGTAGCGATAATGGCTCGGGTTTACGGACAAACCGACGCGAATTCCGATTTCATAACCGGCAACCGCGGCAGCCAGAAACTTGGTCCCGCTGATGTTCCTGTCTTCCGCCGCGGGGAGCGCCGCGGAAAAGACCGGACCTCCCGGATGGTAAAGCGCCGGTTTATACCCGTCGTCGGTTTCCAGTGCATGGGAAGACGTGCCGTTGACAAGTGCCGCGCGCAGCAAACCGCTGCGTTTACCGAAACCGATCAACGTGGCGACGCCTTCGTTTCCCATCGATTTCGTCGCCTGCGCAACGGCAACGGCTTCCGCCGTGCAACTGCCGCCTATGGCAGCGCCCAGCCAGTCCAAAAAACAGATCTTGGCCATCTCAACGACCGGTTGCGGAAGACTCTCGTACGTCAACCCGTGAACCCATGTCGCCGCCTTCCCGGCAATTGAATTTTTCATTTTAAAGTTCCATCCCCTCCGAATTGCACTTGCTCATTCTCCATCATGACACCGAAAAAAGGGTCTGCCTTTGCGCTTGATTTCATACAACATCAATCGGACTCCCCCAGACTCTTTTGCCTGGATCTTCTGCGGCTCACACCTTCGAATACCATCAGGCCGAAGGAAACGACGAGCATGGACAGAGCCAAGGGGCTCTGGAAAAAAATCAAGGGCGACCCGTTCGAGACGACCATGGCCTGACGGAAATATTGCTCGAGCATGTCGCCCAAAACGACGCTGAGAACGAACGGCGTCGCCGGAAGCCCCACGCGACGCATGGCGTAACCAATCACGCCGAACAGCAGAACGAGGGTTACGTCAAAAAGGCTGTTGTCCAGCGAATAGGCTCCGACAATCGTGAACAGCAAAACTCCTGCTGTCAGAAAACGCCTCGGGATGTCCAGGATCTTCACGAAAAGCGGGATGAGCGGCAGATTGAGAATAACCAGAATGACATTGCACACGTACAATGAACCGATCACCGTCCATACCATCATGGGTTCTTTCTCGAACAGCATCGGCCCGGGCCGGATTCCCCACATCATGAAGGCGGCCAACATAACCGCTGTCGCCCCCGACCCGGGGATGCCGAATGTCAGCAGGGGGATCAGGGCGCCTCCCGTCGAGGCGTTGTTCGCCGTCTCCGCAGCGGCGACTCCCACCATGGACCCCTTGCCAAGGTTCTTTCTGTCTTTGGAAACCCGGGTCTCGACGGAATAGGCCGTAAAGGAGGCCAGCGTTGAACCCAAACCGGGAAGCACACCGACAAAAAATCCGATAATGGAACTGCGAAGCACGGCCGACCAGCAAAGCCTGAAATCTTCCATCGTCGGCCACAGGCGCAGACCTTTGATGGACATTTTTTCCTGATCCTTTTTCGTCTCGACGATGTCTTCGATGACTTCGGCAACGCCGAAGACCCCCATGATCACGACAACAAACTTGATGCCCGTCAGGAGCGCGGGAAGGCCCATGGTAAAGCGCGGAAACCCGGACTGGATATCCGTCCCTACGGAACCGATCATCAGCCCCAAAACGACGGCGACCAACCCTCGCATCAGAGACTTGCCTATCAACGTTGCAGAAAGCGCCAGGGCCATGAACATGAAGGCGAAATATTCCGCAGGTCCGAATTTCAGGGCAACACCCATCAGCGGCGGCGCCATGAACGTCAGGACAATAAAACTGAAATTCGCTCCGATAAACGAACCGATTGCCGCGACCGCCAGAGCGGCGCCGCCGCGTCTCTTCTTCGCCAGCTCGAATCCATCTACGGCCGTCATGACGGAAGAGGCCTCGCCCGGAACGTTGACCAGGATGGCTGTTAACGAACCGCCGTACATGGCGCCGCAGTAGACGGCCGTCATCATGATGAGGGCCGTGGAGGGATTGATGGCAAATGAGATGGGAAGCAGGAGCGCGATGGTCGCCGATGGCCCGATTCCCGGCAGAACGCCGACCAAGGTGCCGAACACGGAGCCGATAAATCCCGCCAACAGATTCGCCGGCGTCAGGCAATTCATCACACCGGCATACAGCAATTCGAGAACACCCATATCGGTCCCTTAACCCTCGATCAGTTCAAGAATCTCCACCATGCGCCCATGGGAAACCGTACATTCAATCCATACGTAAAAGTCAGGTTGACGATCGCCGCCAGCGATACGCCGACGCCTATGCAGACGCTCCAACGCTTCTCACCGGCCAGTTTGATGACGACAGCCATCAGGAACGAAGTTGCCGCGACAAAGCCCGCATAGGGCAGCACAAAAGCAAACGCCGCCATGGCGCCGATGAGCCAGGACATTTTGCTTGAGAACCAGGATTTCAATCCTCCGAGCAGTTCCGCCGGGCCTTGCCTCCGGCGCTGGCTCTCTCTTTGATTTTTTGCTTCCAATCCTTTCTCAAACCACAATCCCACGCTTAACAGGAGGCCTGTCATAAACAGGAAGGTGGGAACCCAACGCGGCCCGAGCAGATCTCCGCCGAAACTAATTTCGTCGATCCATAGTATCCCGACGCCGTAAACGGCGGAGAATGCACCGAACAGGACCGCGATGATTCTGTTTTTTGTCCGCATACGAGATCACGAAACCTTCCGGTTACTTGATAAACCCGATTTCCGTCAGCAACTCTTTGATCTGAGCGCTTTCCTTATCCAACTGTTCCACAAACTTGTCTCCGGGAAGAAAAGCATTATTCTGTACGTACGTATTCAGTACTTTTTTCCATGCCGGCGTTTCCACCATCTTGCCCAATGCCTTGATTAAATAGTCTCTCGCTTCCGAAGACATGCCGGGAGGCCCGAAAACGCCTCTCCAGTGATGAACGACGACCGGATAGCCCAGCTCCGAAAAAGTGGGAACATTCTTCAGAACAGGCAGGTCCATCCGGTTCTCGGAAGCGATTCCTAGCAGTCTCATTTTCCCCGCTTCCACGTGGGAGACAGTTTCCGAAACCGAGTTGCAAATCACGCTGACGTGGCCGCCGAGAAGCTGGGCGATCATTTCCCCGCCTCCCCTATACTTGATGATCTTTGCCTTCTTGATATCGCAACCGGCCGCTTTGAGGACCCGAAGAATCGTAATCTGCACATTGCTGGGCACGGAATCGATCCCGAACATCACGCTGCCGGGGTTCTTCTTGAAATCCGCAATCACGTCGCTCAGACCCTGATACTTGGAGTCGGACTTGACGGCGAATGCCGGGCTTTCCGAGGTGATGCGGGCGATTGTCGTCAAATCCCGGTGTGAATAGGGCGACGTTTTCGTCAGATGAGCAAGATACACCCTGTTCGAATTCAGGTACATTGCATGGCTGTCCCCTTTGCGGGCAACCATGGCGGCCGTGGCGACATTGCCGCTGCCGCCGCCTTCATTCGTAATAACAATCTGCTTTTTAACAATCCCCTCATCGCCGAGAATTTTGGCCATGGGACGTCCCGTCGAGTCCAATCCTCCCCCCGCACTGCCGGAGATCAAGAAATCGATGTTCCTTTCCGGATAGGCTGCCTGTCCATGTTGCGCGGACAGCAAAATCACCGCGACAGTTAGAACAAGCATGCCGACCGCCATTTTGCTCCCGGCGTCCACCAATCGATGTAACATAGGCTAATCCCCTTTCTTTCGTAAGTTCGTTCAAAAGAATAGCTTAACGTCCTATTGTCAAATTAATTGCCGCTTTTCAGGAGTCTGTCGAAATCGGCGTCAAGCTTAGCCAGCGCGGCGTTGATCCTGGAGCGCTTTTCCTTGATCCACCCATCCTGCTCCGCCAGCTTCTGGTTCGCAATCTTCAGCATGCGGTCCAGCTCGGCTGGTTGCGGGCCGCCAACCGTGGCACGGTTGTTGACGATGGCGACCGGGTCGAGCGTTGCGCGGAATTCTTTTTCACTCATCGGCAGTTCGCCCGCTTCCTTATAGTCCTTGATGGCTTCCTTATAGATGCGTTTCGCCTCAACATAGGGGAAATCCAGCGGCTTGATGTTGTTCTTCTTCGCGAAGTCCACGATTTCGGAGGCGAAGTGGTGGCCGACGCGGAACGGCAGCTTGTATTTGCGCATCAGGACGTCAGCCAGTTCCTGCGAGGCGGTCCAGTCGTTGTTCAGTTCTTCCAAGGCGCGCTCCGGGCTGATCACGAGCGAGTTCAGGATCTTGTCCCAACTCGCCAGGAACTTGACGGCGCTGCTGACCATCTCACTGTTATTCTTCACTTCCTTCGGGTCCCCCATCCCCGGGGTAATGTTATGCGCGCGGAGAACCGGACCCATCGCCAGCGAGATCGCCGTCGAGGCGTCACGGCGCGTGTTGTTCAGGATCCCCGGGTTGCGCTTCTGAGGCATCGCGCTGGATACATAGGTGGTGCCGCCGCCTTCCTGCAGCAGGATCCATGGACGCGGCTGGGCGTACTGGGTCATCATGTCTTCGACGAAGTTGCCGACGTGCAGTGCGATGCTGGTCACAACGGCGCCGATTTCAACGGGATGCTCCATGGAAGAAATCTGGGAGGCGTCATATGCGTTGTCCACGATCGCGGCAAAACCAAGGTAGTCGGCCATGCGGGTGCGGTTCAGCGGCCAACTCGTGCCGTTCAGCACCGTGGTGCCCATGCCGCAGCGGTCGATACGCGCATAGGCTTCACGCAGGCGCTGTGCGTCTCGTTCAAGACCGGCGGCGTTTCCCAGCAGGTAGTGCGCGTAGCTGTTCGGCTGGGCGGCCACGCCATTGGTGTAGTTCGGGACGATCGTCTTCGTGTGGCGTTCCGCCAGCTTGACCAGGGACCTGGAGGCCTTGTTCAGTTGGTCGGCCAGGGCCAGTACGTCTTCACGCAGGATGGCGGCACGATAGGTGGCATGCATGTCCTGGCTGGAACGGCCGGCGTGCAGCAGCGTCACCTCCGGACCGGCGGCCTTGATCAGAAGCGGTTCAAACTGGATGACGGCGGTTGGACGTTTGGCGCCCGGCTGGCTGCCGTCCTTGATGACCTTGGCAACGCCGGCGGCGATGCGCGGGGCGATCGCCTTGTCGAGCAGGCCTTCATCGGTGTTGATCACGGCGGTGGCCTTGTTCATTTGACCCAGCCAGAAGAATTCGTCGCGGGCGGGGGCTTTCTGCTGCGCCATGACGGGCAGCGCCAGGGCAGCAACCATTACCAGAGCGAAAATACAGATACGGAGCTTCAACATGGCTTCCTCCTCCTTCATGTGAAGTGCGCATCGACCCGGGCGCGGCGAGGAATGTTGCGCGCGGTTGCCGGCATCGATGTCCTTTCCCTCGTCTTTCGATCCGCTTTCTACGTTTCCAAGTGATTACAGAGAATAGAGCGAGAATCATGCCACTGATCTTTCGGAAGGGATAAATGCTTGTTTATCAACGACAATGATGAGACAGGTCCGCTTTTGAAGAGAGCAGGAACCCATGCCGACGTTTCACAAATGACACATTCAGTGTCATCTATTGTTTCTTTGATGGCACATTTTCTAAATCATGCATTTTGATCTTCCGCCAGAGAGTCGACCTTCCGATGCCCAGTATGCGCGCGGCTTCGTTCCTCCGGTACTGGACTTCCTCCAATACCTTCAACAGCATTTTTCTTTCAGTCGTCTTTACGGAATCGGACAGTTGTTCCCTGGATCTTTCTTCCGAAACGACCGGGCTTGAAATGCCCGACCCGGACCGGAATTCCTCAAGCAACTTCATGCCAAGCCTGTCATCCGTTTCGGAACCTTCAGAGAGGATGACATATCGTTCCAGAAAATTCTCCAGTTCTCTTACGTTTCCCGGCCATGCATGCTGCCTCAATCGGTCCATCAATGCAGGGGACACGTACACTCTCTTCTTGTTGTACCTGCGGCCGAATTGCTGCAGAAAAACTTCAATGAGCAGCGGAAGATCTTCGAACCTTTCTCTGAGCGGCGGCACGCAGAGACACAGAGTGGCCAAACGGAAAAAGAGGTCTCTTCGAAATTTCCCGGCCGCAACCTCAGCAGACAGGTCTGCATTGGTCGCGGCAAGAACTCTGACATCGACCGGCACATTCTTTTCGCCGCCGATGCGGCGAATTTCTTTCTCTTGAAGGACTCTGAGAAGCTTCGCCTGTAACGCAAGCGGCAGTTCGCCGATTTCATCCAGGAAGATGGTTCCTTTATGAGCCAGTTCGAACAGTCCGCTCTTCCCTCCTCTTTTCGCACCGGTGAAGGACCCTTCCTCGTAGCCGAAAAGCTCACTGTCGAGCAGGTTCTCCTGCAGCGTTGAACAGTTGAGAGCCACAAACGGTTGACCATTCCTTTGACTCATATTGTGCAGGCTGTGCGCTACGATTTCCTTGCCGACGCCGCTTTCGCCAACAATGAGGATGTTGGAGTTCGAATCCGCAAACTTCCGTATACGTGTGATCAATTCCTTCATGATGGTGCTTTTCGCCGCAAAATGATCGATCGTATATTTGGCTTTGAGGCCCTGTTGATGAATCGTACGCCTTGCTTTTATTTCCTGTTCCTGAAGTTCTTCGAGTCTCTTCAGATAAACGATTACACCTGCCATTCTGCCATCGACCAGAAGGGGAATCTTGCTGACAATTGTCTGGACATCCCTTATGGCGATGATCTCTCCATGTTCGGGTCTTCCTTCGTTGAGAAGGTCTTCCATGGACAGATCGGGCAACGGATTCTCCATTGTCCGCTGAATCGCTCCCCCCGCCTTGACGCCCAGCATCTTTTCAGCATAGCGGTTAAGCAGGATGACTTTCTTGTCGCTGCTGAGAACCAGGATACCCTCATTCGTCTGTTCAACGATCGTCTGGATGAGTTTGTTTTTCTCCTTCTGATCCCGTGCGGTCATAATGATCTTGATCGCATATTGAATCACGTCGAATAAGGCTTCCTTGCCATACCGGATTAGAACGGAAGGCTTGCCATACTTCCGAGCCGTTTCCCGAGAAACCACGCCGCCGACAATGACACCTATTTTTTGCCGTTGAATCGCCGTTCCAATCTTTTCGCGCAACTCCTTCTGATGATGAAATATGATGGGTTGTATTTTTACGGAGGTCAGGCGCTCAATGAGGTCCAGCTGCAGCGGCGGTCTCAGATACGAAGTCAAACCGATTGGTCGGGGATGCCTCGATGCCTTTACCAAGGCTTCAATGATATCCAGCGGGTGCTTGGGGATATTCAATACGGGGATTTCAACATGTTCCCGGACAAGATCAGCCGTTGAGTTTGATGAACAAACAATGATCTCGGCCCCCCAGTTGCTCAGATGATGAGACATCTCCACCGCCTCATTGCCGCTGCACACTTCCACTTTCAGCGACACATCCGGGAAAAACTCCCGCACAACACCTCGAATTTGTTTCATCAAGTACTTGTTGATGGTCATGAAACCCATTTTGAAAGGCATGCCGATCCCTCCGAATTGTCTGCCTGCGGTTCGTGTATCTTACAGAAGGGAACCCAAAATTACTAAATCTATTTCTGCGGCTCGACTCTTCAGAAATCAACATTCCATCGGGATCAAGGAGACCGAGCCCGTATCCTTTTCCGGCCCTCCCGTCTTCTTCGCATACGCGTTGCCGACATCTCCGTACCGGAATCATCGTGCCCCTGCAACAGCCGTTACAGAATCCGGGCAAGGGACTAAGGAAGAAACGAGACGAGCGGTTCGAGCGCCGTCGGCCGGTGCCGCAACAGGCTCAACAGCAGACATTATTGGAATGATTTCGTTGACATATGCTATCGGAGAGATTAAAGTGTCGTCGACGTCTTCTCTTCGTGCCGCGGGAGTGCCGGATTCCGCGGGCGATTCTCAGGAAGTTCTCGGGACTCGGCAGGCGGACCGGCCGAACCTGACTGCCCGAAAAGGGAGCGCGATGGAAAACCCTGCACCCTGCATATGGCCTATCGGCGGCGGGAAGGGCGGAACGGGAAAGAGCTTCTTCACCGGCAGCCTCGGCATCCTGCTCGCGAAACTCGGCCACCGGACGCTGCTCGTCGATCTGGACCTGGGCGCGGCGAATCTGCATACGATCATCGGCCTCCCTTCCACTCAGAAGAGCCTCTCGGACTTCATCAGGAAAAAGGCGGCCTGCCTGGAAGAGACCGTCGTTCCGACGCCCTTCCCCAATCTCTACCTGATCAGCGGCGCGATGAACGCACTCGACATCGCCAATCTCGCCCACGAACAGAAGGCGAAGATCCTGCGGAACATCACGAAGCTCTCCTACGATTGCATCCTCCTCGACCTCGGCGCCGGGACCTCTTTCAACACGATCGACTTTTTTCTTCTGTCCGACTCGGGTATCTTCCTCACCACGCCGGAGCCGACATCCATCGAAAACATCTACCGGCTGATCCGCTCGGTCTATTTCCGGAAGATCCGCCAGATCCTGAAGGCGCATTCCTTCAGGGTCCTGGCCGAGGAGGCCCAGCATCGCAATGAAAAGGCCACTGTCAGCAACCCCGGTCTCCTGCTCGCGATGGTGAAGGAACTGGATCCGGAAAAGGGAGCGCTCCTGGAGCGGGCGATGGAGGCCTTTTCCTTCAAGCTGGCGGTGAACCAGTTCCGCAAGCAGGACAACCCCCAGATGGGAGAGCTGATCTGCAGGATCGTCAGGAAGCATCTGGGTCTGAAGATCGACTTCATCGGCAATGTCGCCTTTGACGACCGCGTACACAACGCCGTCTGCAAGACTTCGCCCTTTCTCGCGCTCTATCCCTATACGCAGACCGCCCTCGATCTCCGGGAGTGCTGCCGGCTGCTCCTGCCGGTAAAGGCGCCCTCCGCCGCCGCGCAGCGGATCGCAGAATAGTTCACTCGCAGGGGATGAGGGACCCATGAAAGACATTCGGCAGCAGAGCTACTACGAAAGGCTGGAAATCCCCCCGGGGGCGTCGCCGCTGGAAATCCGCCGTGCCTACAGGAAGGTCTTCGAGCTTTACCAGGACGACTCCATCGCCAGCTATTCCTTCTTTTCGGAAGAGGAGCGCAGGGAAATCCTCGCCGGGATCGAGGAGGCCTATCTCGCGCTGATCGACCCGGAGACGAGGACGGCCTACGACCGCGGCCTGATCGCGGCGGACCTGATGGAGGAGGAAGGCCGGTACCGGGATAAGGCGCGGGAGCCTGTTCCCATATACGCTTTCCAGAAAAAGGGGGCGGGCGCTCCCCCCTCGATCCGCCGCATGGAGGAACTGCGGGACCTCGCTTCCCGGAACCCGGCGATCCGGGCGATCCTCGCCCGCGGCGCGCTGACGGGCGAAGACCTCCAGAGGCTCAGGACGGCCTTGGAGGTGCCCCTGGAAGAGATCGCCGAAAAGACCAACATCCGCATCGACATCCTGCGGGCCATCGAAGCGGGGGACATCGGAAGCCTGCCACCGCCGGTCTATCTGAAGGGTTTCCTGAAGTCTTACGCCCGCTGCCTGGCTCTGGACGAAAATGCCGTCGCCGACGGTTACAGGAGAGGGTTGGAAAGGGACGGGTAGTCTTTTGCGGGATGCACCGCAAGGAGAAGGACGAATGGCGGAAGAGGAGAAAAAAGACGGAGATCTCCAGCAGGAACTGGAGAGCCTGTACGAAAAAGTCGCCAGCGTCGATCCGCAGGCAGAGGACCGGAAATCGCAGGCCGGCATCGCGGAGTTCGAGGAGCCCGGAGAAACGGAGCGATGGGATCCCCCGGGAAGAGGATTCCGACTGGACGAGAAGCTCCGCGCCTTCTGGACCGCCCCGCCCTACCCGGGGATTATCCTCTGCGTCCTCCTTCTCCTCGGAGCGGTCGGCATTGCGCTGTGGCCATCGCTTTACCATTACGGCGCGGTCGATCTCGGAGGCGGCTCTTATCCCCTGAGGGTCAGCAGGTTGACCGGCGAGGCGACCTATTACGACGGCGGCAACTGGGTTGCGCCGCCCATCGCCCCGAAGGCCGGCAAACCCCGGCCCGCCGAAACGAAGACTCCTCCACCCCCGACACCGCCGTCCCCCGCCCCGCCATCCGCGGCCAAGCCCGCCGCATCGGCGCCGGTCCTTGCCCATGAACCGCCGGTCGCTCCGGCACCCGCCGCCGGAGCGAAAAAGACCGAATCCCCTCCGGAAGCCGCCCGGACGGTTGCTTCAAAGGATGTCCGTCAGGCGCCCTTCACGATCCAGATCCGCGCTTTCCCGGAAGAGCAAAAGAAAGAGGCCCTGGAGTTCCAGGAAAAACTCGCGAAGGGAAAGCCGGATGTCTTCCTGGAAATCGTTCGTCTCGGCAAAAGAGGCGTCTGGCACAGGGTCCTGATCGGCACCTTCGCCACAAAGGAAGAGGCCTCCGCCTACCGCAAGAAGACTCGCCTCTCCAGCCAATTCCCCGACAGCTTCGTCCAGAAGAGGACCGGGGAAAAACCCTGAGCTCCCCTGCTCCGAAGTTGTTCAAGAACGCCCGGATGCAAGGCCCCCGAAGTCCTGAGCCGTGAGGCGTACTGGGATGTACGCCGCAGCAACGAATGGAACCCAGCCGGATGAGTTTTCCCACGACAGCCCGCCGGAATGTTCTTCCAGACTGTTCAAAAATGACCGAATGCAAGGCTCCCGAAGCCTGAGGAGTGAGGCGTACTGGGATGTACGCCGCAGCGACGAAGGGTGAGGGCAACGCAGCAGACGAGCCTTTTGGTGGATATCCGAATCGCAATTCGGATATCCACGATCCCCAGGGAGGAGACTGGGTCTTCATTCGCTCGTTCGTCCCGCGGCATGACCGCGGGACTTCCTCGCTGTCGGATTCAACAGTCTGGGGGAAAAGAACTTGACAACGGCGCACCGATGCAACAAAGTTGCATAAGAGGCAATTCAAGCGATGGAGCGAATGTATCGAGGCGTGAAACTGTTCTGGGGTGCGGTTTGTCTGGTTCTGCTGGCGCTGCCCGTTTCGCATGTTCAGGCGGCGGTCAAGGTCTTCGTGAGCATCGCCCCCCAGAAGTATTTCGTGCAGAAGATCGGGGGAGACCTCGTTGAGGTCTCGCTCCTGGTACCTTCCGGCGCCGACCCCCATACCTTCGAGCCAAAACCGAAGCAGATGGCCGCTCTTTCGAAAAGCGCCGTTTATTTTGCAGTGGGCATCGATGTTGAAAAGGCGTGGCTGCAGAAAATCGCGGCGACGAATCCGCAGCTGCGCGTTGTCCGCACCGACGACGGCATCGTCAAGATCCCGATGACCCTCCATCCCGGCAGGGAAGGCCCGCGCGGATCGTCAGCCGGTTCGGGCGGAAACGAAAAGGGTCATGCCCACGGCGACGGATCCGCCGACCCCCATGTCTGGCTGTCGCCGGAACTGGTAAAGATCCAGGCCGGGCATATTTTCCGCGCCCTTGCGACCGTCGATCCGGCGAACCGGGCGCGCTATGAAGACCGCTACAACCGGTTCCTGGGCGAACTGGACGCCCTGAATCAGGAGATGAAGGCCCTCTTCGCAGGCCGGAAGGGCCAGCGGTTCATGGTGTTCCACCCCTCCTGGGGCTATTTTGCCGATGCCTACGGTCTCGTACAGATTCCCGTCGAGGCCGGGGGCAAGGAACCGAAGCCCGCTCAGCTCCTGAAACTTGTCCGCGACGCCCGGAAACTGGGCATCAAGGTAATCTTTGTCCAACCGCAGTTTTCCGCGAAAAGCGCCGAGCTGCTTTCCAGGGAAATCGGCGGGCAGGTCGTCCATGCCGATCCGCTGGCCGAGAACTGGGCGGGGAACCTGCGCGAGGTCGCCCGGAAATTTCAGGCGGCGGCCCGATGAGGTGATGCAAATGACCGAATCGATCATCGATGTCCGGGACCTGTGGTTTTCCTTCAACGGCCAGTGCGTGCTCTGCAACGTGAACCTGAGGGTGCCGCAGGGAGATTTTCTCGTCGTGATCGGCCCCAACGGAGGTGGAAAAACGACGCTGCTCAAGGTGATGCTCGGGCTTCTCAAACCGGATCGCGGGACGGTGAGCGTCTTCGGCCACGCCCCGCACAAGGCGGCCCATCATATCGGCTACGTGCCCCAGAACGTCCATGTCAACAAGACCTTCCCCATCGCGGTTCTCGACGTTGTCCTGATGGGCCGCATGAGGCCCGGCCGCGGTTGGCCCCGCCACTCCCGCCAGGACCGTCTCGCCGCCCAGGAGGCCCTCGAGCAGATGCGCGTTTGGGAATACCGGAACCGCCGCATCGGCGAGCTTTCCGGAGGGCAGCTGCAGCGGGTGTTCATCGCGCGGGCGCTGGTCGGAAAGCCGCAGGTCCTCTTTCTGGACGAGGCCATGGCCAGCATCGACGCCCAGAGCCGGGGGGAGTTCTACGACATCCTGAACGAATTGAACCGGACTGTCACCATCGTCGCGGTCAGCCATGACATGATGATCCTCTCCAGCCATGTGAAATCCGTCGCCTGCATCAACCGGGAGCTTCACCATCACAGTTCGGGAAACATCACACAGGAGATGCTGGATGATGCCTATCACTGCCCGGTGGACCTGGTGGCCCACGGAATCCCCCACCGGGTATTGAAATGTCACGAGGACAGGTAAAATGTGGGAAGCGCTTCAAATTGACTTCATCCGCAATGCCCTGGCGGCCGGCATCCTGGTGAGCATCGTCTGCGGAGTCATCGGGACGCTTGTCGTGGTGAACCGGATCGTCTTTCTGGCCGGCGGCATCGCCCATGCCGCCTACGGCGGGATCGGCCTCGCCTTTTTCCTCGGCTGGCCCTACGTCGTTGGAACGACGGCCGTTGCGCTTCTGTCGGCCGGCGTCATGGCCGCCGTCACGCTGAAGGCAAGGCACCGAGCCGACGCCATGGTGGGCGTGATCTGGGCGGCCGGGATGGCGGTCGGCGTCATCCTGCTCGACCTTTCTCCCGGTTATAATACGGACCTGATGAGCTACCTGTTCGGGAGCATCCTCACGGTTCCCGCCTCGGACCTCTGGCAGATGGGGCTTCTCGGGATCGCCGTCCTGGCCATCGTCACGTGGTATTACAACGACTTTCTGGCCATGTCCTACGACGATGAGTTCGCGCGTCTGAGGAACGTCCCCGTCACATTCCTTTACTGCCTGCTGCTGGGAATGATCGCCCTCTCGGTGGTGATGATCATCCGCGTCGTAGGGCTGATCCTCGTGATCGCGCTCCTGACGATCCCGCCCTTCATCGCGGAGAAATTCACGGGCTCCCTGAGGGCGATGATGATCGCATCGTCCGTCCTGAGCTGCTTCTTCACGGTTGTCGGTTTCTGGCTGTCCTACGCCCTGAACCTCACCTCCGGGGCAACGATCATCCTCGTGGCGGCCGCAGGGTTCTTCCTGTCGCTCCTGTGGGGTCGATGGCGGCACAGACGGTCAGGAAGGACCAAGAATGCCGGCGCCGGTGAACCCGCGTAACAGTCGTCTGGAGAAACGCGCATGTGCAGTCGCTGCAACTATTCGGAACTGATCGAACAAAGTGGCCTGGACCCGACGCCGAACCGAGTCCGGGTGCTGGAGACGATCGGGAACAGCGGCTCTCCCGTCAGCGCGGGGGACATCGTCGCGACGGCACAACGGACCGCGGGCATCAACCGCGTTACCGTATACCGCATCCTCGATCTCCTCGTCGGCAGGGGATTGGCGGCGCGCATGGTCGGAGGAGGCAGGAGCCTCGTCTACGGCATGGCGCCCAGCGAAAATCACCCCGCCCATCCCCATTTCCACTGCCGGAATTGCGGCGCGATGCAGTGCCTGCAGCCGGGAAGCCTTCAGGTGGACTTCCGGGGCATCGAACAGTCCTTCTCCGGCGAGATCCGCGGCGTGGAAATCCGGCTGGACGGGATCTGCAGAAATTGCCTGAAAAAGAAGCGACGGCCCGCCCGCAAAAACGCCTGATGAAACCCTCTCCGGCAGGTTCTTTCGTTCCCGCCGCACAGGGCTCTTCCGATGCCTCCGACAGGCTTGACTCCGGAGGTTCGCTTGTGCTACTTCTACGTCACTTTGGTCGGCCGGAAGAAGTCTGTGGGACGGTCGGTTCCATCCATTTTCCGGAGTTCCGGCGACGGGAGAAACTCTTCAGAAGCCTCACAATTCACCAAACAGAATTCAGCTGAAAGACTGCGGGTCATGGTCGAATTTTCCCATTTGGACAGCGACGGCAAGGCGAAGATGGTCGATATCTCGGACAAGGCGCCGTCGCATCGCGTTGCGGTTGCGCGCGGCAAGGTAAGAATGCGTCCGGAGACGGTCTCCCTCATTCAGGGGGGCGGCATTGCGAAAGGCGATGTATTCGGCGTTGCAAAGGTTGCCGGGATCATGGCGGCCAAGCGGACATCGGATCTTATCCCGATGTGTCATCCGCTGGAGGTCACCGGAGTCGAGATTCGCTTCGAAAGCCGCGCGGACGCGGGTGAGATCGAGATCGAGGCCACGGCAAAAACCTGCGGAAGGACGGGCGTCGAGATGGAGGCCTTGACCGCCGTCGGCGTCGCCGCCCTGACGATCTACGACATGTGCAAGTCCGCCGACCGGGACATCGTCATCACGGAGATCCGCCTGGTCAGCAAGGAAGGCGGCAAGAGCGGGACGTACGTCCGGCGGGAGCGCGAGCGTGACTGAAGAAACGCGAGGAGACCGCCACGGCACCATCGTCCAGGGCGGCGCGACATACCGCATTGCGAAGCCCTTCCGCATCGCCGTCGCGGTGGATCTGGCGCTGCTCGCGATCCTGATGGGACTGTCCATTTTCTTTGTCGGTTCCAGCACCGAACGGGCGGCCCTGACCGTCATCTTCGCGATTCTGCTCCTGATCGGCATCGAGGCTTTTCGCCGGAGTGTACGCGTCACCGGGGAGGGAATTTCCCTCGTGAAATTCTTCCGCGAAAAGAAATTGAACTGGGAGGACATTACGTACCTCGGCTGCGTCGCCGTGCGAAAGAAGATCTACTTCCTCCTGACGACGACCAAGGGGTTTCATATCTTCTCCAATGCCTACGAACGCTATCCGGAGCTGGTTCAGAACGTGATCGATCGTCTCGGACCGGATAAGGTGGAAAAAGAAGTCCTGGCCTACGTGGCCGAACCGCTGTGGAACCGCAGCAACCTGGTATCCGCTTGGCTGGCCGCGGCCGTTCTTCTCGGGCTGATCGGACTGAAAATCTTGTTTACATAGACGGCATCTTTGCAGGGGTTATCGGAAAATCGAGGGAAACGAGTCATGAACAAGAAAAGATCTTCGCTGAAAGTCTCCACGGAGGAGACCCACTCCTCGCCTCTGCAGGTTGTCGAGGGGGTGATGGAGAAAAAACTGGAGGAAGTCGCGACTGTCCTTTCCTCCACGAAAGGCGGCAAGAGCCGGCTCTACGAGGACGTCGTCTCCATGGTGGAACGAAGCCTCTTCAGGATCGCCCTGCGGCACTCGAAGAACGTCAAGAGCAGCGCCGCGGCCTATCTGGGCATCAACCGCAACACCTTCCAGTCGAAGATGATCAAGCTGGGATTGAACGGCGACAGGGAATAGGCATGCTGTTGAGAACTGCTTGAATTTCTTCCCGAAACCAACCGACCCGCCGTAGGTTTCACGAACCTGAAACGGGAGCATCTCTCTTCAAGGGGTTTTGAACATCTCTATGCTTTATGAGTTGTGGCACAAGGTTACGGCCTTCTTCAGGGATTGCCGCATTCGCATCGGGGTCAATCCCGATCTCGTCTGCGCCCCTGTCCTTGTCTTCTTCCCGCTGACGCCGACCGTTCTTTGCTGCGGCCTGGCCGGCCTCCTGACGGTCAAGCTGTCGCGCCCTTCCCGTCCCTTCGATGCCGCCCAGATGCTGTCCGAGCAGTTCGAAGCGGTGCGTTCCCATCGCCTCTCCGCCCTTCTCTCGCGAAAAACCGAACCCCGGGACTATCTGGGAGGCTCCGCTCATCTCTCCGCGATGGAGAGCGTCCTGCGCAATCTCAAGGAAGAAGATGCCTTCCGCCGCCTTTTTTTCGACCCCGCCCAATCGGAAAAGCTCGCCCGGCTCGTCTCCGCCATGAGCGCCTTCTTTTCCGAAGAAGAAAAAACCCTGGAAAGCGGCGCCGGACGCTTCCATACCCAGGACCTCGAAACCGTCAATGCGCGGCTCGTCCTCCTCAAAGACATCCTCTGGGCGCTCGAACGGGACATCCTTGAAAACATCGGAAGGATCGTCCGTCTTGCCGGCGCCGGCGAACGCCGGGAGCTCTCGCCGCAGGCATTTGCCAAATACGGGAAACTCAATCTCCTGCTGAACAGCGTTGACCGGCTGGAGGTTCGCGGCCGGGACTCGGCGGGCATCGAGATATCTTTCACCCCCGCCGACCGCGAAGACTACCGGAGGGCTCTTGCCGAGATCGGGCGCAGGGGTCTGACGGAGGCCTTTGCGAAGCGGGCGGCGTGCGGCGATCTTTTGAGCGGCTCCATCCGTATTTCCCGGGACGGGGAGGGCGGGCCAGGGAAGGGCGCCGCAAGTGTTTCCTTCGTCTACAAGACGGCTTCGATCATCGGGGAGTTGGGCCGGAACGTCAATGAGCTCCGCGCGCAGATCGCCCGGGACGAGATCTTCCGGATCTTCGCCGATCTGCCCGTCGACTGCGAGGCGGCCCTGGCGCACACGCGCTGGGCGTCGGTCGGCTCCATCACCGAGGAGAATTGCCACCCGGTCAACAACGCCACGATCGCCGGGAACGGCATGCCGGGCGTTCCCGGCGGAAAGCTCTACCCGCAATACGGCGTAGGAGACTGGACGATTGACGCCGTTCTCAACGGCGATGTCGACAATTACCAGGCCCTGCGCGCCGCGCTCGAATCCGGCGGAGAACTCATCGCCCCGGAATTGACGACGGACACGAAGATCATCCCGCTGCAGATTGAAAGACATCTCCGGGAAGGGCATCCGCTGGACAAGGCCTTCCGTCTCGCCGTGAACGATTTCGAAGGGTCCCACGCCATTGCGATGATCAGCAACCTGACGCCGGGGAAGGTGTACCTCGCCCTCCGGGGGAGCGGCCAGGCCCTGTACGTGGGAATTTCCCCCGACCGGTATCTCTTCGCGTCCGAGTTGTACGGCATCGTCGAAGGAACACCCTCCTTCATCAAGATGGACGGCGAACGGCCCTCTCCGCGCGCGGCCGGCGGCAACGGCCAGATCGTCATTCTCGATCAGGAATCGGCGGGCGGGCTCGACGGCATCCGGTCATTCTTCTACGACGGCACGCCGCTTGCGCTCGACGAAGGAGCCATTTCAAAGGCCGAGATCACGACCCGCGATATTCATCGCGGGGACTACCCCCATTTCTTTCTCAAAGAAGTCACCGAATCGGCCCTGTCCGTACGCAAGACGCTGCGCGGAAAATACCGGATCGTCCGGTCGGAGGAAGGCCGCAACCGGATCGCGTTCAACCTCGGGGAGGAGGTCCTGCCGCTGCGCCTCCGGGAGTCCCTGCGCAAGGGGTTGATCCGGCGCATCCTGGTCATCGGCCACGGCACGGCCGCCGTCGCCGGCGCAGCCGTCGCGGACGCCTTCGAACGCTATCTGAAGGGCTCCGGCATACGGGTCGAAAGCAAGATCGCCTCGGAATTGAGCGGTTTTTCCCCGGACGATGACCTCTCCGACGCCCTCGTCATCCCCATCACGCAATCGGGAACGACCACCGATACGAACCGCGCCGTCGCCATGGCCGCGGAAAAGGGGGCGACGATCGTCTCCATCGTGAACCGCCGCCAATCGGACATCACCGTGAAGTCGCACGGCGTCTTCTACACCAGCGACGGCCGCGACATCGAGATGTCCGTCGCATCGACGAAGGCCTTCTATTCCCAGATCGTGGCAGGGCACGTCCTGGCCCTGAATCTCGCTCAGATCGCGGGGACGCTGGACGATGAGGCAGTGTCGGCCGCGCTGGCCAACCTGGAGGAGGCGCCCGCCCGGATGGCCGAAGTGGTGCGGCGGGGAGCGGCGGTCCGGCAGTGCGCCGAGTCGATGTATCAGAAGCGCTACTGGGCCGTCGTCGGCAGCGGTCCCAACAAGGTCGCGGCGGACGAAATCCGCATCAAGCTCAGCGAGCTGTGCTATCGGACGATCTCGTCGGACGTCGTGGAAAACAAGAAACACATCGATCTGTCCGCGGAACCCCTCATCCTGGTCTGCGCCGCCGGGAGCCCGGAGACCGTCCTCGCAGACATCGCCAAGGACGTCGCGATCTTCAAGGCCCACAAGGCCTCCGTCGTCGTCTTCGCCGACGAGGGCGACAGCCGCTTCGACAAGGTGTCGGACGCCGTGCTGCCCCTGCCCCGCTCCGCCTCGCCCCTGCCGGTCATCCTCAACACGCTGGCTGGACACCTGTGGGGCTACTATGCGGCCTGCCGGATCGACGCGGAAGCGGCGTTTCTCAGGGAATTCCGCAGCCGTCTCAATCTCACCATGGTCGAGCAGGCGAAAAACCGCGCCTCTCTGTACTTCGGCCTTTTCGACCGGGACTTCCGCCGGATGGTCCGCGATTTCGCCCGGGAGTTCAACGAGCGGAGGCGTCGGGGAGCCTTTTCCGTCACCGGCGTACGCACGGCCTCCGACATCGTCCTCCTGCTCAAGTACGCCGCCGGGAAGCTCCCGATCGAGGATTTCTGGGAAGACTTCCGGACGGAGAACGACGCCGTTTCGCCTGTCGAAATGCTCGATATCGCGCTCGGACACGCCGTGGACGAACTTTCCCGGCCGATCGATGCCATCCGTCATCAGGCCAAGACGGTCACCGTGGGGACCAGCCGCAAGAAAGAGGAGCCGGTGGGCGGCGTCCTCTTCGACCTCCTCAGGGAACTCGGTTTTTCCGCGAAGCTGCTCGTCGGAAAGAACATCCTGTCCTTGAGCCGGTTACAGCCGGCCATCGCCCAGGTCAAGGGCTACACCCTCTACGACGTGAACAACCTCGATTCAGAAGGAAATCCGGGCGATGCCTCCACGATCGCCATCCGGCGAAGGGGCGGAATCTCCAGGTCCATGAAATCCCGCACCGAGGGTTCGGGGCTCCTGATGGGGACCAAGCGATCGATCGTCAGCACCGGCCATCTGTACGCCGGACGCGGCATGCTGGATGGCGCTTCGATCGTCATCGTGCCGTTGCTCGGAGAAGGGGCGGCCGTCCGGAGCCTTCTGCTCCTCCACGTCGCCTACAGGGAAAACCTGACGATCCAGGAAAAAAAGGAAGCGCTCGGATACCGCTTCAACGATATCCGCAACCTCATCAACGAATACAACCTCCCCTGGGATGACCGCTATCTGGAGGATTTCTCCCTGGAAGACCTCCTGAGCAATGCCGTGGAAACCCTCGCCGGCCGGATGCGCCGCAGGATCTCTCCGGAGGCGGCTCCCCCGGAAACCCCGGCGGGGACCTGAAAGGTTACAGGTGAAATCATGAAAACGAAATTCATCTTCATTACCGGCGGGGTGCTCTCTTCACTGGGAAAGGGACTGGCGGCCGCCTCCATCGGCGCCCTCCTGGAGTGCCGCGGTCTGCGCGTCACAAACCAGAAGCTGGATCCCTACATCAACGTCGATCCCGGAACGATGAGTCCCTTTCAGCACGGCGAGGTCTTCGTCACCGACGACGGCGCCGAAACCGACCTCGACCTTGGCCATTACGAGCGATTCACCTCCACGCGGATGGGCAAGTGCAACAACCTCACCACGGGGCAGGTGTACTATTCGGTCATTTCCAAGGAGCGCCGCGGCGACTACCTCGGCAAGACCGTCCAGGTCATTCCCCATATCACCAACGAAATCAAGGATTTCATCAGCAAGACGGCTGCGGGATTCGATGTCGCCATCGTCGAGATCGGCGGGACGGTGGGCGATATCGAAAGCCAGCCCTTCCTCGAGGCTATCCGCCAGTTCCGCAACGAGGCGGGGAAGCAGAACGCCATCTTCATCCATCTCACCTGGGTCCCCCTGATCCGGACGGCGGGCGAAGTGAAGACGAAGCCCACGCAGCACAGCGTGAAGGCCCTGCGGGAAATCGGCATCCAGCCGGATATCCTCCTGTGCCGCGCGGAAAATCCCCTCTCCGACGATATCCGGGCGAAGATCGCCCTCTTCTGCAACGTCGAGGTCGAGGCGGTTTTCACCGCCCGGGACGTGAACTGCATCTATGAAGTCCCGCTGAATTTTCATCAGGAAGGCGTGGACCAGAAGATCGTCGACCTGCTCAATATCTGGACCGGGCAGCCCCACCTGGAAGCCTGGGAAGAGGTCGTCGCCAAGATGACGCGCCCGGCCCACGAAGTGGCGATCGCCATCGTCGGCAAGTACGTAAATCTGACGGATTCCTACAAAAGCCTCAATGAAGCCCTGACCCACGGCGGCATCGCCAACAACTGCCGCGTGCAGCTCAAGTTCGTCGATTCCGAGAAGATCGAAAAAGAAGGGATCGGCAACAAGCTGGAGGGCGCCGACGGCATCCTCGTGCCGGGCGGCTTCGGCAACCGCGGCATCGAGGGGATGATCACGGCGATCCAGCATGCGAGGGAAAAGAAGATTCCCTTTTTCGGCATCTGCCTCGGCATGCAGATGGCGGTCGTGGAATTCGCGCGCGACCTGTGCGGCATGAAACGGGCCAACAGTTCCGAGTTCGATCCGGAGACGCCCTTCCCGGTCATCGATCTCCTCCCGGAACAGCGTGACGTGAAGGACAAGGGCGCCTCCATGCGGCTGGGATCCTATCCTTGCCGGCTCGACCAGGATTCCTTCGCCTTCGACGCCTACGGCTGCAGCGAGATCGAGGAACGGCACCGCCATCGCTACGAATTCAGCAACGTTTTCAAGGAAGATCTCCTGCGGCAGGGGTTGCGGATATCCGGGTCTTCCCCGGACGGGAAGCTCGTCGAGATCGTGGAACTCAAGGAGCACCCGTGGTTTCTGGGATGCCAGTTCCATCCCGAGTTCAAGTCGCAGCCGACGAATCCCCACCCCCTTTTCAGCCGCTTCATCCGCGCCGCGCTGAAGAAGAAAACAGCCGCCCCGGCCAGGAAGAAGGTTGCGGCCAAGCGGAAACGGTAGGAGAAAGGACCTCGTCATGCCTCCATCCATCCATTTCCAGGGCGTCTATCCGATCCTGGCGACGCCGTTCCGCGAAGACGAGAGCCTCGACCTGAAATCCCTCGACCGCCTCGTGCGCTTCATGGCGGACATCGGCGTCGACGGCGTCACCGTCCTCGGCGTCCTCGGCGAGGCGAACCGCCTCGTCGACAGCGAACGCGAAGCGGTGGTCCATACGGCCGTTTCCGCCGCCGCTGGCGGGATTCCCGTCATCGTCGGCGCCAGCCACCCCGGCACGCATGCCTGCCTGGACCTCTGCCGGATGGCGGAGGCCTTCGGCGCCGCTGCAGTCATGGTCGCCCCGTCGCAGGAACCCGTGCCGAACGAGAGCCGGACATTCGAGTTTTACCGGCGCGTCTCCGCCGGCATCGCGATTCCTCTCGTCGCGCAGGACCACCCGGCGTCAACGGGGGTTCACATGTCCGTGCCGCTTCTCCTGAAGCTCGTCGCCGAAATCCCGAATGTCGCCTGCATCAAGGAGGAGGCTCCGCCCACACCGATCAAGATTGCGGCCCTCCGCGAGGGCATGAAGAGCCGCGAGGTGCCGATCCTGACGGGGCTCGGCGCCCTTTACGGAATTTTCGATCTCGAGCGGGGATCGACCGGATTCAACACGGGATTCGCCTTTCCGGAAGTCCTGATCGCCATCGTCCGGGCAGCCAAAGACGGCGACCTTCAGAGGGCGCGCGACATCTACGCCCGCTTCCTGCCGCTGATCGTCTTCGAACAGCAGCCTGGCATTGCGGTGCGCAAGGAGATCCTGCGCCGGCGCGGTCTGATCGAAAGCGCCAGAGTACGCCATCCCGGCAGCGATCTCGACGCCGGCGCGGCCGCGCAGCTGCGCGCGCTGCTAGACCGGCTCCTGCCCGGTGCGGACTTGGCCAGGCCGCTCGCCGTCGCCTGAAACGGAAGACGGACGCCCCTGCATCCTGACCCCCTGCCCGACGAGCCGCGCCCCTGCGATGTCTACGGGGGAAATATCATGCGGCCGAGAGGGCAGGCCGGCGCCGGTGACCAGGATAGCGAGCAGTGAATCCCAGGACCGCCCGCCGCACCCGGCATGGATGAACACGTGTCCTTTCCCGGAACGGCGGCCATGATATGAGCGCGCGACGTTGCGTCGAGCGCAGACGCACGCATCCAAAACAGCATGAGGAGGGTTGCCATGAACATGAAGGCACAAACGGCTCCCTATACCGTCTCTCCAACGGTGACGGCGCTGTATACCGGGCTCAAAGCCCTGCCGTCCGTTCAGAAAGGACTGGATGTTCTCAAGGCCGATCATGCCAATACAGTTGAAGAGCAGAAACAGATCTGCGAGATCCCCGCTCCGCCCTTCGCGGAGCAGGTCCGGGCCGCGGACTTCCAGAAACGGCTCGCGGCTTTGGGGCTCAAGGATGTGCAGATGGACAAGGAGGGCAATGTTTTCGGTCTGCGGCCAGGGGCGGGGAGCGGTCCGAAACTCCTGGTGGCCGCACACCTTGATACGGTCTTCGCGGCCGGCACGGATGTCACCGTGAAGGAGAAGGACGGCAGGCTCTACGCACCGGGCATCGGCGATGACGCCCGGGGACTTGCGGCCCTTCTGGCGGTCATCCGGGCCTTCAGCGCCAGCGGGATCAAGACCGTCGGCGACATCCTCTTCTGCGGCAATGTCGGGGAAGAGGGGTTTGGCGACCTCCGGGGCGTCAGGGCGCTCTTCCGGAACATCCAGGATATCGACGGATTTCTTTCCATCGACGGCACCGGCGTGGGAAAGATCACCTACCTGGCCACCGGCTCCCATCGCTACGAGGCCATCTACAGCGGTCCTGGGGGGCACAGTTTCTCCGCCTTCGGCCGTCCCAGCGCCATCCACGCAATGGGGCGCGCGATCGCATGGATCGCCGACCTGACACCCCCCGCGGACCCGAAGACCACCTTTACCGTCGGCATCGTCAGCGGCGGCAGCTCGGTAAACTCGATTGCGGCGGAAGCGAGACTGCTGATGGACATGCGGTCGAACCGGGACAAGGAGCTCTTGGAGATTGAGGCCGAGTTTTTCGACATCCTGAAGAAAGCGGCTGCCGCGGAAAACGCCCGCTGGAACAGCGACAAGATCACGGTCCAGACCAAACTGGTGGGGAACCGGCCGGCGGGTGTCCAGCCGTCCGATAGCCCAATCGTCCAAGCGGCGTGGGCATCCACACAGGCGATCGGCCAGACGCCGAACTTGGGAAGCGGAAGCAGCACCGATTCGAATCTGCCCATCAGCCTGGGCATTCCGGCCATTACCCTGAGCGGCGGCGGGAAAGAGGACAACAACCACTCGCTGAACGAATGGTTCGATCCTACCGATGCCTACCTGGGACCGCAGCGCGTCTTCCTCACCATCCTGGGATTGACGGGGGTTGAAGGGACAAGCGCGCCGCTGCTTTCAAAACACAAGCGGTGATTTGCCAGCTTCCCCTTCCCGGTGTCCGCTCCGGAGGGGACGCGTTCGATGCCTGTTCACTGCAACCGGCAGCTGAAAATCAAGGGCATTGATGGCGAGGGCCGGATTCCCCCTGCGCGGGGGAGCGACGTGAAACATCTCCTTCTCCGAATCAGAACTTGCTGCTGCGGAGAAACGTTGCGGCGTTCTTGAAGAGGGCGAGCCCCATCCCCTCCTCGGGGAGGTCCTCGCGGGTCCAGCGGGGATGGTTGGTTCGGTGCAGGTAGGCCTCCGGATGCGGCATCAAGCCGAAGATCCGGCCCGTATCGTTGCAGATGCCGGCGATCGCATCCTGGGCGCCGTTGGGATTGGCGGGATAGTCCATCGTCGGAACGCGGCAGTCTTCATGGCTGTACTGGAGGACGATCCGGTCTTCGCGATGCAGGCGCTCCAGGATCGCCTCATCCCCGGCGATGAATTTCCCCTCCCCGTGGCGAACCGGCAGGTAGAGGCTCTCGATGCCCTTCGTGAAGACGCAGGGGGACAGGCCGTTCACGCGCAGCCAGACCCAGCGGTCCTCGAAGCGGCCGGAGTCATTGTAGGAAAGCGTGACGGTCTGGGTCGTCGTGTCGCCGTCGAAGCCGGGAAGCATGCCGAGCTTGACGAGAAGCTGGAAGCCGTTGCAGACGCCGAGGATCAGTTTCCCGTCGCCGATGAAACGCGAGAACTGCTCGAAGAGATGCTCCTCCCGCCCGGCGACGCGGGCGTGAAGGATCCGGTTCGCCGCGGCCTTGGCCGATCCCAGATCATCGCCGTCGAGAAAACCGCCCGGCAGGTTCAGGAACTGGTAGCCGTCCAGACTCACTTCGCCGGAGAGCATTTCGCTGATGTGCACGATGTCGACCCGGTCGAATCCCGCCTGGCGGCAGGCGTGGGCCATCTCCACTTCGCAGTTCGTGCCGTTTCCCGTGATAACGATGGAACGAATTTTCCCGCGCATAGTTCTTTCTCAAAGGGTTCAGGCGGCCCCTGCGGGCGGGCCATTCCCCGGGTCTCTAAAACGAAAGCGGCTGCCGCCAGGCCTTCTTCAATTCGGCGATCGGCTCCTCGATCACCAGTTTCCCCGACAATCCTTCGACCCGCAGCACCGGCGCCTCCGTCACGGCGCCGATTCTTCCGAAAACGCAACCCGCTAGGGCCTTCTCGAAGGCCTCCTGGGAGCGCGGGGCGACGGTGACGACGAAGCGGCTCGCCGATTCGGAAAAGAGCAGATCGTCCTCCCGACCGCACCCCTCGGCGGGAATTTCACTGAGGGAGACATCCAATCCGAGACCTCCGGCAAAGGCCGTTTCCGCCAAGGCTGCACCCAGCCCGCCGTCCGAGCAGTCATGGCAGGAGGCGACGAGCCCCCGGTCGATCGCCCCGCTCAGGGCCTCGTACAGCGGTTTCGCTTCCTCCACGCGCACCTGCGGAACGCCGTTTCCGACGAAACCGTGCCGGGCGAACCATTCGGAGCCGCCCAGTTCCGCGCGGGTCTTTCCCAGGACATAGACGAGGTCGCCCGGACGCTTGGCGTCCATCGTGACCGCCTTCCGGACATCCTCCATCAACCCCAGCGCGGAGAAAAGGAGCGTCGGCGGGATCGAGATCTTCACGTCGCCGATCATGTAGTCGTTTTTCATGCTGTCCTTGCCGGAGATGCAGGGAACGCCGAAAGCCGTCGTGTATTCGTACAGGGCCTTGTTGGCCCGCACCAGCTGCGCCAGCTTGTATTCGCCGTCGGGCGTTTTTTCCGACTGCACGGGGTCGCACCAGCAGAAGTTGTCCAGGACGGCGATCCGTTTCAGGCTCCCGCCCACGGCGACGGCGTTGCGCAGCGCCTCGTCCAGGGCGCAGGCGGCCATGGCGTAGGCGTCAATGTCGCTGTAGCGGGGGCAGATGCCGTTGGCGACGATGATCCCTGCAAAGGAATCCAGCAGCGGACGGATGACGGCGGCGTCGCCGGGGCCGTCGTTTTCGGCGCCGACGAGGGGCTTCACGACGCTGCCGCCCTGCACCTCGTGGTCGTACTGGCGAACGACGGACTCCTTGCTGCAGAGGTTGAGACGGGACAGCATCCCCTTCAACTCTTCCCCGAGATTCCCGGGCACGGCAAAATCCGGTTCGGAATGGCGGGGCGGCGTCCAGACCGCCTTGAGCTGCATCTGGGGAAGCCCGTCGTGCAGAAAATCCATATCGAGGAAGGCGACGGTCTTGTCGCCGTAGCAGACGTGGAATTTCCCGCTGTCCGTATAGCGGCCCAGCACGGTCGCTTCCACATCCATCTTTTCCGCGAGGGAGAGGAAGGCGTCAATCCTGGCGGGTTCGACGGCCAGTGTCATGCGCTCCTGGGACTCGGAAATGAGGATCTCCCAGGGATTGAGCCCGGCATACTTCAGCGGCGCCTTCTTGAGATCGATCTCGCAGCCGCCGGAGAGCCGCGCCGTCTCCCCCACGGAGGAGGACAAACCGCCGGCGCCGTTGTCGGTGATGCAGCGGTATAGATCGAGGTCGCGCGCCTTCAGGAGGAAATCCGTCATCTTCTTCTGGGTGATGGGATCCCCGATCTGCACGGCGGTAACGGGCGATCCCTCGTGGAGTTCCTCGGACGAGAAGGTTGCGCCGTGAATACCGTCCTTGCCAATGCGCCCTCCCGTCATAACGATGAGGTCTCCGGGAAGGATCTCCTTCAGATGGCTCGGCCGCCCCTCGAGCCGGGACGGCATGATGCCGCCCGTTCCGCAGTACACGAGGGGTTTCCCCAGGTAGCGTTCGTCGAAGACGAGGCAGCCGTTTACCGTCGGGATGCCGCTCTTGTTGCCGCCGTGTTCGACACCTTCCCGCACGCCCTCGTAGATCCGTCGGGGGTGGAGGATGCGCTTGGGGAGCGGCTTGTCATAGCCGGGCGGAGCGAAGCAGAAGACGTCCGTATTAAAGATGAGTTTTGCCCCGCGTCCCGTCCCGAACGGGTCCCGGTTGACGCCGACGATGCCCGTGAGCGCGCCGCCGTAGGGGTCCAGCGCCGAGGGGGAGTTGTGCGTTTCGACCTTGAAGACCAGGCTCCAGTCGTCGTTGAACCGCACGACGCCGGCATTGTCGGTGAAGACCGAAAGCAGCCAGTCCTCCGCGCCAAGGTCCTTGCGGATCTTCCGCGTGGAGCCCTTGATGTAGGTATCGAAAAGCGAATCGATCTTCTCGGCGGGTTTCCGCCCGTCCTTGTAGCTGATGACGGCGTTGAAGATCTTGTGTTTGCAGTGCTCCGACCAGGTCTGGGCCAGACACTCCAGTTCGGCGTCCGTGGCAAGACCAGCGAGGCCGACCTTCTGTCTCCCGCTGCGAACGGCCTGGTCGCGCAGATAATCCCGGATGATCTTCATCTCCTGCAGCGTCAGGGCCAGCATGCCGTCGGCGCTGATTCGCTGAAGTTCGGCATCGCCGACCTCCAGATCGACAAAATCGACCCGGGGAGAGTCCGTACCCGTCACATGGGGCACGTAGGGTGCGACTCCGCGGTCCGGATTCCAGGTCGTGCCGTCCACAATCTCGAAGCGCTCGATCAATTCGTTGGCAAGGAGGTTGGCCGCGATCTTCTCTGCATCGGATCGGGTCAGGACGTCCAGGACGCAGCGGTCCCGCACGGCCGAGATGAGGTACTGGCGCGATGTGTAGACGGGGATCGCCCGGTCGCCTCGCTTCCCGAGAAGGAGTCCGATCGCCTCCCGCGCCGTCTTTCCGACGTTGTCCGTGACGCCGGGCCGATAGCCGACCTCGATCAGCCAGTTGAAGCTTCCCGCCGGCGCGAGCCCGCGGTCGATCGCGAAGGTCTGGATGACGGGATCGGAAAGGGGCCCCCGGGCCGCGCGGTTCAGCGACTCGGGATCGAGATCGCCGTCCAGCGTGTAGACGTCGACGGTCCGGACACGGTCGACGGGAATGCGCAGGTGTTCGACGATCCGGCGTTTGATCTTCTCCCCGAGGGCGTCCCGGATGCCTTCCTTCAATCCGATTTCGATGCGATGCGCCATAGCCGATTTCAAGAAAGTTGCGTCAGGCTGTTCCTTCTCAGAGCAGCCGCTCGATGAAGGCGGCCGTTTCCGCCGCCTCGTTTCACCACCGGACAGGGCTCCGGAAATGACCCCTTGCAGAGGCAATTCTTCCTATCCCAGGAAGCGACAATTTGCAACGGATGTTCTTCCGGAACAAGCTCCGGAATTTCCCTGATCCTTGAGAAAAAAGGTCCGTTTTCATGTTCCCTGCCGGCTGCAGATGTCTCTCGTCCCGAAAAACGTGATCAGCGTACCGCCGAGGCTGACCGTTATGGCGGCCAGCTTGACCAGCACGCCGGCATAAGGAATCCAGCCGACGACGAGCAGCACCACGAGCCCCCACATCACCTCCCGGAAGGGGCGGGACGTGCGGCAGCGGAAAAGCCGGCCGCATATCTGCCGTCCGATGAGCATGGCGATGGCGGTCAGCCCCGGGAGGATCAGACACAGGAGCAGGATAAGCACCCAGGGCAGCAGGAAGATGCCAAGTACGGAGATGACGAGCAGGAGGACCAGGTTGATGATGAGAATCCCTCCCAGGACTCCCCAGAATGCGACACGTATGGAGTTCTGCGAGATTGCCTCGCCGATCAGGATGATGTGCCGCGGGATGAAGGTGACAAGAATCATCGCCAGCAGCAGGATGGCCGTGAAAATAAGAAGAGAAACGATGGCGAAGACCCAGGACCAGCCCTCCCAGTCCCCGCTCAGGGCCTCCGAGATCGCGGCGGACATGTTGGACGTGTTGATCTCGGTCAGGCCTCCTCCGACTTCCGCACCGCGGGCGGCAACGATGATGCCGCCGATCGTGACGACATTGCCTTCCACGGAAGCGCCTTTGCCCAGGACGACGGATCCTCCGATCGCCACGGCATGGCCTTCCACGGTGCCCTCGACGGTGACCTGTCCTCCGATGGCGACGGCGTGGCCAACCGTGCTCCCCTCTTCCACCGTAACGTCTGACCCGATCCGGACGAGGCTCTTCGCACTTCCCCAGGCATCGGCGACGGTCAAGAAACAGAGAAGAAGGAGCAGGAGGATGAAGCGCAGCCGCCGCCCCATCGGGCTATACTTCTCCATGCCTCTCACAACCTCCGCTTCCCGCATTTTGCGATCTTCGATCCCCGTCGCTCAAGAGCGCGTAGTATAGGGAAGGGACCGGCCCCTGTCAACGACAAACAAAAACTGTCAAGCCAAAGTAGAAATGTCCTATATTTGCCAAAATAGAAATGTCCTATTTGGTCAATAGGCAGATGCCCTCGTTGGCATCCAGTTTTTCCAGCTTTTCCTCCAGGGATGATCTTTTGCCGGTGTGGGTGGCTGACGGACAAACAAAAAAACCGGGGGAATCCCACGCGGGATTCCCCCGGCAACTCAAGGGGGTTGAAATGACGACCCGTAGACTACTACCTCATCCTCGAAGGCAGCCAGGTGGAAAGATCCGGCCAGACGACGAAGAGAATCAGGCCGCCGACCATGATCACAAGGAAGGGCCAGACGCCCTTGACCACCTCCTCCAGTTTTTCCTTGGCCATCGCCGACACGACGAAGAGATTGAGGCCGACCGGCGGCGTAATCATCGCCAGTTCCATGTTGACGGTCATGACAACGCAGAACTGGACGATGGGAATATCCAGCGCCCGGATGACGGGCAGCAGGATCGGCAGCGTGATCAGCGTGATCGACACGGCCTCGAGGAAGGTCCCCATGACGAAGAACATGAGCTGCGTCACGAAGAAGAACATCCACTTGCTGACCTTGGCCGCGGTGATCGCCATCAGCACCTGCTGGGGGATCTGTTTCGCCGTCAGGAAGAGGGAGAAGACCATGGCCGCGGCGATGATGAGGTAGATCATCGAGGAGATGTTGATGGACTCCACAAGGATCTTCCGGATGCCGCCCCATTTCAGCTCACGATACACGAAGATGGAGATGACCAGCGTGTAGAAGACCGAAAGGACAGCCGCCTCCGTCGGGGTGACGACGCCCGAGTAGATACTGCCCAGGATGAAAAAAGGCAGGAACATGCCGGGGATGGCCTTGAAGGTTGCTTTCCAGCGCTCGGGCCAGGTCGCCTTGGCCGATTGGGTCATCTTCTGCCTCTGGGCATAGATGATCGCACTCACGACGAGGATGCCGGCCAGAATCATGCCCGGGATCATCCCCGCTGCAAACAGTTCGCCGATCGAGTACTCGGCGACGATGCCGAAGATGACCATCGTCACGCTGGGCGGGATGAGGATACCCAGGGTTCCCGAAGCGGCGACAAGACCCATGGCGTACCGCTTGGAATAGCCGTTTTCGATCATCGCCGGGAGCATGATGGCGCCGATCGCGGCCGCCGTCGCCGGGCTTGAACCCGAAATGGCGGCGAAGATGGCGCAGGCGGCGATCGTCACGACGGCCAAGCCGCCGGGAAGATGCCCTACCCATGTCCGCAGACAGGCGATGAGGTACTTGGAAATGCCGCCGTGGGACATGACGACGCCGGCAAAAACGAAGGACGGAATCGCCAGGAGCGGCGGAGACAGCAGCGACGCAAACATCCGCTGGGCGATCATGTAGAGGCTGAAATCCGTAGTGGTCGCCAGGACGATGATCGCCGCCGTGGCCAGGGCGACGGCAACAGGAACGTTTACACAGAAGAGAAAGACGAATATCCCGAAGAGTACCGCAGTTTCCATCAGACAATCGCTCCTTTCTCCATGCCGTCAGTCCACGCCTTGCCGCCGTCCTTGAACACGAACAGGAGTTTCTGCAGGAAGCGGGCGCCGAACATGACCCCGCTGACCGGCATGACGAAGTTGACGATCCACAGGGGGAACATACTGTCCGTGGAACCCTGGCCCGTCTGGTAGTAATCGGCCACGAGCAGGACGCCGAAGTAGGTGTAGAAGACGCAGAACGCGAGCCCGAGGCTGTGGGCGAACATGCTGACGTAGCGCTTCAGCCAGACCGGCATCATGTCGTAGAACATATCCACCTTGATGTGGTGGTTGGTCCGCAGGGCGACGGACATCCCCACGAACGTCCCCCACACGACGAAATACACGGAAAACTCATCCAGGAGCGAATGCGGCATCCCCCAGACGTACCTCATGGTAACGTTGACCATAATGAGCGTCAGACCGATGAAGAGGAGGACGCCCGACGTCCATTCCTCGAAGGCTTCATAGAATCGCGACCATTTACTTTTTCCCGCCCCCATTGTTCAAAATCCTCCGCCAGCAAAGAGAAGATAAAGAACGGGGCGGGCCGCTTCCGCAACCCGCCCCGCGATCGCCGTTATTTCAAGCTCATGGCATAATCGATATTGTCTTTTCCGATCTTGCTTTCGTACTGCTTGTACAGAGGCGCCAGGGCCTTGATGAATTCCTGCCGTTCGGCCGCGGTGAGGGTGTAGATTTCCACCTTGCCGCTCTTCTTCATGATCTCCAGACTCTTGCCGTCCATCTCTTCCGCCAGTTTTCTCTCATAGGCGGAGGCCTGGTTCAGGGCATCCATGAAGATCTTCTGCTGATCAGGCTTCAGGCTGTCCCAGAACTTCACGTTCGTCAGGACGACATAGTCGATGCGCGTGAAGTTGCCGATCGTGAGGTACTTGGCGACTTCGTAGAACTTCTGGGTTTCGTGGTTGTTGAAGGTGTTGTCCAGGCCGTCGATGGCATGGCTGTTGAGGGCCTGGTAGACCTCGGCGAAGGCCATCGTCTGCGAACCGGCGCCCAGGGTCTTGTTGCGGGCATCGAGCAAACCGCCGCTCTGAACGCGAAGTTTCAGGCCTTTGAAGTCGGCCGGTTTCTTCAGGGGGCGTTTGGCGTTGATGAACTGCGTGAAGCCGTTCGGCCAATGGGCAATACCGAGGAAGCCCGCGCGGCGCACGGAATTGAAGAGCGTCTTGCCCTTCTCCGAATTCCAGAATGCCGCAACCGCATCGTCGGAAGCAAACAGGAAGGGCATATCGACGATCTGGAACTGGGGGTTGAAGCCGACCAGTTTGGTCATGGAGGGCGCGATCACCTGGACGTTGTTCGCGCGCAGGGCCTCGAGTTCCTCCTTGTCGCCGTAAAGCTGGGAGGAAGGATAGACCTTCACGTCGAAAATGCCGCTCTTGTCGAGGATCTCCTTGAACTTCACCGACGACTGGCCTTTCGGCGTCTGATCGGCAACAACATGGGAGAATTTGACTTCGATCTTCTTTTCGGCTGCGATGGCGGACGTAGCCACAAACATCATTGCCAGACAAAGCACTGCCGCCAAACCGAACCATTTCTTTGCGGTAAGACTTTTCATCGACATCCTCCTTTTTGAAAGAATTCTTCTAAGGTTTACAACCTGTGCTGCACGATACGAATATTCTTAGCGCCGCCAGAATCAGCGGCGCCCCCCCCTCGGTCTCGCGTCTTCGGTTGTCTCGATCACCTCCCTCGACAGATATTTTCTTGCCGGATCAGTCCCTACTTGCCCACGGTATGCGGAGGGGCCTGAATCTTCGGTTTTCTCTCGGCCTTTTCGGGCAGATGCCACACCTTCGCGCAAGGTTCCTTCCCGCTCAGGTTGAAGTAATCGCGGACGAGTTCCTTCTTCATGAGCTGGATAGCGCGCGCCGGATCGACGCCCTTGGGACAGACATTGGAGCATTCTCCGGCGTAGTGGCAATTGTAGGCCCCGTGCGACGCCGCGGCGATGTCCTGCCTTTCCTTTCCGCCGTCGTCCCTGGAATCGACGCAATAGCGGTAGATCTGGGTGAGCGGCATCGGCCCAAGATACTGCCGGTCCGTGGCCATCGTCGGGCAGGCTGCCATGCAGGCGCCGCATTTTATGCAGTAGGTGAACTGGAGGAATTTTTCCAGTTGATGAGGACTCTGGAAATATTCACCGGATGGTTCTTCCATTTCCTTCCGGTCACCCCGTTTGATGAAGGGCTGAACACGCTGGTGCACCTCGAACATCGGCACCAGATCCGGCACCAGATCCCGGATGATCGAAAAGTTTGGAAGGGGCGCAACCGTCAGAACGCTCTGAGTCACATCGAGGATCTGCGTGTTGCAGGCCAGCGTCGGCTTGCCGTTGATCAGCATCGCACAGGAACCGCAGACACCCATCCGGCAAGAGAACCGGAACGCCAATGTCGGATCCTGCGTCTCCTTGATTCGATGCAAGCCGTCGAGCACCGTCATACCCGCCTCGACCTGGAGGTTGTACTGCTGCTCCCTGGGCTCTTCATCTTTGGCCGGATCGAAGCGACGGATATAAAAAGTAATGTTCGTTTTCTTCTCTTCTTTTTCCATGGTTTCATCCTTCCTATAGGGCTGCACCCAGCGTCTTGGCCGCGATGGCGGCATAGGCGCCGACAATGAAAAGGACCACCCCGACGATCCACAACGCCACCGTCAGCGACCGCTGGCAGGCCTTGCAGATCCCCAGCTCGAAGACGATCGTCCTCAGGCCGTAGAAACCGTGATAAAGCACTGCCGCCAGCAGCAGGATATACGCGGTCATAAAGAAGGCGGAATGGCTGCGGAAGGCCACATTTTCCCACGCCACGGCTTCCGCGCCGGCCGGGTTGAAGATCCCGACAATCCCGCTCAGATGGACTACCGCCATATGGAGCCCGCCCAGAACAAAGATGACGAGCCCGGCAATAACAAACCAAATCCAGTATGCTGTCTCTCTCATCGCGAAGCTCCCTTCATCCCACGAAAAAGATATTGAATCCCCCGGCGATGATGAAGACCGCGGAAAGGATCATCGCGATCAGCATCAGCGGGCGCTGGGTATTCAAGGACGATCTGTACGGATAGACCGGCTCTTCGGCCTTTCCCACCGCCAGCCCCCATTCGATGAGGACCAGACGGACGCCGTTGAGGGCGTGGAAGGCGAACCCGATCACAATGAAGAATTCGCCGACCTTGAAGAAAGGATGCTTGAGGGTTTCCATGGCCGCGTTCCACGTCTCCGGCCCGAAGATCCGCAACGAACTCTCGAAGATATGCATCAGGAAGAACAGCAGCAATCCCAACCCGGCTACGCGGTGGATGATGTACAGATAACGCTCCACACCCCATCGGCCGCCGCCGAGCCACCCCAGAATCCCCAAATGGTTGTCAAATTTCTTGAAGTCTGCCATCGTGTCCCCCTTAATATTTCCGCTCAACCGGCTTCCACTTGGTGATGGCTACCGGCTTGTAAGAGAGTTTCGGCCCGTCCTGACTGTAAGTGACCAGCGAGTGCTTCAGCCATTTTTCGTCATCACGCGTCGGGAAATCCGTGCGGGCATGCGCCCCGCGGGATTCCTCGCGCGCCAGGGCGGCCGTTATGAGCGCTTCAGCCAGATTCAGGAGATTTTCCACTTCCAGGGCATTGATCAGGTTGGTGTTGTAGACCTGGCCCTTATCCTGAATCGAGATGCGCTGATATCGCTGTTTGAGATCCTGAACCTTCTTCAGGCCTTCGCTCATGCTCTTGGCCGTACGGTAAACACCGGCGTGCTGATCCATCGCGATGCGGAGTTCCTTCTTGATGTCGTACTGGTTTTCCGTTCCCTTGCGGTTCAGGAGTTCGACAAAGATGCGGGCACATTCCGCGTCGATGGCATCCCCGCGCAGTTTCGGCATCGGCGGATCGGCGTTGAGATACTTGACGATCTCGGCTCCCGTGATCCCGCCCCAGACGAGGCACTCCGCCGTGGAATTGCAGCCGAGGCGATTGGCGCCGTGCATGGAGTGGCAGGCAACCTCGCCGGCCGCCCATACCCCCTTGACTTTTGCCGCGCCGTTGATGTCCGCCTCGATTCCGCCCATGCTGTAGTGCGCAACCGGCCGAACCGGAATCGGCTTCAGAATCGGATCGAGGCCCAGGAACTTCATGCAGACTTCACGAATCAGGGGCAGGGCATGATTGATCTTCTCCGCTCCCAGGTGCGTGAGGTCCAGGTGGACGTAGTCGAGGCCGTCCGGACCCTTAAAACCGCGGCCCTCCAGGATCTCGGTCATTTCCGACCGGGAAACGATGTCGCGTGGCGCCAGCTCCATGAATTTTGCGGCATACTTTTCCATGAGCCGCTTGCCTTCGTTGTTTTTCAGGTATCCGCCTTCACCGCGGCAGGCCTCGGTCATGAGAATACCCGACGGGACAAGCCCCGTGGGATGGAACTGGAGGAATTCAGGATCTTCAATGCACATTCCGGCCTTGTAGGCCAGCGCCTGACCGTCGCCGCTGACGGTCTGGGAATACGTGGTGAATCCGTAGAGCGTTCCCAACCCGCCGGTGGCGATCAGCAACGCCTTTGCCCGCAGCACCATGAATTTCCCGGTCGGCATGAAAATGCCTGCGAGCCCGCAGAATTCCCCGTTTTCCACGAGAATGGACGTGGCAAAAAATTCGTCGTAGCGGGAAAAGTTCTTGTACTGCATGAAGGTGTCGTAGAGCGTCTGCACCTCGAAGAAACCGGTCTTGTCCGCCGCCATCGTCGCCCTTGGAAAGCTGTGCCCTCCGAAGGGGCGCTGCTGGATGCTGCCGTCCGGACGCCTCGACCACGGCATTCCCCAGTGATCCATCAGCAGGATCTCCTTGGGGCTGGTTTCCACAAACCGGTCGACGACATCCTGGTCGGCGAGGAAATCGGCGCCTTTCACCGTATCCCAGGAGTGGAGTTCCAGATTGTCTCCCTCTTCCTCCCGGAGAACGGCCGCCGTTCCACCCTCGGCGCACACCGAGTGCGGACGCTGAATCTGGACTTTGGAGACGAGACCGATATTGATGGCATCACCGGACTTGCGGGCGATCTCCACGGCGGCCCGCAACCCTGCCAATCCCGTTCCGAATATCAACACATCGTGAGTGACAATTTCCGTTTCTCTTCCACCGTATCCGGTAGTTTTCATATCCACCCACCTTTATCGAGTATTTGACGTCAGTCTTTACGGTATTTCTTCGCGCCCTCCACGTAGAGATCGTTTCCCTTGGTGTCGTTGATGACCACCGCCGGAAAATCTTCGACCTCCAGCCGATGAATGGCTTCCGGTCCCAGGTCCTCGTAGGCGACGACCTTCGCCTTCTTGATGCTCCTGGCCAGCACAGCTCCGGCGCCGCCCGTGGCGCCGAAGTAAATGGCCTTGTACTTCTTCATCGCCTCGATGACTTCGGGAGCGCGGTTGCCTTTACCAATCATGCCCTTCATCCCCAGTTCCATCATTTTCGGGGCGTAGGCATCCATGCGGTAACTCGTCGTCGGTCCAGCGGAGCCGATCGGTTTGCCCGGTCTGGCCGGGGTCGGGCCGACATAGTAAATGATCTGTCCCTTGACATCGATGGGCAGTTCCTTGCCCTGCTTGATGAGATCGATCATCCGCTTATGCGCTGAATCTCTGCCTGTATAAATGACGCCCGTGATCAGGACCTTGTCGCCGATCTTCAATTTGTCGACATCCGCATCGGTCAAGGGGGTCTTCAGTCGAATCTCGTTTGCCATGCTATTCCTCCATTCAGATAGTCGCTTCCTTGTGCCTGTTTGCATGACACTGCACATTTACCGCCAGCGGGAGGCTGGCGATATGGCAAGGTTCCACCTCGAAGAAGACATCGAGCGCCGTGGTTGTGCCGCCATACCCCATGGGTCCGATCCCGAGTTTGTTGATCCTTTCCAGGACCTCCTGCTCGAGTTTGGCAATCGCCGGATCGGGATTGCGCTCCCCCACCTTCCGTAACAACGCCTTTTTTGCCAGGATGGCCGTTCTCTCGAACGTTCCCCCGATCCCGACGCCGATAATGGTGGGAGGACAGGGATTGGAGCCGGATTCCTTCATCCGGTTGACGATAAAATCCTTGACGCCTTCGATGCCCGCCGAGGGCGCCAGCATATGGACGCGGCTCATGTTTTCCGCGCCGCCCCCCTTGGGGACGGCCATGATCCTGATCTTGTCGCCGGGAACGATGTCGTAGTGGATGATCGCCGGGGTGTTGTCCCCCGTGTTCTTCCCCGTGATGGGATCACGGGCTGATTTTCTCAGATAGCCATCCTTGTAGGCCTGACGGACACCCTCGTTGAGGGCTTCCCGCATATTCCCGCCCACGATGTGGACGTCTTGACCGATGTCGACGAAGAGGACCGCAAGACCCGTGTCCTGGCAGATCGGATATTCGCCTTCCGCGGAAATTCCGACGTTTTCCTTGAGCTCCTTCAGAACTTCCCTTGCGACGGGCGATTCGTCCGTCGCAATCGCCTTGTCGAAGGCGTCCACAATATCCTGCCCTATGTTGTAATTTGCATCGATCAGCAGTTTTTTTACCGTTGGTATGATTTCGCTGACGTGGACCTCTCTCATGATAACCCCCTATCTATTTGGCCTGAGCAATCGCTTTCTTGAGCGCCTTTTCCAGCATGCTGATGGGCGGTTTCCTGATGAAGCCTTTCGCCATCAGGGTGTCCGTCAGCTTCCTCGATTCGGAAATATCGTCATAGGCCTTCTTGTAGACTTCTTTGGCGGACATCTTCACCCTGGCAACGCCGTCCTTGATGGCCTGCATGGCAACGTCCCTGGCTTCGGAGGGAAAGACTTCCCATTCCGTCATCTTCGGAACGATGTCATCCGGATTGATACCTCGTTTCTCCGCCGTCTTGGCCAGGCAGGTCGCGGCGGCGATCGCCATCCCATCCGTGATCTTCGACGCCTTCACCAGGGAGGCGCCTTTGAGGATGCCGGGGAAGCCGATGGAGTTGTTCACCTGGTTGGGGAAGTCGCCGCGGCCGGTGGCCACGACATAGGCGCCCGCTTCCTTCGCTTCGTAGGGATAGATTTCGGGAACGGGGTTGGCGCAGCAGAAGACGATGGACTTCTTCGCCATGGACTTCACCCACTCGCCCTTGATGACGCCCGGTCCCGGAGTGGAAAGCGAAATCAGCACGTCGGCACCCTTCATGGCATCCTGGATGTTGTTAACCCTCTTGGGATTCGTCGCCTCGCAGATTTCCCACTTGCGGTAGTAGCGTTTGTCGGCCTCGATGTCCTTGCGGCCCTTGTGCAACCCGCCCTTGGAATCGCACATCACGATGTTGTCCGGATCGGCGCCCGCCGCGAGGATCAGACGGACGATCGTCGTGTTGGAGGCGCCGGCGCCGAAGAAGGCCATCTTCACCTTGCTCATCTGCTTCCCGGCAACCTTCAGGGCGTTGATCAAGCCGCCGAGGGTCACGCAGGCGGTGCCCTGTGCATCGTCGTGCCAGACGGGGATTTCACATTCTTCCCGGAGGGTGTCCAGAACCTTGAAGCAGTTCGGCTGGGAGATGTCTTCGAGGTTGACCGCGCCGACGCTCGGCTGCAGCATCTTCACGAACTCGATGATCTTGTCAGCGTCGTGCTCGCCCTTCTTGTTGTAGCTGTTCACGCACAGCGCGATCGCGTCCAGACCGCCAAGATACTTGATGAGAAAAGCCTTGCCTTCCATGACTCCCAGGCCGCCCGAAGGGGTGCAGTCGCCGTCGCCGAGGACACGGGTGGAATCGCTGACCACCGCCACGAGGTTCGCGCGGTTGGAGAGCTCGAAAGAAAGGGCATTGTCGTCACGGATGGACGTCGAAATCTTCGATACGCCCGGGCTGTAGTAGACGTTGAACCAGTTGAAGCTGTACAGACCGGCCTTCGGGACCGTCATCATCTTGCCGCCGTAGAACCTGTGGGCCTCAAGCGCCAGTTCCTTCAGAAAAATCGTCTGCCCCTTGGCGATCTGCGCAGGCGTGAAGTTCTTCGGGAAAGCCTTCTTCAGGTCCTTCATCTTGAGATCGATCTTGGCCATGCTGGAGTACTCCTTTCTCTCGGAAGAATTAAGGATTCAAAGACTTGTTTTGAACGTTGGGAAATGGGTTTGGATGAGTTGCTTTTTTCAAATGCTGTCGCCATGAATATATACGCATTCTATAAATGCATTGACCTTTTATAATAATGAAATGTAATAGTCAAGAAAAAAAGGGGGGCAAATCTTCAGTTACAAAATAATTATAACTATTCAATATTGTTTATGATTAAATTGTCATGCTCGGGGGGCGGCATTTTTTTGGTAATCATCTTTTACCAGGGCTGGTAAATCGTTTTTACCATCACTGAGCGATAGCCGGAATCAAACTGCGGGGTGTAATTCGCAGGCCGATAGTGGTTATTGCAACAGACCATCCTTACCCTTATAATGGCATTCGGTCTTTGTGAATTGCCTACCAAAGCACTTCACTGGATAATTGAAGAGGAGGTCCATACGCCATGTTTCAGCATATCCTTGTACCTGTAGATTTTTCGAGCAAGAACAAGAAGGCCATCGACGTCGCGATGCGGATGGCCGAGTGTTCAGGTGCTTCCCTGACGCTTCTCCACGTGATCCAGACCGTCGCCGATGTCGATTTTTCCGAGCTTGAGACCTTCTACAGAAGGATGGAAAAGCGCGCCGTTCGTGCGCTTGACAAATTGGCATCTCCTCGCAAGGAGGTTGCCGTCAGCATTCGCAAAGAGATCATCTTCGGCGACCGCGTGAAGGAGATCCTGAAATACGTGACCGCCCGTAAGGTGGACGTCGTCGTCATGAATTCCCACCGCATCGATCCCAAGAACCTCACGCAGGGATGGGGCACCATCAGCTACAAGGTGGTGCTGCTGTGCCCGTCACCCGTGATGCTCGTGAAATAGATTATTCCCAAAGGAGTGGTGTTTCATGAAGAAGCCATCATTTTATTGCCGCGCGACTGTTTCTGTCTTCATGCTGTGTCTTCTGGCCGTTTTCTCTGGATGCGCGGAGATCCGTTTGAACACGCTTCCGTCACCGCCGCCGACGGCAAAGCTCCGCGTCCTGGTGCTTCCCATTACTTCCACACTGAATCCCCGCGGTGCATGGGTACCGTCCGAAAGAAATTTTGCGGAAAATCAATATCGAAAAGTCGCAAGGATTCTGGAAAGAAAAGGCATCTACCGGGTGATTCCCGAAGAGGAAGCTCGCGCCGCGACAGGGAACCAGTCAATCGAGGGATGGCAATGGGCAAGAGGTGACTGGAACCTCGCCAAGGAGGCCGGACGCGCCCTCCACGCCGACTATGTCTTGATCTTTGAACGAAAGTTCTCGGGCACCGTTGTCAGCAAACTCGTATTCCTCAGCCTGCGGACGGACAGGCTGTTCGAGGAAACCCTTGTCATGCCCACCATGGCGGTTTTTCGAATGGATGCCATGGATGAGCACAGGGAGATGATCGGCGCGGCTTATCAGAAAATATTCATGGCAGCCAAAGGCGATATGTTTTTGACAGCCATCCAGAAAGGGAGAGCCATCGGCCCTCCGACAGAAAGGAAAGCTCCTGGACGCGGCACATCCGATGCTACGAAGAAGCGTCCCCATCCCTCCGCCGGACCGGTTGAAAAAATGAAACCTCCGGAGAGTGAAGCGCCGAAACCGCCGGCGGCTCATCCTTCCGACAAGGCACCGGGCGGGGTCACCGCGGCCGTCGAGAAAAAACAACCCGCTCCTCCAGCAAAAAAAGAACAGAAGCCAGAGCCGTCCGAATTCAAAGCAGCCAAACCGCTTCCCTCCGTATCGCGCGCAGCGGAGACGACGCCGCCGAGGACACCTGCGTCCGTTACGGCCCCAGTGTCGCCTCCCGAGAAGACACCGGATCGGGCCATGGCGACCGTCGAAACAAAACTGCTGCCGCCCCCGGCGCGGACCGAGCCGACGGGAGGACCGGGTAAGGACAAACTCCCCGCCGGTCTCCAAACCATGATCGACAAACAACAGGCCGGTACGACGCGGAAAAGCAGACTCGTCGTATACGATTTTGACGCCGCCGACCAGCTCGATGTTGTCGCCATGATCCTCACCGAGGCATTGCGGGAAGAGCTCCACGAACTCGGCAAGTTTTTCCTGGTGAACCGGGAGAACATCGTTCAGGTGATGGACGAGCTGAAATTGCAGCAATCGGGGATTGTGGATGAAGGCCAAGCCGTCCAGCTGGGGAAATGGCTGGCGGCGAATGAAACGGTAACGGGAAAGCTGACGTTGTTTGGAAACCTGTACGTCCTGCAGGCGAAGCGAACGGACATCCAATCGCTGGGAACACTCGGCATCGGATCGCTGAAAAGTCCCATGGGCAAGGAAGAGGAATTGCTCAACGGTCTGCCGTCATTGGCAAAAAAACTTGCGGGGGTCCCATAGCCGTCACCAGGAAGATTCGCTGCGGAGCGGAAATGAAATGCCGGATGGACCGGGCGTCCATCCGGCATTTTCCGTTCTCCTGTCTGCCGTCGGCTCCGTTCCTTCGTGCAGTGACGATTACAGCGCACCGATGTCTTTCAGAATCTTTTCCAGGGCCTTTCTCTCCTCGGGATTCAACCGTTTCTGAGGCGGCATGGGAGGCCCCACGGGAAAGCCCTGCATCTCCAGACCCGCCTTCACGCAGGCGGACAGGGAGAACCGCTGGAAGGCGACGTTTATAGACCATTGCTTGATCTGCAGGCGCGCCGCCTCTTCCCATCTTCCCTGCTTCGCCGTTTCGTACAGCTCGATGCTCTGTTTGGGAATGATGCAGGCGGGGCCAGACATCCAGCCCGCACCGCCGATCAGGAACATGAACAGCGGAACGGAGGAGGTGTCGCTGAAGATCTTGATCCGGTTGCCGAGTGCGGACACGATCGACATGATTTTCCCGACGTTGCCGGATGCGTCTTTCAAGTACTGGATGTTGGGTTCTTCGGCCAGCTGCTTCAGGGCATCCACGGTGAAGTCCCATGTCTGAAACTTCGGATTCGTATAGAGTGTGATGGGACAGGAGACCGACCGCGCGATGGCCCGAAAATGGCCGACAACCTGAGGCTCGCCCAACGGGAAATAGCTGGGCATGATGGTGAGAATGCCGTCCACACCCAGCTTCTCGATTTCTGCCGCTTCGCGGACCGCTCCCGGCGTGGACATGCTGCAGATCCCCGCAACGACAGGAACGCGCCCGGCCGCCGCGCTCATGACGACCTCCACGGTCCTCTTTCTCGTCGCCCAGTCAAGATAGGGCGCTTCGCCGGTGCTGCCCAGCGGTGTGACGCCGTGGACGCCCTGGCGGATCAGGTGATCGACCACATCGGCAAGAACCTGTTCCTTGAGCCGTCCCTGTTCATCCAGGGGCGTGACAAGATAGGGGAAAATACCGTGCAATTCCTTTCCAGCCATGACATGCCTCCTCAGCCTCTATCCATCGGCGTACACCCGTGATGATCGGCGGGCCGCTTATTGGAGAAGTTCATTTACATCGGCGATCTTTTCGAGACTCATCACCTTCTCGACAATCCGGTCCGCTTCAGCCTTGGAAAGTATCCCGTCGGTAAGGCCCTTGAATTTCGCGACCAACTCCGCAGCCGTCAGGGGATTTTCCGGGTCCCCTTTCGGGTACTCGTTGTAGGCCTCCAGTTTCCTGCCGTCGGAAAGAACGATCGTGACGCGGGCGGGCCACTTGCGCGGGTAGAGCTTTGTCAATTCGGGAACCTCTGCAAAATGGACCTTCGCCATCAGGTTCTTGATGTCTGCATTGGCCAGACGGGACTCGTCGAAGTCGTCCAGGCGCACATGGCCGAACGTCAACGCCGTGGCGATGCAGAACGGCAGGTTGAATTTTGCCAGATAGGGCGACTTCGCCTCGACGTTTCCCAGGAGGTCGATCGCCGCCTGATACACCTGGATCCGGATTTCCGCCACATCCGACGGCTTCAGTGTCTTGCCGCCTGTGGCCAGCAGCACGGCGTCGATGGCGGAGTGGGTGTGCCCGCAAGAGGCATGGAACTTGATGGAATTCCGGTCGCCGTGAAAGATCTTCCCCAGATCGGCCGTGCACTTGTCCTCATCGAAATTCTTCGACGTAGCGCGGAAGAAGCCTTTGTCTCCCTCCAGGATTCTGCGGGCGCCCGTGAATCCCTCCTTCGCCAGCAGCGCCGCCAGGAGACCGTTCATCGCCGCCTTGCCGGGATGGAGCTGCTTGCTCATGGCGCATTCGACCAGGAATTCCCAGAGACCGGCCGCCTGCGTTCCCGCCGAACCCAGAGCCCATGCGAATTGATCTTCGTTCAGGCCCAGCAGCTTTGCCGCGCCCGCCGCCGCCCCATAGGTCCCGCAGGTCGCCGTCGTATGCCAGGAATAGTAATGGCTCGTCCCCACGGCCAGGGCCACACGGATGCCGACCTCGTAACCGGCGGAAGTGGCGAGGATCAGGTCTCGTCCCGAGGAATGCTGACGCTCCCCGAGGGCAAGGACCGCGGGAAGAATGGCGCAGGCCGGGTGCAGGATGGACTCCCGGTGAAGGTCGTCCATCTCGACAATGTGCGATGTGGCGCCGTTGACCAGGGCTGCCAGGACGCAGCTTGTTTTCGTACCGTCGGGGATGGAGGTCGATTCGGGGTTGCCGCCAAGGCCGCGGGCGACATTCCGGATCATGCGGACCGGCGGCAGATCCTTGCCCGCATAAGCCGAACCCAGCCAGTCCATGATGTACCCTTTGACGTTGGCGACATGTTCTTTCCCCAGGTCTTCAAACCGAAGCCCGCAAAAATACTTGGCCAGTTGATTGGCGAGGATTTCCTTCGGCATAATTTCCCCCCTCTTCTGAAGTTCAGCGGACGACTTCGATCGCCGCTCGATGCTCGGCGGTCTCCATTGACCCTTAAAAATCCCCTTCCTTCGCCAAGGCGATGAAGTGGGCTACGTCGATCTTTTTCGGGCAGACGTGCGTACAGGCCTTCGAGGTGTGGCAGCGGTAGACGCCCTCTTCGCTGTACAGGAGCTCAAGCCGCTCGTCCTTCGCCGTTTCCCGCGTATCCATCATACGGACGATGCTCGCCATGGCGGCATTGGGGCCGATGAAGCTCTTGTGAGAACTGATGCATGCCGTGGCGCAGCAGAAGCAGTTGATGCAGCGCGTGGCATCTTCGTACTTGGCAATTTCCTGCGGGGAGATGATGTGCTCCGTGACGCCGGGCGGAAGCTGCTTGGGAGAGATGACATAAGGCTTGGCGCGATGGACGCGTTCGTAGGCCTTTTCCCAGTCGACGACCAGGTCCCGGATCACCGGGGCGACCGTCACGGGCTCGATCTTGAATTCCGAGGTGCCGAACAGTTCGACGGCATTTTCCACCAGGAGCTCGCAGGCCAGCATCGGCCGGCCGTTGATCTTCACGGAACAGCTCCCGCACTGGCCGTGTTCGCAGGATGACGCCCAGCTCAGGGTGGCATCCTGTTCCACGTTGATTCTCCGGAACAGATCCACGAAGCGCAGAATGGCCCCTGCCTCCAGCTTGTAGGTCTGGAACCAGGTTTTCCCCGCGTCGGGATCATAGCGTTTGATCGTCAGGGACAGCGAGAAGATCTTGGACATAACTTCCTCCTATGCTTGCGGCGAAGAAGCCGTCATCAATACTTCCTCGGGATGATCTTGAAGTGTTCGGAATACTCCCCCTTGGCCTCAAAGAGGCTCATGTCGATGGGACGCCTTCCGAAGGTCACCTTGCCGAATTCGGTCATGGACACCAGGGTATGATACTGGAATTCGTCGCTCCGGACGGGGTAATCCTCCCGGAAGTGCGCACCGCGCGATTCCTTCCTCAGCAGGGCCCCCTGGGCCATCGTCATGGCGTTGTCCAGCAGATTGTCCAGCTCCCAGCGCTCGAACAGCTCCTGGTTCCATCTCGCGTCGCGGACCGATACCGACGTCTTCTCCGCCCGTTCCTTGAATGCCATCAACTCCTGGATCGCTTCCGAAACGCCCTTTTCGTGCCGGAAGACGCCGACCTTGCGCGTCATCATGTCGCGCATGTCCAGACGGACGCGTCCGACATTTTCCTTCCCTGTACCTGCCAGATAAGACGAGAAACGGGACAGGCTTGCCTCGCCCGCACCCCTGGGAGCGGAAATCTGCTTTTCCTTCAGATAGGTCTCGACGCGCTCTCCCACGTACCGTCCCATTGTCAGGAGCTCCAGAAGCGAATTCGTGCCCAGGCGGTTGAAACCGTGGAAGCTGGCACAGGCGCATTCGCCGACGGCGAAAAGACCGGGCATGATCTGGCCGGCGCTCCCCTGGACCTCTCCGAATGCATTCGTCGGGATGCCGCCCATGTGGTAATGGTTGGAAGGCCGCACCGGACAGAGCTGCGTGCGCGAATCGAGGTTCGCGTAGGTCTTGAAAAAGCTCGCCACCTCCTTGAGCTTGACTTCGTGGACGTAGTCCGGCAGGTGACGCAGATCGATCCAGACATGCTCGATCTGGTGATCGGGATTCATGATTCCCCGCCCTTCCCGGATCTCCGTCTCGATGGAGCGGGCCACGATGTCCCGGGGCGCGAGATTCCTCATCTTGGGGGCGTAGCGGTCCATGAAGGGTTCCATGTCCTTGTTGCGCAGGATACCGCCTTCGCTGCGCAGGGCCTCGCTGGCGAGAATGCCGGGCCCCACGATTCCCGTCGGATGGAACTGGACGGCCTCGGGGTCCATGACCGGCAGCCCCGCCCGGAGAATCACGGCAATCCCGTCCCCGGTATTGCCGCGACAGTTTGTCGTAATGCGGAAGACCTGTCCCGAACCGCCCGTAGCCAGAACGGTGGCCTTCGCCAGCACCGTGACGAATTCACCATCCCGGATCTTGTAGAGCACCGCCCCGACGCAGACCCCCTCGTTGAAGAGGAGTTCCGTGACGACGGCGGAGTTGATGAATGTCGAGCCGTGCTTGAGCGCCTCGCCCCAGGCGGTGTCCATCATCCCCTTGCCTGTGCGGTCCGCTTCGAAAACGGCCCGGAAGGAGTCCCCCTTGCCGAATTCGATGGTATGCCCGCCGAACTGGCGTTTGCTGATGTTTCCTTCCTCATTCCGGCTCAGGTGCATCCCGTGGCCCTCGAGCCAGCGGATCTCATCCCAGCCGCCCTCAACAATCTTCTTGACCACGTCCTGGTCGGAAGAACAGTCGCCCCCTTTCCAGGTGTCGAACATATGGTAGATCGGTTTGTCCGTCTTGTCCTTCGGATCGACGGCGGCCAGCCCCCCCTGCGCGGTGCTCGTGTGGGATTTCTGGGGATGGGACACCTTCGTCACCGCGAAAATTTTCAGATTCGGCTTGTGCTCAAGCAGGTGTGCGGCACAGCGCAGGCCCGCACCCCCGGCTCCGACAATCAGGACATCACAGTTCAGCGTTGAAGAGATTTGCAGTTTGTTTCCCATCGCGCGTCCCCCTTTTCGTTAGATGAACAACGTCAGTTTCATGGCCAGAAAGGCGAACACGACGACGACGATGGCGATCAGGGCCGTCAGAGCCGTCCGGGCCGCCCCGGCGGAAATGTAATCCGTAGCGATCGAATAAAGGCCGTAGCCGGTATGGTACAGCGCTGAGACCGCAAGCATCAGGTCGACAAACCGGATGAAGAGGTTCTGCATGCGGGCGATCACCGCCTGCGCCTGATGCGCCACCTCCGGAGTCAGGTGGGAAAAAACAAGGTGTGCGGGGATAGCGATGATCAAGAAAGCCCCGCTGATTCGCTGGAGCTTCCACCAGACCGAGTGTTTGGTGTTCCAGATGCGGGAAGCGACGGCGTAAGCCGTGGCAAAACCGGTGAACAGCGCCATCAGCCAGAAGAAAACCGCCGACACGTTCTGGTTTCCAAGGAGCATGAGCAGCCCCAGGAGAAGCGCATACAGGACGGTGAGACCGAAGGTCCAGCGGATCATAGTCTCGTCGTTCCGGCTCCCGAACGATTCGTACAGGATCAGGCGCCCTCCGTTCAAGGCGTGGAATCCGACCATCAGCGATGAAGCCCAGGCAAAAAATACGATGATCGGCTGGGACATCCAACTCATCTTCGCGTCGTAGACGGACGGCGTCGAAAGCGTGGAGAGGGTGTAGATGTGTATGCCTAGGTAAATGACCAGGCCGATCCCCGTCAGACGATGCAGCCAGCTGACGACGTAATTCCACCCGTGAGTCTTCGCATAGCAGGAAAGAATGGGCAATTTTTCGAGAACCTGCAGCAGCGCGGTGCTCAGCCCGTGACGCTCCTCCAGAACCTTCATAATCCTATCCTCCCAGAAGATGTGAAAAAAAGTCTCAGACGACAGGAACCGGCTTCACGGCATTCATCAATGAAATCCGGTCATAAACGGAAAACTGCCGCTTTATAGCGACGAAACCGCAATGTGTCAAGCATTATCACTTTCGCGCGGCCGTCTGTTTCCGTCCTACCTCTTCGATATTAATAGAGTTTCGTGTATTCAAAATCCTCGGCGATGCCGAGCGTTCGATAGGCTTTGCGGCGGTTCGCGTCGATCCGAAGGTCCAGCCGGTCGAAATGGTTGTTCCCCTCCGTGTCGATATCCACCAGGAACGGACCCAGTTCTTCTATCTCCAGTTGCCAGGCCGCTTCGATGCTCCCCAGTTCCCGCAGCCAGTGGACGCCCCGGACGCGAATCCGGTCCACGAAAAGTTGCGGGGTCACGCCCAGCGGCGTCGCATGGATACAGCCGCATTCCTTCATGGCCGCCATGGTGGCGGGCCCCATCGTCGTCTTGCCGACAATGGCCCGCAGTCCCCACTCGCGGACCGACCGGGCGCCCCATTTCTCGAAGCGGATGCTGGACGTCGGGACGAGTCCAACGAGGCGCCACGCGTCGCCCTCGGGCAGGATAATGGGGCCGGTATGGATCAGGAGATTCCGGTCGTCCGTGGGAAAAGGCAGGGGGTGGGCCTCGTCGAAGACATAGCGCTGCAGGCGCGAACGGCATGTCCAGGCGAAACCGGAGAAATAGACCATATCGCCGATCCGGAGCGCCCGGATGTCCGCCTCCTGCAACGGAATGCGCAGACGCACTTCAGGCATGGACGGCCTCCCTTTCGAACCAGCCGGGGTCGTCGGGATATTCCATGGAACCGTCCGGATGGACAAGAGTCGTTGCGCGTCGCGCGATCCAGCAGTTGGCGCTCATGGCAAGAGCGATGCCGGCGATGTGGGTCAGCGCATACTCGACGTGCACGGCAAACACCGACGTCCGTCCTCCCGCACCCATGGCGCCGATGCCCAGCGTGTTGACGGCCCCGGCGAGTTCCTCTTCAAGCCGTGCCATGTCCGGTTCCGGATGGCGGCTGCCGACGATGCGCAGCACCGCAGCCTGCTTGGCCAGCTGGGCGGCGATGTCGAAAGTGCCCCCGATCCCGATTCCCACGATCGCCGGCGGGCAGATCGCCCCGGCACGCGCACCGGCGGTGTACCAGTCGATGACGGACTTTCGGATCCCCGCCAGTCCGTCGGCGAAGGCGACCATTCGGTAGCGAGTGCCGCCCAGGCACTCGGACCCCCCTCCCTTGGCGACGAATGTGACCTGCAGGTCCTCGCCCGGCACAAAACGGTATGTCATGCCGGGGATATTCATGCCGACGTTATCCCCGGGATCCGCACCGGTCAAGGGATGCTTCATCGTCGCACGCAGAACTCCTTCGCGCGTCGCTTTTCTCACCGCATCCTTCGCAAGGTCGGCAAGGCCGGAGAAGCCCCCGGGCAGACGGGCCTGATCGCCCACCTTGAAGAAGAACAGGGGCCAGCCCGTGTCGGGGCAGGCAGGGGAGCAGCGCTCGGCGGACAAATCCAGGGAGCGGAGCGTTTCCGAAAGGGCCCGGCGGGAGAGTTCAGAATCTTCCACGGCGATCGCCCGCTCGAAGGCCTGCCGGACGTCCGGAGACACCCGGCAGGAACTCCTGCGGATCGTATCGAAGATCGCTTCTGATAAAACCGACGAAGACAGCATGCTCCCCGCACGAAACTGCTGTTGACGGACAATTCTTCAAGAGGTCTGGCCGGATTCTTCCTTCTTTGCCTTTGCCCTGGCGGCGATTCCTTCGGCCTTGGCAACGGTTTCCATCCCCATCCTGTACATCGCCACATCGATCATCTTGCCGTCGAGGGTGGCGGCGCCTTTTCCCTCGGCCTCCGCCTTCAGATAGGCATCGATCATCCTCCGGCTCAGGGCGACATCTTCCTCGGACGGCGAGAACACACGATTCAACGTTTCCAGCTGCCGCGGATGGATCGCCAGTTTTCCTTTGAAACCCATGAGCCGGACCGTATTGGCTTCGCGCTCCAATCTCTCCTGATCGGTCAGAACCCCGAAGAACGGCGTATCGATGGCGAGAATACCGGAAGCGGCCGCCGCAACGGAGATCGTCGAACGGGGATAGGCCAGGAACGGCGCATATTCGTCGGGGGTCATCTTGGTTACGGCAAATCCGGCTCCCATCTCGCGCATGAAGTCAGCCGCACCGAACGCGAGCCCCGCGACACGGTCGCTGGCTGCGGCGATCTCCCCGGCGTTCTGGACGCCTTTCGGCGATTCGAGAAGGGGAAGAATCACGGTTTTCTTCTTCTGCTTGCCAACCCTCTCGGCTTCGGCGAGGAGTCCTTCGATCTCCTGGATGTCCTGTTTCGTTTCCGTCTTGGCCAGCATGACCCCGTCCAACTCTTCCCGGACGATGATCTTGATGTCCTCGGCGGTAAGCCCCTTCGTCTGGAGAGAGTTGATGCGGACCAGGACATCGATCCCCTGCTTCTTGTACAGGGGGGAAATGTCTCTCGCAAGTGCCCGCCCCGCTTCTTTCTCCGCCATGGGGCAGGCATCCTCCAAATCGATGATGACCGCGTCTTCCTGCTCCGCCGCGGCCTTGTTGAGCATCTTCCAGTTGTTGGCCGGTACAAAGAGCAGGGATCTCCAGATTCTTACATCAGGCATTCTGCACCCCTCCTTCTTGCGCGTTCAAAGAGATTTTCTTCAGCGCGGGACCGCTATCGGCGGAATGCGGCATGCTCCTGTCAGAGCGCCCGCTTTCCCTTCTGAAAAGTGCCCCTCTCTTCTTCGCGGCGGCACCGGCATGGGAAGATCCCTCCGGGCTCAACCGCATCCGGGAAAAAGACAAGCAAAAGAGGAGGAGCGAATGATTCTTGTCTCATAGAAAGCGCCCCCGGCCGGATGGCCGGGGGCATGCAAGGGCCGAAGAGCTTTCAGGCTACAGCGCCTGCAGCCTTCAATTTTGCGATCTCTTCATCGGAGAACCCGAGACCCTTCATCAGATCCGCCGTATGCTGGCCCAATTCGGGCGCCGGGCAGGCGATCTCGGCCTTCGTCTTGGAGAGCTTGATGGGATTATTCACGACCTTGATCTTCCCGTATTTCGGGTGGTCCCACTCCGTAAAGAAATCATTGGCGATCGCCTGTTCGTCCGTTGTCACTTCCAGCGGCGTCGCGGCGGGCGACCAGATGCACTTGTTCGCGTTCAGCTTCTCTCTCAGTTCCGACAGGGGCCTCGCCTTGAAGTATGCCTCGATCATCTGCACCAGCTCCGCGGCATTCTGCGCCCGGGCGGCCTGGGTGGCGAACTTCGGATCGTTCTCGAGGTCAGGCCGGTCGATCGCCTTGCAGAAACCCGCCCAATAGGTCTGGGAGTTCGTCATTCCCAGCATGATCCAGCGACCGTCCCGCGTGGGATAGACGTTGCGGATGGGATTGCCCATGGTCTTGCGCTGCGGCCGCACGACATCTTCGCCGGAAACAAGACAGCCGGCGATGTCGAAGCCGAGCACCCAGGTGGCCGTATTGTACAGCGAGATCTCGACCGCCTGCGCAACACCCGTCTTCTCACGGATATAAAGGGCGGCCAGCATTCCGGCCAGAAGGCTCAGGGAGGTGATGCTGTCGCCGTAGCAGGGGCGGGAGATGTTCGGCGCCGAATCGGCATCGTGCATCAGGTCCATGACGCCGCTGCGCGCCCAGAAGCCCACCGTATCGTAACCGCCGGCATTCGCTTCCGGGCCCTTGGTCCCGTAGCCGGTCAGATTTGCATAGATCAGTTTCGGGTTGAGTTTGGACATGGCTTCGTACGTGAGATTAAATTTCTTCATCTCGTACGGCCTCAGGTTGTTGACGAAGATATCGGCGGAGGCGATGAGTTTATGCAGGACGGCCTGCCCTTCCGCCGAGGCCAGGTTGATGCAGATGCTTTTCTTGTTCCGATCCGCATGCTCCCAGTAATAATTGACCGGATTCGGTTTCGCCCACCCGGCCATGCCCTGACCGAGCACGTGGCGCCAGTTGTCACCCTTCCCCGGCGGCTCAACGTGAATCACTTCCGCGCCCCAGCTGCCCAGCAACACGCCCGGAAGCGGCATTGCCACCGCGCCCCCCACCTCGACAATACGGATTCCTTCCAACTCTCTTGCCATACCTGCCCCCCTTCCACCTAGTCTGAAAATTCGGTCACAGCCAGAGACCGGAAGTTCCCCTCTCACCGGGTTTCGGGTAACGGGAACCGCGCCGATCATCTTGCCGCTGTTTCTCTCCAGGGCGAAAGCCCTTGCTGACAAAGGGTTGTGAGGAATGCTCCGGCGATCTTCTATCGCCAAAAGGGGGAAATGTCAACGCCGATATCGAAAAGGGATGGCATATGCTCGCATATCGATAGAACTTCGGATCGCGTCCCGCTGTTCCGTCCCCGGCGACAAACGCCGGCTTCCGGCTCCTTTTTCGAGGGCGAGCGCGGTTCAACGCTGCGAATGATATGGGGCGACAGGGTGCGGCTGAGAAGGGAGTCCGAGACGAACCGCAGGACAACATTGAAAAGGGTCGGCGTCTCTACCGGGACAGCGGCGTCGGCTGATACCAGCGGTTCCGGTCGGCGTCGTAAAACCACTTGTCGGGGAAACCGCGTTTCCGGATGTACGTCGGGTGTTCCGCCCAGGAGATCAGTTCCTGATAGGCCTGGTGAATCTTGCGGAAGGTCGAGGGATCTCCACCCAGATCGGGGTGGTGGATCTTGGCCTGCGTCCGGTAGGCGTTCTTGATCAGGCCGGGAAGCTCCGGTGAATACATTTGCGCCGTCCCGAGTTTCAGATACGACAGCGCCGCGCCCTTAACGTTCGGAATCCTGAGTTCCACGGGCTTTACGGTACAGCCGTCTTCGCGATTCCTGAACGCGTGGTCGAGAACACGCCGCGAGGCGAGGTAATACTTGTTGGTCCTTCCCTTCTCCGCCCACCAGATCCTGCCGAGGGAATCCGCCATCCTGCTGAAATCCTCCCGGGGCTTTGCCTTCGCAGCGCGCGGATAGAAGAAACTGAAGATCTCCTTCGATCCGGAGATCATGACGTCGAGAACGACGAGTTCATCGGAAAAATGAAAAGCGGCGAAACGTGCATTCAGGGCCTGGATCAGGCCCGTTCGCATCTCCAATTGGTGGCGAAGCTTCTGCCGGCAATCGATCGAACAATACCGGCGCCGGGCCATTCCCTCCGTCGTGCCGCACGACAGGCACTTCCTCTGTCCGTGCGGCGTCTTGTGCAATATCGAAGAGGCGGATCCGCTCCGGGCCGAAAGACGGACAAAGACCTTCCCGGAGGGGACCAGGTGCGTACACGCATCCATATCACTCGACCCTCCAGATCGTACCGGAAGGCGAGTCCTGGATGACGACTTTCCTGGCGGCCAGGATGTCCCGGATTTCGTCCGCGCGCCGCCAGTCCTTCGCCGCACGGGCCTTGGTTCTTTCTTCCACGAGACGGTCGATCTCGCCGGCGTCCAGGCCGAGGTGCGCGGTTCTCCGTTCCCTGTCCTTGAGAAAATAGGCTTCCGGGTCTTCCCGAAGCAGCCCCAGCACGGCGCCGATCTTCTCGAAGACGCCCCGTACCTCCGCCATCAGCGGCGCCGCCGCGCTTCCGGCGGAAAATCCCTTCCCGGCAAAGCACCCGTTGAGATATCGCGAGGTTTCAAAGAGATGCCCAATCGCCCGGGCCGTATTGAAGTCATCCTCCATGGCGGCGTGGAAGTTTCGTTCCAATTCCGCCAGGCGCGCAGAAATTTCCTCTCCGCGGGAAGGAGCGGATCCGCGCTGTACCGTCTCCGCCGCGGCACCGAGATCTCGTGCAGACTTGAGCGTGCCGTATAGCCTGTTGAGCCCCGTCCGCGCTTCCTCCATTGCCTCGCTGGAAAAGTCGAGAGGACTGCGGTAATGGCCCTGCAGTATGAAAAGCCTCAGAACTTCCGGGTGATAGGTTTTCAGGATCTCCTTGACCGTGAAGACGTTGCCCAGCGATTTTGACATCTTTTCGCTGTTGATGCGCACGAATCCGTTGTGCATCCAGTAGGCGGCCAGCGGTTTGCCCGTCGCCCCTTCCGACTGCGCGATCTCATTTTCGTGATGGGGAAAGATGAGGTCCGCACCACCGCCGTGGATATCGAACTGTTCGCCCAGATATCTCTGGCTCATAACCGAACACTCGATATGCCATCCCGGCCTTCCGGTTCCCCACGGGCTTTCCCAGAACGGTTCGCCGGGTTTGCTCGTTTTCCAGAGGACGAAATCCAGGGGGTTGCCCTTCCGCTCGTTGACCTCGACCCTCGCGCCGGCAAGCAGTTCTTCCGTGCTTCTTCCGGAGAGCTTTCCGTACGATCGGAATCGGTCGACGGCATAGTAGACGTTCCCGTCCACAACATAGGCAAGGCCCGCATCGACAAGCCTCCGGATCAGCCGGATCATGCCGTCGATGTTCTCGGTAGCTCTCGGTGCAAAGGTCGGCGGGGCGACGCCGAGCGCACGCATATCTTCGTCATGCTCGGCAATATAACGCTCCGCAATCGCCGCAATGCCGAGGCCGAGGCGGTTGGCCTTTTCGATGATCTTGTCGTCCACGTCCGTAAAATTTTTCACATACGTGACCGCGTACCCGCGATCACGAAGATATCGCACGACCACGTCGAACACGACGGCCGAGCGTGCGTGACCGACATGGCAGACGTCATAGGCGGTAATCCCGCAGACGTAGAGACCAACCTTCCCCTCCGAGAGGGGAACAAATTCCTCTTTGCGCTTGGTCTGGGTATTATAAATTTTCACAGCCATCTTCCTGTATCCACCGTCCTGTCACTTCCGGGAACATGCCCGCCGCTGGCCGGATCCGGTGCAGGAAAGCCGGCGATGGCGGCTTGTCATGCGTCAGCGGGAACCCTCCCGCTCCGTTCCGCCCGGCACTCCCTGCAAGGTCGATTGTGTTTACGGGAACAGCGGACAGAAGTCAAGACCGGTCGTTTCCGGAAACCCGCACATCAGGTTCATGTTCNNCCCTTGATCAGGTTGTCGATCGCCGCAACGACAATGACCCTCCGCGTCCGCTTGTCCACGGCGACACCGATATCGCAATAGTTTGAGCCACGGACGGAAGAGATGTTGGGGAAACTCCCGGCGGGATAGACCCTCACGAACGGCTCGTCCCGGTAGAAAGTCCGATAGGCGGCAAGGATCTCCGCCGCGTCGGCATCCTTCGCGAGGGACGCATAGATCGTACTCAGGATGCCTCGATTCACGGGCAGGAGGTGCGGCGTAAAGGTGATGCGGATCTCCCGGCCCGCCAGCGCGCTGAGTTCCTGCTCGATTTCCGGGGTATGTCGGTGGCTGCCGATCTTGTAGGCCTTGAAGCCGCCGTCAACCTCGCAAAACAGAGAACCGATCTGCGGTTCCCGGCCTGCCCCGCTGACGCCGGATTTCGAATCGGCAATGATCGAACCCGTATCGACAAAGTCCCCCTTCAGGAGCGGCGCCATCCCCAGAATAACGCTCGTCGGATAGCAGCCGGGGTTCGCCACCAGCCTGGCTTTCCGGATCTTCTCTCGATACAGTTCGGGCAGTCCGTAGACCGCCTTCTGAAGCACGTCCTCCGCACGGTGCTTCCCGTACCACTGCCCGTAACATGCGGCATCCCGAAGGCGGAAGTCGGCGCTGAGGTCGATCAATTTCCGCCCTGTCTCGAGAAAAGCGGCGGCGAAATCCATGGCGACTCCGTGCGGAACGGCGAGGAACACGATATCGACGGTTTCGGCGAGTTGCTGAGGCTTGAGATCCGTGAAAGACAGCTCGGTCAATCCGGTAAAGGACGGATAGACGTCCCGGACGGGCCGGCCGGCGAAACGGCGCGACGTCACGGCTTCAACATGGACCTTCCCGTGCCGAAGAAGAATTCTCAAGAGTTCCTGCCCCGTATAACCGCTGGCGCCGAAAATACCAACCCTCACCATAATCCACCTTCTTTCCTGCCTGATCGCGGCATAATAAAAAAGGGGGCCGGAGCCCCCTTCTCTTTGCAAATTACCTCTTTGAAAACTGGAAACGTTTTCTCGCCCCCGGCTGGCCGTATTTCTTTCGTTCCTTGATGCGGGAATCCCGCGTCAGAAATCCGGCCTTTTTCAGAATCGCCCGAAGCTGCGCGTCGTAATCCACCAGCGCCTTCGAGATTCCGTGCTTGACGGCTCCCGCCTGCCCGGACATCCCGCCGCCCTGGACGTTGACGTAGAAATCGAGTTTGCCTTCCTGGCCGGTGAGACCCAACGGCTGCCGAATCATCATCTTGAGGCTGTCCCGGGTGAAGTAGTCGTCAAAATTTCTCTTGTTGACGACCAGGAGTCCGGTCCCCTCTTTCATGTAGACCCTGGCTATGGCATTTTTTCTCTTCCCTGTAGCGTAAATCCGTTTCTCGGTCATAGGTTTCTCCAAAACACCAGCAAATCGTTGTTATTCCGCGCTCCGCGTCCGTCAGATGGACAGCGGTTTCGGGCACTGGGCATCGTGGGGGTGGACACCGCCCGCGTATACCTTGAGTTTTTTCAGCATTTTCCGCCCAAGCGAGTTCTTCGGAAGCATCCCCTTAACGGCCTCTTTGATCAGAAAGGTGGGATTGTCCTGGAGGATCTTCCCGGCGACTTTCTGTTTGATTCCTCCCGGGTAACCGGAGTGGTGATAATAGACCTTGTCCGTCAGCTTTTTCCCCGTCAGCAGAATCTTTTCCGCGTTCACAATGACGATGAAATCGCCCGTATCCTGGTGCGGCGTATAGATCGGCTTGTGTTTTCCCCGCAGTCTGCCGGCGATTTCACTCGCCAGTCTTCCCAAAACCCGTCCCTGTGCGTCGACGACAAACCAGTCTCTGCGAACGCCCTCTGTAGTTGCCTGAAAGGTTTTCATATGTTCACCAATACAGAAAAAATTTAAGAAGTAGTAGTTACGCAATCTTCGTTCGTTTGTCAAGAAAAAATCGTGGCGGATCGATATCCTTCAGAAGCCGGCTTTCCCCAGTCCGAAGAGAACAAACATGACCGTGAAACGGCGATCGTTGGGGGTATTCGAATAGGCGAAATCAACGCTCCAGCACTGTTTCTTGTATTTGCCTCCATAGGTTTCCTCTACGATCTTATTGTCGAACTTGTTCTGCCGGATCAGATAATTTGCCTCCAGGCGCTCCGTGACAACGGCCCTGAGTGCAACGTTGATTTCCGCCAGCGGGGTCAGCGGCGACCGGGAGCCTAGAACCATCGTGTTCCCGCTCATGGTGAACCAGTTGACCGGAAGGGTGGTGTCCCCGCTTTTCGCATACCGGTAGCCGATCGTGACATTGTCCCCGCGCCTGTCGCTGAGCCCCAGGTCATAGTTCGTCTGCTTCCAGTCGCCTGAATTGACGGAATACTTGTTTCTCGCGGAGAAGCTCACCAGCGGATGCGGAAGCACGTCCAGCTCGAGGTCGATATCGCTGAACGGCCGGCTTTCCCGCTCCAGATTCTGAACGTTTCGACGCGACTCCCGGATGTCGTAGCTCTGGGAAAGCTTGAAGCGGAGGAATTCGCGATAGGACGACTTGCCGTTCGGCTCCTTGAATTTTGCCATCAGGGTATTGGTGATACCGTAGGTAATCGTGTTCTGTTCGGACACCCGGATGACAAAATCGGGGGCGTCGTCCTGAAATTCATAGGGGGTGTAGATATACGATATCTCCGGACGTATCCCGTGCCGGATCTTGTCCACGGTCTTTCCCCCGACAGAAAAGATGCGGTGGACTTCCGACGTCAGCGTGGCCCCGAGACTGTACATCGCACGATCCCCCTGCCTGCTCAAGCTCGCAACGGAGGTATTGTCATCCCGGCTCCAGGCGGACCCCTTGACCAGAAATTGCGGCGTAAACTGCGCGTAATCTCCGAACGTAAGCGGCATGGACAAGATGGGCTGAAGGTCGTAGAAATGGCCTTTCTGGCCCTCGGTCCGGTAATAGTAGTCGTAGGTCGTCGTGAATTCGAGGTAGGTGGGCCCTCCGAGGATGGGCCGTTTGGTCCCCGTCAGCATGATTTCGGGATATCTCTGCAGAGTCGCGTCGTTGTTGACCGTTGCGAAATTGTCCGTGTACTGGCCCAGGACCGTGAGGTTGTAGAAGTCCCAGTTACGGACGAAGCGTACGGTGGAATCCAGCAATGCCAGGGTTTCGTCTCCCAGAAAAGACACCCTTTCGAATTTCTTGCTGTCGTCTTTCGAATAATGATCGAGGTAGTAGTTCCATCCCGTGAAGTCCCGGAAATACCAGCGATCGGAGACTTTGCGAATGTCGGCGCGGAAATAGCTGTTGTCGGGAAAGGTCGTCTGATGGTTCCAGTACAGGGACCACCGGTTCTCGCCGCCCTGCCAGTTTGGCCTGATATCTTCGGACGGATCGTCGAACTGTTTGCGGTCTTTCATATAGTCCGCATAGAAGGTGCCGAAGGATTGCTCGCTGGCGGCGTAGCGGAATTCCACCCCTTCCTTGAAACCCCTTTTTTCCATGTACCGCTGGAAAAATGTTGCATCTGTATTCTCGGAAATGGCCCAGTAGAAAGGAACTTCCAGATCCAGCCCCTTCTGTTTCATCGAATAGGCAAACCTCGGGAGAAGGACTCCGGACTGCCGGGTCGTTTTTGCAGGGAAAAGAAAATACGGCATATACAGAATAGGCACATCGCTGACGTAGAATTTCCCGTGCTTGAGTGTCCCGTATCCGTCGACCGTAACGTCCATTTCGCTCGACCGGATTCGCCAATCAGGTACGTCTCCGTCGCAGGTTGTCATGGCTGCATCTGTCGCCCGATAGGTTTCTTCCCCCCTTTTTTCGATGGTGCTCCCCTCAAGATAAAAATGGTTCTCGGCCAGAAACATCTTGCCCTGATAGACCACGCCCCGGCGGTCCTGCGTGTTGAAAACGGCCCTTGCTCCCTCGATCACGTCTTTTTCGCTCCGCATCACGACGTTTCCTTCGGCGGTGGCGATGTTCGTTTTCCTGTCCAAGGAGACCGTGTCGGCCGTCAGGGTGTTCCCCTCATAGCGGATCACCACGTTGCCGCTCGCCGTGACGACATCCCTTTCTTCATCATAGGCAATGCCGTCGGCCTCGATCGATACCGGTTTATTTCCCTGAACGGGCTCCAGCGCCGGAACGACCTCCGGTGTCAGGAAAGACAACAGGCACAGCCACGGCAGGATGGCACGAAAGATCGCCTTTCTTGCCGAAGGCAGAGCCGCGGTCGCCGCGGGGCACTGTGCGTCCCTCATCTGACTCCTCTCCATCAACGATCCCCTGCATCAAGGTGTGTTGAGGCTCTAAGGAAGACGCCCCGCGCGCAAGGCCTTCTTGATATCGCCGACGAGATACAGCGAGCCGGCGATGCAAATCAAGTCATTTTTTCCCGCCGCATCCATGGCCAGCTTTACGGCCCGGACGGGATTTCGTTCCACAGTGACCGTTCCAAGGCGTTTTTTTATCAAGGGAAGCAGTTCCACCGGCTCCACCGCCCTCTCGTTCCCGGGGCGGGTCAGGATGATGACGTCTGCGATTGAGGCAATCCTGCCGATCATGGCGGATCGATCCTTATCCGACAGGACCCCGAAGACCGCAAACAGTCTCCTGTATGAAAAGTCCCGCCGAAGGACGCCGCAGAGAGCGGAAATGCCGTCGGGATTGTGAGCCCCGTCCAGAAGAACAGTCGGATGATGCTGCAGAACCTCGATTCGTCCCTCCCAGCGGGTCTTCTCCAGTCCGGCGCGGATCAGAGAATCCTGAACCGGATATCCGCATTTGCCGAGTTGCTCGACAACCTCGAGAGCGAGCGCGGCGTTGGCAACTTGATGCCGTCCCCGGAGAGGGCAGCGGAGGCCGGACAGTCGCCTGCCGGAAAAACCCCGATACGAGAAAAGTCCGTCCGAGCGGACCCGGATCTTCAAGTCGCGGCCCAGTCTCAGCAGGCGGGCGTTCCGGTCCCGACAGATCTTTTCCAAAACGTCCAGGACAGGAGTCTGCCTTGCCCCGGTGATGCAGATGCCCCCCTGCTTGACAATTCCGCCCTTCTCGGCGGCGATGCGGTCGAGGCTGCTCCCAAGGAATGCCTGATGCTCGAGGGCGATATTGGTGATTACGGATGCAAGCGGATCGACCACATTGGTCGCGTCCAGGCGGCCACCCAGCCCGACCTCCAGAACGGCCAAATCGACAGACGCCCTGGAAAAGTGGAGGAAGGAAACGGCTGTGAGAAATTCGAAATAGGTCAACTCCTCTTCCTGGGCGGACCGGACGGTTTCGACGCAGAGCTGCATCGATTTTTTCGATATCAGGTGATCCCCGATTCGGATCCTCTCCCTCACATCAACCAGATGGGGGGAGATGTACCACCCCACGCGATATCCGCCCGCCGAGAGCATGGACGCGATCATGGCGGTCACAGAACCCTTTCCGTTGGTGCCCGCGACGACGACGGCAGGATAGCTTTGCTGGGGATTGTCCAAGCGCTTCAGCAGACGGATCATCCGATCCAATCCCAGGCGGATTTCGGATGGATTTTTTCTTTTCAGTTCGGCAAGCCAGGATTTGTTCATATCGCTGCCACAAAACCACTGCATGGCTCTTCATCCTGCACGACAGGGATGGTCTGTGCAGAGCCCCTGAGCCGTGACCACCGAGGTTACCGGACAAAAGAAAACCATGGCGCAGCGCCTTGACGGCGCACTTCGCCATGGTTGCGGATCCGGCAACAGGCCGGGGCCGGCGGCCGGTTCTCGCCAGAGCAGGAAACCGTCATGCCACCGTCACCGTCCGGAAAACCTATTCTTCGACGACCTTGAAAACCTCATCACCGGTTCGAACCCTGTCGGTCACCTTGATCCCGATGAAGTCTCCTGCGACCGCCTTGTCCACCTTCTGATTGTTGACCTCCATGGAATCAAGCGGCATGTTGAAATTTGTCGTGTGGCCGGTGAATTTCAGGACATCGCCCACCTGGACATCGCCTTCCGTGATCTTTACCGCCGCAACCGAAGGTTTGGCGAAAAATTTGACCACTTCGCCGATCTTCTTATCCGCCATGGCGTTCACCTCGCATTTGCTCGTTGCCGATGGTTTCCCCGGCTGTCCATGCGCCGCATCATCGGCATCTGGCTGTATGCGGGATATATATCCTTTTCCTGAAAAAAGACAAGGGAAAAACAAAAAAGGCGGGGGCTCCGCGAAGCCCACCGCCCTTTTTCGGCAGATCGTTTTTGCTTTACTTCTCTGCAGCGTCTTTCTCAACGGCCTTCTTCTTGGCCTTTCCCTTCTTCTCTTCGTCGGGGAGAAATTCGACGATGGAAACAGGCGCATTGTCGCCGTGGCGATATCCCGTTTTCGTGACGCGCGTATAACCGCCGGAGCGATCCTTGTAGCGAAGCGAAAGCTGTTCGAACAGTTTCTTCACCATCGCCTTGTCGCGTACGATGGCCAAGGCCTGCCTCCGCGCATGAAGATCACCCTTCTTGCCCAGGGTGATCATCTTTTCTGCTACAATTCTCAGTTCCTTGGCTTTGACATCCGTGGTGCTGACCTTTTCGTGGCGGATAAAAGAGGTCACCATGTTTCGCAGCATGGCGATCCGATGGCTCGATGTCCTGCCGATTTTTTTCCCGTATCGTCCGTGACGCATGAAACGTTCCTTTCCGAATTCGCGCTCCGCTCTCTCCCTACGCTTCTTCTTCGCCCCGCTGCTTTTCCGCTGCGTTGGCATTCCAAGGCGGAAAGTCAAACTTCATCCCGAAGCCTAGTCCCTGCTCTGCAAGAATCTCTTTGATTTCATTAAGTGATTTTCTTCCAAAATTCTTTGTCTTGAGCATTTCCGCTTCCGTTTTCTGCACCAGTTCCCCGATCAGGTTGATCCCTGCGTTCTTCAGACAGTTCGCGGACCGAACCGAAAGCTCAAGATCATCCACATGGCGGAGCAGAAGTTCATTGATATTCTCTTCCTTCTCGCCGTCCTGCGGTCCTTCTTCCTCATCTTCTTCACTGAAGTTGATGAACATATCCAGCTGATGTTTCAGGATCTTCGCCGCGTAGGCCAATGCGTCGGCCGGCAGAACGCTGCCGTCCGTCCAGATCTCCAGGACAAGCCGGTCATAATCGGCAATCTGTCCGACACGCGCATGGGTTACGGTGTAATTGACCTTCTTGATCGGCGAATAGAGGGCATCAATATTGATCGTCCCTTCCGGCTGATCCGCATCCTTTTCCCTCTGGGCGGGAACATATCCTTTGCCCATCTTTACGACCATCTCCGCCCTCAAGACGGCATCACCCGTGAGCGTGGCAATGACATGATCGGGATTGAGAATCTCGATCGTCTCGTCGCAAAGGATATCGCCGGCCGTCACAACGCCTGCTTTCTTCGAGTCGATGCGAATGGTCCGGGGTCCGTCCTGATGAAGGTTGATCCGGACACCCTTGAGGTTCAGGATGATGTCCGTCACATCCTCCTTGACGCCGGGAAGGCTGGAAAATTCGTGCAGAACGCCATCGAAATTCACGGAAACGATGGCTGCCCCGTGAATGGACGACAGCAGGATCCTCCGCAGTGCGTTGCCGAGGGTAATCCCAAAACCGCGTTCGAGCGGTTGGCAGGTGAACTCCGCATAGAAGCGAGTGTTCGTCGACTCGTCGATCTCAATCCTCTTTGGCTGTATCAAACTTCGCCAGTTTCTCTGCATAATTACAATCCCTTACTGTAAGGTAGTCTGTAATGGATCCGATCGGCTACTTCGAATACAGCTCAACCACCAATTGTTCTCGAACCGGCATCGTAAGTTCATCCCTTGCGGGAAGCGACTTCACGAATCCCTTGAAATTACCTTTATCCAACGACAGCCACTGGGGGACACCCCGCCGGGCAACCGTTTCCATCGCCTCAAGAATGCGGGGCATCGTCCGGCTTTTCTGCCGGACCTCAATCTCGTCGCCGGTTTTCACCAGATAGGACGGGATATCGACGGATTTGCCGCCCACGAGGAAGTGTCCGTGCCGAACAAGCAGCCTCGCTTCCGTGCGGGAATTGGCAAAACCCATGCGGAAAACCATGTTGTCGAGCCGCCGCTCCAGGAACAGCAGAAGATTCGTACCGGTGATGCCCTTCTGTCTGTCCGCCTTTTCAAAGTACCCTTTGAACTGGCTTTCCAAGACTCCGTACATCCTCTTGAGTTTCTGCTTTTCACGAAGCTGAATGCCGTAATCAGTGGGTTTCTTCCGCATCTGCCCGTGTTCGCCAGGCGCGTAGCCTCGACGTTCAAAGGCGCATTTTTCCGTGTAGCAGCGGTCCCCCTTGAGGAACAGTTTCAACCCTTCTCTTCTGCACTGCCTGCAGACGGATTCTCGATATCTTGCCAAGCAATCCTCCCTATCCTATCTCATGAAAGCGTTATGAAATCTTGAACTCCCGGCCGTGATCATCACACTCGGCGGCGTTTGGGCGGCCGGCATCCATTGTGCGGAATGGGAGTGACATCCCGTATCAACGTGATTTTCAGCCCCGCCAACTGTAGAGACCGCAGGGCCGATTCTCTTCCCGATCCCGGACCTTTTACGTAGACCTGAACGGTCCTCAAGCCATGTTCCTTGGCCTTCTTCACCGCATCTTCAGCGGCCATCTGGGCCGCAAAAGGCGTGCTTTTCCGGGAGCCCTTGAATCCCTGCATACCCGCCGAAGACCAGGCGATGACGTTGCCGCTCAGATCCGTGATCGTGATGATCGTGTTGTTGAAGGTCGACTGGATATGGGCGACACCTTCCGTGATGTTCTTCTTCTCCCGTTTTTTCCCCGTCTTCTTTGCTGCCTTAACCACGTTTACCCTCCGGAGGCATGATGGAATTCGCCGTTATTTCTTCTTGCCTGCGATCGACCGGCGCGGACCTTTTCTCGTCCGCGCATTCGTATGCGATCTCTGTCCTCGTACAGGAAGTCCCTTCCGATGTCTCAAACCGCGGTACGTCCCCACGTCCATCAGGCGCTTGATGGCCATGGACGTGTCGCGCCGCAGATCCCCCTCGACCTTCATTTCCCGGTCGATGACGTTTCGAACGGCGGAAATCTCCGCATCGGCCAGAATATCGGTCTTCGTTTCCGGATTCACGCCGGCCATCGCCAAGATTTCTTTCGCCTTCGACCTGCCGATCCCGTAGATGTAGGTCAGCGCGATGTCCATCCTCTTGTTCTTCGGCAAATCCACCCCTGCAATGCGTGCCACTGATGACCTCCTGAAATAATTATCCCTGGCGTTGCTTATGCTTCGGATTCTCGCAAATGACCCTTAGAACGCCTTTTCTTTTGACGATCTTGCATTTTTCGCACATTTTCTTTACGGAAGACCTGACTTTCACTTTTCCACCTCGCAACTCCCATTCCGTGGCCGGGCCTGCTGCCCGTTCCCTAGCCAACACCTATTTCGTGCGGTACGTGATCCTCCCGCGGGTCAGATCGTATGGTGAAAGCTCCACGGTCACCTTGTCTCCGGGAAGAATCTTGATGAAATGCATTCTCATCTTCCCCGAAATATGGGCAAGAACACGGTGCCCGTTCTCCAGTTCGACACGGAACATGGCATTCGGCAAAGGCTCGATCACCCGGCCTTCCACTTCGATGGGTTCTTCTTTCGCCATACCTTTTTCCGTCATCTCCTGCCGGCCTGTTCAGGCCAGCCTGCTCAGTATTTCGGGACCGTTGTCGGTAATGACGATCGAGTGTTCGAAGTGGGCGGACAACTTCCCGTCTTCGGCGACGACCGTCCAGCCGTCGTCCAGGATTCTCACTCGGTACGTACCTTCATTCACCATCGGTTCGATGGCCAGCACCATGCCGGCCTTCAGTTCGATTCCCCGGCCGCGGATGCCGTAATTGGGAATCTGCGGCTCCTCGTGCAGGCTCCTGCCGATTCCGTGTCCGACAAAATCCCGCACGACGGAGAAGCCGTTTGCCTCAACATGGGCCTGCACCGCCGCGGAGATATCACCGAGGCGGTTGCCAGCCACCGCCTTGTCGATGCCGTCATAGAGGCACTGCTCCGTCACCTGGATCAGGCGGCGCGCCACACTTGACGCCTCTCCGACGGCAACCGTGATAGCCGCATCCCCGTAATACCCCTTATGATAAATCCCGAAGTCAAGGCTGACGATATCCCCGTCGATCAACACGCGCTCCGAGGGCATCCCGTGGACGACTTCCGAATTCACCGATGTACAAAGAGCAAATGGGTAGCCCCGGTAACCGCGAAACGCCGGTTTCGCCATCCGCTTGCGAGCCAGTGTTTCCGAAAGACTGTTGAGTTCGAGCGTCGTGATACCGGGTTTCACCCGCTCTTTCAGTTCTCGCAGAATCTCGGCTACAATCGTGTTGCTCGCGCGGATCTTCTCGATTTCGTCGGCCTGCTTCAGGATGATCATTCCTCAGATCCCCCTTCGCGGCGATCAGCGTCTCTTCGCCAGCCGACCCTTTTTCATGAATCCTTCGTACTGCCTCGTCAGAAGATGCGTTTCAATCTGTCCCGCCGTATCCAACGCAACACCGACGACGATCAGCAGTGCTGTACCTCCAAAATAGAAGGGGACGTTGAAATATGCGATGAGAATACTGGGCAGTACGCATACCGCCGAGACATAGATGGCGCCACTGAAGGTCAGCTTCGAGAGGATGTCGTCGATATATTCCGCCGTTTTCTTGCCCGGCCGGATCCCCGGGACATAGCCGCCGTATTTTTTCATGTTGTCGGCCACGTCGATCGGGTTGAAGATGACTGCCGTGTAAAAGTAACAGAAAAAGACGATGAACGCGACATACAGAGTTTCGTACCCCACCCTCCCGGGAACGAGTATGGCGGCGACCGTCTTCATCCAGGGATGATCGACAAAATTCGCAATGGTCGCGGGAAACATGATGATCGACGACGCGAAGATCGGCGGAATAACTCCGGAGGTATTGATCTTCAGCGGCAGATGGGTGGACTGACCGCCGTAGACTTTCCGACCGACGACCCTTTTTGCATACTGAACCGGTATCCGGCGCTGGCCGCTTTCCATGAAGACGATCACACCAATGACCGCGACCATGGTGACGATCAGGATGATGATGAAGAAAAAACCCATCTCGCCCGCGGAAAGAAGCCGGAATGTGCTCAGAATCGCTTCCGGTCCCCGGCAGACGATGCCGGCGAAAATGATGAGCGATATGCCGTTGCCGATCCCGCGTTCCGTGATCTGCTCGCCAAGCCACATGATGAAAGCCGTACCGGCCGTCAGGGTGATCACGGTCATCATCCGGAATCCCCAGCCCGGGTCGATGACGATGGATACGCCCGTTGGTCCCGCCATATTCTCGAGGCCGACAGCAATGCCGAATCCCTGAATAATACTCAGGATCACCGTCCCGTAGCGGGTGTACTGCGTAATTTTTCGCCGGCCCGCCTCCCCCTCTTTCGACAGCCTCTCCAGATGAGGGATGGCTACGGTAAGGAGTTGCAGGATGATCGACGCGCTGATGTACGGCATAATGCCCAGGGCAAACACGGACAGATTGCTGAGCGCCCCTCCCGCGAACATATCAAACAAACCGAGCAGAGATCCTCTTGCCTGATCGAAGAATGCAGCCAGGGCAGTTGTATCGATACCGGGTGTCGGCACGTGCGCTCCGATCCGATATACGGCCAGGAGCACAAACGACATCAGGATCCGCTTCTGCAGTTCCGGAATCTTGGAAATGTTCTTCAGTCCGTCTAACAACTCAGGCTACCTCGATCACTGTACCGCCAGCCGCCTCGATCTTTTTCCTCGCACTGCGGCTGATATATTCCATCTTGATGGACAACGGATGGGGAAGCTCCCCTCGTCCGAGAATCTTGATCCTTTCGGCGCCGCTGAAAACGATCCCTTCGCGGATCAACGCCTCTGCGTCCACGACGGACCCCTGCGCAAATCCCTTCAGCTGATCCAGGTTAACCGTCGCAAACTCGCGACGGAACGGATTCTTGAACCCCCGTTTCGGCAGTCTGCGGGCGAGAGGCATCTGCCCTCCCTCAAAACCACGCCGGACTTTTCCACCGGACCGGGCTCTTTGACCCTTGTCGCCGCGCCCGGATGTTCCACCGTGCCCGGATCCATCTCCGCGCCCGAGTCGCTTCCTGCTGTGACTTGCACCTGCGGGTGCCTTCAAGGTTCCCAGGTTCATGCCTTCGTTTCCTCAACTTCCTCTATCGATACCAGGTGCCGGACCTGGGCGACCATTCCGCGGATCTCCGGACAATCCTCCAGCAGAACCGAACGGTGCATCCGCCCCAATCCCATGCCCTGCAGCACCTTTCGCTGCTTTTGCGGTCTTCCGATGTAACTGTGGACCTGCGTAATCTTAATCATTTTCGCCACGGCCAACCCCTTCCGTTAAACAATATCCGCAACGGACTTTCCCCGCAGCCCGGCAATGGCTTCAGGATCCTTCAAGCGGCTGAGCCCGTCAAGCGTTGCCTTGATGAGGTTATGGGGATTGTGCGATCCGAGGCACTTGGTGCGGATGTTTTGAACTCCGGCAACTTCCAGAACGGCACGAACGGCGCCGCCCGCAATAAGACCGGTTCCCTCGGATGCCGGCTTCAGCATCACTCTTCCGGCACCGTAGTGACCGATGATCTCATAGGGTATCGTGCGGTTGTGAACGGCCACCTTGATCATGCTCTTTTTTGCCTGCTCCATACCCTTCCGGATGGCCTCCGGAACTTCATGAGCTTTCCCCAAGCCTGCCCCGACGGATCCCCTGCCGTCTCCGACGACGACGATCGCGCTGAACCGGAAACGGCGTCCGCCCTTGACGACCTTCGCGGTGCGGTTAATGGTAATCACCCTGTCAAGCAGTTCCTGCTGTCCTTCAAAGCCTGCGGTATCCAACGATCACCTCTCGATTTTCTGTGGAAATGAAATTGCTCCTAAAGCTTCAAACCCGCTTCGCGGGCTCCGTCGGCCAGGGCCTTCACGCGACCGTGATAGAGAAATCTCCCGCGGTCGAAGACCGCCTGCTCCACGCCGATTTCCTTCAATCTCTTGGCGATCAGCTTCCCGACTTCCCTGGCGGCATCGGTCTTCTTCAGGCCTTTCAACTTTCCCTTGACTTCCTCGCTTAAGGTGGAGGCGGCGGCCAGCGTCCGGCCGACATCATCCGCCACGGCCTGCACAGCGATGTGCCGAGCGCTTCGAAATACGGACAGGCGCGGTTTTGCCAGTACGCCGCTGACCTTGCCCCGAACGCGCAGCTTCCGCTTCAACCTGTTGATTTCCATTCTTTTCGTCGTCAATGTCCTACCTCATCCTTCGGGAGCCCTTCGCCATGCCGGGCTCGACATCTTTATGCCCCCACCGATTTGCCGACTTTCCTTCGAATATGTTCGCCGACGTACTTGATTCCCTTGCCCTTGTAAGGCTCCGGTTTTCTCAGACCGCGAATCTCCGCCGCCGCCCTGCCGACCAATTGCTTGTCGATTCCGGAAATGGAGATATTAATCAGTTTGTCCACTTTGACGGTGATTCCCTTGGGAATGCCATATTCCACAGGTGACGAGTATCCGACACTCAGTTTGAGAATCTGACCGCTGACCTCCGCCCGATATCCGACACCGGCGATTTCGAGGCTCTTCTCAAAGCCGCTGCTGACCCCCTTGACCATGTTCGCGATCAGGGTGCGGACAAGACCCTGATAGGCTCCTTCCTGCCTCCCGTCATTCAACATGCGGACGGAAAGCACGTTCGCCTCCGTATGGATTTCGATGCCGGGCGGCAGCTGCTGCGTCAGGGCGCCGTTGGGTCCCTCCACCTTGATCGCGTCGTGATCCTGGGACACCTTGACGCCTTTGGGAATCTCAACCGGTTTCTTTCCAATCCTTGACATGAACGTATCTCCAAAAACGGATCCGACAGGTCCGCCATGACTGCGGCGGAAAATGCCGAATCCCTACCAGATCTGGCAGAGGACTTCTCCGCCGACGTTGAGCGCCCTTGCTTCCTTGTCCGTCATGACCCCACGGGAGGTGGAAACAATCGCCACGCCATAGCCGTCGAGGACCTTTTTGATCTTGTCGCCTTTGACGTAGACTCTTCTGCCCGGCTTGCTGACACGCTCGATCTTGGAAATGACCGCACGCTTGGCATCCGTATACTTGAGATAAATGCGCAGAACGTCCTGCTTGCGATTATTCTCCTTCACATCATAACCACTGATGTATCCGGACTTCTTCAAGACCTTGGCGACATTCAGATTCACGTGGGACAACATCACGTCGGTGTTTTTGAAACGCATCTTGTTGGCGTTGCGAATCCTCGTCAACATATCCGCGATGGGATCAGTAACTGACATCTCACGAACTCCTTGCTGAGCTTACCAGCTGGCCTTGATTACGCCCGGAACTTCCCCTTTGAGAGCGAGATTCCGCAGGCAAATGCGACACATATCGAATTTCCGATAATAGGCTCTCGGTCTTCCGCATAGGGGACAGCGGTTGTAGGTCCGGACCGAAAATTTCGGTTTCCTCTTCGACTTCGCAATCAAAGATTTCTTTGCCACTTACATTCCTCCGAAGCGCCGTTCTAACCGTTTCCGGTACGTCTAACTGCGAAACGGCATTCCCATGATTTTCAGAAGGTACCGTGCTTCATCGTCCGTCTTGGCGGTTGTCGTGATGACGATGTTCATACCCCTGGTCTTCTCGATCTTATCGTAATCAATTTCCGGGAAAATGATCTGCTCCCGGAGTCCCGTGGCAAAATTTCCCCTGCCGTCGAAGGACTTGGGAGAAATGCCCCTGAAATCGCGAACCTTTGGAAGGGCTACGTTCACGAAACGATCGAAAAACTCGTACATCCTGTCCCCTCTCAAGGTCACCCGGCAGCCGATCGACATCCCCTGCCGGAGCTTGAAGGTCGAGATCGATTTTTTCGCCTTCGTGATCACAGGTTTCTGACCGGTGATTCGCGTCATTTCATCCGCCGCACTGTCCAGGGCCTTGACGTTCTGGATCGCCTCGCCCAGTCCCATGTTGATCACGATCTTGTCGATCTTCGGGACCTGCATCATGTTCTTGTAGCCGAATTCCTTCACAAGTGCGGGAACGACTTCCTTCTTGTAGTATTCTTTCAACCTTGCCATGTCATCGACCTACGCATCCAATATTTCGTTGCATTTTTTGCAGACCCGGATTTTCTTGCCGTCTTCGAGAAGGCGGAACCCCACGCGGACGCCCTTATTGCATTTGCTGCAAAGGTACATCACATTCGATACATGGATCGGTCCTTCCTTCTCCATGATACCGCCCTTCGCTTTGGCATCCGGCTTCTTGTGGCGTTTGACCATATTCAATTTCTCGACGACCACTTTATCCTTGGCGTCAAGCGTCTTCAAGATTTTGCCGGTCTTGCCTTTTTCCTTACCGGCAACCACCTTGACCGTGTCGCCCTTCTTCAGTTTTTTCGCATGCATAAAGTTTCCCTCACAGCACTTCAGGGGCGAGAGAGATGATCTTCATGAACTGCTTGGCCCGCAGTTCACGCGCCACCGGCCCGAAGATACGCGTCCCCACCGGCTCCATCTGGTTATTGATCAGCACGGCGGAGTTTTCATCGAATTTCAGATAGGAGCCGTCCGGTCTCTTGACCTCTTTCGCGGTGCGAACGATGACGGCCTTCGAAACATCACCTTTTTTCACTTTTGAATTCGGCATGGCCTCCTTGACGGATACCACAATCACATCGCCCACCGTGGCAAACCTTCGCTTGGAACCGCCGAGCACCTTGATGCACGCAACTTTCTTGGCACCCGAATTATCTGCCACATTCAAAATGGTCTGCATCTGAATCATGACGACACCCCATCGACGACCTTAAGAGCCGACGCACTCCGTTATTTTGCCTTTTCGAGGACCTGCCTCATCCGCCACCGTTTGTCGCGGCTCAGCGGGCGGGACTCAACGATGAGGACTCGATCGCCGACGCGGCAGTCATTCTTTTCATCGTGCGCCTTGTACTTGGCATACTTGCGGATATACTTTTGAAATTTCAAGTGTTTGACAAGTCTTTCGGCCCTCACGACAATCGTCTTGTCCATCGCACTGCTCACGACAACCCCCGTGATGGTCCTCTTCTTACCGCGCTCCGCCATCGCGATTCTCCCTTTCCCTGAGAACGGATTTGATCCGTGCTACATCTCTTCTGATCTGGCCCATTCTTGCGGGAGAATCCAACTGCCCGCCTGAAGAATGACGCATTCGGAGCTTGAAGAGCTCGTCGATCAGCTCGGTATTCTTCTGTTTCAATTCTTCACTGCTCAGATCGCGAATTTCCTTAATCTTCATCCGCCGTCTCCCTCGCTAGAAATCTTGTGGCGATCGGCAGCTTGTGGGCCGCCAAGCGGAAGGCTTCCCGGGCGATTTCCCTGGAGACTCCTTCCATCTCGTAGAGAACGGAACCGGGTTTGACGACTGCCACCCAGCCTTCGGGTGTCCCTTTCCCTTTTCCCATTCGGGTTTCCGCAGGCTTCTTCGTGATCGGCTTGTGCGGGAAGATGCGAATCCAGATCTTTCCGCCGCGTTTGACGTGACGCGTCATCGCGACGCGCGCCGCTTCAATCTGACGGGACGTGATCCAACCGCACTCAGCCGCCTGCAGACCGTATTCACCGAACGCCACCGTTTGACCGCGCGTGGCCGTTCCCGATCTTCGACCTTTTTGCTGTTTTCTGTACTTGATCCTTTTTGGCGCCAGCATACCTTATCGACCCTTCATCAAAAGCCCGGCGGACCCGACGGTCCCTGCCGCAGCAGTTCCCTGAGGAAACTGCATTATTTTGCGGGCTCAGTTCTGCCCGGTAATACCTCTCCATGGAAGATCAGCGTCTTCACGCCCACTTGTCCGTAGGTGGTGCGGGCCTCGGCGAACCCCCAGTCGATGTCCGCTCTCAGCGTATGCAGGGGGACCCTTCCCTCCCGATACCACTCTCTCCTCGCCATCTCCGCCCCGCCGAGACGGCCGGCGCAATGGATCTTGACTCCCTTGGCGCCGAACTTCATCGCTGCGGTGACACATTTCTTCATGGCGCGGCGGAAAGCCACCCGCCGTTCCAGTTGCATCGCCACGTTCTCCGAAACCAGCTGGGCATCGGTTTCCGGTTTGCGAACCTCGAGAATATTGATGATGACTTCGCCGGTGGATACCTTTTCGAGATCCTTCTTGAGCTTTTCGATCTCCGCGCCCTTCTTGCCGATGATGATCCCCGGGCGGGCCGCATAAATGTTGACTTTCGCCTTGTTGGCGGCCCGCTCGATCTCGATCTTGGATACGCCTGCGTTGTACAGCTTCTGCTTCAGGTATTTCCGGATCCGCAGGTCTTCATGCAGCATTTGGCGGTAGCTCTTCTCGGAGAACCACAGCGAACGCCAAGTTTTGATGCCGCCCAATCTGAATCCGATCGGGTTTGTTTTTTGCCCCAAAACCCACCTCCCTCTTTACTGTTCGTCAAGAACGATCGTGATGTGACTCACCCGCTTGCGAATGGAAAACGCTCTACCCTGCGCCCTCGCCCGCCAGCGCTTCAAGGCGGGTCCCTGATCGACGAAGGCGCTTTTCACGTACAGGATGTGCTCATCGATATTGGGATTCTGCTTGGCATTGGCCATGGCCGACGCCAGCACCTTCGCGAGTATGACCGCCGCTCGTTTCCTGGTAAAGGCCAGGAGCTGACGCGCCTCTTCGACCTTCTTCCCGCGGACGAGATCCACCACCAGCCGCACCTTCTGCGGCGAGATCCTCACATATTTTGAAACCGCCCGAACTTCCATAATCGATTCCACTCCCCATCGACGAGCACGTGCTCTGCTATTTCTTCAGCTTTGTTTTCCGATCACCCGCGTGACCAAAGAACGTTCTCGTCGGAGAAAATTCGCCCAACTTGTGGCCCACCATATTCTCCGTAATGAAAACCGGGATGAATTTCTTGCCGTTGTGCACAGCAAAGGTGTGGCCGATCAATTCCGGAGTGATCGTGGAGCGACGTGACCAGGTCTTGATAACACTCTTGCTCCCGGAGGCCTCCAACTTGCGCACCTTTTCCAGCAGCTTCTCTTCGATGTATGGACCTTTCTTCAATGAGCGAGCCACTTTTTAGTCCCTTCTCTTCACGATAAATTTGTCGGTATTCTTATTTTTTCTTGTCTTGTACCCCTTGGTCGGCATCCCCCAAGGCGTGCAGGGGTGTCTTCCACCGGACGTCTTTCCTTCGCCTCCGCCCATGGGGTGATCCACCGGATTCATGACAACGCCGCGGACCTTGGGACGCTTCCCCATCCAGCGCTTCCGCCCTGCTTTCCCGATACTCGCATTTTCATGCTCGATATTTCCCACCTGGCCGATCGTCGCCCGGCATTCCAGAAATACCTTCCGGACTTCACCGGACGGAAGCCGAATCTGCGCATATCCTTCTTCCTTCGCCATCAATTGGCCATAGGAACCGGCGCTGCGAATCAACTGGCCGCCGCGGCCCGTCTTGATCTCAATATTGTGGATCAAGGAACCCAGCGGGATGTTCTTCAGAGCAATCGTATTGCCTGGACGAATATCCGCCTTCTCACCGCTGATGACCGTGTCGCCCAGCGAAAGCTGAGCCGGCGCGATGATGTATCGTTTGTCCCCGTCCAAATAGTGAAGCAGGGCGATCCGGGCGGAACGATTCGGATCGTATTCAATGGCTGCCACCTTCGCGGGGATATCGGTTTTCTCTCGACGAAAATCGATCACGCGGTACATTCTCTTGTGCCCGCCGCCGATGTGCCGACTCGTCATCCGTCCGTAGCAATTACGGCCGCCGGTTCTCCGCAAAGGCCGAACGAGCTTCTTTTCCGGCCGGGACTTGGTAATTTCCTCGAAATCCGAACAACTCTGAAATCTCCTGCCCGGAGATGTCGGTTTATACTGTTTGATTCCCATGGATGGCCACCCTCTTCCTACACGCCTTCGTAAATCTGAATCGTGCTGCCTGGAGCCAGCGTTACAATCGCCTTCTTCCAAGAACGCTTCTGACCGAGGATCCGACCCATCCGCTTCTTCTTGCCGATCACATTGGCGGTGCGGACGTTAAGGACTTTCACCTTGAAGAGTTTTTCCACGGCCCTGCCGATTTCGATCTTGTTCGCGCGCGTGTCCACCTCGAACATGTACTGATTCTGTTCTTCCTTGGTTGCGGCGCTCTTTTCCGTAACGATCGACCGCTTGATGATGTAATGCGTATCCATTATGCCAGCAGCGCCCCCTCTATCTTTTTCACGGAGGGTTCCAGGAGAACCAGGTGATCGAAATTTACGAGATCGTATACGTTGATACCCTCAGAACGGATCACTTTCATCCCCTGGAAATTCCGGGAAGATTTCTCCAAGTTGGGATAGGATTTGTCCAGCACAAAAAGGGCCTTTTTCAAACCAAAACGGTCCACCACCTCTTTGAAGCGTCTCGTCTTGATCTCCGCCATCGGGAAATCCCGGAGGATCAGCAGCCTTTCCTCTTTGAGTTTCATGCTCAGGGCGGAAACAAGCCCAAGCCGCTTCACCTTCTTGGGTACCCTGTAGGCATATTTCCGGGGATGAGGACCGAAAACGATACCGCCGCCCCGCCACACGGGAGAGCGACTCGATCCGGATCTTGCCCGCCCGGTCCCTTTCTGCCGCCAGGGCTTCTTCCCTCCGCCGCTTACGTCATGCCTGCCCTTCGTGGAACTCGTCCCCTGCCGCCGCGAAGCCATCTGCATCTTGACGACCTCATGGATGACGGCTTCGTTCACCTCGGCACCGAAAACAGCTTCGTTGAGCTCGATTTCCGACACCTTGTTCTTTTCGATATCGTATATGTCCGCTGTCGGCATTTCTGACCTCTAGATCCTTTTCGTTATCCCGCCTTGACCGCCCTCTTTACGAGAACGTAACCATTTCGATAACCGGGAACGGGTCCTTTGACCAGCAACACGTTCTGGTCGACTCTCACGCTCCATACGACAAGATTCTGAACGGTATTCCTGACATTACCCAACTGGCCTGCCATTCGCGTTCCCTTGAAGACACGCGACGGGTCGGCGCTGGCGCCGATCGATCCCGGCGCCCTGTGGAACATGGAGCCATGGGTCGCCGCGCCGCCGCGGAATCCGTGCCGCTTCATGACACCCGCAAATCCCTTGCCCTTCGTCGTCCCAACGATGTCGACGCGCTCCCCGGCGGCAAAAAGATCCGCCTTCAGTTCCTGACCGACTTCATACTGATTGGCCTCGTCTACCCGGATTTCGCGCAGAATCCTGAAGAGTCCCTTTCCCGCCTTGTTCAAATGCCCCTGCAGCGGCTTGGTGACCCGACTCTGCTTGACGCGACCATAGCCGAGCTGAACAGCCTCGTATCCGTCCGTCTCTTTCGTCTTCTTCTGAATAACGACGGAAGGTTCCACTTCGATCACCGTCACCGAGACGGCCGATCCATCTTCTGCGAATACCTGGGTCATCCCCAATTTTTTACCGATCAATCCCTTGCTCATGTTCACCACACCATCCGGTACGACCGGAAAACGATGTCAAGATCCCATCTGCCAAAAAGGAAACCCGCCGGCTGTCAAGCCTTTCGTCGGACTACAGCTTGATCTCGACGTCCACACCTGCCGACAGGTCCAGTTTCATCAACGCATCCACCGTGGACTGCGTCGGCTCGATGATATCGATCAGACGCTTGTGGGTTCGAATCTCAAACTGCTCCCGAGACTTCTTGTCCACGTGCGGGGATCGATTCACGCAGTAACGGTTGATCTCGGTCGGCAGCGGAATGGGACCTGCAACCCGAGCACCCGTTCGCCGGGCGGTCTCCACAATGTCCTCGACGGACCGGTCCAACAGCTTATAGTCGTATGCCTTCAGACGTATTCGTATCTTTTGATCTTTCATAGATCCCTTATCGATCCCCGGATTATGCAATCCTTATTCGATGATTTTGCTCACAACACCCGCGCCGACCGTTCGACCGCCCTCGCGAATGGCGAAGCGCAGCTGCTCTTCCATGGCGATCGGCGTAATGAGGGCGATTTCCACGTTGACGTTGTCTCCGGGCATCACCATTTCCACGCCTTCCGGAAGCGTCGCAACACCCGTCACGTCCGTTGTCCGGAAATAGAACTGGGGCCGGTATCCCGAGAAGAAGGGCGTGTGCCGGCCTCCTTCTTCCTTGGTCAGAACGTAGACGGCGGCCTTGAATTTTGTGTGGGGGGTAATGGATCCCGGCTTTGCCACGACCTGGCCTCTTTCCACTTCCTCACGCTTGGTCCCGCGGAGCAGGACGCCGATGTCGTCGCCCGCGCGTCCTTCATCGAGCGTCTTGCGGAACATCTCGACGCCGGTGCAAACCGTCTTGAACGACGGGCGGATGCCGACGATCTCGACCTCTTCGCCCGTCCGCACAATGCCGCGGTCCACCCTTCCGGTTACGACCGTCCCGCGCCCGGAGATGCTGAACACGTCGCCGACCGGCATCAGGAAAGGCTTTTCGAGATCGCGGACCGGCTCGGGAACATAATTGTCGACCGCTTCCATCAGTTCCCAAACGGACTTGGCGTCCGGTGAATCGGGATCGTCGGCCTCCAGCGCCTTGAGCGCCGAGCCGCGGATGATGGGAATCTTGTCGCCGGGAAATTCATACTGGGTAAGGAGTTCGCGAAGCTCGAGTTCGACCAGGTCAAGGAGTTCCGGATCGTCAACAAGGTCCACCTTGTTGAGATAGACGACAACGTAGGGGACCTGGACCTGACGGGCAAGGAGGATGTGCTCTCGGGTCTGCGGCATCGGACCTTCCGAGGCAGCCACGACGAGAATGGCGCCGTCCATGTGCGCCGCACCGGAAATCATATTCTTGATATAGTCGGCATGGCCAGGGCAGTCGACGTGGGCGTAATGCCGCTTCGAGGTCTCATATTCCACATGCGAGATGTTGATGGTCACGCCTCTTTCTTTTTCTTCAGGGGCATTGTCGATAGAATCAAAGGGTCTGAATTCGGCGAACCCCTTCTTTGCGAGATGCTTGGTTATGGCAGCCGTAAGGGTGGTCTTGCCATGATCCACGTGGCCGATCGTGCCGATATTGACATGCGGCTTCGTCCTCTCAAATTTCTTCTTCGCCATCTCTCCTTCCCTCCTTCAACGTTGATGGTTCGTCTTTTCGTCTTTCCTTCGCTCTCCGGAAGAGCGATCTGCGTCCGTCGAGTTCCGCGCCGTTTCCTCAGCTGCGAGCTTCCGCCGAAAAGAAAGATCGGCCCCGCTTCTAAAACCGATAATGGGCAAACGCTTTGTTCGCTTCCGCCATCTTGTGCACGGCTTCCCGCTTCTTGATGGCTCCACCCCGGTTATTGGCGGCGTCGATGAGCTCCCCCGCCAATTTTTCCCTCATGGTCTTTTCGGTGCGCTCCTGCGCGTTGGAGATCAACCAACGGATCCCCAAGGCGATCCTCCGGCCCTGCGGTACCTCGGTCGGCACCTGATAGGTGGAACCGCCAACGCGTCTCGACTTCACTTCGATGAGCGGCTTGGCATTGTTTACGGCCTTTTCGAAAACTTCTACCGGCTGTTCCTTGGCGCGTTTTTCGATGAATTCCAGCGCTCCGTAGAGGATGGATTCGGCCACACTCTTCTTCCCGCGTCTCATCAAGCTGTTGATAAACTTCGCCACCAGCTTGTTGTTGTACTTGGGGTCCGGCAGGATCTCCCTCTTCGCGACTTCTCTTCTCCTCGGCATATCTTTCTGTCCTTCACTCAGCTCGGTTTCTTGGCGCCGTACTTGGACCGCCCTTGCTTGCGATCCTGAACGCCCACCGCATCCAGCGTGCCACGAACGATATGATAACGAACTCCCGGAAGGTCCTTGACCCTCCCGCCCCTCACCAAGACAACAGAGTGCTCCTGCAGGTTGTGCCCGACGCCGGGGATATAAGATGTTACTTCATACCCGCTCGTCAGCCTCACTCTGGCCACTTTACGAAGCGCGGAGTTCGGCTTCTTCGGCGTTGTCGTATAGACCCTGACGCACACCCCGCGCCTCTGAGGTGAGTTTCCAAGCGCCGGTGTCGAGGTCTTTTTTCGGATCTTCGTTCTTCCCTTCCGGACCAATTGATTGATCGTCGGCATCGTTCCTCCCGGTTCCTTTGCCCGATGTCAAACAGGCAGTGTACGCAAAGCTCGATCTCGTATCAATTCGACGCCTGGATGTCAAGCACTTTCTCATCCGAATCGCCGCTATTGGTCTGCATTTGAGGTTCTTCCGGAGGCAATTCCGGCTCATCCGTTTGAATGCCCAATTTTCGGTACATCGGCAGTCCTGTTCCCGCGGGAATCAGTCTGCCCATGATGACGTTTTCCTTGAGCCCGCGCAGGTAATCGGTCTTGCCGGCCAGCGCCGCTTCCGTCAGCACACGGGTCGTCTCCTGGAAGGACGCCGCAGAGATGAAGCTCTGCGTCGAGAGCGAAGCCTTGGTGATTCCCATGAGGATGGGTTCTCCGACAGCGGGTTTTCCACCCTTGTCGACGACCCGCTGATTTTCTTCCTGGAAGCGGTGCCGCTCCACCTGCTCGTCGGCGATGAACGACGTGTCGCCCGGATCCTTGACGACGAGCCTGCGCAACATCTGCCGGACGATGACCTCCATGTGCTTGTCGTTGATCTTCACGCCCTGCAACCGGTACACTTCCTGAACCTCGTCGACGAGATAGCGGGCCAACTCTTTTTCGCCCTTGATCATCAGCAGGTCGTGCGGGTTGTTGATCCCGTCCATCAGGGCTTCCCCGGCGATCACGCGATCGCCCTCCTGGACACTCACATGTTTTCCCTTCGGGATGAGATATTCCTTCTGCTCGTCCGAATCGGGCGTCACGATGATCTTTCTCTTTCCCTTGGAGTCCTTGCCGTAGGAGACCACACCGTCGATCTCGCTGATGACGGCGAATTCCTTCGGCTTGCGTGCCTCAAACAATTCGGCAACCCGAGGAAGACCGCCCGTGATGTCCTTGGTCTTCGTCGTTTCGCGCGGAATCTTGGCGATGATGTCGCCGGCGCTGATCGCATCGCCTTCGGAAACGACGATATTCACGCCGACGGACAGCAGATACCTCGCAACGGAGTTCGTGCCGGGAACTTTCGCCGTCTTGCCCTTCTTGTCCTTGATCGAGATGCGGGGTCGGAGATCCGGGTCCTTGTATTCGATGATGACTTTGCGCGAGAGACCGGTCACCTCGTCCACCTGCTCCTGCATGGTTTTCCCCTCGACGACATCGCCGAATTTCACGATGCCTTCGACTTCGGCAAGGATCGGGACGGCAAAAGGATCCCATTCCGCAATCAGAGTCCCTTTCTTCACTTCGCTTCCGTCGCCGACCTTGATGTGCGCCCCGTAGGGAACCGGGTATTTCCCGCGGCTCCGTTTGTGCTCATCGAGGACATGGATCTCGCCGTTGCGGTTCATGGCGACGCTGTCCTTGTCCTTGCCCTTGGTCTTGACGGTATGCAGGTTCGTAAAGCGGACGGTCCCGTCGTGCCGCGCCTCCAGAGTAGAATGCTCTTCGAATTTCGCGGTACCGCCGATATGGAAGGTCCGCATCGTCAACTGCGTGCCCGGCTCGCCGATGGACTGGGCGGCGATGATCCCGACGGACTCGCCGATATTGACCAGGTGTCCGTGAGCAAGGTCGCGGCCATAGCACATGGCGCAGACCCCGTGTTTCGATTTGCAGGTGAGTACCGACCGGATATTGACGCGTTCGATGCCGGCGCGGTCGATACGTTCCGCCAGCGCCTCATCGATCAATGAATTCGCCTTGACCAGGACTTCTCCGGTATACGGATCATCGATGTTTTCCAGGACGACGCGGCCGAGGACGCGTTCTCCGGCCGGTTCGATGATCTCGCCGCCCTCCATCAGGGCGGACACATAGATCCCGTCCACGGTGCCGCAGTCCTCTTCCGTAATGATGCAGTCCTGGGCGACATCGACAAGCCTTCGGGTCAGATATCCCGAATTGGCCGTCTTGAGCGCCGTATCGGCGAGGCCTTTCCGGGCGCCATGCGTCGATATAAAGTACTGCAGGACCGTGAGTCCCTCGCGGAAGTTGGCCGTGATCGGGGTCTCGATGATTTCTCCCGAAGGTTTCGCCATGAGGCCCCTCATTCCGGCGAGCTGGCGGATCTGTACAGCGCTGCCCCTGGCGCCCGAATCGGCCATCATGTAAATCGGGTTGAAACTCTCGCTCTTCGTCTTGTCCCCTTCGGGAAGGGCCGTCGTATCGCTGCCGATGCCGACCATCATCTCGCCGGCGATCTTTTCCGTCGCTTGAGCCCAGATATCGATGACCTTGTTGTAACGCTCGCCGTCGGTGATGAGCCCGTCCATGTACTGCTTCTGAATCCGCAGGACATCTTTGTCGGCCTTGCTGACAATATCCTTTTTGTTTGCCGGAACCACAAGATTGTGCAGGGCAAAGGAAACGCCGGCGACCGTCGCGTACCGGAAGCCCAGGTCCTTGAGGCGGTCGGCGAGCAGAACCGTCGTCTTCTCGCCGCAGGTCCGGTAGCAATAATCAATCAGGTTGGCCATCTCCTTCTTATTCATCAATTTGTTGATGCTGTCGAAGCCGATTTCCTTCGGCACGACCTCAAACAGAACAATGCGGCCGACCGTGGTCTGCTTCCGTTCGCCGTCCATCCGGACCTCGATCCGCGCATGCAGATCCACAACACCGGCATCCAGGGCTCTCCGCACTTCTTCGACGCCGGAGAAGACCATCCCTTCGCCTTTCACTCCGCTCCTACCCCGGGTCAGATAGTAAATTCCGAGGACGATATCCTGACTGGGAATGATGATGGGCTTGCCGTTCGCCGGGGACAGGATGTTGTTGGTGGACATCATCAACACGCGGGCTTCCGTCTGCGCTTCGATGGACAGCGGCACGTGCACGGCCATCTGATCCCCGTCGAAGTCCGCATTGAAGGCGGTGCAGACAAGCGGATGCAGTTGAATGGCTTTCCCTTCGATCAAGATCGGTTCAAATGCCTGCATGCCCAGCCGGTGCAGCGTGGGCGCGCGGTTCAGCATGACAGGGTACTCGCGCACGACCTCGTCCAGGGCGTCCCAAACCTCTGCCGTTTCCCTTTCAACCATCTTCTTGGCGCTCTTGACGGTCGTGACATACCCTTTTTCGTGCAGGCGGTTGTAGATAAAGGGCTTGAACAACTCGAGCGCCACTTTTTTCGGGAGACCGCACTGGTGCAGTCTCAAATCGGGTCCGACCACGATGACGGATCGACCCGAGTAATCGACGCGCTTTCCCAGCAGGTTCTGACGGAAACGGCCCTGTTTCCCCTTGAGCATATCGGACAGGGAGCGCAGTGGCCGCTTGTTCGTTCCGGTGATGGCTCTGCCGCGGCGACCGTTGTCGAACAGGACGTCGACGGCCTCCTGCAGCATCCGCTTTTCATTCCGGATGATGATTTCGGGAGCGTTCAGTTCCTGCAGTCTCTTCAGGCGATTGTTTCTGTTGATCACCCGGCGGTACAGGTCGTTCAGATCGGAGGTCGCAAAGCGGCCGCCGTCCAGAGGCACCAGCGGTCGGAGGTCCGGCGGGATGACGGGAAGGGTCGTCAGGATCATCCATTCCGGCCGGTTTCCCGACTTTCTCAACGCCTCGATGACCTTGAGTCTCTTGATGAGCCGCTTGCGTTTCGTATCGGAAGCGGTGGTCTTGAGATCGTCGCGGATCTCCTGATCCATCTTCTCGAGATCGATCTCTTCCAGGATGGTCCGGATGGCCTCGGCGCCGATTCCCGCCACAAAGGCGTCTTCACCGTACTGCTCTTTCAGATCGGCATATTCCTCATCGGTCAGAAGCTGTTTCTTTTCCAGCGGCGTCTGCCTCGGATCGAGCACGATCCAAGACTCGAAATACAGGACACGTTCCAATTCCTTCAGGGTGAGATCCAGGACGTTGCCGATGCGGCTGGGAAGGCTCTTGAGAAACCAGATATGCGCGACCGGCGTGGCCAGCACAATGTGGCCCATCCTCTCGCGGCGGACCTTGGATTGAATGACTTCCACACCGCACTTCTCGCATACCACGCCCCTGTGCTTCATGCGTTTGTACCGACCGCACAGGCACTCGTAGTCTTTCACAGGTCCAAAAATTTTTGCACAGAACAATCCGTCCCGCTCGGGTTTGAACGTCCGGTAATTGATCGTCTCCGGTTTCTTGACTTCACCATGCGACCAGGAGAGAATTTCCTCCGGAGAGGCAATCGACATCCGAATCGCATTGAAGCGGATAGGATCCTTCGGCTTTTCGAAATAGCTAAAAACGTCTTCCACAGATTTCCCCTTTAAAAAGATGTTATCCTGTCCCCGAAGACCCGCGTCTGTGAAAGCGGCTCCCGGGGCCTCATCCGGAGGGTCTATTCCTCCTCGACCAGCTCCACATCCAAGCAGAGGCTCTGCAGTTCCTTGACCAGAACGTTAAACGATTCAGGCAGCCCCGGTTCCGTCGTATGCTCCCCCTTCACGATCGCCTCGTACACCCTCGTGCGTCCGGCCACGTCGTCGGACTTGACCGTGAGGAATTCCTGCAGGGTATAGGCCGCCCCGTAAGCTTCCATCGCCCAGACTTCCATTTCCCCGAGCCTCTGCCCGCCGAACTGGGCCTTGCCGCCCAGCGGCTGCTGTGTCACCAGCGAGTAGGGCCCGATGGAACGGGCGTGGATCTTGTTGTCGACCAAATGATGGAGCTTCAACATGTAGATGATGCCGACGGTGATTTCCTGATCGAAGGGCTCTCCCGTCCGGCCGTCGAACAATACAGTCTGTCCGTTCTCCGGCAGATCGGCCATCTTCAGCATGCCGTGGATATCCGCTTCATTGGCGCCGTCGAATACGGGCGTCGCCAGTGCAATACCCCGCTTTAACTTGCGGACAAAGCGCCGGAGTTCGTCGGCCGTCGCTCCATCGACGAAACGGTTGAACTCGGTCGACGAATAGACGCCCTTGAGTTCCTTCCGGAGCGGTTCGGCCGCGCAGCCCTGTTCGATCATCCTGTTCAGCTTTTCGCCCAACCCCCTTGAGGCCCAACCAAGATGCGTCTCCAGAATCTGGCCGACGTTCATGCGGGAGGGGACGCCCAGGGGATTCAATACAATATCCACCGGCGTGCCGTCGGCGAAATAAGGCATGTCTTCCTCGGGCAGAATCCGCGAGAGGACACCCTTGTTTCCATGCCGGCCGGCCATCTTATCCCCGACGGACAGTTTGCGTTTGATGGCCACATAAACCTTGACCATCTTGATGACCCCCGGCGGCAGTTCATCGCCTGCCTTGAGTTTTTCGATCTTCTGTTCAAAGAAGGCTTCCACAAGCTCCTTCTTGCGTTCGAGATTCGAAAGCAGCATCGCAATCTTCTCTTCCGCCGCCGCATCTTCCTTGCCGAGGGAGATGTCTTTCCACAGGCTGAAAGGAATCGCTCCCAGCGTATCCTTATCGATGATGTCGCCCTTCTTCAGCAGCGTTTTTCTCTTCTTGGGATCGCCGACCCGCGATGCCGCCGTTTTCCCGACGAGCAGGTCCTCAATCTGGTTCTTCACCCCTTCGGCAATGATCCGCATTTCGTCGTCACGATCTTTGCGCAGGCGGGCGATTTGCTCTTCTTCGATGAACTGGGACCGCGAATCGCGTTCGGCGCCCTTGCGGGCAAAAATCTTGGCATCGATCACGGTCCCTTCCACACCGGGGGGAACCCGCAGGGAGGTGTCGCGGACGTCGCTCGCCTTCTCTCCGAAAATGGCGCGCAGCAGCTTCTCCTCGGGGGACAACTGAGTCTCCCCCTTGGGGGTGATTTTCCCCACGAGGATATCTCCGGGCTTCACGGATACGCCCATCCGCACGATCCCGCTCTCGTCGAGATTGCGGAGTGCTTCTTCGCCCAAATTGGGGATATCCCGCGTGATCTCTTCCTTGCCGAGCTTCGTGTCCCGGGCCATGGTCTCAAATTCTTCGATATGGATGGAGGTGTAGACGTCCTCCTTGACGACGCGCTCACTGACGAGAATCGAATCTTCGTAGTTGTATCCGCCCCAGGACATGAAGGCGACCATCACGTTGCGGCCAAGGGCCAATTCGCCGTTGTCCGTCGCCGGGCCGTCCGCAATGATGTCGCCGGCTTCCACACGATCCCCCGTCGTGACGATCGGCTTCTGGTTGAAACAGGTATCTTGATTGGAGCGCTGGTATTTCACCAGGTTGTAGATGTCAACTCCGGTGTCCAATCCGTCGGCCTGTGCGCTGTCACACTTGACCACGATCCTTGAGGCGTCGACGCTCTCCACCTGTCCGGACCGCTTCGCCACGATGACCGCGCCCGAATCCCTGGCGACGATCGGCTCCATCCCGGTTCCCACCAGGGGGATTTCCGGTTTCATCAGCGGTACTGCTTGCCGCTGCATGTTGGAACCCATCAGGGCCCGGTTGGCATCGTCGTGCTCAAGGAAGGGGATCAGCGTTGCCGCGATGCTCACGAGCTGATTCGGCGAAACATCCATCAGGCTGATTTCTTCCGGAACCACCGAAACGAAATCTCCACCCCTGCGCGCGGAAATAAGCGGATCGACAAATTTTCCGTCCTTGTCGAATGGACGATCCGCCGCCGCAATAATGAATTTTTCTTCTTCGATGGCCGTAAGGTACTTGACCTCGTCCCGTACGCGGCCGCTTTCCACAACCCGGTACGGCGTCTCGATGAAGCCAAATTCATTCACACGTGCATAGGTGCTCAGGGACACGATCAGGCCGATATTGGGTCCTTCCGGCGTTTCCACGGGACAGATGCGGCCATAGTGCGTCGGATGTACGTCGCGGACCTCGAATCCTGCCCGCTCGCGCGTAAGGCCCCCGGGTCCCAAAGCGGACAGCCTCCGCTTGTGGGTAATCTCGGAAAGGGGATTCGTCTGATCCATGAACTGGGAAAGCTGGGAACTGCCGAAAAATTCGTTGACGACGGCGGAAACCGGCTTGGCATTGATGAGATCGTGCGGCATCATGGTTTCGATGTCCTGAAGGCTCATCTTCTCCTTGATCGCCCGTTCCATCCTCACCAGGCCGATGCGGAACTGGTTTTCAATCAACTCGCCAACGGACCTCACGCGCCGGTTCCCCAGGTGATCGATATCGTCGACACTGCAATCGGGAACGCCATTCTTGAGGTCGATCAGATATTTCACCGCAGTCAGGATGTCTTCGTTGCGCAAAACGGTGACATCCGTTGGAACGTCAAGCCGCAGTTTGTAGTTCATCTTTGCGCGGCCCACATCCGAAAGATCGTAGCTCTCCGGCTCGAAGAACAGGCTGTTGAAGAATTTCTGCGCCGTTTCCGGTGTCGGCGGGTTGCTGGGACGGAGGCGGCGATAGATTTCAATGATGGCATCATCCGCCTTGTCGATGCGGTCGATATTCAGGGTATCGTGAATCGACGCCTTTTCGCGGTCCTCACCCAGGTGAATAAAGAAGATCTCACGGATTCCCCGGCCGCGAAGCTTCTCGAGGATTTCACCTGTCAAGGCATCGTTGCACCGGGCAAGGATCTCACCCGTTTCCGGATCGGCGACATCGCGGGAAACGATTTTACCGACGACATCCGGCTCATCGAGACGCACGCGGGAAATCCCTGCATCCGTCATTTTCTTCAGGAGGGGCTTGGTGATTTTCCTGCCTTTCCGGATGATGTATTCACCGCTCTTGGGGTCTTTGACATCATCAGGTGATTTCTCGCCGATCAGAGACTCATCCACCTCGCGAAGGAGGAGGCCTTCGTCAAGAAAGACCTTTTCCGCCATGTAGAAGTAATTCAGCAGAAACTCCGTGGAATTCCCCATGGCTTTGAGGAGGATCGTCACGGGCATTTTCCGGCGCCGATCGATCCGGACGTAAAGGAGATCCTTCGAATCGAACTCGAAATCCAGCCAGGAACCGCGGATCGGAATGATGCGCGCGGAATAAATGATCTTGCCGCTGGCGAGCGTCTTCCCTTTGTCATGGTCAAAAAAGATCCCCGGCGAACGGTGCAGCTGACTGACGATCACCCGTTCTGTCCCGTTCACAATGAACGTGCCGTTTTCCGTCATGAGAGGGATTTCGCCAAAGTAGATCTCCTGCTCCTTGATGTCGCGAATCACCCTCTGTTCGGAACTCCGATCGGCATCGAATACGGCCAGGCGCACGACGATCTTCAGAGGCGCCGCGAAGGTCATCCCTTTCTGGATGCACTCCTTCACATCATAGCGTGCCTCACCGATCCTGTAACTCACAAATTCCAGCGAACACTTTCCACTGAAATCCGAGATGGGGAATACGCTCTTGAATGCCCCCTGAAGGCCGTAATTCCCCCGCTTGTTCGGGTCCGTGTTCCATTGAAGGAATTTCTCGTACGACTTGACCTGTATGTCGATCAGGTTCGGAATATCGAGAATTTTCCGGATACGGCCGAAGTCTTTTCTGAGCTCACCCATAATCACCCTTTAGCAGGCTCGGCGTCCCGCCACTTGCAGGACGCCGAGATCATCTCCATGCGAGAGCCCCGATAGGGCTCCCTGTCGCCGGTGCTCATCGTAAACCTTACATTACTTGATCTCGACGGTCCCGCCGGCTTCCTCAATCTTCTTCTTGATTTCGGCTGCTTCGTCCTTGGAAATGCCATCCTTGATAGGCTTGGGCACACCATCCACCAAATCCTTGGCCTCCTTGAGACCCAGATTGGTGATTTGACGAATGACCTTGATCACCTGAATCTTGTTTTCTCCGAAACCGGTGAGGATGGTGTCGAATTCGGTTTTTTCCTCCACCGCCGCTTGCTGGGCGGGCCCTGCAACAGCAGCAGCTGCCGCCACAGGCGCCGCCGCGGTCACGCCGAATTTGTCTTCCAATTCCTTGACCAGTTGAGAAAGCTCCAATACCGTCATCGATTCGATGAATTTGATCACGTCCTCTTTGGTTGTCTGATTTGCCATCGCTCTTCTTCCTTCCTGTATGATGATTGATTAGTTGGCAGATTCCTTCTTGACCCGATACGCATCGAGAACCCCGACGAATGACCTCGGAACAGCGCTCAACACGTTCACCAGCTGCCCCTGCACGCCGACCAGCAGTGAGAGGAGTTTCCCCAGGAGAACTTCCCGGCTGGGAAGCTCGGCCAGTACGCTGATGTCGCTCTTGGACAGCACCCGGCCTTCGAGGATACCCGCCTTGATTTCCAGTTGGGCGTTTTTCCGGGCGAACTCCGTCAGCACCTTGGTCATTTCCACGGCGTCGCCGTGATTGAGGGCGACCGCCAGCGGCCCCCTGAAATGCTGTTCCAGGGCACCGAACGAGGTATCCTGGGAGGCAATCCGCAAGAGCGTATTCTTCACCACCCGGAACTCCGTCCCCGACTTTCGCAGAACATTGCGAAGCGTCGTGAGTTTCGCCATGTCCATCCCCGAGTATCCCGTCAGGACGGCAAGCTTGACATCCCGAAGTTGCTCGTTGAGTTCGGCGACTACTTGTTCTTTCGTTTTCCGATCCAAATTCGACCTCCTTTCCTGATCCTTCTCATGACCAATATCTTCTCTCCCGGCAAAGAAGGCTGCAAAGCCGAACCGAACATCGGAAAACAGGGCACGATACAGGGAGAAATCAGAAACAATCCGGTTTATTGTCCTCTATGGGAACACACCGCGACTTGGTCTCGGCAGGCCGACGTTTCGTCGATTAAACTCCCTGTACCTGCTGTCTCCGACACTTCGTAGTCCGAACCTTCGGCCATCAGCCTCCCGGCCAGGTTTGGAAGCTAGATATTCTTCACGTCCAATGGATCGATCTTCACCCCCGGTCCCATGGTCGTGGAAATCGAAATGCTCTTCAGGTAAATCCCCTTGCTGGATGCCGGCTTCAGGCGGATGATCGCGTCCAGGAGGGCCGCCACGTTCTCTCCCAGTTTTTCCGCACCGAACGACACTTTCCCTACGGGACTGTGGACGATGCCGGCCTTCTCAACACGGAATTCCACCTTGCCGGCCTTGAGTTCCTTAACCGTCTTGCCCACGTCAAAAGTCACCGTCCCCACCTTCGGATTGGGCATCAGCCCGCGCGGGCCGAGGACTTTTCCCAGCTTTCCCACAGTGCCCATCATATCGGGCGTGGCGATCACGCGATCAAATTCCAGCCACCCCCCCTTGATTTTCTCGACCACTTCGTCGGAACCTACGTAATCGGCGCCAGCCTCAAGGGCTTCCTTTTCCTTGTCGCCCTTGGCAAACACCAAAACACGCACCGTTTTCCCCAAGCCGTTCGGCAGGACGACCGAGCCCCGAACCATCTGATCCGCATGCTGGGGGTTGACGCCCAGACGGATGGCTGCATCGACCGTCTCGTCAAACTTGGCGCGCGCCGTCGCAACGACGATCTCGGCTGCTTCCCGCATCCCGTATCGCTGGTCGGGAACAACCTTCTTTTTCACTTCGATATACGACTTTCCTCTACTGGACATGATGGATCCCCTCAATATGGATATATCCCGTTCCCTGCAGGGACTTCTCTTCTGACTGTCAGGCAGCTCCGCTCTTGATATTCGCCGTGCCGGGGAACTTAACGGACAACATCGATCCCCATGGATCTCGCCGTCCCCTCGATCGTCTGAATAGCCCCCTCCAGATTCACGGCATTGAGATCCTTCATCTTCAGTTCTGCAATTTCCCGGACCTGCGCCTCCGTCACCGCCCCCACCTTCTCCCGCTTCGGATCGCCCGAACCCTTTGCGATCTTCGCAGCCTGCTTCAAGAGCACAGAAGCCGGCGGCGTCTTGGTCACGAACGTGAAAGACCGGTCGGCATATACGGTGATGACGACGGGGATGACACTGCCTTCCTGATTCTGGGTCATGGCATTGTATGCCTTGCAGAATTCCATGATGTTGACGCCATGTTGACCCAGCGCCGGTCCGACCGGCGGAGAAGGCGTGGCCTTCCCTGCTTTGAGCTGAAGTTTGATGCTCGCAATAACCTTTTTTGCCATGATGAACACCCTACCGATGGTTGTCGTGGACTCAGGATCCCCTGCAGAGACCCCAGCCTGCCTTTTTCGGAACTATTCCTGCGTCACCTGAATAAAATCCAGCTCAACAGGCGTCGAGCGCCCGAAGATGCTGACGATGACGCGCAGTTTTCCTTTTTCCGGTTTGACTTCGTCGATAATCCCCTCGAAATTCGTGAAAGGACCATCTACGATGCGGACGTGGTCTCCCATCTCGAAGCGGAATTTCGGTTTGGGTTTCAGTGTTCCTTCATCGATTCTCGTCCGTAAGATATCGACATCCTTGTCGGAAATGGGAGACGGTTTTTCCTTGCTGCCGATAAAACCCGTCACTTTCGGCGTGTCCTTCACCAAGTGCCATGTCTGCTCATTCATTTCCATGCGCACCAGGATATAACCCGGGAAGAACTTGCGTTTGGAGGTCTTCTTCTCTCCGGACACCAATTCCACAATGTCTTCCTCGGGAATCAGGATGTCGGAAAAGGAAGACTCCATCCCGGCCGCCTGAATCCGCTCCTGCAGCGAAAGCTTCACCCGGTTCTCGAATCCCGAATAGGTATGTACGACGTACCACTTAAAGGCCATGAATCTATCCCAGAATCACCTTGATCAGCTTCGTGAGACCGAAGTCCACAATTCCAAGAAAAAGCGAAACGATCAAAGAGACCACGATAACGACCGATGTCGAAGCGAGGGTCTGTTTTGGCGTAGGCCATGTCACCTTCCGCAGTTCCGCGAACGCCTCCAGAAGGAACTGCCTCACTCTTCCATAGATCAGTTTGAGCCTGTCCATTCCTTTTGCCCCTTGTAGGCCCGAAAAAAAATATGGCAGGCCAGGAGGGACTCGAACCCCCAGCATCCGGATTTGGAGTCCGGCGCTCTATCCATTAGAGCTACTGGCCTGTTCGGGACTTCTTCCGCCCTGCACCGCCGTTATGTTACTTGGTTTCCCGGTGAAGGGTGTGCGTTCTGCAAAACTTGCAGAACTTCTTCAACTCCAGCCGGTTCTGCATGGTCCGCTTGTTCTTTGTCGTGGAGTAATTCCTCTGCTTGCAGTCCGTACAGGCCAACGTAATGATGTTTCGCATACTCGACCTTCCACTTCTTCATTATGGAGCCCACGACCAGGATTGAACTGGTGACCTCATCCTTACCAAGGATGTGCTCTACCNNTCTACCAACTGAGCTACGTGGGCTGATTCTCAACGATCCTGACCGACCATCCTCGCTTCTCCGCAGCCCCGTATGCCCGGCCTCTCTGTCCTGGTCCTGATCCCGCCCTGTTCCGGCGGAATCCGCAATGCCAAACCTTACAAAGAAATATTTGGAGCGGGAAACGGGATTCGAANNCTAGCCACTGAGCTACTCCCGCTTCATCAAAGCCGTTTGATGGCATCTCAACGGCCGGGAAGCCTGAGCCACCGGATGGAAGAAATGGTGGAGGGGGGAGGGTTCGAACCTCCGTAGGCTTCGCCGGNNGCCGGCAGATTTACAGTCTGCTCCCTTTGACCGCTCGGGAACCCCTCCCAATTTCCTTCCTGTCCCTGGAGCTGGCGATGGGACTCGAACCCGCAACCTACTGATTACAAATCAGTTGCTCTACCGATTGAGCTACGCCAGCATTCCCGAAAAACAAAACAAAAACAACAAGTTACCGTCGCACCCCCCGAAGGGGCGCCTACACTCTGCGACGCGAATCGCTGAATCTAAATTCAACATGCGTATTTGTCAAGAACTTTTTCAATATTTGTTCAACTTTGGTGTCTTCCGAGACCGGTTCGAGCTGGTGTATGTCGTCGAAGAAATCCATTCATCAAGGATGATGAGGCTCGTCAGATCTTTCAGACAATATTCTCCGACTCCCAGGATTCCCTGCCAAAAATCTCGGCTGAAAAAATGAAGATCCGTGTTTGCTTGTTCCGCCACGCGTTTGTCGGGAGACCCGCCTTATGGCACGTCTGGGACAGGAACGTTTCCCGATCCCATCCGTACTCAACGGCGACCTGGGGCAGCAAGAGTCCCGACGAGCCACCTTGGATGATATAAATGCCATGCCGTCCGACCTCGATCTCCGCTACATCGTGGATCTCTCGAAGCGGCGTGAGCACCGAGATTTCAACGGACATCTGTCGAAGTTCGTTCTTCCCGACCGGTGAAAAACGGGGATCTTGAAAAGCTGCGGCCCCTGCCATCTCCTCCACGGTCTCATAAAGAGGTTTGACGGCCTGGATGTAACCGATGCAACCGCGCAGCGATCCCGCCTTCTTCAGGGTTACAAAGGCACCCCGCCTTTCCTTGAGCACGTCCGACAAAACGGGGACTTCGCGAACAGGCCGGGCTTCGAGCCGACATTCGATCGCCGTCCTGACAATATCCAGGAGCGTCTTCTTGTCATTCACGGTCAATCCGGCTTCATCCTTCCCCTTGTCCGGATTTTCCGGTGAACCGCTTTTGGGAACGGAGCGATCGAAGACGACGGATGCATATCCCACGACGCTGTCGCGATCTCCGGTCACGTCGCCCGAATTGGCGTACTTCAGGAGGGTGGCGTGATCGGCCCCCAGGGCTTGCGAGGCGAGGATGACGGCAGCGGCGGGGCCGCCTCCGCAGGCTTCGCAATTGCCCCGGCTCAAGTCCTTCAGGAGTCCGCGGACATCCATCTTCTCGAAATGCCTGATCGCCGTATGGTCCAGTTGCACGGCGACGTCATAGGGATGAAAATGAGACAGGTCGGAACTGCCGACAAGAAGCAGCTTCCTGCCGGACGCCGCCCTGACGATGGCGGCTGCCAGGTGTTCGCAAGTCTTCTCGTCCTGGTCTCCCATCATCAGGGGGACAAACGGCACGCCTTCTAGCGCAACCTGCAGGAAAGGCAACTGAATTTCCAGAGAATGCTCGGAGAGATGTACCCTGGGCAGGAGTTGAATCCCTTCTCCTTCCGCCACGATATCGGCTGCGAGTTCTTCATCGACCGGCATCACGCCGAGGGGAGTTTCGAAACCGCCCTGCGCGTATACGGATACACCTCGAAAGGCGCTGCGATGACTGGGACCGATCAGGACGACCGCGTCATAGAAATGATCGGTCACCTGTCGATAGGCATAGGCCGCCACCTGACCCGAATATATGTAGCCGGCGTGGGGCGCGATCAGTCCGACCGGATCCCTGCCGGCGAGCTTCGGGGCGGGAACGTTGCGAAGATATTGTTCGATGTCCGCACGCAAGGTCCGCGCGCTTCCCGGGTACCAGGAACCCGCAAGAACGGATCTTCTGATTTCTCCCTTCATGGCGCATTCTCCTACCGAAAACTCCACACCGTTCCTTCCGGGAAGTCGCGGACTTCGATCCCCATTTCAGCGAGCTTCCTGCGGATCGTATCCGCTTCCTCCCACTTGCCGGCCTTGCGCACCGCTTCCCGCTCGGCGAGGAGGCGTTCCGCTTCCGCCGGCATTTTTTCTTCGTCGAAACTCATCACACCGAAAACGGAATCGATCTTCTTGAGTGTCTCCAGGACGGCGTCCCGTTCCTTGGCGTTCAAGAGCCCTTGGGACAACGGATGGCCGATTCGCTTGACAAATTCGAACAGAACCGCGAGCGCTCCCGAAACATTCAGATCATCGTCCAAGGCCGCCGAAAAACCCTGCCGGACATCGTAGAGGCATTGGTCGGTATCCGGATATCCCTCACCTGGAACCAGGCACGTCAGGCGCTGAACAAACCCATTGAGCTTTCGGACCGTGTTCTTGGCGGTTTCCAGGGCTCCCTGCGAAAAGCTCAGAGGCCTGCGGTAATGGGTCGCCAGGAGGAAAAAACGGATTTCTTTTCCATGGTAGCCCTTCTCTTCCAGGTCGGCAAGGGTCACCGCATTGTTGAGCGAACGGGACATCTTCTTCGCCCCAACCATGACCAGCTCGGCGTTCATCCAGTAATTGGCGATTCTTTTCCCTGTCGCCGCCTTGCCGATCGCCAGGACGTTCTCGCAGTGGGGGAAGATGATATCCGTTCCGCTCAGGTGGATGTCAAACTGCTCGCCCAGGTGCCCGAGGGCGATGGCGGCGCATTCCAGGTGCCAGCTGGGACGGACATTCCCCCAGCGGGTCTTGAAATACACCCCCCGCTTCAGCTCGCTGAGCGTAGAGCGCTTGAGAAGGGTGAAGTCCACGGGGCTGTCCTTGGCATAATCGTCCACCTCCACGATCTTTCCGCGCCCCATTTGCCTGAGATCGATATTGGACAGTCTCCCGTATTCCTCCAGTTTCGAGATGTCGAAATAGACGGAACGGAGCTTCTCGTAGGCGTATCCCTTCTGCACCAGTTTCTCGACGGTCGACAGCATGGCATCGACGTTCTCACTGGCCCGGGGGTAGCTCTCGTCCCGCAGGATGTTCAATTTCTCGATGCCCGAGAGGAACGCGGAAACGTAACGCTCCGTGTACGTCGCCAGGTCCATATCGGCGCGCTCGGCACCCCGGATGGAACGGTCCGCCAGATCAATGATGTTCGTGACAAGCCGGACCGGGTATCCCTTGAAGCCCAGGTAACGTCGCAGAAGATCGGACACAACAAACCGCCGATAGCTCCCGATGTGGGGATCCTCATGGACGGTCGGCCCGCAAGCGTGAACGCTGATTTCATCGGGACGGATCGGTCGGAACGGTTCCTTCTGCCTGGTCATGGCGTTGTAGAACACCAGCGAGGTTTCCTGTTTGTCCGCGAACAGGTCCGTGCTCAGATACCGGTCGCCTCCATCGGGAAGTACGGCAACGATCAAGCCGTGATCGAGCGTCCGGGCCTTTTCGATGGCAACGTGCATGGCGGCCCCGGAGCTCATGCCGGCAAAAATTCCCTCTTCGCGGACGAGGCGGCGCGCCATTTCGAAGGCATCCTCGTCCTGGATGTTCACCTTTTCGTCAAGCCTGTTTCTGTCGAAAATCCCCGGCTGATAGGATTCCTTCAAGTTCTTCAGGCCCTGGATCTTGTGCTGAAGATACGGCTCGACACCCACGATCCGGATCGAGGGATCATATTCCTTGAGTCGGCGTGAGATCCCCATGGCTGTTCCCGTGGTGCCCAAGGTCAGAACCGCCATCGTGACCTTGCCTTCGGTCTGGCGCCAGATTTCCTCCCCCGTACCTTCATAATGGGCGGCAATGTTGTCGGGATTGTTGAACTGATCGGTTCCAAAATACTTCTCCGGATGCTCGCGCATGAGGTTGTAGACGACCTCGATTGCTCCATCCGTACCGAGGGCGGCGGGCGTCAGAATCAGTTCTGCCCCGAGGGCGCGGAGAATCTTCTTGCGCTCTTCGCTGGCCGATTCCGGCATGGCCAGGCAGAGGCGATAACCCTTGGCGGCCGCGATCAAGGCCAGGCCAATGCCCGTATTTCCGCTCGTCGCCTCGAGGAGGACCTTTTCTTTCGTCAACTCGCCCCGTCGCTCCGCACCGTCGACCATGGCCAAGGCGACCCGATCCTTGATGGAGCCTCCTGGATTGAGGCTTTCGACTTTGGCAAAGACCTTGACGCGGGGATTGGGGTTCAGGCGCCGGATTTCCACCAGCGGCGTATTCCCGATGGCTTCGATGAGGCTTGTCAAAGCATGTTTCATAGGATGCGGACCGAATAAAAAGAGCGGTTCTGTCGGCAACCGCTCTTTTTTTGACCTTTCCAGCCGATCAACTGTCGAGTTTTGGCACAGGAATCTTGAGGAAGGGCACACCTTCCTCTTTCAGAATCTCTTCTTCACGTTTCGTTGTCGTACCGCGGATATTGCGCTTGTCCTCCTCGCCGCGATGGATCTTGAGCGCTGCCTCGGCAAATTTCTCGCCGACGTCATCGAAGTTCTTGGCAATGTACTCATGAAGTACCTGGAGGGCCTTCAGCGGCGAGAGTTCCCCGTCTTGCTTTCGATCCAGTCCCCGCGTCTCCTTCCCCATGACGGCGATCGAAGAGGGCACGACATCGGCATCCGCATCGCCGCAGACGGGGCACGCGATCAGATTCTTGCGCTTCTGCTCATCGAATGCCGCCCGATCCCTGAACCAGCCTTCAAAGGTATGCCCCTTGCTGCAGCGAAGGTCGAAGATGATCATCTGCGTCTCCCGCCCGTCTTGCAGCCTACAGCCGGAAAATCGCGGAAAAATGTGGTGGACATTTGAACGAAACTCATATAAGGATTGCACCCTGTCGGGATGTGGCCCAGCCTGGTAGGGCACTGCGTTCGGGACGCAGGAGTCGCGCGTTCAAATCGCGCCATCCCGACCATTTTTTCTTTCGCAGCAAAATACCGCCCCGCTCCATCTTTCCTGCCGGTCCCTGATGCGTCTCGCCGTTGGCGCCAAAAAGTCAGCCGACGACGGAGGCCATCTGGAAAATCGGAAGGTACATGGCGATGATCATGCCGCCGACGACCCCGCCCAGAAAGACCATCATGAAGGGCTCCAGCAGGGCGGTCATGGCTTCGACGGCCGCATCCACCTCTTCGTCATAGAAGTCGGCAATCTTCGAGAGCATCTGGTCCAGCGCACCCGTTGCCTCTCCGACGGCAATCATCTGTACAACCATCGACGGGAAGATATCCGTTTCCTGCAGCGGTTCTGCGATTGTCTTTCCCTCGCTGATACTCTGCCGAACCTTCATCAGCGCCGCTTCGACGACCTTGTTACCGGACGTCTTGCTGACGATGTTGAGACCTTCCAGGATCGGCACACCGCTGCTCATCATCGTAGAGAGGGTGCGGGTGAATTTTGCGACGGCGACTTTTTTCAGCAGGGGCCCGAAGACCGGCGCCTTGAGCGCCGTCCTGTCAATCATCCAGGTTCCCTTCTCAGTCGCGGCAAAGCGCTTGAAGGCGAAGATCGCGGCGGCGACGGCGACCCCCATGACGATATAGTAGTCCTGCATGAACTGGCTGGCGTTGACCAGGATCTGGGTCGGAACGGGAAGCGTACCCCCCATGCTCTCGAACATCTTCTGGAAAACGGGAATGACCTTCAGCAGAAGCAGCGTGACGACGCCGACGGAAATGACCAGAACGCTGATCGGATACGTCATGGCGCCCTTCACCTTGGACTTCAGTTTCATGGCCTTTTCCATATACGCGGACAGGCGGTTCAGGATGGTGTCGAGGATACCGCCCGCCTCGCCCGCGGCGACGAGGTTTACAAAAAGGTCGTCGAAGATTTCCGGATACTTTTTCAGGGCTTCAAACAGGGAGGAGCCGCCTTCGATGTCCTCCTTGATCTTGGTGATGACCTTCGCGAACGTCTTGTTCGCCTCCTGGCTGGCCAGGAGCTGCAGGCACTGGATGAGCGGCAGGCCTGCGTTGATCATGGTCGCAAAAATACGGCAGAAGACAACAACGTCTTTTTCCTTGACTCCGGGCTGGAGGAAAGGGAAGTATTCGGCAAGGTCCTTGGGCTTTCCCTTGACCTTGATCTCTTTGTAGCCCTGACGGCGAAGCTGGGCGCGCACGGCATTTGCGTCGGGTGCGTCGATTTCTCCCTTTTTGACTTCGTTCTTCCTGGTTGTCGCCTCCCACAGAAAAATCGGCATAATCAGCTCCTCGTCGGATTCAGGTTTGCCTGCGCTTGCTGATCTCGTACAACAGAATCCCCGTGGCCACCGAGACGTTCAGCGAATCGAATTTCCCCATCATCGGAATCGAAACGAGAACATCGCATTTGCTGCGAAGCAGCGGCCGGATACCCTTCCCCTCCGCTCCGACGACGAGGGCGATCCGCCCGCAAAGTTCCGTCGCTTCAAGACTCCGGGACGCGGAAGCGTCCGTTCCGTATACCCAGAAACCCCGGTCCTTGAGAACCTCGACCGTCCGGACGAGATTTTCCTCCACGGCAACCGGCGTATGCAGGGCGGCTCCGGCGGATGCCTTTACGGCCGCGGCCGTTACAGGGGAAGCCCGGCGCGCCGGGATGACAACCCCGTTGGCGCCGAAACAGTGTGCCGTGCGAATCAGAGCGCCGAGGTTCTGCGGGTCCAGAATTCCGTCCAAGATAAGGACAAGATCCTCAGCGGCGGCCGGATGGCGGTTGGCCAATACCTCTTCGAGGCCCGCGTAGACGAATGGTTTGGCGGCGGCGGCGACACCCTGGTGGCGGCCATGGCCGCATATCCTGTCCAGAACCCTCCGCTCGACGGTTTCGACCGGGATTCCCCGCTGAACTGCAAGTCCCCTCAACTCCGCCGCGTCCGCTCCACCTCTTCCTTCGGCCAACAGGATCCTGATCAGCCCGAGGCCGGCGCGAAGAGCCTCCTGGACAGGATTGATCCCGTACAGGATCTCATCGATTCCACTTCCGTCCGTCCCTATGGGTTCCTGCAAATTCTCATCCCCGTCCGCGGGCGGCCAGGCCCCCGGCAATCTCCGCCGATATTGCGTCGGCCTCCGCAGCGGGATCGGCCGACGTGCGAATCGGCCGGCCCACGACGATATAATCGGCGCCCATGCGGATCGCGTCGCGCGGCGACAGCGTTCTTTTCTGGTCGTCATCCGCCGGTTTGGCCGACCCGCGAATGCCGGGCGTCACGATCATGAAATCCTTCCCGCAACGCTCCCGGATCGCAACTGCATCCCGCGCCGAAGCCACGACTCCGGAGACTCCGGCACGTTTCGCCATTTCCGCCAGGTGGAGCGCCAATTCGCCGGCGCCGAGGCGAAACCCGAGCCGCTGCAGATCCGCATCGTCAAGACTGGTCAGGACCGTCACGGCCAGAACGGCAGGCGCCGGTCTTCCCAGTTTTTCGGCCGTGCGGCGGGCCGCTTCCGCTGCCTCTTTCAACATCGCCTCCCCTCCCAGGGCGTGGACGTTGAACATGGAGACACCGAGCTTCGTCGCCGCAGTAGCGGCCCCTCCCACCGTGTTGGGAATATCGTGGAATTTCAGATCGAGGAACACCTTGCCGCCCCGGGCGAGAATACCGGCCACGAGGTCGGGTCCGCAGGCGGTGAAGGATTCCTTTCCGACCTTGAACAGGCCGACGCGGGCCTGCAGCCGGTCCACCCATTCGAAAGCGGGCCCTGTCCCTCCGCCCACATCAAGGGCGAAGATCAGACGGCTTCTCGCATCCTCACTCGCTGTATTCTTCATCACTGATGAACTCGATATCGTCGGAAATCGGCCGGTACTCTTCCTTGACGCCCTTGAGATATTCCGGATGGGCGTAGATCACCTTACCCGCGGCAATCTCCCTCAGCGCCGCCACGACTTCCCGGTTGTTGCGGATATCCGCCAGAGGACGGGATCCCTTCAGCAATTGGCGCGCCCGCTGCGCCGTCAGAATGACCAATGCGAACCGATTCCTCGCCATCTGCAAAGAATCCTCCACCGTGATTCTTGCCATCTCTTGTCAACCTCCTGACCTTGATCAAAAAAGGGCCCCGACGGGATGCTGAACATCGCTCAGCCGTATACCCGGCGGCCCCGAATGTAGCCGGCAGGGGCACTTATCCCTGCCCGGCATCCTGTACAAACTGACGAATTCTCCGGCTCTGGCGATCCCGCTTCGATTTTTCCGCCAGATAGATCGCTTTCAGCCGCGCTACCGCCCCATCAAGACGGTCGTTGAAAATAATGTAATCATACCACAGAACTTCGCGGATCTCATCCAAAGCTTTTCCAAGACGCCGGGCGATGACCTCCTCGCTCTCGCAACCCCTGCCGCGGAGCCGGCGTTTCAGCTCCTCGATGGAAGGGGGGAGAATGAAAACATAAGCCCCCTCGCCGTACTGCGCTTTGAGAGCCTTGGCGCCGCTGGGTTCGACGTCAACCACAAGGTCGAACCCTTCTTTTCGAAATTCCTCCATTGTCTTCCTGGCGGTCCCGTAGTAATGGCCGTAATTTTCCGCCCACTCAGCGAACTCCCCGCCCGCAATTCCCTGCCGGAACCTTTCCGTTGTGACAAAATGATAGTCGCGTCCGTCGGTTTCACCTGGCCGCGGCGGGCGCGTTGTGTAAGAGACGGAAAAACGCAGGTCCGGAACCGTCCGGAGCAACTCCCGGCAGATCGACGTCTTGCCCGTGCCCGAAGGGGCGGAAACCACGATAAAAATCCTCTCATCCTGATCGCCGGTTCCGTTATTCAAGGTTCTGCACCTGTTCGCGGAGCTTTGCAAGCTCGCTTTTCATCTCAATGACACATCGGGAAATCTCGACATCCGTGCTCTTCGAGCCGATCGTGTTCACTTCCCGGTTCATCTCCTGCAGAAGAAAATCCACTTTACGACCCACCGGCTCGTCGCCGCCGATCATCTCGCGAAATTGGATGATGTGGCTTTTCAGGCGCGTGATCTCCTCGGTGATATCGGATTTTTCGGCCATAATGGCGATTTCCTGGCTGAGCCGCGCCTCGTCGACGACGATGCCGCCGGCCAGCTCGCGGATTCTCTCCGCCAAGCGCCGCTGGTATTCGGCAAGCACCTGCGGGCAGCGCGCCGATATCGTTTCCAGATGGCTGTCGACGAGCGTGACACGGGCGAGAAGGTCCCGGCAAAGGGCTTCGCCCTCTTTCTTCTTCATCTCCGTCAGCGCTGAAATCGCGCGCTCGAAGAGCTGATCCAGAAACATCTTCAGCCCTTCCTGATCCTCGGCCGGCTCCACGGAAACGAAAATATCGCGCATCCCGGCAAACACGTCGAGGCCGACATCTTCTTTCAATCCGAATTCCTCTTTCAGGCTCCGGAACAATTCCCAGTAGTTCCTGGCCAGCGGAAGATTGAGGGCGATGCTCGACTGCTGGGATGCTTCACCGGCATCGATTCTTACAAAGACATCGAGGCGGCCGCGTGAGAAACGCTCACCCAGCTTCTTGCGGATATCCAGATCAAAGGCGGACAGGGCATTGGGCAGACGAACGCTCACCTCCAGGTACCTGTGATTCAGGGATTTGATCTCCACGGCAATCTTCTTTCCGCCGAATTCCGATTCCACCCTGCCGTATCCCGTCATACTTCTAATCATGAATTCCCGTCCTCTCTGTTGCGCAGCAGCTTCAGCTGCAGAAGGTATTTACGCCGGATTCCGTTGAAGAGACGAATCGTCTCAGCCGCCGCATAATCCGGATAGGTCCACGGCAACACATCGAAAGATCCCCGGCGAAAAATCAGCGTCAGGTCCGCGTAGATCCCGTCGCGAAGATACGGCCGATGCGCATAGCCCTTGCCCGTCGCCAGGACCAGGTGCGCCTGCGAAAGGTAGCCGGGGTCGATATTGACCTCCCGCCGCTTTTCCTCCCCTGCGGACGCCTTTTCCAGCCGATTGGTGAAGAGTTTCACATCCGGCAGCAGTTCCGGGCGGAAAAGCGTTTCGAAGGACAGGAATCTCCTCCGCAGAGGGGCACCCATTTCACCGGCATAGTAGTCTGTATATTCGAAGGACAGGGGCGCGCTGATGAAGTCGGGCCGGCCGAATTCCGCCGACAGCGCCCTCACGGCCGCGCCGATCGCACCGTCTCCCGCTGAAAAGACGCTCGCGACAAGCTTGACCGCCTGGGCCGGCCTGGGCTCGCTCATAGGGTCTTCCGCAGTTCCTCCGGCGTCACGGTCGCCGTACCCACCTTGCCTACGACAATTCCGGCAGCGGCATTGGCCAGCGCCGTCGCCTCGCGAAAACTGGCCCCGGAGGCCATGCACAACGCGAAGGTACCAATGACGGTGTCACCGGCCCCCGTGACATCGAACACCTCCTTCGCCAGTGTCGGAAACAGCGTATGGACAATCCGGCCTTCCTTTTCGAACAGGCTCATCCCGTCTTCGCCCCGGGTGATGAGGAGCGCCCGGAAACCGTGTCGATCGAGGATTTCGTTTCCGATACTCACTAGGTCCGCCCCGACGCCCACTGCATCCCCGACGGCGCGTTGAGCCTCATAGTGATTCGGGGTGATCACGTCGAAACCCCGGTACAGAGAAAAGTCATTCTGTTTGGGATCCACGCAGACGACCGATCCAGATCCCGCAAGGATCTTTCGTGTTCCCTCCAGAAGGCCGTTGCCGATCATTCCTTTATTGTAGTCGGAAATCACGACGGCGCCGATCTTTCCCCGCAGGGAGCGGATGTACCGCAGGACCTTGCGGGTGCTGCCCGGAGAAACGGGGTGCCGGCTTTCGCGATCGAAGCGCACCACCTGCTGGCCATGCGCCACGATGCGCGTCTTCATGGTCGTCGGTCGCTCGCGTTCGCGAACGATCCCCTTCGTGTCGATCCCCCGGTATCGGAATTCGTTGAGAATGCGATCTCCCATGGCGTCCGCCCCGATAACGCCGGTAATGAAGACCTGCCCTCCCAGGCTGGAGATGTTATTGGCTACGTTGGCCGATCCTCCGAGAAGCAGGTTTTCCTTGTCGACTTCCACGACAGGAACAGGGGCCTCCGGAGAAATCCTCGAGACCCGTCCCCAGATGAAGTGATCCACCATGACATCGCCGATGACAAGGACTCTTGCCCGGGAAAAGTGGTCGATAATTTCATTTCCTCTTTTCCTGCCGAGGATTTTCTTCATGTCTGCATCCAAAAAACAGGAGTCCGCCCGCCCGCAGCCCCCTACGTCTCACCTTGGCGCTGGGCTGGAGCGAAAAAAGCGGGTAATGCTATGCTGCAGAGCTTTTTTTGTCAATTCATTTCTGGATTAACGCCCGCTAGCCTGGTCATTGCCGGGGCTCGCCAACATCTTCGCCGTTGACTTCATCCATCCGTTCAAGTACAAGAAAAGCCAGTCAAAACCCTCCGGCGCCACGTTTCGGAGACATTTGAGTTGCTCAGGAAGGCGGCTGCTCCTGCGTCCGCCTTCTGTCTCGCGGCACATCGCGCGGGGAATGGCTCGCTGCCCGATTCGTTCGCTCGGGAAGTTCCCTTCGGGAGGAGAGACATGATTCGTTCCGCCATGCTGGTTACGCTGGGTATCTTCGTCACGTGGTTCATAGCGACCTTTATCCTCGTCTTATCCTTTCTGGCCCCGAACGAAAACCGGATGCACAAACTCGCCAGCCTATGGGCAAGGGCCATGCTCTTCCTATCCAACACCAAGGTCGACGTGAAGGGCGCCGAGAACATCCCTCCCGGAAAACCCGCGGTATTCATGGCCAACCACCAGAGCGATTTCGACATCTTTATCGTGCTGGCCCATGTCCCGGTGCAGTTCCGCTGGCTGGCGAAGAAGGAACTCTTCCATATCCCCATCTTCGGACCGGCCATGCGTACCGCAGGCTACATCGAAATCGACCGGCAAAACCGCGAAAAGGCCTTCAAGAGCCTCGACGAGGCGGCCGAAAAGATCGGACAGGGCAAGAGCGTGATGACCTTTCCTGAAGGGACAAGAAGCCGCGACGGAAGGATGAAGACTTTCAAGCAGGGAACCTTCTACCTGGCGATCAAATCGGGTGCGCCCATCATCCCCGTCTCCATCATCGGCTCGGGCGAGATCATGCCCAAACGATCGCTTCAGGTCAATCCGGGCAGGATCATCATGGCCATCGACAAACCGATCCCCGTGACCGGCTACACGATCGACACCAGGGCCGAACTGATCGAGCGCGTTCAGAGTGTGATCCTGAAGAACTACGATTACTGGAAGGCCGTGCGGCAAGGCGATGCGACCGACGCCGGGAGGGCGGCGGCGTGAGCCTCTGGATCGGTATCCTGCTGGGCATTGTTCAGGGTCTGACGGAATTCTTCCCCGTCAGCAGTTCCGGACATCTGGTCCTGATTCAGGTCCTGATCCCCTCCTTCGTACAGCCGGGCGTGCTTTTCGACGCCGTTCTGCATCTGGGAACGGTGTTTTCCGTGCTCTATTTTCTGCGTCGCGAGATCGCGGCGTTGCTGCTCTCGCTTCTGCCTTCGTCTGATGGGAATTCCTCCGCCGGGGAGGGGGAGGTGGAAGTGTTCAGGAAAGCGGGGCGCCGGATCATCCTGCTTCTCCTCATCGGGACCGCCATCACGGCCGCCGTCGGCCTGACCTTCAAGGACCGGATCCACGACCTCTTCCGCTCGGTGGAAGTGACGGCCGTCGCCCTCCTCGTGACGGGAACGCTGCTCCTGCTCGCGGACCGGGTCAAGTCCCCCCGGCGGACGGAACGGGACCTGTCGTTCGGTGACGCGGTGGTCATCGGGATCGCCCAGTCCGTGGCGCTGGTCCCCGGCATATCGCGTTCCGGCTCCACGATCGCCTTCGGAATCTTCCGGAAACTCTCCCGCGATACGGCGGCCCGCTTTTCCTTCCTGCTTTCCGTTCCGGCCGTCCTCGGCGCGGTGATCCTCGAGGCCCGCTACGCCACGGCCGTACCGGCCGCCGACTGGCCCGTCTATGCTGCTGGTTTTCTGGCCGCGGCCGTGTCCGGATTTGTGGCCCTCAAAGTCCTGTTCTCCGTGCTGAACCGCCGGGGGCTCTCCTTCTTCGCCTATTACTGCTGGGCGATCGGCGCCCTGACCCTCATTCTCCGTCTCTTTTGAGGCGTCCGGCGGCGCTTTCTCCGGTTCGCCGGCCAAGTCGTTTGACGATTTGAACGAGATCGTCTACAATTGCGCGAATTTTCGAACCGCACGGGGAAAGACCATCGAATCATGCCGATCAAAACGACTCCACAGCGCCGGTCCAGAGAGATCTCGGGCGTCATCTGCCTGGCCTTCGCCGTCTTCCTTCTGCTGGCCCTGGCCTCCTACCATCCGGGAGACCCTTCCTTTACCCGCTATGTCCCGGAGGGAACCCAGACACACAACTGGGTGGGGTCTGCCGGTTCCTACACCGCCGATTCCGCCGTACGGCTGCTGGGACTCGCCTCGTTCCTCCTGCCCGTCATCCTTATCGCCATCGCCTTCAAGTATTTTCTGCAGGAGGTCTTCGAGATCCGGCCGCTCGGCGTCCTCGGCGTCGCCGGTCTGATCTTCTCCATTTCCGGACTGCTGTCTCTCGCCGTCGAACAGATCCCCATCTACGGGACGTCCCTGCGCACCGGGGGGCTCCTCGGCTGGGGCTCCGTGCGTCTGCTGTCTCCTGCCCTCAACTATACGGGGAGCTACATCATATTTCTTGCAGTACTGATGCTTTCGCTGATCGTGATCGGCAACATCTCCGTCGTCGCCCTCGCCGGGGGCGCGAGACGAACCTTCCTCGCCGCCTCGAAGTGGGTCTCAGCGCAGGGATCGGCGGTGGCTTTCCGGATTCAAAAGATGAAACGAAGGCGGCAGGCGGAAAAAGAACCTTGGGTCCCGCCGTCGGTCCAGGTGGTTGAAGAGGCGCCGCCTCCGGCGGAGAAACCGAAGGCCAAGCCGGCCGAACAGACGCACTTCGAATTCGCCGATGGCGGCGGGTCTTTCACGCTGCCGCCGCTCAAGCTTCTCGACGCCGTGGACCGGCGCGACACCCGGCTCAAGCGCGACAGCCTCCTGGCCAATTCCCGCATCCTCGAGAAGAAGCTCGCCGATTTCGGCGTCGAGGCAAAAGTCATCGAGGTCAAGGCCGGGCCGGTCATCACGATGTACGAGCTGGAACCGGCGCCGGGCGTGAAGATCAACCGGATCACCAACCTTTCGGACGATCTTGCGCTGGCCCTGAAGGCGCCCAGCGTCCGGATCATCGCCCCGATTCCCGGCAAGGCGGCGATCGGCATCGAAATCCCCAACTTCGAGCGCGAATCGGTGCATCTGCGGGACGTCCTGGACAACGAGGATTTCGCCTCATCGAGTTTCCGCCTTCCCATTGCGCTGGGCGAAGACATCGTGGGCGCTCCCGTCGTCGCCGATCTCGTCAAGATGCCGCATCTCCTGATCGCTGGCACCACCGGCTCGGGGAAAAGCGTGTCCCTCAACGCCATGATCTGCAGCATCCTCTTCAAGGCCGCACCCGACGCCGTGAAATTCCTCATGATCGATCCCAAGCGGCTCGAGCTCTCCGCGTATGAGGGCATCCCGCACCTCCTCCACCCCGTCGTCGTCAACCCGAAGAAGGCATCCCAGGTCCTCAAGTGGGCCGTCGAGGAAATGGAAAGGCGCTATCAGATCATCGGGGAAGTGGGCGCCAAGAGCGTCGACGGATACAACAAACAGATCGCCAAGATGTCCGGCAAGGGCAAGGGGGTGGTCGTGGAGGATGCGGAGGCAGCCGACGATGAGGCTGCGGAAGGTCTGTCGGCGGAAATGCCCGCGGCACCGGCCGTGACGAGGCAGGTCGAGGCGCGGGCTGCAACCCGGCTTCCCTACATCGTCATTATCATCGACGAGTTGGCCGACCTCATGATGGTCGCCCCCCGCGACGTCGAGGAATCGCTGGCGAGAATCGCCCAGATGGCCAGGGCCGCCGGCATCCATCTCATCCTCGCCACCCAGCGGCCTTCCGTCGACGTGATCACGGGCGTGATCAAGGCCAATTTCCCGACGCGCATCTCCTTCCAGGTCTCATCGAAGGTGGATTCCCGCACCATCCTCGACCAGCTCGGCGCCGAAAAGCTGCTGGGGGCCGGCGATATGCTGTTCCAGCCGCCCGGCACGGCCAAGCTCACCCGGATCCACGGCCCCTACGTGTCGGACAAGGAGATTGAGCGGATCGTCGAGTTTGTCCGCAAACAGGCCAAGCCGGCCTTCGATGAAACGATCGACCGCTTCGAGACGGCTTCCTCGGAGACGGAACGGGGCGACGGGGATTTCGACGAAAAATATGATGAGGCGGTGGCCCTCGTCACCGATCTCGGGCAGGCATCCGTTTCCCTCGTGCAGCGCTACATGAAGATCGGCTACAACCGCGCCGCACGTCTGGTTGAGCGGATGGAGGCCGAGGGAATCGTCGGTCCCGCCGACGGCGTCAAGCCAAGGAAAGTACTCGCCAGAAAGATGCCCAAGTGAGCCGTCCCCGCAAGTCCTTCCACCTTGTCAGCCTGGGTTGCCCGAAAAACTTCGTCGATGCGGAGGTTCTCGCGGGGATCCTCGTACGCGGGGGGTTTCGACCGTCGCAGCGGCCGGAAACCGCCGACACCGTTATTGTCAACACCTGCGCCTTCATCCTGCCCGCCAAGGAAGAGTCCATCGAGGCCATTCTTGCGGCCGCCGACCTGAAGCAGAAGGGACATGTGCGCCGGCTCGTCGTAACCGGGTGCCTGCCCCAGCGCTACGGACGGACCCTCCACCGGGAGATCCCGGAAATCGACCTGTGCCTGGGGGTCGACGGGATCCCGGAGATCGCCTCCCGCATGGCCGCTCTGGAAACACCGGAGTGTCCTCCGCCCCGGTATCCGACAAGACCGCCCCGCTTCCTCATGGATGCCGGCCTTCCCCGCCACGAACTGGCGGCTTCCTTCACGGCCTTCCTGAAGATCGCCGACGGCTGCTCGAACCGCTGCTCCTACTGCGTCATCCCCTCCATACGCGGCAGGGCACGCAGCCGGCCTCCCGACGACGTCCTCGCCGAGGCGGAAGCCCTCGTCGCCCGTGGCGCAAAGGAGATCATTCTCGTCGCGCAGGACACGACGGCCTACGGCCGGGATTTGAAGGGCAGGCCGCACGTTGCGGAACTGCTGGCGGGACTCGGCGCGATCGGCGGCCTGCGCTGGATCCGCCTCCTGTACGCCTACCCGCACCGGATCGACGAGAAACTCCTGTCCGCCATGGCGGCAAATCCGAAAATCTGCCGCTACCTCGACATCCCCATCCAGCACATCGCTGACGGGATCCTGCGGGCGATGGGCCGCAGGGGCGGAAGCCGGGCCATCCGCCGGGCCATCCGCGCGGCGCGGGAAGCGATGCCGGATATTGCCCTTCGCACCTCGCTCATCGTCGGTTTTCCCGGCGAGACGAAAACAGCCTTTAACGAACTGTCCGGCTTCGTCTGCGACGCGCGCTTCGATCACCTGGGCGTTTTTCCCTATTCTCCCGAGGAGGGCACCAAGGCGGCGGCGATGGGTCCCCGTATCGGACGGAAGGAAATGGTGCGGCGGCGGGAAGCGATTCTCGAGGAGCAGGCGGGGATTTCGCTGGCGATCAACAGGACGCTCGTCGGCTCAACGCGGGAAGTCCTGATCGAGGGAAGAAGCGACGATCCCGGATACGATTCCATCGGCCGCCTGAGGCGCCAGGCGCCGGAAGTCGACGGAGTGGCATACGTCCGCGGCCGGTCGCTGAAACCGGGCGATATCGTCACTGTACAGATCACGGATGCGGCGGAATACGACCTTTACGCCAGGACCGTCCGGCTTCCGCAGCGTTAGGCGATCCTGCCTGCCGCCTCGGCAACTCCGCGGTGGTCCGGTGGCATCCCTGATCCCGAAAAAGAAGGCTATTTCTCATCCGCCTGACAGGGGTGGGAAAAAGAAGATCTCGTCGCCGTCCCGGAGTTTCACGGTCAGGTCTTTCGTGTAACCGATGTTGCGGCCATTGAGGATGATATCGACGCCTTCGCCAAGCCGGCCCTCGGAATCGAAGATTTTTTGCCGCAAGCCGCTGTGTCTTTCAGAGAGGATTTCCAGCAGGTCTTTTACCGTCTGCCCCTGCACGAGCACAACCTTCGTGCGCGCGCCCAGGACGCTCCGAAAATCCGCGAAGGCCCGCACTTCGACTGTGAGTTCCGCCATGATCGTGGTCTCCATGGAATCATCATCGGCTGAGGAACCGCATCCTATTTGACCGCGACGACCGGGCAGGGGGCCTCGAGAATGACGTATTGGGCGGTCGAACCGAAAAACAATTTTCCGACCTTGGATTTTTTCTCGACGCCGATGACAATTTCGTTGATCCGCTCCTCGTTCGCGAACTTCACGATATCTTCCCCCGGCGATAATCCCTGGATCAGGAGATGCGCTTCGCAGGGTATGTTTTCCCGCTCAAAGACGGACCTTGCGTAATCGAGCTCGCGTTCGGCCTTTCCGATGTCCTGCTGCTGTTTCTCGGACCCTTTCTCCATCGAGGTGAGAATGTAAACTCTGGCGGCGGAAAGCTTTGCCTGCTTCACTGCAAATTTGACCGCCTCCTGAGACGATTCGGACCCGTCATAGCAGACCATGATCTTCACTGCAGACTCCTCTTGCACGTCATTTTCCCGTCCCGGCTGCTTTCCGAGGCAATCGGGGCGGCGACAGCGTTTGCATCACCCGGTTCCGCTCTTCATCTCGTTCGAACCGGCAAGAACGGATGCGCAACGCTGCCGGAGGCGGGGGCATGCAGAGAAAATATTGAACCTCATCGCGGCGACTTGTAAGGCGACGGGTTTCCCGCTGCACACCCCCGATCCCGGCCGATCCGTCCTAATACGACCGTTCGTAAATCGTCCGGATATCCTTTTCGGTCAGCTTTCTGGGGCCGTTGGTCAGCAGCCGCTGCTGATTGGCGACGACGGACTTCGCAAAGGGCTCGATCAGGCTCTTGTCCATTTTGATGGCGCTCAGCTTGTGCGGGATTTCGATATACTCCGCGAGCTTCCGCATCTCCACGACGGCCTGTTCGGCAGCCTCGCGGGGGCTCATCGATTCCGTCTTCACGCCCATGGCCTGGGCCATCCGGACAAATTTCGGAACGTTGGCCATGGCGAAATACTCCATCACCTCCAGGAAGGTCAGCATGCATCCTACCCCGTGCGGGACATGGTACTGCGATCCGATGGGATAGGCCAGTGCGTGGGATGAACTGGCGCCGGCAAGATTCAGCATCAGCCCCCCCAGCATGCTGCCGTAGGCCATCCAGTAGCGGGCTTGCATGTTCCCGCCGTCCGCGTAAGCAACGGGCAGATACTCATAGATGATCCGGACGGCTTCCAGCCCCAGGACATCCGAGATGGGAGACGCGTTGACCGCGACGTATCCTTCCACGGCGTGGATGAATGCGTCGGCGCCGGTCGATGCCGTGACCGAAGGCGGCATGGTCGCGGTCAGCGCGGGATCGAGCAGGGCCAGATCCGCCATGAGGTGGCGGCTGACCGCGCCCAGCTTGGTCTTCGCCTTCCGGTCGTCGAAGATCGCGAACCGGCTGACCTCGGACCCCGTCCCGGCCGTCGTGGGGATGAAGATCGTCGGGAGCCCTCTGCCGGGCACCTTGTCGAGCCCGAAATAATTCCGGATTTCTCCGCCGTGTTTCATCAGCACGGAGGCCATCTTCGTAACGTCAATGGAACTGCCGCCGCCCAGGCCGATCAGCAGCTGGTAGGATTTACCGGAAGCCGCCTGAAACGCGCTCTCCACGTTTTCCACGGAAGGCTCCTTCTCCACCTTGTCGAAGACGCCGCAGGAAAGCCCGCTCTTCTCCAGAATCCCGACGACCCGGGCCAGAATGCCGGCCGCGGCGACTCCCTCGTCGGTAATGATCAACACCTTCTCTGCGCCCAGACCCTTCACCCGCGCCCCCAACTGTTCGATCGTCCCGATGCCGAACAGGATCTCCGGAGCAGCCACGCCGAATGTCTTCAAAAAATTCCCCTCCATTTGTTCCCTCCTATTGGTACTGCAGAAGTTGGTCGATATCTTCATCAGAAACGTCGAATACCGTCTTCACGTCCGGGAGTTCTCTTTCCGTGAACGCCTCGGACAGGCGGTGGCTCGCGCGGTTGAATCCGGCAAGCTCATTGAACCGGTACTCGTCTTTCAGGGTCTCGATGCCCATCCGCTCGAACCATGCCATATCCAGATCCCAGCCGTACCGCGCATTCAGCATATCGAGGATGAGATCGAGGCGCGGTCCGACGGCGCCGACGGTGAACATGCAGAGCCCGGTGCAGTCAAGAATCGTAATGATTTTCTGGAGCTTCAAAGAAAGAGCCGCCTGGCCCTTCGGATCGATATGATCGACCGGAGACCGCGCCGTCGGACCGGCGGTGTGATCGGCCCCCATCGCCGACGTCGCATAGGTGGTTCCCATCCCCTTGATTGCCCGTGGATCGTAGGCGGCAAAGGCCTGCCCCTTCGCCGCCGGCACGTTGAGCACACCCAATACCCTGCCGGTGATTGCAGCGCCGCTGCCGATCACCCTCCCCAGAACCGTCCCCTGCTTCATCTCTTCCATGAGACGGAAGGCGGAGTCGCTGTCTCCGAATTTGGCAAGCCCCGCTTCCATGGCTACGCCGATGGCGGCCCCGGTATCAATGGTATCGACTCCCATGTCGTTGCAGAGATAGTCAAGCCTGGCGATGACATCCAGGTCCCCGATCCCCAGGTTGGAGCCCATCAATCCGATCGTCTCGTATTCCAAGGGAGAGACAATGGTCTTGCCGTTGGCGTCGGGATAGACATTCGAGCAGCCGATCACACAGCCCGGCATGCATTGATGCGTCGTCCTCCCCTCGCCCCCTCTCTTCTGGATAATTTCGACCATCTTCTCGGCGCTGATGTCATCCACCCGGTCGAAACGGCCGCGGCTGAAATTGTTGACCGGCAGGCCGCCCTGGGCGTTCATCTTCTGCACCATCGCCGCCGTGCCGAACTCCCGGTAGGCCTTGCTGCTCGGGGCGTCCATCAGCAGCTTCGTATAGGCCTTCCTCACTTCCTTGAACTTCTCCGGGTTCGCCAGGGGAACCGCCCCCCTCCCCTCAATGACGATGGCTTTGATCTTCTTGGCGCCCATCACCGCGCCGAGCCCCCCGCGCGCGCTGGTCCTGCCGGGCTTTCCGTCGATATCCGTGTGGAAGATGCCGGCGGAAAGATACTGTCTCTCACCCGCCGGACCGATGCAGCTGATCGCCGCCTTGGGGAATTTCTTCAGCAGAGCCTCGCACAGGGCATAGGTTCCCATCCCGAGATATTCTGCTGCCGGAAGGAAACTGCAGCCTTCCGAGGTGATCCTCAGCAGGTGCCAGTCCTTCGGAGCGCCCTCGATGATCACCGCCTTGATGCCCAGCCGGGACAGTTGGTCCACCGAGACGCCGCCGGAGTTGCTCTCCTTGATGCCGCCCGTTAGAGGGCTTTTCGCGCCGATCGAAATCCGGCTCACACTCGATCCGCCCGTTCCCGCAAGCAGGCCGGTCGCGAGGATCAGCTTGTTGTTCTTGCCGAGGGGCTCGCACGTCGGTTTGACCTCATCCAGCAGAAGCTTGGCGATCAGGCTCCTCCCTCCGACTTTTGCGTACTTCTCGGCCACCGGCTCGGTAGCGGCGGCCATACTGTCAACGTTGACACGCAGGAACTTGTCCATGGTCTCCACCCTCTTTCTATAGATTTCGTCGCTCGCTGCCCTTTCAGCGGCAGACCGCTCAACCGGTTATGGATTCGGCACGATCACGGCTCGCGTGACGATCCGCTTTTCAGACTTCTCCAGCGCCTCCTGCACCTGGTCGAGGCTGAATGTCGCATCCGTCAGCTGCTCATAATCCACCTTCCTGAAGGTCCGCTGGAGAAATTTCAAGGCCTTCAGCAGGTACCAGGGGTTGTAGCGCACCACGCCGATGATGTTGACCGATTTCCGCGTGATCCAGCCCGGCGCGAGCGGCACCTCGAATTTCTTGTCAATACTCACATTGCCGATGGAAATCAATCGTCCGCAGGTCCGCACCAGCTGGATCCCCTGGGTGAATGCAGCCGAGACGCCGGCGACCTCCAGGACGACATCCGCCCCGGCCCCGCCTGTGATCTCGAGGATCTTCTTGGACAGGGCGTCCCCGGAAAAAGCCTGCAGATCGACCGTGTGGTCCGCTCCGAACGCCTTTGCCACCGCCAGTCGCGATGCAATGGCGTCCACCACCGTGACGATCGCTCCCTTTTCACTGGCCACTGCCGTAGCGTACAACCCCAGACCGCCCGCGCCCATGATGACCAGATGCTCGCCAGATGTCAGCGCCGCCTTCTCCAGGCCGAAAAGGACCTGCGAAAGGCCGCAGTTGGCGCCGGCAACGATGCTGCTGGGCAGTTCGTCGGGCACCCGGTAGAAATACTGCCCCGGCTGAATGTAATAATGCGTGGCAAACGTTCCGGTGAAATGAGGATACTTGTCCGGCGGCTGGGCCCACCAGCGATAGGCGTTCAAACACATATGAAAATCGCCGCGGGAACAGGGACCGCACTTCTGGCAGGTGAGATAATACGGGGCGACCACACGGTCTCCCTTTTTCACCGCCGTTCCGGCATAATCGGTTTCGACGCCCTCTCCCAATACCTCGATCTGTGCGATCATCTCATGTCCCAGGACGGCATTCTTGATCAGGGGATGCGTCCAGTGCCAGATGTGAAGCTCGCTCCCGCAGAGATTGCTGCGGAGAACCTTCGTCAGGACCGCCCCCTTCTCCACTTCCGGCAGAGGGTATTCCTGGATTTCAATCTGCGTCGGACCGACCAACGCCGCAAGACGACCTTTCGCGACTTTTTTCCCTTGCTCTCCCATGACTTCTCCTCCCGTCTCTTCAATAGAAAATGCCATCCGCGTCCATCCTCCGCGGCCATGCATCAAGCCGCACCTTCCGCCGCTCCCCCCAGGTAATAATGGCTGATGTCCTTCCCCAGGAATTCGTCCGCCCTCCCCATGGCGGCAACCTTCCCGAGGGTAACCACATAAACAAAATCGGATATCGCCAGGGAAAAGAACGCATTCTGTTCCACCAGGAGAATCGTCGTTCCCAGTTCCGCGTTGAGTCTCTTCACCGCCTCGAAGACCTGTTCCGAGACAAGAGGCGCCAGCCCCAAAGAAGGTTCGTCCAGCAGGAGCAGTTTCGGTTTCGTCATCATGGCCATGGCGATGCTCAGCATCTGCTGCTCTCCGCCGCTCATGGTCCCGGCAATCTGCACCCGCCTTTCCTTGAAAACAGGAAAGATCTGGAAGATCGCGTCGAGATCTTCGCGAATCTTCTTTCCCCCGTCCTTTCGCATGAGCGTGCCCACCTTCAGATTTTCTTCCACGCTCAGGGTGCGGAACAAGCCCCTGCCTTCCATAACCATCGAGATCCCGGAACGGGCAACTTGCGACGGTTCCACCCCGTCGATCCGCTTCCCTTCGAAACAGATTTCGCCCGCTCTGACGCGTCCACCTTCCAGAGACAGGAGCCCGGAGATGGATCTCAGAAGCGTGGATTTCCCGGCGCCGTTGGCACCGAGAATGCTGACGACATTCCGCTCGGCCACTTCCAGGCTGATCCCCTTCAGGGCGAGAATGATATCGCCGTAGAGAACCTCGACGTTCTTACATTTGAGCAACATGACGCCTGAAGGAATCCTCCATCCCTTTGATCATGGATTGTGCGTCTTGATCCAGTCGCTGACGGGAGCGTATTTGCCTCCCCTGACCTCGATGATCCGGGCCTGGGTATGTCCCCGGTGATTCTTGAAGGTCAGAGGCGGCGTCCCCCCTCCCGTCTCAAAATTCTCCAGATTTTCCAACTCGTCCCGAACCATGTTGCGAAATCTGGCGATGCTCGCCGGTATCTTTCCGCCGGTCTTCTGCAGGACCCTCCCGATGCTCTCGTGGATGATCTTCCCCTCAACCCAGCCCTTGGTATAATAGGTGTCTTCCTTGGCGACCTTGTGGGTTTTTGCGAACTCCATAATTTCCTTCATCATGGGGATGTCCTCTCCCCAGTCGGCATTGATCTGAAGCGCCTTGAATCCCTCGGCGCCCTTTCCGGCCGTCTCCGGAATCAGGTGGCTGAAATTGTAGCAATTGCCGATGAACTTGCCGGCGGGAATCCCGACCTTTGCCGCGTCTCGAAGCACCTTGATCGTGTTGTTGACGGAATCCTGAATGTAAACGTAATCGGGATTCAATTCCTTGACCCGCAGGAGTTGCGGGGTGAAATCGGGCGCGGCGCCGGGATATTCGATGTCTCCCACCATTTCCAGGCCCAGCTTTTCGGGTATCCTCTTTTCGGTCGCGTTTCTCACCGGCCCCCGGCCGTATTCGTTGTCCGCGTGAACAAAGGCAAAAGTCCTGACCTTCTTCTGGGCAGCCCAGTTCATGCTGATGACAACCTGTTCTTCATAGGTGGGGCCGAGGACAAACAGGTAACGGTACTTGACGGGATCAAGCACGTCAGCGGCCAGGGTCTGCGCGATGAAGGGAATCTTGACCAGCGTATTGATCTGATCCCTCAAGGCCTTCGTTCCTCCCGTCGACCAGCCGTTGATGATCACGACCTTGTCGACGTCCACGAGCCGCTTGAAGATCTTCACCTCCTCCGGAATCTGATTCTTCCCGTCCAGCAGAATCGGCACGTATTTGTGGCCCATGACGCCGCCGAATTTTTCGTTGACATAGGTCAGGAAATCGCGCGGCGCATAGGACATGCCGTTCACATCCGTGTCCGTTCCCGACAGCGTCCCGTAGATCCCGACCGGTATTTCTCCCGCAGAAACCGGAGGAACAAGAACCGCCAGCAGACAAAGCAACGCCCCGCAGAGAGCCTTCTTCATTCCGTCATCCTTTTGGCAGATAGTCTGGCCCCGAAATTTCTTTCCATGCCCTGCAACTCGACCTTCACTGCGGATGTCTGGCATTCACCCAAGCCTGAACCTTCCTGCCGATTCTGGGAACGATTTCCGCCAGCCCCTTGGGTTCGTAGATCAGAAAGACGGCGATGAAAAAGCCGAAAATGATCTGTTTGAAGGCGACAAACGTGTAATCGATCTGGAGGATGGGCTGCAGAATCTCCATCGTCCGCTGAATCGCTTCGGGAAGAAGCGTGACGAAAATCGCCCCGTAGACGGCCCCCAGGATCGTCCCCATGCCTCCGACGATGATCATGGCAATGTAATCGATGGATGTCGCCAGCTGAAAGGCCTCCGGGTTGATGATCGTCATGTAGTAGCACCAGAGCCCCCCGGCCACGCCGGCAAAAAAGGAGGAGATCGCGAAGGAAAGCAGCTTGTATTTCAGGACGTTGATCCCGATCAAGCCCGCGGCGATATCCCGGTCGCGAATGGCCATGAACGAGCGTCCCACGTTCGTCCGGAAGAGATTCTTCGTTGCGATGACGGCGACGACCGCCAGAGGAACAACGATGAAATAAAAAAGCCGGTCGTCGTTCATATAGATGCCGAAGACGGTCGGCGGCGTGACGAAAATCCCCGCCACGCCCTTGGTCAGTCCTTCCCAGTTCTTGAAGAGATACTCCAGCAGGAACTGGGCGGCCAGCGTCGCCATGGCCAGATAGAACCCCTTCAGGCGCAGCGACGGCATGCCTGCGACGATCCCGACGACCATGGTGATGAAACCGGCCGCGAGCAGATTGAAAGCAGCTGGAAGGGCGCTCACCTGGGTGCTGAGAATTGCCACGGTATAGGCCCCCACACCCATGAATGCCGCCTGTCCCATGGAGATCATCCCCGTGTAGCCGGTCAGGATATTGAGCCCCACTGCGCCGATCACGCCGATCGCCGTGATGTTCACCAGAAAAAGAATATATTTCGTATAGTTCGAGAGGCTGAAGGGAAAAACCAGGAAAACCAGAAGACCGACGAGAACCCACAGCCATCGCTTTTGAGGACGAGATTCCATCACCGTCACAGCCTTTCAACTTCCTTCGTTCCGAAGAGTCCATAAGGCTTTACGAGGAGCATGATCAGCAGGAACCCGAATGCGGCAACCTGCTGAAACGCGCCGCCGACGAGCGGGGCGATGTACACTCCGGAAAACTGTTCAATCACACCCACCACGAGGCCTCCCACTACGGCGCCGGTGATGCTGTCCAGACCTCCCAGGATAACGACCGGGAAGACGGTCAAACCGATGGTACTGAGGCTGATGTGAAGCGAACTGGTGCCGGCGAGCAAAATTCCGCCGACCGTTGCGATGACGGCACTGATGGCCCACGTCATGGCAAGAACTCTTTTCGGGCTGATGCCAAGAGCGATCGAAACCTTTTGGTTGTCGGCGGCGGCGCGCATGGCAAGACCCAACCCCGAGTACTTGAAGAAAAGAAGAAAAAGCCCCAGGAAAACCATGGAAAAGATGAAGCTCCACAGGTACGTGGAGGAAATCTCGATGCCCGCCATGGAAATGGAAAAAGGCGGGAACAGGCCGGGGAAGGTGAAGTTGCTCGAACCCCAGATCGCCAACGCCCCCCCATCTATGATGATGGAGATGCCCAGCGTCACCATGAGGATGGAAATAAGAGGAGCGCCGGTCAGGTGGCGAAGCGCGAATCGCTCGATCAGGACGCCGAGAAGAGCCGAGATCAGGAGGGCCAGCACAAGGCTCAAGAGGATGGGGAGGTGCATTTGGACGACGAACGCATAGGCCAGGAAAGCGCCGACCATGACCATCGATCCCTGGGCAAAATTGATGACGCCGCTCGACTTGAAGATGAGCACCAGTCCGATCGCGATCAGGGAATAGATGCTGCCCGTCGCTATACCGGCAATCAGGGCGTTAAGAAAAAGCGTCACGGTTCTTTCTTCCTTTCGCCGTTATACGTGCCCGAGGTAGATCCGGATCACTTCCGGATTCTGCTGAACTTCTCCAACTGTACCCTCGGCGATCTTTTCCCCGAAGTTCAGAACGGCGATCCGGTCGGATATGCTCATCACGACTTCCATGTCGTGTTCGATGAGGAAAACGGTCAGCCCCCATGCCTTCTTGATCTCAAGCACATGCTCGATCATATCGCGGGAATCGTCCCGGTTCATTCCGGCAACGGGTTCATCGAGAATGAGGAATTCCGGCTTGCCGGCAAGTGCCCGGGCCAGATCGACGCGCTTTCGCACGCCGTATGGCAGCGTTGAAACCACGCGGTCCTTGATTGACGAAAGATCGAGAAGGGCAAGGATTTCCCTATCGAGAAACGCTTCCAGCTCCCCTTCTTCCCGGCTCGCCTTTCCCCAGTACAACATGCCGGATAAGGGACCGGTGTGCAGGTGGATGTGGCGCCCGAGTTTGATGTTGTCCAAGACACTCATCTCCTTGAAGAGCTCGATATTCTGAAAGGTTCTCGAGATGCCGCAGCGGACGACTTCATGGGGTTTCAGCTGCGTAATATCCCGGTCCTTGAAGAAAATTCTGCCGCTGCTTGGCCGGTAGAATCTGGAGATGCAGTTGACGAGGCTCGTCTTGCCGGCGCCATGCGGTCCGATCAGGGAGAACAGCAGCCCCTGTCCGACTTCCAGGCTGATCTGGTTCATCGCCCGGATTCCTCCAAATTGAAGAGATACTTCTCTAATGTCGAGAATATTGCCGTTCGCATTTTCACCGGTATCCGGGCATTCGAAGTCGCACGCCAGATCACCCGTCTGCCGTTCTCCTGAAGAAGAATCGTGCAGGCATGCAAGGTCAGTGGCTCCCCGGTGCAGATACAAACTCATGATATTCCAATCAATGACAGATCTCGCTCCGACAATTCAGGAACAAACCGCGATAGAATCGACGGCCGCTGTCTCACCTTGAGACAGCCCCTTTTCATGGCAGACGGAAAGACAAAGCCCGGGTCCTTGTCCTTGCCGGCCTGCGGACCTTCCCCGCGCGTCCGTCCTCCGCAGCCGTTATTTTTCGGGGTACAAGTCGCCGATATATTCTCCAAGCCCCAGATCCCGCAATGTTTCCGGCAGCGGCTTCCCGGTTTCCCGGTCCCAGCCCATCGTTTCATAGAACAGGGCCCTCATGCTCAGCCATACCTTCCCCGGCTCCATGCCGGCCGCAGGACCGTCATGAGGGGTCGACCCATAGCGCTTCGAGGGAAACTCTGTTTCCGCCGTGATGCCGCACCTGAAGTTGTAGATTCTCAGCAGATTGGCGATGCGGCGGCCCGTCTTCATGGCCCGGTCGACATCCCAGTTCCATCCCGTCGCCAGGTTTACCGCCTTCACGATCAGGGCGATGTCTTCGTTGGGAAAACGGCAGATGCCCAGAGAATCTTCAAAAACGCGGCGGCCGTTCGTCTTGCCGTTCAGGGTGGCGATCTGTTTCCAGGAAAAGGGGTCCGTGACCGGACTCAGGCCATGCTGGGCGGCATTCACGGTGCCTCCCGTGGCTTCGATCGTTCCCGTGCTGGACGTGACGGTGTCCAGGAACTCGGTCCACAGCGCGCGGTGATCGTGCCCCCGGGGGGTATTGCCCTTCAATGTATAAACCCCATACTCGATGGCTTTTCCGCCGATCCGCTCGGCCGACCGCTTCACGCCCTCGGCCAGCCAGGCCCCGCATCCGGAGCGCGTAGAGATCTTGATCAGCAGCGCCTCCACGGCCTCCGCATTGCCCCAGGTCGGCCTGATCCCATCGAGATCCGCTTCTTTCAGCAATCCCTTCTCGAAACACTCCATGACCCAACCGAGCGTCCAGCTCGATTCGTTGACATCCATGCCGAGGTTGTCCGCGAGCACTCCCAGATATACCGTTGCATCCAGATCGGAGATCCCGAGATTGGGCCCCATACCGGTAAGCGCCTCGAACTCCGGCTCTTCCCCCTCCCGGCCCGCAAACTTCCCCTTTTTGATCTTGATGTAAGCGCAATGGGCCCATGCGCAGGCATAGCAGCTCTTCTTCCGATGTTCGAAGTGGGCGCGCAAACCGACTCCCGAATACTTCTCGTAGTGCTCATCGGGCAAGAAGACGCTGCGGGCGTAGTTCTTGATCGGGATGCCGCCCTTGCTGTAATAGACGGGAAAGATCTCTCCAGTCCCCGACGTGCTGATCCCTGTGCCAAGGCCGACTTTCTTCGCCCCCTCAGCCAACTCACGCGCAGTCTTTTTCAATGCCGCATCGTCGGCAACGGGAAATCTCTTCTTGCCTCTCAGAACGGCGATGGCCTTGAGTTTCTTCGCACCCAGCACCGATCCTGTGCCGTTGTGAGCGACGACGTGCCCGTGATCGCCCACGATGGCCGCATAACGGACCTTGTGCTCTCCCGCCGGGCCGATGCTGTAGATGCTGGTCTTGCCTTCGATCTCCCCGGTCAGAACATCTTCCGTGTCCCAGGTGCTCTTCCCCAGCAGGTGACCGGCATTCCTTATTTCGACGCCGGTGTCGCTGATATACAGATAGACCCAGTCGGGGGACTGGCCCTCGATGATGAAGGCATCGTAGCCGCAGAACTTCAGATAGGCGCCGAAAAATCCGTTGGCCTGGCTCGATGCCACACCGCCCGTAAGGGCGCCCCTGGTAATGACGGCGATCGTCCCCGATCCGTTGACACTCGTTGCGCCCAGCGGGCCGGAAGCGAAGATGATCTTGTTCTCCGGACTGTCATAGCCGGCTGAAGGCGGAACCTCATCATAGAGGATCCTTGCCCCCAACCCGGCGCCGCCTACCCAGGTTTCAGCCTTTTCCGGGCTCAAAACCTCTTCCGATATCTTCCTGTTCGTCAAATCGATGCGCAGGATCTTTCCCGCATACCCAAGCATACAGCACCTTTTGGGAACGGCTCTTCTATACGTTCCGTCCGCCGTCGACGTGCAGGACGGCGCCCGTAACGATGGAAGCCTCGTCGCTGCACAGATACAAGGCCGCATAGGCCACATCATCCGCCGTCGCCAGTCTTCCGATCGGGACCGTGGCGGTGAACTTCTGCCTCAGTTCATCCTCCGACACGTTCTTGGGGGCGAACTCCTTCAGCATCGGGGTCTCCGCCGCCACCGGGTTGATGCAGTTGACGCGGATCTTGAAAGGCGCCAGTTCCACGGCCAGACCCTTCGTCAGCAGAATCGCCGCGCCTTTGGAGCTTGCGTAAACCAGCATCCCGGGCCTCGGCCTGTCGCCGGAAACGGAGGCCGTATTCAGGATGACGCCGTAACCCTGCTTTTTCATCACCGGCACGGCGTACTTGGCGCCCCAGAGAATCCCTTTGACGTTCACGCCGTAAACGAGGTCGAAGAGCCCCTCCTCGGTGTCTTCAATCGGCGTGTTTTTCCCCGGATGGCCGGCGTTGTTGTACATAATATCCAGCTTGCCGTACTTCTTCACGGCGGTGTCGACCAGATTCTTCACATCGGCGGCCCTTGAGACATCCGTGTGAACATAGAACGCGTCTCCGCCGGCGGAGCGTATCTGGTCGACGGTCTCCGCTCCGCCCCTGTCGTTGATGTCAGCCACGACGACCTTGGCGCCTTCCCTGGCAAACAAAACGGATGTGGCGCGTCCCATGCCTGAACCCGCCCCCGTAATCACCGCAACTTTATTCTGTAATCGCATTGCCTATTTCTCCTTTTGTGTTTCGTTGCCGTTACTGTCGACCGCAATCCCATCCGGTGAAAACCTGTCCTTGCAGGCCGTATCTATGAACCAGAAGGGGTGCGGCCAGGGAAAAATCGAAACATACTTTCCACGACCGCACCCCTGATGACCCCTTTTCTTCCGTCCCTCTCTTCGTTGTCAATGATCGTAACCGCTACAACTCATGGGACATACGATTCTTCATGACGGGCTGCCTCACTTGATCATGATGTCGGCCAGCCACGTGCACAGGACGGGATACTTTATCAGCAGCGCAATACCGATGACCTGAAGGGCGATGAAGGGCCAGACCGAACGATAGATATCGCCCGTGGTGATCCCTGGAGGAGAAACCCCCTTCAGATAAAAGAGGCTGTAGCCGAAAGGCGGGCTGATGTACGCCATCTGAAGGTTCACGTTGAAGAGAATCCCGAACCAGATCGGGTCGAACTTGAGGGCGATGATGATCGACGTGAAAATCGGGGCACAGAGGAGGACGATCGCGATCGTATCCATGAAACATCCCAGGATGAAGAGGATAGCCATGATGATCAGAATCGTGATCCAGCGGTTCCCCACTCCCGTCAGCAGCAGGTTTTCCACCAATGCGGAGCCGCCGGAACCGGCGAAGACCGCCACGAAGAAGGATGATCCGAAGATGATCCACATGACCATACAGGTCGCTTTCACCGTGTCCAGCATGATGCCTTTGAACATTGCCCAGTTGAAACCGGGGCGGCGCGAGGCGAAGATCAGCGAAGCCACCGCTCCCACGCCTGCCGCTTCGGTGGGGGTGCAGAAACCTCCGAAGATGACCCCGAGGACCACGACGACAATGACGACCGGGGCGATGACCCCTTTGAGAAGGCGCACCTTGGCCTCGAATGGAAGCTGGTCGTCCTTGTGCAGCGGCGGGGCAAAGTCATGCTGCAGATAGCTCCGTATGACGACATAGGCGATGTACATGGCAGCCAGCAGGCCTCCGGTGGCAAACCCTCCCATGAACAGTTTCCCAACGGAGATATTGGTGCAGGCGCCGTAAATGATGAAGATGACGCTGGGCGGAATGAGAACCCCCAGGGAGCCTCCGGCACAGCAGCACCCCAGCGCCACATGCTTGTTGTAATTCTGCCTGAGCATGGCCGGGAGGGCGATCAGGCCCACGGTGGTTACGGCGGCGCCGACGACACCGGTCATCGCCGCCATGATCGCGCAGACGATGATCGTGGTCACCGCCAGGGAACCCCTGAAGTCGCCCGCCCACTGATATACGCAGTCGAAGAGTTCCCGGCCGATGCCCGATCGCTCCAGCACCATCCCCATCATGATGAAGGGCGCAAGGGCCACAAGGGTATAGCTGTTCATGTTCTGGAGCGCGCGGGCGGCAACGAGAAACGTATTGCTCGGTCCCCATATGATCAGAAGTCCTATCATGCCGGAAGCGCCTGTTGCGTAGGCAATCGGCATTCCCATGACAAGGAACAGGATGAGGGCGCCAAAGAGAAGGACCAAAGACATTTCAATTGACATGGCTGCTCTCCTTTCCTACCGTATCGATGCTGCGGATGAATTTGGCAAATTCCGCAAGGATCAGCAGAAAAGTCCCCACGGGGAGCGTCAACTTGAAAAGCCAAACGGGGCCGCCCCACGGCGCCACGGTCTGTTCGAACGTCTTGGCAGAGTCCCAGAAGCCCAATGACCCCTGCCAGAGAAGCGGAATCAGAAAGATAAGAACGATCGGAAAAGAAACCAGATCCAGGATTGCACGGTTGCGCGGCCTGAGCATTGAGTAGACGACGTCGACGTTCACATGGCCGTTTTTCATCGTCGTATAGGCGCCGCCGATCGCGTACATGGCGCCGCAGAGGAACCAGACCAGGTCCTGAACACTGATGAAGGAAACCCCGAATATGTAGCGCGCAATCACTTCCGGAATCATGATCACAATGGCGATTGCCGTCAGGACTGCGCCGAAATTGCCAGCCTGTGAACTGAGAAGATCAATGGTCTTCAGCAAACGTTCTTTCACGATGATACCTCCTTTTCCCCGAGCTCCCCACCGACCTCATCACGGGGTCTGCACCGGCTGACGGGACATCAGCCCCGGAATCCTGCCGGACCCTCCGACATCTTCCCCCTGCATTTTGGCTCGTTCGGTTGTCCGGTGTCTGCCCGGGAAAGGCGCGTCTTCATGAAATCCGCCGCGCCTTCCCGGACAGACCCTTGGTGCTGATCGATATCAGCGATCCCTTTTTTCTCAACCGAAGCGATCAATCCAGCTTATAGTTTGCCGGGAGACGCCCCTCTTTCTTCAGGTAGTCGGTCATCGATTTGATCACCTTGCCGGCGAAGGGGGTCTGTTTTGCGTGTACTTTCCAGAGTTTCTGGGCGACGGCTGCCATCCTGTCCTGTTCCTTCTGAGGGAAGGAAATGAATTTCATGCCTTTGCTGATCAGGAACTTTTTGGCTTCCGGTTCTTTCTTGTGCGATTCGTTCCTGAGGCGCAGATACTGCACCCGTGTCGCCGCCGTCACGACGGCCTTGAGGTGATCGGGGAGTTTCTTCCATGCCTCCGCGTTCGCGTAATAGGCGATGTTCGTGAACGGCTGATGGGCCATCGGCTCGACGGCATACTTCGTCACTTCATGGATACCCATATCCAGCATCATCGAAGAGGGGGTGTGCTCAACGGCATCGATAACGCCCCTGGACAGGGCTTCGTAGGTTTCATCGCCGCCGAGAGCGACCACGGATGCGCCCATCTCTTTGAAGAAGGAAAGCGCCACACCGGAGGAGCGCATCTTCAGTCCCTTGAAGTCCTCCAGTTTGTTGATGGGTTTCTTCGAGAATACGGGTTCGAGATCGTTGTAGCCGCCGCCGCCGATGTAATAGATGTTGGACTTGCTGTAAAATTCCCTGGCCATTTCCAGGCCGCCTTCTTCCTGCATCCAGTAATCGAAATCATCGTAGGTCATCTTGGCGAAGGGGATATAGCCATAGTACCCGATTCCGATGTCCTTGCCGGCCCAGTAACCGTCATGCCAGACCATCATCTCGAAGGTTCCGCGAGAGATCGCATCAACCTGGTCGAGGGCTTTCACGAGCTCTCCGGGGCCGAAAACGGTGATGTTCATTTCGCCGTTGCTCATCTTCTTCACCAGGTCGGCGAATTCGGGCCCGTTGATCGTGTAATAGTAGCTGCCCTTGGCCCAGAAGCACGGCATCCTCCAGTTGACGGCGGCGCTTGCCATGGAGATCGTTGCAAGCTGCACAGCCACAATCAACCCGACACAAACCAACAACTTCAACAACTTCCTTCTTTTCATCGTACCCTCCTTCATCCTTTCGTTTGAGAAAACTGACCGTCAAAAAACATTCCGTTGATCAAAGACAGGCGAACTCAGGGATGGCCTTAAAGCAGCACAAACAGTGCCAGAATCAGGACGGTTTCCGGAAGGCAGGGCAATATCCATGCATTTCAACAGATTGGGAAACAAAGGCACGCGGAAACGCGCCATCGAGGTGGCAGAAAAATCGCCGGAAGATGTCTCACGGTAAGACAACCTGTCTCAGAAAAGACAGAAAAAGGCGGGCTTTCAGGATAACTTTTTCAAGTAGCGATAAAGCGTTGCGCGGCTGATGGACAGGTTCTTCGCCGCCCTGAGCTTGTTTCCCTTTGCATCCTCTATCGCATTGCGAATGGCCTCCATGGCCTCTTCCTCGAGGTTCCTGCGACGATGGGGAAACGCGCCGGCGGGGATCGTTTCTTCGACACGGGGCGGGCTCTCCGGCGATCCCTGGCGGAAGAACCCCAGCACATGCTCTTCCAGGAGGACCGTCCCATCAAGGATCGCAAGAGAGTACTCCACTGCGTTCCGGAGCTCCCGGATATTGCCCGGCCATGGATAGTTGACCAGCGCCGCATAGTAACCCTGCGAAATCTCATCGACCTTCTTATCAAACATCGGCGCGATTTTCCGAATAAAGAAGGGAACCAGTTGGTAAATCTCGTCTTTTCTATTCCGCAACGGCGGCAGGACGATGCGCAGGACATTCAGGCGATAAAAGAGATCGTCGCGGAAGCGATTGGCTTTGACCTCCTGCGCCAATTGCCGGTTCGTTGCTGTAATGATTCTGATATCGATTGGAATCGGCCGCTTTCCGCCGACTCGTTCGATGGTCCTCTCCTCCAGAACGCGCAGGAGCTTTACCTGCATGTCCAGCGGCATTTCTGCGATTTCATCGAGAAAAATCGTTCCGCCGTCGGCCAGTTCGAATTTCCCGATGCGCGTCTGGATTGCGCCCGTAAAGGAACCTTTCTCGTGGCCGAACAGGATGGATTCCATCAGCTGCGATGGAATGGCTGAGCAGTTGATGACGACAAAAGGACCGGATCTTCTGGAGCTTTCGTTGTGGATCACGTGGGCGAACACTTCCTTGCCCGTCCCGCTTTCTCCTTCGAGAATCACGTTGGCCTGGGACCGGGCGGCCCAACGGACAAGATTCCTGATCTCGTTCATGCGCGGCGTCGAACCGATAATATCGTCGAACGTGGCGTTTCCGTGATGCGAATCTTCTCGAACCGGCGCGCCGCCTCTGCCGCCGCCGGCGGACAAATGAGCCACCTTCGCCGGTTCCCTCAGGGCGTAAGAAGGGTCGCGCGCGCGCTTGACCTGGCACAATACGCCGCCTCCCGCCTGGTCGTTCTTTCCGATCCATTGGGCGGAAACAAGGCAGTTCTCTCCCTTGATGCGAACGGTGGTTTCCCGGTTCTCCCGCTCTCTGCCCTGTCGAACTCTCGCGAACAATTCCCGGATCGCCGGAAAAGAAATCGCTTCGGCGACAAACCGCCCTCGCACGTCTTCTGCCGAAAGACCGAAGATGGCCTTCGCCCGCCGATTCATCTCGCATATCCGGCCGCCGCCGTCCGTAAAAAAAACGCCCAGAGAGAGGTTGTCGATGACGGTCAGCAGCAACTCATCCGTCACGCTGGTGTCCCGTCGCGAGCGCTCCACCCTGATCTGGTTTTCAATGGCCAGGGCGGCGGCGGCAACCGTCACCAGGGTATGATCGCTCGGCATGGTCGCGGCCCCGGCGATTCCGATCACGCCCAGGAAATTGCCGTGGAGCGGGCAGTAGATCGGGGCATAGGATCCGACGATGCGATGCAGAAAGGCCGCATAGTGTTCGCAGCCGGCGATGGAAATCGGTCTTCTCATCGTCTTGACGAGAGAAAAACCGCAGGTTCCCATTCTTTCCTCTTCGAAGCAGACGCCGCTCTCGAGGTGAAAACCGCCGGCTTTTTCGAACTCGGCAATTCGCCCCATTCTCAGCAGATGATACCCGGCCGCGTCATAAAGAGCGACAAGATAACGCTCCGGGTCCAGAGACGCGTAGATACGCTCCATGAAGGGTTCGGCAAGGTAGAGGAGATATTGCCGGTCAAAGATTCTCGCGGCAAAGATCGTCGGATCGTCGGCATCTGACTGATCACAATGAAAGGGGTCGACGTTATTCCTGTAACTTCGTTCCCAGGATGATGCAATATGTGACGGTACGACGGCGGGATCAACAATACCGGTCTCGATAAATGCCCGCCACGCCTGAAGAAGTTCCTTCTGTTGAACGGCGGGATCAAATAGCGTTTCTGTATTCATGGGCAGATGAAGTTGCCTGAGATCCCTCTGCTGCTGCGACGACCTATCCGATTATTATTTTATCGTAGAAAGATAATCACTAACAAATTTTAACAACTTGCAATATCCCTGTCAATCTCCTTTCTCATCCCGACTGCTCCTTTGGTCAAGGAGTCCCCCCCCTCATCCCGATTTGACATCCGTCCACCCTTTCCGATAGGGTGTCGGTCTATCGGGGGAATGAGAATCCGGGTAGATCCTGGCGGCGGCGGAAAAGACCGCCTCGGTGTCCCGGAACCGCGAGAGGTTCCTATGGCTGATCTTTCGAATCGATACTTGCGCCAGATCGGTGTGGTCGGGCAGGAGGGACAGGAACGCCTGGGGAAGGCCCGCGTTCTTATTGCCGGAGCCGGAGGTCTGGGTTCCGTCACCGCGACCTACCTTGCCCTGGCGGGCGTCGGCATGCTCCGCGTCGTCGACCGCGACCGCGTGGAGACGACCAATCTCAACCGCCAGTTCCTTCACTGCGAAGGAGACCTGGGCCGCCAGAAGGCGGATTCCGCCGGGGAAAGACTTCGGTGCTGGAACTCCGGCATACGGATCGAGGCCGTCGCCGCAACAATCGATGAGGACAGTATCGGAGGCCTTGCGGACAGCATCGACCTCATCATCGACGCGGCGGACAACTTTGTCCTCCGCCGCCTCCTTAATCTGGCCGCCGTCAAAAGGAATATCCCCTTTGTCCACGGCGCCGTGAAGGGGCTCTTCGGCCAGGTCATGACGGTGCTTCCGGGGAAGAGTGCCTGCTACCAGTGTCTTTTCCCCTCGCAGATGGAGTGCGAACCGCCTGCCGTTCTCGGCGCCACCTGCGGGATCGTCGGCGCAATCCAGGCCGGCGAAGCCATAAAATACTTCACCGGACGGGGGAATTTGCTCAGCGGCCGGCTGCTGATCTGGGATGGGGAAAATGTCGAAATGGAAACGATCAAAGTCGAGCGGACCCCCTCCTGTCCCGCCTGCGGGAACCTGCCCCGTTGAAGTCCGCTGCGAAATGTGGAAAGGGGCGGATCCCCCTTTTATAGTTCCAGGACCTCTTCGGCGATCCGGCAGGCCTCGACGACCGCCCGGGGACAGATCGTCGCCAGAAGCCCCTTCTCCCTGGCCATCGCCCTCCCCTCGGGCGTCCCCATGTCACATCCCAGGATGTCGCGGCAGTTGATCGTTCCAATGCTGTTCCGGAAACGCCCTATGACATCTCTGGATACAACGTAACAGTGTTCCTTCGTCTCTTTGTCCCCCTCCCGGACCTGTCCGAATTTCATTCCCACCAGCAGAAGCGCCCCGCATAAAGCCCCGCAGGGACCTCCGGAGCGTCCCACGCCTCCCCCCATGGCCCCTGCAACCCGGAGCGCAGTCTCCCGGTCCATCCCGAAGAGATCCGCATAATTTACATAGACCGCCTGGGCGCAATTGAATCCGCCGCGGAACATCGCCTCCGCCCTTCCCGAACGCTCGCTCATGAAATACCTCCTCGATCTGCCCGAATATATACCGGACGAAGTGCCGCGCCGTCAATCGCGCCGCGAGATGATCGATTTGACATTTTCTTTTCCCTCTCCTATAGTCGCGCCATGCAGATTCAAGACGTATTTACCCGCTATGGCGAAGACCTCCGCCAGGCGGAAGAACACATGGACCGGTACCTTCGCTCCGAGGTGAACCTCATCCCCGAGGTCATCCGGCACCTGATCGGAAGCGGAGGAAAACGTTTCCGCCCGCTGCTGCTGCTCTTGTCGGCCGATCTCTGCGGCTACCGCGGCGATCGGCGCCATCCGCTGTCCGCAGTGATCGAGTTCATCCACACGGCGACGCTCCTGCACGATGACGTGATCGACAACGCGAAGACCCGCCGCGGCAAGACCTCGGCGAACCGGATCTGGGGAAACGCCGCATCCGTGCTGGTGGGAGACTTCCTCTATTCCAAGTCCTTCAAGCTCATGACCGACTACGGAAATCTCGACATCATCAAGCTGATTTCCGCGACGACGAATGTCATGTCCGAGGGAGAGGTCTTCCAGCTCGTCAAGTGCGGCGACGTCAACATCACCGAGCCGGAGTATCTGACGATCGTGGAGAAGAAGACGGCGGTGCTGATCGCTGCTGCCTGTGCCGTGGGAGGGATGCTTGGGGACGCTGAGGATTCGCGCGTGGAGGCACTGTCCCGCTACGGGAGAGGCGTCGGCATGGCGTTCCAGATCACGGACGACACACTCGATTACACCGCCGAAGAGGCGGCGTTCGGCAAGGCGATCGGGAAGGACCTCGAAGAGGGGAAACTCACGCTGCCCCTGATTTTCGCACTGGCAAACTGCTCGCCGGAAGAGAAGGAAGCGGCGCAGAAGGCCATCGCCCGCCGCTCCCTCGACGAAGCGGCGATCCGGGGGATCTTCACGATCATCCGCAGCCACGACGGCATCGGCTACGCCCTCAATCGGGCGAAGCGCTACGTGGACGATGCAAAGGATTCTCTCGCATCCTTTCCGGACGGCGAGGCCAAAGAGGCCCTGCTGGCGGTGGCGGATTTCGTCATCGAAAGGAAGACCTGATCAACGGCCGTCAGGCGTCGATCGGCGGGGGTCCGTAACAGCGTTTCTCCTGTTCTTCATCCAGCCCGGTTCGGTCCGCCTTCATTGCCTCCGGCAGGGAGTCCAGAATATTCTGAGCCGTGATCCCGTCTTCGCCGATCTTCTCGGCCGCGAGATCCCCCGCGAGGCCGTGAAGGAAGACCCCCTTCCGGGCGGCATCGAGCGGCGGCAGGCCAAACCCGGCCATCGCTGCGATCGTTCCGGCCAGTACGTCGCCCGATCCGGCCGTGGCCATCCCGGCATTGCCGCTCAGGTTCACGTAAACCCGGCCGTCGGAATCGCCGATCAGCGAATGAGCGCCCTTGAGGACAACGACGGCGCCGAACTCCGCGGTCGTCCTGCGGACGGCATCGATCCGGTTCCGTTCGATCTCCTTTGCCGTTCCCTTGATCAGCCGCGCCATCTCGCCGGGATGGGGCGTAAGGATCGTCGGCGCCTTGCGTCCCTTCAGGATGCGGGGTTTTTCCGCCGCCGCCGTCAGCCCGTCGCCGTCGAGGATGAGGGGACGGTCGACCTTGTGAACCAGCTCCCGGATAAGCGCCTGCGTCTCCGGGTCGAGCGACAAGCCCGGCCCCACGACGACAACATCCATCTTCGCCGCCAGTTCCAGGAGGGCCGGGAGGTTTGCCGCGGACAGGCTGCCGGAAGCCGTCTCCTGCTGCGGGACAAACACGATCTCCGCTCCGCGCGCCGCGATGACGGGCATCGCCGCCGCCGGCGTCGCAAGCCGCGAATACCCTCCGCCGGCCTTCAGGAAAGACAGTGCGGCAAAGGCGGGAGCGCCATAGTAACCGGCCGCGCCGGCCACGAAAAGCGCTTCTCCCATGCTGCCCTTGTGGGCGTTCGGATCGCGATCCGGGAGCTCGATCGGCCCGTTGATCTCGATTTGCAGGGCATCCTGCTCCTGCAACGACAGGGGAAAAGAAATCGGGCAGACGAAAAGTTCGCCGCAGCGCTCATAGCCGGGATACAGGACGTTCCCGATTTTCGGCAGGCCGAACGCCGCGGTCCAGTCGGCCCAGACGGCCTCGCCAAGGATTTCGCCCGAGTTCCCGCCGACGCCGGAAGGGATATCCAGGCTGAGCACGGCCTGGGCATATTCGTTGACAAGATCGATGGCCTCGCGGTGCGTCCCGCCGACCTCGCGGTCGAGTCCGGTGCCGAAGATCGCATCCACCACGGCATCGGCATGGCGAACGTCGCTGCGGATCTCCGCCGCCGTTTCGATGCCCTTGATTTCCACGGGGTACCGGGAGAGAATCTCGTAATTCGTCTTCGCCGCGCCGCGGAATTTTTTCGGCTCCCCGATGAGGTAGACCTTCACCATCCCGCCGGCCGCATGGATGTGGCGCGCCGCGACCAGGCCGTCGCCGCCGTTGTTCCCGACGCCGCAGATGACGATGAAACTGCTCCCCGCGAGGCCGATGTTCCGCGACAGGAGCGCCGCGGATGCCTGGCCGGCGTTTTCCATCAGGATCTCCTCCGCCACGCCCAGTTTTTCAATGGCATGGCGGTCCATCGCCCGCATCTGCTCAACGGAAGCGATCTTCATGCTGTTTTCACCTCCATCATCCGCTTTCCTTTTAGCATCCTCCCGATGAAAAGTCGATTCCGCTGCCCGCAGGGCGATCACGCCCGTCTTCAGCCCCCGGAACGGATGGAAACACACCGGCCTCGGGAAGAGCAGTGGACCCGTCGCAGGAACAGCGGTCCATCCGGACGATGCCGGACCGGCCGGTTTTTCCGGGGACGATACGCCACGAGATATTCCCCGCGGGGTCTTTCAGCGGACCTTCCACCGCGAGAAGAGCCGCCGCGTCAGGTGCGATACCCTGCTGGAAATCGGCAGCGCCCGGTGGATTTCCTTCAGGGCCTCCCGGGCCGCAATTTCGCCTTCGCGGATCAGGTCGCCCGCCCGGCCGAAATCCATCCAGTGAAGATCGCCCACCCGGGGCCGTATGACGACATCGGCTTCCCGCAGTTCAGCCGCCTCCAACTTGTCCGCCGTGATTTCCCCGGCCCGGTAGAAGATTTCCTGCGCCGTGTCCAGGCCCCCCGCAGTACCGATGCTGCGGTCGACGACAACGGCGATCACCATGTCGGCGCCCGCCTCTCTCGCCGCCTGGACCGGCACAAGGCTCGTCACACCTCCGTCGGTCAACAGCCAGTCGCCATGGCGCACCGGCTCCATCGCGCCGGGCACGGCGCAGCTGGCCATGACGGCCTTCCGCATCGGTCCCTCCCGAAAAATAACTCTCTGGCCGGAAAGAAGGTCCGTCGCAACGACCACAAAGGGAATGTGCGTCTGTTCGATGCGGATATCGGCAATGAAATAATCGACGAGAGACTGGAGGTCCGCAGCCGGCAGGATGGCCGGGTGAAAGAACGCCCGCATCTGATAATAGCGGCTCTTGACGAAATGGGTGATCTTTTCGAAGCGGTTTTTCTTGACAGGATTGACGGCCATGCCGAGGGCTTTCAGCGTCGAGCCGTTGAAAGCCGGGCTGCTGACGTAGGTCTCAATGCGCCGTTGGATTTCGCGGGAGTTGAGACCGCTCGCGTAAGCGCCTCCAATGATGGCGCCGGCACTCGTCCCTGCGATGAGGTCAATCCGGATGTCCTCCTGTTCGAGAACCTTGAGCACCCCGACGTGCGAAAAGCCGCGCACGCCGCCGCCGCCCAGCGCCAATCCCACGCGTTTGCCTTTCCAGAGATCCGCAATACCGCCCATTCTTCCTCTCTTTCCGGGGAGTCGGCGGATGAAGGTCCGCACGTTCCCTTTTTCATCCGCGCCTGCAACCCATCTTCGCAAGGCGCCAGGAAATGCCGCCTTGCCGGCAACGACGAGTGCGACACGCCAGCGGGATACGACGAACCCCTCTTAGCGAATATAAAGGAGGGGCACGGCCTGTCAACACCGCCCTGACGAAAACGCCGGGAACCGGTCAGTTCCGACACAGCCGGCTGCGCTTGTTGGCGTACATGACATGATCGGCGGCGGTGAGAAGGGAATCGACCGTGGCGGCACGCTGCGGATCATAGGGCGCCGTCCCGCTGCTGATGGAAATCGCATAGGTTCTGCCGGGACGGCGGTTGTGGGTGTCGATCTGGCGCTTCAGGCGTTCCTGGATCGTCTCCGGCGAAAGAACTGCGGCGTTGATGACCAGGACGGCGAATTCGTCCCCCCCGACGCGGGCGATGACGTCCGAACCGCGGAAGGTCTCCCGCAGGATCTCCCCCGCCTCCTTGATCGCGCGATCCCCCGCCTCATGGCCGTGGCGGTCATTGATATCCTTGAGGCGGTCCATGTCAGCGAAAAAGAGCAGCATCGGGTGGTTCGTCCTTCCTGCGACACGGAACTGCTGTTCCGTAAGGATCACGAAGCCGCGACGATTATAAAGACCCGTCAGCGGGTCGGTGATGGCCATGTACAGAAGTTCCGCCTCCAGGATCTTCCGTTCGGTCACGTCCCGGCTGACACCCCGGTAGCCTGCCGGACTCGCCTGTCCGTCGAAGATCGGCGCGCCGCTCATTTCGATCACAACGGTCCGTCCGTCTTTCCGCGGGATCTTGTATTCGACGCGGCGGACGGGTTCCCGGCGCAGGGCGGCATCCTGCAGGATCTTCCGGATACGCTCCGCGTCGGTCGGCTCCAGAAAGGAAAAGAGGGGCTTCCCGATAATCTCGCCGAGCGGAAAACCGATCAGATCGGCCGCAGGGGGATTGCTGTACGTAAGATTCCCGTCGGCGTCCGTTTCCCAGACCCAGTCGTTCGTGTTTTCCGTGAGGCTGCGGAATTTCAACTCCGCCTGGCGGAGAGCGCCTTCCATCCTGTCGCGTTCTTTTTCCGCCCCCTCCAGTTGGGCCACACGCTGTCGCAGATGTTCATTCTCTTGCAGCAGTCGCTCGATCCGCGAGAATTCTTCCATCGTTCCCTCCATCGGGTGGTCAGGCCGGACTTGCGGCGCCCGCGGCGGGCTCCGGAGCTTTCTTCTCCTTCAAGAAAGATTCCGCTTCATATCCCAAGCAGCCGGAGAAAGCAATCGCCCCGCCGACAGGTCTTTGATAGTTTTATGGAATCCTGGTAGAAGAAACCTCTGAAAAACGAAAACAGGAGGGGATGATAATGCTCCGATATTCTGAAACCGTTCCCGTCGAGGTGATGCCCGGGCTTGTCCGCCGGACGCTCGCCGAGGGGAAGGCCATGATGATCTGCGAATTTTCGCTGGAAAAAGACGTCGAAATCCCCATGCACAGTCATCCCCACGAGCAGGTGGGATATGTCGTATCGGGCTCGATCCGTATGACGATCGGGGAAAAGACATTCGCGATGGACCCGGGCGACAGCTACTTCGCCCCTGCCGGCATCCTCCACGGCGTCCTTGTCCTGAAGCGGGCCGTCGTCGTCGACATCTTCAGTCCGCCGCGGGCGGATTACCGTGTTTCGCGGTAGCTTTCGCTGCTGCTGCAAAGTGCCGTCCTGACGTGCCCCGCGGACCCGCCGGGAGGGCTTCTTCCTTTTCCGCCGCCTCTTCGGCCCGGTCGCAGGCCGTACGTGGATTCGTTTTCCTGACAGAACCCTCCCCTTGCGAGGTATCCGTCAATCCTCGATGCCGGCGATTTCCTTCGCCAGGCGCTTCTTCTCCTCCAGATTTCCCTGGCGCGCGATCATGACCCGCTGCGCCTGGGGCGGGCCCGCGCCGTGCATGGATTCGGTCCGGTATCCGACCGCCGCCGTTCCCATGGTGATGTTTTCAATGAGGCGCAGGATCCGGCAGCGGTGTTCCGCCGGCACCGATGCCACGCCCTTGAGATACTTTTCGAGCACTTTCCCGATCTCCGGGTGGCGCAGGTCCTTTTCCGAGGCCATCGTCACCATCAGTCCGCCGGCGATGTCTTCGGCAAGGCGGGCGATCTCGTAGGGAAGACGCGTTACGTTCTGCTTGCAGACGTTGGCCAGGAGCAGGTCGATCAGGTAGGTCCCGGAAGGGGTCTTGCGGCCCTCGGCCGAGCAGGCAATGCCGCAGGCATAAAGCGTTTCATTCAAATGCGTCATCTCGATCAGTTTGTCCCGGATGTGCGAGGCCTTCGCGATGCCGTTGTAATCGGCCGCCAGCGCCGCCGCGCCGATGAGGACGTCGCCGACGCCGACCTTGCAGCCGCCGTAGCTCTGGCGGTGGTATCCGGCGAAGCGCTCCACCAGTGCGCCGGTGAATTCGTGCTCGCCGCACAGAAAGACATTCTCCCAGGGCACGAAGAGATCGTCGAATACCATGAGGGCCTCGTGGCCGCCGAAACGGGCGTTCCCCACGTCGATCTCGCCTCCCTCGAGGCGTCGGGTGTCGCAGGACTGGCGCCCATAAACATAGAAGATCCCCTCGGCGTCGGCAGGCGCCGCGAAGCAAAGGGCGTAGTCGGCATCTTCAGCGGTCATCGTCATCGTCGGCAGGACGAGGATCCAGTGGGAATTCAGCGCCCCCGTCTGGTGGGCCTTCGCGCCGCGAACGACAATGCCCTCTTTCGTCCTCTTCGCCACGCGCGTGTAGAGGTCGGGATCGGCCTGTTTCCCGGGCGGCAGGCTGCGGTTCCCCTTGGGATCGGTCATGGCGCCGTCCACCGTCCAGTCCTCCTCCTGCATCTTCCCCAGAAACCGTTCGAAACGTTCGTGGTAGTCCGTGCCGAGCTTCCCGTCCATCTCGAAGGTCACGCTGTCGACGGCGTTGATCGCGTCCATGCCGACGCAGCGTTGGAAGCAGGAGCCCGTCTTCTGTCCCAGGAGACGCTGCATCTTCACCTTTTTGACCAGATCCTCGGCGCTGCGGTGCAGATGGCAGAAGCGGTTGATCCGCCGCCCCGTCAGGTGGGAGATCGCCGCCATCAGGTCCTCGTAACGGGGGTCCTGTGCCAGGGCGTAAGTCATCTTCACGGAATTCATCGAGGGCCGGATGATGGGATGGTCCACGGGATTTTCCACCCGTTCGCCCAGCAGGTAGACCTTCAGCCTCAGACTGCGAAGGCTCTCCTCATACTGCTCGGGGGTTTTCAGGGCCATAGGTCCGTCCTTTCACAATGGGTTTTCGAATGGATAGCACTACCACCCGGCGGGCTGATGATGTTATGACATTCGCAGGAAAAGGAGTCAATCATGGCCTGCCGTCTCCTGGCCGATCTCGTATTCGTCGTCCACTTCGCCTTCATCGTCTTCGTCGTCGCGGGAGGATGGATCGTTCTGCGGCGGCCGAGGCTGGCCTGGCTGCACCTCCCGGCCGTCATCTGGGGCGCGCTGATTGAGTTCTTCGGCTGGATCTGCCCGCTGACGCCGATGGAGGTCTTTCTCCTCCGGCAAAGCGGCGCGGCGGGCTATTCGGGCGGCTTCATCGAGCGATATCTCTCCCCGGTGATCTACCCGGACGGGCTCACGCCGGCAATGCAGATTCTTCTGGGGACAGCCGTCGTCGTCATCAACGGAGCGGTCTATGCGAGCCTCTGGAGGCGGCACCGTCTCAGTCCATGAGCGCGCCGCCGTTGACGTCAAGGATCTCGCCCGTGATGATCGCAGAGAGAAATTCAGGGGAGCCTCGAGAAGCCCGCGCAGGGGATCTGTCGCGCCGACGCGTGCGGTATGAGTTTCTCTGCGGCGCGCTATTTGGTGCGGCCGTCGATAACCATGTTCTGGAGCATCTTCCAGGCCTTATCGGCCTTTTCCTTTTCTTCCCGGTCCTTGTCCTGGATGGTGCCGCGGCCCGTCGAGTAAATGATGATGGTGTCGCCCCTGCCGTCCTTGATCTCTTTGCGGCCGAGGGTATCGTAAGGGTTCGCCTGCTGCGCTTCGCGTTCCTGCTGGATCATGAGACGGATCGTCTCCTCGCCGACCCCGGCCTTCTTCAGCGCGATCACCTGCTCCGGACTGAGGGCACCCGCAAGAAGAGGAAAAACGGCAAGGAAAATGGCAACAAGCGCCGTGGCAGACATGAACTTGAGCATCTTCATACGTGGGTTCCTTTCCCGGAAGTCAGGAATTCTGCTACATCGATGAAATATTCTTTGATTTTATGTCCGGTCGGCAAATTTTTGCAAGCATTCAATGGAAACAATTGTGACCGCTCGTTGACAAATGCTGACGCCTTCAATTATAATCACTCCAAAGTCGATGTAACCGCCCTGGAAGCGTTGCCGACCATTTGCATTTTGGCGCGGTCCCTTCGTTGCGGGGCGGTAAGACGTTCCCCCGGCCTGACTCTGATTTAACTCTGTTTTAACTCTGCTGTAACTCTGCTGTAACTCCGCTGTTCCGGGCCCGGCCGATCCTTCCGCCGGGGAAAGAAAACGATTCTTGTCATGCGAACGAGCGTTTGGCTGCGTGGAACCCCGTTCAGAAGCCGGGGAGTTTCTTCGCAGACGTTCTGCATCACCGGCGCGGTAAAATGCGGCGGTCGGACGGGAACGCGGTTTCCGGATCCACCCTTGTCCGACCGGGATCTCGACTGCTGAAGGGGCCTCGCACCGCTGAACCGCAACCGGCGGGAATTCGTTACGCCGCCATGCAGGAGTGTCCTGGCGGCGCGCCGTACCACATGAAGCGCAGCGAAAGGAGGCAACCGATGTCAGCGACAAGAGCAGGTCATGCATGTGCGGTATTCGCGGCGGTCCTTGCCGCAGCCTTTGCGGTCTCGGCGATCAACCCCGCTTATGCAGCGGAGCGCAAGTCGATCCGCTGGGCCACGTCCAGCACGGGTTCCTATGGCTACAAGGTCGCAGCCCAGATGACCGGCGTGCTGGAGAAAGCACTCGGCGGCGAATACACCGTCACGGTCAATCCCTACCCGTCGACGACCGGCGCCATGAAGGCGACCATGGACGGCAACGGCGAGATCGGCTACACGGCCGACGTCGGGATGACCGATGTCTACGCCAAAACCGGCGCCTTCAAAGACTACACGGCCGGCAAGTCGAGGCTCGTCCACACCTGGTACGCCTATCCGATGGAATCGTTCATGGCCGTTTACAGCTCCAACGCGGGAAAATACAGATCCTGGGGCGATTTCAGCGGCAAGCCAGTGTTCTTCACACCCGCCGGCTTCATGAACTGGCTGAATTTTCAGCGGATCTATAAGGCGCTCGGCTACCAGTTCAAGCACGTCCAGATCGGCGAAGCGGCCCAGGGTGATGCGCTTCAGGCCGGCACCATCACCGGCGCTGTTGCCTACACGACCGCCGGCCGGTCGCTTGCGTCCTACTGGCGGGAGACGGAGCTGCGCGTCAACATCAGTGTCATCAATCCGAGCCCGGACGAAGTCAAAAAACTGACAGCAGCCAATCTGGCCCCCGTGGAGATTGATCCCAAGAAGGTCTTCAGCAAGGACGTCGGCGTGAAGACGATCCTGGGTGTGCCGCTTCTGTTCGCCTACAATGTGCGTGAAGACATGCCCGGGGAGATCGTCTACAAGATGCTGAACAGGTTCGATGCTGATCGCGAAAAACTCGCCAAAGCCGATCCGGGCTTCACGCCGATGGCGCGCGATTTCGTCGGCATGCAGGTACAAGGCATCAAGGCCAATCCGCATATCCCCGTTCACGCGGGAATGGCGAAGTTCCTCAAGGAGCGCGGGGCCTGGAACGACAAGTGGTCGATTGCCGGCAAGTAACCGCAAGAGGTTGCCGGTCGCCCGGGGACCTGCACCGCGATGGGGCAGCTTCCCGCCCCTGCATCAGCGTTTATCCCGCGCAGGACACGGTATCGGAGGGAGGAGTCTTGACGTTGACCGTAGAACTTTTCGCCGGGCACCGCCATAGGTGAAGCAGGCGCCCCGGCGGGGGAGGGGGCAATCATGCAGATCGACCGGATCACGCGCCACGTCAATCTCAACAACCTCATCTTCCTCTTGTCGATCGCAATGTTCGCCTGGCTGTGCTGGTATTTCTACACCGGTTACGGCGGTCCGACCGAGTTGGTGGCAAGCCTCGTGCCGATCGCCCTGATGGTGCGGATCCTGCGCATGCACAAGAACGGCTACATCTACAAGAGCCTCCCCGCGGCTGCGAATTCTGTCATCGTCTTGATCTATCTCGGCATCTGCGTTTACGCGTTCTATCATTTTTTCACGGAATACGAGCAGATCGCGATCTGGCGCCAGGGGTCTTATACCCGGGAAGACTTCATCATGGGTCTCCTGGTTTTCCTGCTGGTCATGGAGCTGTCCCGGAAGGTCCACGCGGAGCTGTTCTGGATGAATGTGATTCTGGTGGTCTACACGCTTTGGGGATATCTGAGCCCGATTGATTTCTTCTGGCACCCCGGGACTTCCTTCTACCGGGTGATCACGTCGAGCACGGTCGAGATCTCGACCGGCATCTACGGACTCTACGCCCAGATCGCCCTGACGACCATCGCGGCGTTCCTGCTGCTGGCGGCGGCGGCGAGCGGCTTCGACGCCCAGAGTGCGATGGTCAGCTTCATGCGGCGGATCGCCGGAAAGTCACGGCATACGATCCCCCAGACGGCCGTGCTCGCCTCGTCCTCGATCGGCATGGTCAGCGGCAGCGGCGCTGCGAATGCCACAGTGGTCGGCGCCTTTACGATCCCGCTGATGAAACGCTATGGCGTGCCGGGCGAGTTTGCCGCCGCCGTGGAAACCGCGGCGTCCATGGGCGGACTGATCATGCCGCCGGTGATGGCGGTCGCCGGCTTCGTGATGGCGGAATTCCTCGGTGTTCCTTACTGGAGCGTCGTCGTCCGCGGCTTTGCCCTTGCATTCATTTACTACTCCACGCTCTCCCTGTCCATTTACCTGCTGAGCGTGAGCCTGATGCCCGCGGCGCCGATCGAGGCGACGACCATGCCGATCTACGAGCAGCTCAAGACGGTGATCTTCTTCATGGGGATCGTCTTTCTGACCGTTCTGATGGGCCTGCTCAACTACGGCGAGCAGCTGTCGGGGCTCTACACCGGCGCCTTCATCTTCACGCTCCTCATCTTCCTGTATGGCTGTTTCAAATACGTATTGAAGGACCCGGCAACGGAGAAGGACAGGCTTCTGACGAACATCCGCATCATGATCGAGACGCATGCCGATATGACGTCCTATCTCCTCCTTCTGCTGGCGACCCTCGGTATCATGGTCGGCCTGTTTACCGTGACCGGCTTCATCAACCGCATGGGAGGCATGCTCCTGCGCGTCGGCGAGTGGCACATCATTGCGCTCATCCTGATGGCCTGGATATTCGGCTGGCTCGTCGGCACGGGCCTGCCGCCGACGGCCACCTATATCGTCCTGGCGGTCATCATCGTTGACCCCATGCGCAGCCTCGGCATCGATCCCTGGGTCGCACACTTCTTTGCCTTTCTGCTGGCGGTCTGGGGCGAATTGTCGCCGCCGACCTCGCTTACCGCGGCGGTCTCCGCCCGCATCGCGGCGGCGTCCTTCATGCTGACCATGTGGCAGGCGCTCAAACTGTGCCTGCCCATCACGCTGATGACCTTTGCCATCTTCCTGCGCTCCGACATCGTCATGAGACCGGGCTGGCCCCAGATCGCCGATACCCTGCTCGTGTCAATCGCCTGCTGCGGTATTACCTTCGCCATCTTCGGGCAGTTCGTCCGCCGCCGGATCCTGAACGCGGCGCTGCGCGCTGCGCTGGCCATCGCCTCGCTCGTCATCATGTTCCATCCGGACGGCCATGTCTCTCTGATGGTTGCCGCGATCGTGCTGCCGGCAATCATCTACGGCGTTACGTGTCATCGGCGGATCGCACCGCCGAAGGACGACTTGCAGCCGCAACCCGAATGATCGATGCCGACAGCCCGACGAAAGCTGTCACGCTATGTGTTGGGATGCATTCGCGGAAATGCGGGAGGGAAATGACGATCATCATCAGGGCGCGGAGCGGAGATATTCTCTTGTCAACGGTTCATCTCTAACGCGGTCAGGGGACAGGCAAAGGGTAGAAAATCCATGCAAGGAAGTCTTTTGAAGGGAAGGGAGGTGTTTCCCATGTATCAAAAGGTCCTGGTTCCCCTTGACGGTTCGCCGCTGGCCGAGTGCGCGTTGCCCGAAGTGAAGCACCTGGCAACGGGGGGATTTATCGGGGAGGTTCTCCTGGTCAGCGTGGTCGAAAGTTACTCCGTGGCCTTTGCGGAAAGTGTTGATGCCTCCGCTTTGCATGCCGCCCATCGCGAAGCCGCTGCGGCCTATCTGGACGGCATCCAGAAGAAACTCGTTACAGAAGGTATCAAAACGACAATGGATTTGCTGGAGGGGAGTCCCGCCCCGGCCATCGTGGACTACGCAAAAGAAAACAAGGTCAACCTGATCGTTATCGCCACCCACGGTCACACCGGCATGGCACGACTGATGTTCGGCAGCGTAGCACTTCGTGTCCTGCATGACGCCCACACACCGGTGCTCCTGATCCGTCCGGAGGAGTGCCGCTGAGGCAAAATCCGGGAATTTGGGGACGTCGCAGCCGCACTCAGGGCTTTCGGCAAGGCGTCCCCGAAATCTCTCTTTCCACAATCCGGCAACGGCGCTCCAGAGTCTTTCAAGAGGAAGGCAGGAGTCCCGATTGCTGGAGGCGGTCGCGCAGGCCGCCGATCCCCACGGCCGGCTCCTGGCAGGCGAAGCCGCTGCAGATGTAGGCCGTTGCGAGGCCGCGGAGGGGCGTCATGCCGGCCGTGAACGGGGCGATCTCCGCCAGCGTTTTCCCGTCCGGAGGGCGCAGGAGAACGACCGCGTGGGGAAGATGAAGGCGTCCGAATTCTGCAACCATCTCCCGGGTATCCGCCGCGGCCGGATCCCCGGCGATCACGACCTCGAACGGCGGTCCGAGGAGAAAATCAACGGCCATAAGAAAGAAGGCATGGGAGGAGGGCGACCGCCCCGCCGCGCCGGCCAGAAGGCGGGCTGCCTTCAGCCCCTCTTCCTCGAGTGAGGCGTCCCCCGTCATCCTGGCGAGGCGGAGGAGATTCAGAACGGCGACGGCGTTTCCGGACGGAATCGCGCCGTCGTACAGTTCTTTTTTGCGGACGAGGAGATCGGCCGCATCGGCGGACGCAAAAAAGAAACCACCCTCTTTGTCTCCGAAGAGCTTCGAGAGTTTCTTCTGAAGACCGAGCGCAGCCTCCAGGCGGCACGCATCGAAACCCGCGCCGTAGAGTTCGAGAAGTCCCCAGACCAGGAAGGCGTAGTCGTCGAGATTTCCCGCGAAGTCCGCCTCGCCGCCGCGCCAGCGGTGGAGGAGACGGCCATCCGGCGTGCGCATCTTCGACTCGATGAAATCGGCGGCCCTTTCGGCTGCCTCGAGGTAGGACCGGTCGCCCAGAATCTGAGCCCCGCGGGCGAGCGCCGCGATCATGAGGCCGTTCCAGTCCGCGAGGACCTTGTCGTCCTTCAGCGGCGGGACGCGTTTCCTCCGGGCGCCAAAAAGGATTTTCCTTGCCTGCGCCCACTTCGCGGCCGTTTCTTCAGGCGGGATCTGCAGCGCTTCGGCCGCCTCATCCGGCGGCTCGGCAAGATACAGGATGTTCGTCCCGAGTCGCTCCCCCGTCGCCTCTTCGGCGAAGTTCCCTTCGGGCCGGACCCCGAAGAGGCGGGAGACGAATTCTCCTTCATTCTTCCCGAGCAGTTTCAGGATCTCTTCTTTGCGCCAGAGATAGAACTTCCCCTCTTCGCCCTCGCTGTCGGCATCTTCGGCGGCGTAGAAGGCCCCCTCCGGAGAGGTCATATCCCTGAGAACATAAGTGAAGATTTCCCGCGCCGTGCTCGCATAGAGCGGATCCGCCGTCGCCTGGAAGGCCTCCAGGTAGGCGATCGCAAGGAGGGCCTGATCGTAGAGCATCTTCTCGAAATGCGGAAGGAGCCAGTGCTCGTCAGTGCTGTAGCGGTGGAACCCGAAGCCGACATGATCGAAAATGCCGCCCATGCGCATCGCCTTGAGCGTCCTTTCGGCCATCGTCAGGGCCCTGTAGTCGCCCTTCCGGCGGGCGTAACGCAGAAGGAAGAGAATCTGGTGAGGCATGGGAAATTTCGGCCTGGTGCCGAAGCCGCCGTTTTCGGGATCGAAGGAGGCCTCCATCTCGGCCCTGGCCTCGTCCAGAAGCCCCGCGGAGACCTCGCCTGCGCCGCCGTCCTGCGCAGCATCCCGCAGGGCCTGTGAAATCTGGCCCGCCGCCGCGACGAGATCGGCCCGCCGCGTCTTCCACATCTCCCGGACGCGGGGGATCAGGTCCATCATGCCGATCCGGCCGGCGCGGCTGGTCTTTGGGTAATAGGTGCCGGCGAAGAAGGGGGTGCGGTCGGGTGTGAGGATCGCGGTAAGGGGCCAGCCCCCGGCGCCGGTCAGCATCTGGCAGGCCGTCATGTAGATATGGTCGATATCCGGCCTCTCCTCGCGGTCCACCTTGATATTGACAAAGACCTCGTTCAGAAGCGCCGCGACTTCCTCGTCCTCGAAGGATTCGTGCGCCATGACGTGGCACCAGTGGCAGGAGGAATAGCCGATGGAGAGAAAGACGGGCTTGTCTTCGCGCCGGGCCTTGGCGAAGGCCTCCTCTCCCCAGGGATGCCAGTCCACGGGGTTCCCGGCATGCTGGAGAAGGTAGGGGCTCTTTTCCGCCGCGAGGCGGTTGGCGGGACGTTCGGATTTTTTCATCGGGACCCTTCTAAAGTCCTGCGGCGATCGCTCTGATGGCGCCGGCCGGATCGCCTCCCAGGTGAAAACGGATGACGGGCCGGCCCGCCGCCGCCAGCGCCCGCCGGTCGCCCAGGGCCTGGGCGGTCTTCAGGATGCCGAAACTCACGGTCGATTCTTTCGCTCCCAGATCGTCGGGGATCGGCGCGTCGCGGATATCGTCGGCCGTGAACTGGACGAAGACCCCCTTGCCCCCATCTCCCTTGTGGAGCTGTCCCGTCGAGTGGAGGAAGCGCGGCCCGTAACCCGACGTCGCGGCGAGGCGGCGGCGGTCGCGGATACGCGTGCGGAGCAGCGACAGCGCTTCATCGACGGCGGCCGCGGGCTGGACATAGGCCATGATCGCCGCGTAGGAGCCTTCGCCGGCCCGCTCCAGGAAAGACGAGAGCGCCGCGACGGGGGAAGCCGCGCCGGGGGCGCCGTAGACCGCGATATCGCCGAACGCCGCATCCGGTTGCTCCGGGGGGAAGACTCCCTCTTTCCGGTAGACCGCCATCATTTCGCGCGCGGCCTTCTTGGCCGCCTCCACGTTCGGCTGGTCAAAGGGGTTCACGGACAGGACATGACAGGCGACCGCGGTCGCGATTTCCCACTGGAAGTACTGGGCGCCGAGGTCGAACCGGTCCTTCAGGACGATCTCGATCACCGGGTGTCCGGCAGCGGCCAGGGCATCCGCGCGCGGCTTTTCGTGAGCGACGCCGAGGCCGACGAAGACAAAGAGACGGTCGCTGCCGTAAACGTCCGGAGGGGCTGGATTCTCGCCGACTACCGGAAGAATCCCTTTTCCTTCCTTGCCCGTGCTCTCTGCGATCAGCTGTTCGACCCAGTCGCCGAAACTCGCAATCTCCGGGGAAAGAAAAAATTGGACCTTGTCGCGGCCGAGGCCGGCAAGCGCACCCAGGATCGCCCCCAGGAAGGCGCCGGACAGCCCGCCGCGGCCGGCGGTTTCTCTCTTCTCCTCACCGGCGGCTGCCCTCGCCCGGGCGAGGATCGCCGCGACATCGACACCCAGGAGAGCGGCGGGGACGAGGCCGAAATAGGAGAGCGCCGAATACCGTCCCCCGATGTCCGGATCGTTGAGAAAGGCCGCACGGAAGCGGCGGTCCGCCGCGATCTGCGCGATGGCGCTGCCCGGGTCCGTGATGGCGGCAAAATGCCGGCCCGCCTCGGCTTCACCCAGACGATCGCAGGCGAGGCCGTAGAAGTACTTCAGGAAGGAAAAGGTCTCGACCGTACCGCCGGATTTCGTGGAGACGATGTAGGCAGTCCGCTTCGGGTCGAGCCGATCGGCGAAGGAGAGGACCGTTCCGGGGTCGGTGCTGTCGAGGACGTGGAGATCGAAAAAGCCATTCGCCACGCCGAAGACCTTGCGGAAAACCTCGGGCGCGAGGCTGGAGCCGCCCATGCCCAGGAGGAGGCAGTCCGTGAAGCCGTCCCTCTTCAGCCCTTCGGCAAAAGAGCGGATCGCCGGGAGATTCGCCTCCATGACCTCCGGCGAGGCGAGCCATCCCAGGCGGTTGGCGATCTCCGCCGGTTCGGGTTTCCAGACGGTGAAATCCCTCTCCCAGATGCGTTCCACGACGCGTTCCGCCCGCAGCCGCGCGAAGACCTCATCCGCGGCGGCACCACAGGAACCGAGCCTCGCCGATCCGACCATGCCCGCCATCGCCGCACCTCCTGCCTGGAATCGAGAGAAGAATGCCTGTCCCGGTCTGCTGCCATCTTCCGGGATCTACCGCATCAGCAGTTCCTTCACCTTCGCCACCGCCGCGTCCGCGGAAAACCCGAATTTTTCGAACAGGATCTTTGCCGGCGCACTCGCGCCGAAGCTCTTCATGCCGATCACCGCCCCGTCGAGGCCGACGTAGTGCTCCCATCCCAGCCCGATCCCCGCTTCCAGGGCCACGCGGAGACGGATGGAAGGCGGCAGGACGGCATGCCGGTAGGCCTGCGGCTGCTCGTCGAAGATCTCCCAGCTCGGCATCGATACGACGCGCGCCCCGATCCCCTCATCCGCGAGCCTCTGCGCCGCCTGCAGGGCCAGCGCCACCTCGGAACCCGTCGCAAGGAGGATCGCCTGCGGCGTCCCCGTCGACTGCTCCCAAAGGACATAGCCTCCCTGCCGCAGGCCGGTTGCCGGGGCAATCCCGGGGGCCTTGAGCAGGGGCACGTTCTGGCGCGTGAAGATGAGCGCCGTCGGTCCCTTGCGGTTTGCGACGGCGAACCGCCACGCCTCGACGGTCTCGCAGGCATCCGCCGGCCTCAGTACGGTGAGGTTCGGCAGCATGCGCAGTTGCATGAGTTGCTCGACGGGCTGGTGTGTCGGACCGTCCTCGCCGACGCCGATGCTGTCGTGCGTAAAGACATAGACCACGCGCAGCTTCATGAGCGCCGCCAGGCGGATCGAGGGACGCATGTAGTCGCTGAAGGTGAAGAACGTTCCCGTGAAGGGGAGAATCCCGCCGTGGATGGCCATGCCGGAGGCCGCGGCGGCCATGGCGTGCTCGCGGACGCCGAAATGGACGTTCCTCCCGGCATAGCTCCAGCCGCCGCCTACGGCGCCCGGGATGTCTGTCGCGCCCGCCGCGGGACGCTCGAAATCCCCGCCTCCCTTGATCCACGTGAAGCAGGACGGGTTGAGATCGGCGGATCCGCCCATCAGTTCGGGCAGGACGGGGGCGAGGGCCTGCAGGATCGTCTCGGACGTCTTCCGCGTCGCCTGATCCTTCGCATCCGGCCGAATGACCGGGAGGGCCGCCTCCCAGCCCTCTTTCAATTCGCCCGCCATGACGCGGCGGAATTCGGCGGCCTCTTCGGCATGCTCCTTCTTATAGCGGCGGAAGCATTTCTCCCACGAGTCCTGCAGGGCGCGGCCCCTCTCGACGGAGCCGCGGAAGAAGGCCAGGACATCCCCCGGAATCAGGAACGCGGGCTCTTCCGGCCAGCCGAGGGCCAGCTTGGCTGCCTTCGTCTCCTCGGGACCAAGGGGTGAACCGTGGGATTCGAAGGTACCGCCCTTCTTCGGGGCGCCGTAGCCGATGGTCGTCCGGACGGCGATCAGCGAGGGCCTGTTCTTTTCCTCCTTCGCCGCCGCGATCGCGCGATCCAGGTTGTCGACGTCGTTCCCGTCGGCGACGCTCTCCACATGCCAGCCGCAGGCGGCGAAGCGCCCGCCCACGTCCTCGGTGAAGGCGAGCGCGGTCGAGCCGGCCAGAGACACCTTGTTGTCGTCGTACAGAACGATCAGTTTCCCCAATCCCAGGTGCCCGGCAAGTGAACAGGCCTCTGCGGCCACGCCTTCCATAAGGTCCCCGTCACTCGCGAACACGTAGGTGCAATGATCGACGATGTCGAAGCCGGGCCGGTTGAAGCGGGCGGCCAGATGCGCCTCGGCGATCGCCATTCCCACCGCCGTCGCGAATCCCTGCCCGAGAGGTCCGGTCGTCACTTCCACGCCAGGGATGCAACCGTACTCGGGATGGCCGGGCGTGCAGCTCTCCCACTGCCGGAAGGCGCCGATGTCCTCCAGTTTCAGCCCGTAGCCCGTCAGGTGCAGCATGGCATACAGGAGCATCGAGGCGTGCCCGGCGGACAGAACGAAGCGGTCGCGGTCCGGCCAGTTCGGATCGGCGGGGTTGTGCCGGAGGTGCCGCATCCAGAGGGTGTAGGCGGCGGCCGCCGCACCCATGGGCATTCCGGGATGCCCGGACTTGGCCTTTTCCACCGCATCCACAGCCAAAAACCGGATCGTATTGATGCATTTCTGCTCGAAGTTCTGTAAGTCGCTCATCTGCTTCTCCTCGGGTTCATTCGCAGAGTCTCTCCCGCCATCCGGAGAGCCCTGCGGAGACCCGTTTTTTTGAAACATCTGTATGCGGAAACGGCGGGCCTGTCAAGCGGCGGGAAGATCGCGGGGGGTTGAGATGACTTCGTATCTGTTGTCAAACCAAATCACTTACACGATGTCTTACGGTTTACAGGAAAGAATTTTCGGCGGGTAGATATCTCTGCCCTTTCCCGGACCTTCATTGTCAGTTTGTTACGTATAGCTTCCTGAAAGAGAGCATCCGCTGATTATGGCGTATATTCACACTTTCAACTGGTAATGATTACGATAATAGATGATAGAGTGTTTTCAATTCAAGTCGAGTGAAAAATGTTCGATATATACGTCCTGGAAGGGAGAGGAATTTATGAAAATCAAACAAATGATGGCCATGGGGGTTTTTTTGTTTTTTGTCTTTGCCCAGTTACCTGAGACCAAAGCTTGTTCGGTTTTCCGGGTGATGGCCAAAGATGGAACCATCATCAGTGGCCGGACCATGGAATTTGGACATGATATGGGCTATGCCACAATTGTAGTTCCCCGCAACAAAACCTTTACGAGCCCTGCGCCGGACGGAATCACCGCATTAAAATGGAAAACAAAATTCGGTTATGTCGCCTGCAATGTTCTTGGAAAGGAAGACGGCATCAGCGACGGCCTCAACGAAGCGGGTCTGTCCTTCAGCCTGCTGTGGTATGATGGCGACATGCAGTGGCAACCCATCTCTTCAAAGGATCAAGCACCCGCGCTTGCCAATATTCTTTTCGGGTCTTGGATTTTAGGAAATTTCAGCACGGTGAAAGAGGCAGCCGAAGCCATTCCCAAGGTAAAAGTATTCGGCATCAAAAATCCGGAGTTGGGTGGAGCAATACTTCCAGCGCACTTTATCCTGCATGATGTGAAAGGTGATTGCATAGTTATTGAGTATGAAAAGGGTGAGTTGCATATTTACGACAATCCGCTGGGCATCATGACCAACGCGCCCAGTTTTCCCTGGATGCTCACAAATTTGCGTAATTATGTCGGGATGAATACCAGCATGCTTCAACCGGCAACGTTTGGCGGAAAAACCTTTAACCCCACGGGCCATGGGTCGGGAATGTTTGGTCTGCCGGGTGATATCACCCCGCCTGCGCGTTTTGTCCGCCTGGCCGTAATGACCAAATATGCCGATGAGACGGTTCATGCTGAAAGCGCACTGAATCTGGCGCAGCACATTGTCAGTTCACTGCACATCGTCCGTGGCATGGCGGTTGACCGCGATAGCGCCGGTAAGATTGTTGCCAGTGAAACCACGCAATGGTCGACCTATCGCGACATGACCAACCGTGTCTACTATTTCCGTACCTATGACAATTTCAACCTGCGTAAAATCGATTTGAAAAAGCTGGACTTCAATGCGGCCAAGATCAAAACGATTCCGATGTTTGCCGATAAGGAAATCATTGTCGATATGACGCAGCATGGGCAGTAGCTGTGGTAGATGGGAAAGGACGAACTGCATGCAGCAAATAACCTTCACCGACATAGATGATATAAAAGTAGGACATGCGCACAATTTGGATGCCGGGACGGGTTGCACTGTAGTCCTATGCGAAAAAGGCGCAACGGCTGGAATCGATGTCAGAGGCGGGGCTCCCGGAACGCGCGAAAGTGACCTGCTCAATCCAGTCAACCTGGTGGAGAAGATACATGCGGTCGTGCTGGCGGGAGGCAGCGCATTCGGTCTCGACGCCGCCTCCGGCGTGATGCAGTACCTGGAAGAGAGGAACATCGGTTTTGACGTCCAGGTCACCAAGGTCCCGATTGTTTGCGGGGCGGCTCTGTTCGATCTGGCCATCGGCGATCACAGAATAAGACCGGACAGGGAAATGGGATATCAGGCGTGTCGGAATGCCACCAATCGGGCTTGCACAGAGGGTTGCGTAGGCGCCGGCGCCGGTGCGACGGTGGGCAAGATACTGGGTATGGGACGGGCCATGAAGAGTGGCCTTGGCTGTCATGCCATTCAGGTGGGCGCACTGAAAATCGGCGCGATTGTTGCGGTCAACTGTCTTGGTGATGTGATCGATCCCGAAACTGGAGAGCGCCTGGCAGGCCTTTTAGACAAAGACCTGACGGGACTGGCCGACACTGAAGCAGTCATGATTCAATCCTATGCCGAGAAGAAGAATCTCTTTGCCGGTAACACAACGATCGGACTTATCGCCTCGAATGCGATACTGGCCAAATCCCAGGCCACGAAGCTGGCCTCTATGGCACAAAACGGCTATGCGAGAACCATGCGGCCTGCACATTCCATGTTCGACGGGGACACCATATTTACCATGGCGACGGGACATGTCGAGGCGGATTTGAGTGTTCTCGGCCTGCTGTCGGCAAGGGTGATGGAGAGAGCCGTCATTTCGGCCGTAAAGAATTCCCGTCCTCTCTTCGGGCTTAAATGTGTGGCGGATTTGGAGGGCTCGAGACGCGAAGGCCAATAAGTGAGAATAAAGGGTCAGGTACTGATAAGGGAGAAAGAGAATGATAGATCATTGCTCAACCAGGCGTTGGAGCCAATCGGCCGTAAAGCGGCCTCTGGCTCAACTCCATGTTACTTTCTTTCGATCCGTAATGCTCCGCTATTGCAACTGACTGTCGCTCACCCTTTGTAGGTGAAGTCATCTTGTGGCTTTTGTTCTGGTCGCGTCGTTTACGCAGCGCTCTTGAACGGTTTGATCTCGGTTTCGAGTTCTTCCTTGATCCCTTCGCGCGCGAGTTCGAGGTCGTAGCGGGCCTGAAGATTGAGCCAGAACTGCGCCGTCGTCCCCAAGTAGCGGCCGAGACGAAGCGCCGTATCCGCGGAAATGCTCCGTTTCTCCAGCACGATCTCGTTGATGCGCCGAGCCGGCACGTGAACTTCCTTGGCAAGCCGGTACTGGCTGATGCCGAGCGGAAGCAGGAACTCCTCGCGAAGGATCTCGCCCGGATGAACCGGCGGAAAATCTCTCTTGCCCATATTTCTTCTCTCTAATGGTAGTCGACGATTTCCACGTCGTGCGCGCTATTCTCGCGCCATACAAAACATATGCGCCACTGGTCGTTGATGCGGATGCTGTGCTGTCCGGCCCGGTCATCCCGCAAGACTTCCAAACGATTCCCGGGAGGGGAACGCAAGTCTTCAAGCGTCTCGGCGGCGTTCAACATCTCAATCTTTCGCGCGGCAATCCGTTGTATGGATTGCGGCAGTCCGGCCGAAAATCTCCCCTGAAAAATCTTTGCCGTCCTCTTGCAGCGAAAAGATTGAATCCAACTGCGAGCGCATTCCCCGAAGGCTTGCTTCGGGGTAAGCGAGCGAATGAAGAACAGGACATCTTCCTTGGGGATCGAAGATTCTCCAAGGCTTGCCCCGGAGAGCTTCAATCATGGGATTGGATAGTAACGCGCGGCGCGCTATTAATGTCGAACGTTATGGCCGGGACCGACGGGGATACTGCCCTCACCGGGCGGAAGTTATTGACAACCGCAAGCGGATTTCCTATACCTGCTGCACAAAACAAGAGTCCTATGAACCCGACAACGCCTCCTCCCCCGAACGACCAGCCCTGGCAGATGACCCTGTACGTCATGTTTGCGGCGCAGCTGCTTTCCATCATCGGTTTCGCCTTTTCCCTGCCCTTCCTGCCCTTCTACATCCGGGAGCTGGGAGTAACCGAAGAACGGCTGGTGCCCTACTGGGCGGGAATCCTCGCCGCTTCCGCCAGCCTGGTCATGGTCTTCTTTTCTCCGCTCTGGGGGTGGGTTGCGGACCGGTACGGCCGCAAGCCCATGGTGACACGCGCCATGTTCGGCGGCGCCGTCATCACCTTCGCCATGGGTCTCGTCGAAAACATCTGGCAGTTGCTGGGCCTGCGGATGCTCTCCGGGGCCTTGACGGGCACCATTTCCGCATCCGTCGCCCTCGTTTCCACCGCCGTCCCGAGGGCGAATCTGGGCTTTGCCCTGGGCCTCATGCAGGTTGCGGTTTTTCTGGGTATGACTCTGGGACCATGGATCGGCGGACTCCTGGCCGACTCCGCCGGCTATCGCCCCACCTTCATGGTCGGAGGCGGGATTCTCCTCTTGGGAGGCTTGCTCGTCCTTTTCGGCGCCCGCGAGCGGTTCTGCCGGCCCTCGAAAACGGCGCTGCGAAAAAGCGACAGCATGGTATCGCTCCTCAAGTACGACGGATTCCCCGCCATGCTGGCACTGTTCTTCTTTTTCAACTGTTCCGTCCACTTCGTCATGCCCATCCTGCCTCTGTTCATCGAGACGCTGTGCGAACCCGGAAGAGCGGATGTGGCTTCCACGACGGGCATGCTGCTCGCCGTCAGCGGCGGGACAGCCGCCCTGGGCGCCGCCGGCATCGGCTACCTGAGCGACCGGATCGGCTACAAGCCGGTCCTGACCGCAAGTCTCGTCCTGGCTACAATCTGCCTTGTTTTCCATGGGCTGGCGCAGAGCATTACCCATCTCGTCTGGCTGCGGATCTTCTACGGCCTGGCGGTCGGCGGAATCCTGCCGACCATGAACGCCCTCGTGGGGCAATTGGTCCCGCCGGAAAGCTACGGGAAGGCCTACGGCCTGGCTTCTTCCATGATCTGCCTGGGCATGGCCGCGGGTCCTTATTTCGGAGGGATGATGGCCTCCGCCTGGGGATACCGCTGGCCCTTTGCAGCCGTCGGCGTCATCGTCGCCCTTTCCCTTCCGATCCTCGCCCGGGTGCGACGTCCCTCCGATCACACTGCATGATCGTAAAGACGGCACGGTGCAATCCGATAACGGCCTTGTAAAATGCCGCGCACTGTGGCAGGTTTCGGCATGTTGTGTCTCGATTCCGGAAGAAAGGCCACACATCAGGACTGCCTGGATACTTATTTTACAGGTGAATACTCTGACTGCATACTTATTGCACACATGGGCACTAAAGAGATTTCTCATGCCCTTCCTTGATTTGGAAAGATCCCCATGGATTCAGATGTTTAAATCCTGGCAGGGAATGCTTGGCATGTCCCTTGCGTCATCGGGGCATGATCAAGTTCGCGAAGCATGGGGCAAGGACCTTTGAGAAATTGAAGCTGTTCTGCCCGCAGGGGTGGGTTCGCAGATTTTCCGGGGACAGGACATCTTTCGAACCTGTTGGAGTACAATGAAACACTTGCGTCTGTATCTGATCATCTGGGCGGTTTTCTGTCTGGCAGGTCCGGCAAGCGGATGGGCCTTGACGCTAGAGGAAGCGATCGAGCTCGCCAAGAAGAATCTTCCCTCCTACCGGGCGGCGGAAGAATCGGTTCTTTCCAGAGAGGCCCTCTACAAGGCAACCCTCGGTCCCTATCTCCCCTCGCTCGACGCCGACGCGTCGCACACGATCCACGACACCTCTTCGCAGTATTACGACGCCAACACCTACGGCCTTTCTGCTTCCTACAGACTCTTCGACGGCGGGAAACGCCGGGCGGACCGAGACACTGCGGCACTCAACCTGTCCTCCGAGCGCGAAGGATTGCGCAAGAGCCTTCAGAATCTCATCCTCAACGTCAAGATCTCATTTTACACCGCCGTGGCCGGTCGGGAGATCATCCTGCAGCGAAGAAGCCAGCTGGAGTACGCCCGCAAGGACTACGAAGTCGCCGACGGCCGCTATCGCCTCGGCGCCGCCCGTCTGTCGGAGGTCCTTCAGGCCTCCGTGAGGGTCGAGCAGGCCCGCTACAATCTCATCCAGGCCGAGGGGAATTTCGCCAAGGCGGTTTCCGAACTCTATTCGCTGATCGGCTTGACGCCTCCGGAAGGGTCTGCGGAACTCAACGGCAGCATCGAGGCGAAGGGCACGCTGCCGGCGCGGTCCGTCCTCCGGGACGCCGTGCTGAAGCGGCCGGAAATCCTCCAGGCCCGCTATGCCCTGGACAGGACCAAGCGGGCCAAGGACTCCGTGACGAGTGAATTTTTCCCCACGGTGTCGGCATCGCTGGGCTATTCCCGTACGACGGACGCCGGCGCGACCGGCAATCCGGCACAGGATCGCGTGGCGATGCTGTCCGCCTCGTGGAACCTCTTCGAGCTGGGCAAGTTCTACCGGCGGAAATCCTCCGAAGTCGAAATCCGCGTCTCCGAGCAAAGCCTCCGTGAACTGCAGCGGCAGCTGTCGCTCGATCTCGAAAAGAACTATGAAGATTTCGTGACGGCCGACCGGAACGTCTCCGTAGCCGCCGAGCAGCTCCGCCGGGCCGAGCAGAACTATGACCAGGCCTTCGGGGAATACAAGGTGGGCAAGGGCGACATCCTCTCCCTTGTCCAGGCGGAAACCCTCCTGGCGACGGCCCGCGAACAGACGACCTCCGCCCGCCTCAATCGCATCCTCGCCGAGGCCCAGGTGGAGCGGACGGCGGGAACGGCCGCGCCGTCAGGGGTTTCGGCTCCGGCCGGCGCGAGTGACGCGGTTCGGCCATGACGCTGGTGCAACAAAATTTTCCGCCCGAGGCGGCAAGGGGAATCCTGTGAAGAAAATTCTCTGGATATCGGCGGCAGTGCTTATTGTCCTGGGAGCAGCGGGCCTGTTTGCCTACAAGAAAATGACCGCCAAACCGCAGATCAAGGTCCTGGAAACCGGCAAGGTCGAGCGGACCGCGATCCGGGGCGTTCTCGTCGAGACGGGCATCATCAAGTCCCAGGTCGGCGCCGTTGTCAAGATCGGGGCTCGCGCGACGGGCAAGCTGGTCAGGATGGGCGTGAAGGTAGGGGACCGTGTAAAAAACGGACAGCTCATCGCCCTCGTCGATGACCGCGAGATCCTGCAGGCGGTCCAGCAGCAAAGGGCCTCTCTCGCCGCGGCGGAGAGCACGCTACGCCAGGTTCAGCTCACCTATCCGGAGCGCATCCGCGAAGCGAAAGCCAATTTTCAGTATGCCCGGCAGAATTACGAGCGGGAGCAGCAACTCCTGAAGAACGAATACACGACGAAGGACTCCTTCGAAAAGGCCCAGAGTTCCCTCGAAGCGACCGGGGCGATCCTCAAGAGGCTGGAGGACGAGTACGCGACGCAGATCAAGATCGCGGAAGCCAACATCGCCGAGATCCGCGCCCAGATCGCCCAGCAGGAGACGAAGCTCAGTTATACGAAAATCTTTTCATCTCTCGACGGCGTCGTATCGGAAGTGACCGCCCAGGAGGGAGAGACGATCGTCGCCGGCCTGCAGGTGGCAAACCTCGTGACCGTTCTCGACCCGCTCCGCCTGGAGATGTGGATTTACGTGGACGAGACGGATATCGGCCGGGTCCGCCTCGGCCAGCCCGTGGAATACACCGTGGACACGTTCCCGAACCGCACGTTCCGGGGAAACATCGAAAAAATCTATCCCCAGCCGGTGGTGAAGGAAAACATCGTTTATTACCTTTCCATCGTCAAGGTTTCGCAGGAAGACGCCGCATCCCTGAAACCCGAGATGACGACGCACGCAAGGATCATCACCACGGAGAAGCAGGACGCCCTCACGGCGCCCAACGCCGCCGTGAAGTTCGACAAGGGCAAGCAGATCGTCTACAAAGTGTCCGGTCCCAAGAAGGTGGAGCGGGTCGTCGTGAAAATCGGCGTCCGCGGCGAAGAGCGGACGGAAATCCTCTCCGGCGCCGAGGAAGGGACGACGCTCGCCACGAAACTGATCCTGCCGGTATCCGAAGAAGCCGAGGCGCAGAAGAACCGAAGATGAAAGAAGCGGCGACGACACCTCTTTGCCAGATGGACGACCTGCACAAGACGTTCTACCTCGGCACGCAATCGGTAGAGGTCCTGCGGGGCATTTCCCTGCGCATCGACCGCGGCGAATTCGTCGCCATCATGGGCACCTCGGGCTCCGGCAAGTCGACCCTCATGAACCTCATCGGCTGCCTCGACACCCCCACGTCCGGCCGCTACATCCTGGACGGACGGGACGTCGGGAAGCTCTCGGACGACGAGCTTTCCGAAGTGCGCAACAGCAAGATCGGATTCGTCTTCCAGAGTTTCTACCTGCTCCCCTACGCGACGGTTCTCGACAATGTCCTCCTGCCCACGCTGTACCGTGAACACAAGGGAGACCACCTGAAAGACCGCGCGCTCACCCTCCTGGAAACGGCCGGCCTGCGGGACCGGACGCGTTTCCGGCCGGGCCAGCTTTCCGGCGGCGAGCAGCAGCGGGTGGCCATCTGCCGGGCGCTCATGAATGACCCCGATCTGATCCTGGCCGACGAGCCGACCGGCCAGCTCGACAGCGGGACGGCCGCCGACATCATGAAACTTTTCGCCGCCCTCAACGAGCGGGGCAAGACCGTCGCCGTCATCACGCACGACGCGCAGATCGCGTCCTACGCCGGGAGGACCCTCCTCATCAGAGACGGGGTAATCGTCGATGGACCGCCTGTTTAATACCCTGTCCCAATCCCTGACGGCGGTCTGGGCCCTCAAGCTGCGGACCTTCTTCTGCGTCGTGAGCGTCGCCATCGGCATTTCCGCCATCACCATCATCGTCGCCGCTACGGAAGGCGCCTACAAGCAGGCCTACGACATCGTCGCCGCTTTCGGCCCCGATTCCATCATGATCGCCGGCGGCTCGGACGAATCGCGGGCGACCGGCCAGCGGGAAAAGACCCTCACCCTCGAGGACGTGACACGCATCCGTGAACAGTTCTCGACCGCCTACCTCGTCACCCCCATGAGCGTCGCCGGACAGCTCACCATTTCCTACGGCAGCAACCACTATTCTTCGGTGGTGTTCGGATCGTCGGCCGATTACACCCGGGCGTGGACCTGGCCCGTTGTGGAAGGCTCCGACCTCTCGGAGGAGGACATCCGGAGGCTCGCCAACGTCGCCCTGATCGGCCATGAAACCATGAACCAGCTCTTCGGAGAAGAAGACCCCGTCGGAAAGTACATCACTGTGAAAAAAATGCCGGTGCAGGTCGTCGGCGTTCTCCTGGAGCGAGGCTCGACCATCGGCGGCGGACACATCGACGACCGTATCGTCATGCCCATCACGACGGTGATGAAGAAGCTGCAGCGCGAGGAGAAACACGTCAACATGATCCGGGTTCGATTCGAAGACCAGGAGAACCTGGAAAGCCGCGTCGAAGAACTGAAACTTTTTCTCCGGGAAATCCACGGCATCCCCTCCGATCAGCCGGACGATTTCCGCATCTTCTCCCCCAAGGACATCATCCGCTTCCTGGTTGCGCTCACCGGGTCGCTTGTGGCCTTTATCGGCATCGTCGGCGTCATCTCGCTGGTCGTCGCGGGTTTCGTGCTTGCGAATCTTTTTCTTCTTTCGGTGCGGGAGCGTTCCCGCGAGATCGGCATCCGGCGGTCTTTCGGCGCCCGCCGCCGCGACATCCTCCTGCAGTTCCTTGCCGAAGCGGTGATCGTCACCACGCTGGGAGGCCTCATCGGATATGCCATCGGCATCATTTCCGCGAAGCTGCTGCAGTACGTGGCGCAGTTCCCGATCTACTTCTCCTGGAGGGCCTTCGCCGTCGGACTCGTCCTGTCCTGGATGGTGGGCATCGGTTTCGGACTTCAACCGGCGTCCCGCGCGGCCAATCTCAAACCCATCGAGGCGATACGCGGATGAAACGGCTGGCCCTCAACCTCCGCATCGCGCTCCGGTCGCTGGCAAATTTCCGCCTGCGGACGGCGCTGGCCGTGCTGGGCGTCTTCTTCGGGACCTTCTCGCTGATCATCGTCCTCAACCTCGCGGACTCCCTGGCGGTCAAGACCGAACAGGAGACGGAGAGCCTCGGCAAGAACCTTCTCATCGTCCGGAGCGGTTTCGCCAGACGCCACGGCGCCAACGTGCGGTTCATGACGTCGGCGACAAACCTCACCCTGGATGACGCCCGGGCGGTTGCCGACAGCATCCCCTACGTTGCGCGAATTTCGCCGGCGGGCTACCGGAACTTCCCCATCCGCTCCGAAGGCATCACGCTCACGTCCATCCTGGTCACCGGAGTGACGCAGGAATACGAGGACATCCGGAATTTTCACGTTCAAGAGGGACGATTTGTCACGGAAGAAGACGGCCGCCAGCTTCGCAAAGTGGTTGTCATCGGGTCCGGAATCGCCGAAAAATTCTTCGGCGAGGGAGACCCCCTCGGCCGCACGATTCTGGTCTGGCGCGTGCCCTGCGAGGTGATCGGCGTCATGGAAGCCAAGGGCGTGGACCTCTCCGGTGTCGACCAGGACAATCAGGTCTTCGTCCCCCTGCTCACGTTTCTCGGGAATTTCGTCAATCGCGATTACGTCAACACTTTCTACGTACAGACGCCGGATATCGCCTCGCTCAAACCCGCCCGGGAAGGCATCGAAAACCTGCTGAGAAAGCGGCATCGGATTCAAAAGGGCATGCGGGACGATTTCGCGGTGATCGACCTGAAGGACGTCATGGCGCTCAAGAGCCAGGCGATGGACCTGATCTCCATCCTGGGCAAGATCGCCGCAGCCGCGTCCTTCCTGATCGGCGGACTGGGGATCCTGTCCATTATGATCCTCATCGTCAGCGAACGAAGAATGGAAATCGGCGTCCGCCGCGCCGTCGGATCGCGCAAGCGCGACATCGTCTTTCAGTTTCTCATGGAATCCGCCTTCATTTCCGTGAGCGGAGGCATGATCGGCGTCGCCGCGGGCGTCGTCGTGAGCATCGCCATCGCCGCCATCCTGCAGTATCCCACGCGCATCTCCGCCGCGGGCCTGGCGCTGTCCTTTTTCCTTTCCGTCGCCTCGGGCGTACTCGCCGGCCTGTACCCCTCCATGCGCGCGACGAAGATCCATCCGGTCGACGTCCTGCGCAGTTGAGGGTGTCTTATAAAGGGGACAGATTTATTTTCTCACGCAAAAAAATATATCTGTCCCCTTTATGCTGTCCCCTTTATGCTCCAAGATATTCGGCAGTTCTTTTTCTTATAAGGGCGGCGATCCTGGCGACGCGTGCTCCGCTCTTTCGGTTCTGTTGAACAGCAGCGTCGGCGTCCCCGATCGCCGCAATCAAGCTGTTCGCCATGCCCTTCACCACGCTCAGGACAAAATTTCTCTTCAAGAATACGTCATCCGCCAACCGCTCCCAGTGCCGCATGCGAATCCAGGAAGGTCTGTTTTCTCCGCCGATTTTCATGGCGAACTTTTCTGTCAGATCCGGGTAGATGAGAGTGGACAACAAATCGTAGAAGGGCGCCAACTGCGGGCCTTTTTCCGTAAAGAGAATGGAAAGGTTCTTGGCGTGGGCGTCGGCGTTGCCGACCAGTACATTGAAAATGACCCATCCGAGGAGAAATTTTTGGTCGGCCGCCGGCCGCGTGCTGTGCCTTTTGAGAAGAGTAAAACAGGATTGAAGCGACGGACCGCCTTCACTTTCATATTTCTGCTCGGGTAGGATGCCCAAAGCCTGGCAGAAGTCTTCCTGATGCAACCGCACCACCGTGCCGTTCTTTTCTCCTCTCCTGTCGTAGCGCTCGACGATCAGGAAGGTGTCTCGGTTTTTTCGGATGGCGACAGCGGCAACGGGGAGCCCCACTTTTGCGGCAAGGGTCATGCAGAAGGCCTCGTTCTCGACGGTTTCTTCGAGACCGGGAATGGGCGGTTTGAGGATATGCGTGCTGGGACTGTTCCCCGTGGGGAGAAAAATCTTTTCTCCCTCCATGTAAACGGGAAGCTTGTTCTGTGCGCCGGCAAGAGAAAGGCGAATCCCCTTCTCGCCGGCGAGGAGAGGTCTTCGCGGCAGTTCGGCAAGAACCTTGTGAAGCTCATCTCCGTCAAGTGCGCGGTAGCTGGAGTCTTCGACGGGACGCGAACCCCGCGGCAGTATGGAAACGGCCCCCGCGCATTCCCCGCCAATTTTCTCCAGCAGGGCATAGTCGTTCTGCTCCGACAGGCCCAACTTCCGGGCGACAAGCTTCCGGATTTCGCCTTCGGGGAGCAGGTTCGCAAAAAAAGGCCGTGCCGCATCGTCGCAGTAGGACCCGCGGCGAAGAGGCAATGAGAGAGACAGGGGAACGGCATGCGGACTTTCGATCCAGCCTGAACTGTATTGAAAAACAAACCGGCGGCGCTCGTCGAGTTCGAGCTGTCCGGCAAGCCGGCCGTGGAAGAAGACGTCCAGTGCGGATGCATGTTCATTCATGAGGCCATGTCCGATCTTGAATCTGGAGTTCCAGGCCCAGCGCTGCAAGGACCTGCAAGACCTTGCCGAGCCTCACGGTCTCCTTTCCATTTTCCAGATCCGACAGAAAGCGGTAATTCACATTGCATAGGCCGGCGGCCTCTGCGAGCGTGAGTCCGTCGCTTTTCCTTTTCCTGCGGATCGCCGCTCCGATGTCGGCAACCGATTTCACCGTATCTCCCAACGCGGCCTCCTTTCTCTTTATTCCCGATCGGGAATATAAGTGATGTTATTGCACATTGTCAAGGATATTATTCCTGATCGGGAATATTTTGTCTGAAACAACCTCTCTCGCATCATTTATTCCCGATCGGGAATAACTGTCGAGTCAATTCTGCCCGAAGCCTGCTTCTATTGGCATAAGACTCAAAACCTGTGAATCACGATGGTGAAAGCGACGCAGTGAAGATCGTGCCGTCGCTCGCAGGTAAAGATGGCGTTGCCGTTCCCGCCGCCGTCGCCGCAGTGGTGATGATTATGGTGATGTTGATGGCGACGCTGATCTGGAAATGAAAAAACGGGGACTGGGATCGCAACTGCCAGGATATGCGTTGACAGGCGATCGCCGCAATACTATGAAGATGCCATACTGAAGGCGGAGAAATCGAACATGAGCCGGATCGGCAGAAACGACCCCTGTCCATGCGGAAGCGGAAAAAAATACAAGAAGTGCTGCCTTCTGAAAGAAGAGGAAGCGGCAGCGTCCGAGAGCGAAGAGATGGCCGCCGTGCAGTGCGCGCTCCGCTGGCTGCATGAGAATCATCGGGATGAAACCGCGGATGCCGTCCAAAATATATTTTTCGGCGCCTTCGATGACGACGAGCGCGCGGCGGCGTACGAAGCATTTGACGAAGACAATGACTTGCTCGTGATCAACATCGGCGAGTGGCTGGTTACCGACGCGAAAATCCGCATCGGGGAAATGAAGACGCCGACGCAGGAACTCTTCCTGGGGCCGGACGGCCCGCTTTTCACCGCGGCGGGACGGAACTGGCTTCAGCGCCTCGGCGCAAACCCCCTGAGCCTGTACGAGGCGAGGTCGGTTACTCTGGGAGAAGAGATGGAGCTGACAGATCTTTTGCATCCCGGGCAGCCGCCGGTCCGCGTTGTAGAAAAAACGGCGACACGGACCATTGTTCGCGGAGAGGTGTTCGGTGCACGGATCGTCGAGCGCCGCGGCGGGACGGTCCTTTCCGGCGCTCTCTATCCCTTCGTCCGGGAAGACGGTCTATCCTGCCGCGACGATATTCTTCGGGTATTGAGAAAAGTTAGGCGCGACAAGTTGGATCCCGCACATGATCGGGAAATCATCTCCCTGGCGATCATCACGCATTGGCTCGACCATCTCGTTCAAGAACGGCCGCTGCCGAAGATGCTGGACTCGGAGACCCAGGAACCGCTTCTCCTGGTCACGGATCACTACCATGTTGCAGACTGGGATCTCCTAGACAAGCGCCTGGCCGTGCAGCCCGACGTGGACGGAAACCGGAACAACGGATGGGTCCGCTTCGAAGAAGCAGCTGGCGAGTTTTGCCGTTCCCGGGCGGCGCTGAACGTGAAGCCGCCGGACTCCCTGGAAGTCTTCTGCCGTACGCGGACGCTGGCGGAAGAGTCCCGCGCCTGGTTGGAGAAGCTGGCCGGCGATGCCATCGTCTTTCGGGCGCGGGCCGTTACCGACCCCACATCACCGAAGGCTCTGGAGGAAGCCTGCCGGGCTCCAAAGCCGGCGCAGCCGGATGTCCCGCCGGAGGAATTGGCGCGCGCGTTGCGGAATTTCCTGCGCAAACACTACGCAAACTGGGCGGACGAACCGATTCCGGCCCTCGGAAACAAGACCCCGAGGCAGGCGATGAAAACCGCCAGGGGCCGCAAGGCCGTCATCGAACTTCTCAAGGACTACGAACACCAAGAGGCGTGCAAAGTGCGCAACGAAGGCGGCGAGCCCTTCGACTTCACCTTCCTGTGGGAAAAACTGGGATTGAAAAGAAGCGAAGGGTGCTGAATGGCCCGGGCAGCAAGTCCGTCGTCGCGCACTCCATCCGCTGCACTTAGAACGATCCGGCTTCGGATGCCCCCCTTTCTTCGTCCGCCATACGATAGATTCTTGACAAGCAGGTCCTCCCTCCGTATCATCCGAACCGTATCTTCTTCCCTCTCCTCTTCCTTTGTTCATCTCCCGTTCCGTTCTCCTTGGCAGTCAAGACAATCCCTTTCACCGTAAGGAGGCCGGCATGAACTACGAACTGCTCAGAATGATGTCCAACAATCTCGACGCCATCGCGGAAAACGTTACGGACACGGCCCTGCTGCTCGTCGCCGTCGCGACGATCAGCATGACCTTTCTGGAACTGGTCAAGGCCCTGTCCCGGGCGCGGATGTTTTTCCACCGGCGGCAGATCCGCGGCTGGATCGAAGGTCAGGCGAAAAAGAAGGAGGACACGGACCGCATCTGGAAGGAACTCCTCACGCTCGCCGCCGGCATGCCCGAAAACGAGAGCGCGCTGTTCGACCAGCCCACGGGGAAGCTGATGGGGCAAGTCCAGGCGGCGGTGAACGTCGCCCTGGATTTCCCGACCCGATACGAGGCCCTGTACGATTTCCTGCGCGCCGCGCCCGGCGGCGACCCCCCGGACGGCGACGGCCGGCGGTGGATGAAATTCACGGCCGCGAAATACGGCTTCGCGCCGGAAGATTCGCCATCTTCGGCCGGGATATTGCCTGAAAGGGATTCCCGGCAGGCCTCAGCGGAAAGGGCGCTCCTCGGCAATCTCGTCGCGCGCAAGCTCGACGCCCTGCAGACGAGGATCGAATACCTCTGGGCGCGGGCCAACCAGCTCCTCTCTGTCCTGATGGGCGCCGCTCTCCTCATGTACCTGCTCCTGCAGAGCAACGCCTGGATGATCACGCCCCAGGCCGTCGTCATGTCCCTGCTCGGCGGCATGATCTCCCCCTTCGCCAAGGACATCGTCGCGGCTCTCTCCGGCCTGCGCCGGAAGGGAACCTGACCGTGGAACGGAAGAACAACAGCATCGATCTCTCTTTCCGCGAGGCTCCGAAGGGCGGCGGGGTGAAAAAGCCGGACAACGAGCCGTCCATCTTCCTCTCTCCAAGGCTTCTTATCCTCGTTCACGGCTTCAACGTGAACGCCGAAGAAGCGGAGGGAACCTACGACGGATTTGCGGAAATGCAGCGGATCATTCTCGGGGATACGGACGGCTCCTTCTGCGAAGGGCGTCTCGCCGTCCGCGTCCTGTGGCCGGGCGACGCGGACTGGGGTTTCGCGTCCCCCTTCTTCTATCCCTGGAGCATCGACCGGGCCCTACGTACAGCCGAGGTCCTGGCGGAGAGCCTTTGCCGAGCATACCGCTCCGGACTTCTTTTCGAGATCGACATCATCGCCCATTCCCTGGGATGCCGGCTCGCCCTCGAGACGATCCGCTGCCTCCACGGCAAGGGGGGTCAGCAGCCCGCCGTCCGCAGGATCGTCCTCATGGCAGGAGCGGTACAGACGTTCATGCTGAGCGGTGACCCCAAAGCCAGGCTGCGCCCGGCCTACGACGAGATTCTCCGGGACCCGTCACCCGCCCTGAGCCTCTACTCGGGCCGGGACGGCGTGCTGTCGTGGGCGTTTCCGCTGGGAGAGACGCTGGCCGGCGGGAAAGAATTTCTTCCCACGGCGCTGGGGCATGAGGAGTGGCGCGACGGGGATGCGCCCGCCAACCTCTTGCAGCGCGAGGTCGAAGGCGCCGGGCACTCGGACTACTGGGGCCACCGCCGAGAAGTCAACTGGACCCCGCCCCTGAAAGCGGGCCGGCTTGCGCGTTCCTTCCTCGGCCTCGAACCCTTGTTGCGGCGCGAGGTGGAAGAACTGTCCCCACCGACACGGGATACCGCCGAGAGCCATACGGGGATTCGGGAAAGAGTAAGGGTTGAAAGAATCGCCGGAGAATAAAAGCGACTGGGTATAGCCTCGGAAGTATCCAACACAGGAGGTGATGTTATGGGATCGGCAGCAACGCGCGCCACGATATACTTGGACCCGGAATTACATAAAGCTCTTCGTCTAAAGGCAGTTGAAACATCGCGGTCTTTATCGAAATTAGTGAACGACGCCGTCAAAGAATCTCTGGCGGAAGATGCTGAAGACATGGCAGCATTCGAGGAAAAAGTCAAAGAGCCTTCCATCAGCTGCGAAACGATGATCAAGAGGCTGAAAAAAGATGGCAGAATATGAAATCTATTTCAAAGAGTCCGTCGAAAAAGACTTCCGGGCAATACCCAAGAAAGATTTGGTGAAGATACTCCATCGCATTGAGGCGCTTTCCAAAGATCCGAGGCCGCCGTGCCACGAAAAACTTATAGGGCAGGAGCGATATCGTGTCCGTCAGGGATGGACAAGATCATCTATTCCGTTCAAGAGAAAGAGCTCACGATTTTGGTCGTGAAGGTAGGGCATCGAAAAAATGTTTATCGCTGAAAACAAAAAGGGGACAGATTCATTTTTGGTAATTGGTCCCATTCTGGCACCTATGTTAATGGTGCCGCATGGATTTAACTGCTTATTATGATGTAATATCCAGCGAGAACAAGGCCCAGAAATATTTGCCGGACAAATGCTTCAAAAACCATCAGCGGTTTTCTCCTCGCTGCCGACAGCGAAGGGGGAAAGAGAACAGATTTATTCCTTTGCTTCACTTGGCCTCTCCTGTCCGCGAGATTCGACGCGCCGTGCAATTTTTCCTCTATCTCATCCACAAACCCGGCACTACCGGTCAACTGTCCCCTTTGCAGTGATTGTCGGATAAAACTCAACTCCCCCTCGGGAATGGTCCCGTTTACCCCTACCGCAGAATTTGCCGCCCGTTCTTTCTCATCGCCGGCGAACCCCATGTAACAAGGATCGTAATCCACCATCTCCCTTCACGACGTCCTGCCTTGATGCCGTAACAATGGCGGGATTAACAATTTTCATCTTTTCGTTTAAAGACAATCAAGAGCATAAATTGCGTGATAGCCATCCCCATCACTCCGAAGATAACACCTCCCAAAGCCAATCCTGCTAATAGCCCTATTAGCTGAACCGGATCAGCAAACCAAGTTGGATCATCTCTAGAAAAAGAAAAAAGGACCGACCACAAAAGTCCCACCCAGAAGGTAAAATGGAAACCTCTCCATCTTAACTTCTTCATACTGACGTTCCCCTGAGATATGGATGATCTGATTTCGAGGTAAAGGAGAATCAAAAACACTCCCAGGAGGACAGGAAGGAAGATGATATCCGGTACAACTATTCTGTTAGGCAACAGAAAGCTTCTCTTAAGAAACAGTGTCCCAAATAGAACGATACCGAAAACGACGATTTTAAGAATCATTGTCATCTCATCTAAAGAGTCTTTTTTTCAGTGATGTCGCTAATTCTTTCAACCAGTGTCTTGTTACGCATTCCATCTGCTGATCCCGCAGACTCTTCTCGCAGTACACATCAGGAGTAATTTCCTTAAAATGAAAAAGAAAGAACATCATTCGATGTATGAGGTTGCGTCAGCATAAATATTGCGGCCGAGAAGGATTGCCGCCAGGGAAGAATTGACTCATTCTTGTCACAACTTCATCCAACCACCACCGAAATATCGAATCAAATAGTATGACACCGCCAATATTACATGCACGATCAATATGATCATTATGGATTGCTCGAATTTATTCCTCTTTCTCGCCAGATGCAGTATGAAGCCGTAAATCACATACAGCGCCAAGTCGGCGTACATGAATCCTGCCCCGTATTGTCTCTCATCCAAAAATAGAGAAACCAGAGATACATATGGATATAGGACTGCATGAGGTCCGAAAACGCCATGACCGGCGCCGGCGCAAAAAATGGCGAATGCAAAAAGAATCGGCGAAACCCAGATGGAATGGATAACAATCATGTATTTCTTATAGAAACTTATCAGTGTTTTGAATATGGGCAGATTTACTCGCATCTGCAACGGGCCTCCCATTCCTTGACACATTTTTCTGTGATTTGATTCGCTCTTGCCCAGGCAACTGGGTCATTATCAGCCTTCGGTTTGAAAGGATGTCCAAATTTTCCTTCACTTGGTTTCCATCGAAAGCCTTTAGCGTAATGGAAGTAATAATCCTGCAGGCGATGCATGGCCCTTTCAAATTCATCTTTGTTGCATTTTTCGATAGCCATTTGTGCATCCATGTAAGACGGGCCGAACGGACGAAAATGTCTTTCTGGAGCTATAAGAGGGGCAGTCTCTCCGTAGTCCTCTTTTACCCAATCAAATCGGTCATTGCCGCTGAAATCACTATGTCCTAGCAGGTTGTTGAAAAACTCTTC
>DIWJ01000079.1 GCA_002428445.1 Syntrophaceae bacterium UBA6109
GCTCCGACCAGGTCTGGGCGAGGCACTCCAGCTCAGCGTCGGTCATCTTCTCCCCGAGGCCGACCTCCCGGCGGCGGGCAAGGAGGGCGTCATTTTTCAGGTAATCGCGGAGGATCCGCATCTNNAGAACCCGCTCCTGGCTGATCCGGACGAGTTCATCATCGGAAACGTCGAGGGCGATCTCCTCCGTATGCGGGCGATTCTCTCCCATGACGCGCGGGATATAGGGCTGGATCCCCTTCGCCGGGTCCCAGGCTTTCCCGCTGATGATATCATAACGCTGGATCAGGTCATTGGCGAGGAGTTCGGAGGCGATCCGCTCTGCGTCCGCCCGCGTAAGAGTATCGAGGGTGCAGCGTCCGCGGACGGCATTGATCGCATACTGGCGGGAAGTGTAAACCCGGACCGGCTTGCCGGTCAGCAGGGCGATTGCCTCGCCGGCGGTTTTTCCCACGTTGTCCGTGACGCCGGGACGGAATCCCACCTCGATCAGCCAGTCGAAACCTCCGGCCAGCCCCCGGTCCAGCGCGTACTCCTGGATGATCGGATCGGAGAGGGGCCCCTGGGCGGCCGCTTCGAGCTCCGTGGGCTCCAGCTCGCCGTCGACGGTGTATATCTCAATGGTTTTTACGGAATCCACCGGGATCCGGAGATGGTTGGTGATTCTCCCTCGGATCTTCTCCCCGAGGGCGTCCCGGATCCCCTGCCTGAACCCGATCTCGATGCGGTTGGCCATGCCTCTCTCCTGTCTCTGCGCTATCGGCGGGATGATCCGCCGTGATGGGTGTTCATAACAGATGACTGTGGAAAACGCAACGGCGAGCATGATGAACATTCATTTGACATCCCGGAATGTTCTCCATATACTGGCGTCAAGGAGAATCAACCATGTTCTTCGTCCGGATACTCAAATCCTTTTATAAAAGCCGGACACGAGAAACAAGGGCCGTTCCCTGCCTCATTTTTTCCTTCCTGGTTCTGATTTTTCCGGCCATCTCCGCCATGGCCGCAGATCCCGTCCCGCTGAAAGAGATGATCGTTGTTTCGGACGACAATTACCCGCCCTATATTTTTCGCGATGAGCAGGGGAATCTCCAGGGCATTCTGGTGGATGAGTGGCGTCTCTGGGAGGAGAAAACGGGGATCAAGGTAGATCTGCGGGGGATGGACTGGGACAAGGCCCAAAAGACGATGGCCGAAGGAAACGCCCAGGTGATCGATACGATTTTCTTTACGGAGGAGAGGGCCAAAACCCTTGCCTATTCCGCCCCCTACGCATCGCTCGACGTTCCCATCTTTTTTCACCAAGACATCGCCGGAATCAAGGATGTCAAATCCCTGCACGGTTTCACGATCGGGGTCAAGGCGGGCGACGCCTGCATCGATTTCTTGAAGCGGCACGGCATCCACACATTTCGGGAATATCCCAGTTACGAAAGCATCGTCCGGGACGCCGCGGCGCAAAAGATCAAGGTCTTCTGCATCGACGCCCCGCCCGCCCAGTACTACCTCTACAAGATGAACCTCGAACAGCAGTACCGGCATACCGCCCCTTTGTACACCGGTCAGTTCCACCGCGCGGTTCAGAAGGGGAGAAAGGACCTTCTGCAGACCGTCGAAGAGGGGTTTGCAAAGATTTCGCCACAGGAACACGAGGAGATTGAAGAACGATGGCATGGGACCCAGATCGTGCAGTACCGGGATTGGAGATACCTTCTTTATCCGCTGGGGGGGCTTTTGATTCTGGGCGCCGTCCTGCTGCTTTGGAACCATGCCCTCCGCCGGAGGGTGACCCAAAAAACGGTCCAACTGCAAGCGGCCGTCGATGCGCTGGAAAAGAGCGAGGATAAATATCGCCTTCTGGTGGAAAATGCAGAAGAGGCGATCCTGATTGCCCAGGACGGATTCTTGAAATATGTCAATCCCATCACGATCAGAATGCTGGGTTATCCCGAAGAAGCCCTCACATCCATGCCCTTTGTGGAACTGATTCACCCGGAAGACCGGGAAAAGTTGTTTGAGGCGCACATCCGAAGGCTAAAAGGGGAAGAGGGTCGGCCGGTCGATCAGTTCAGGGTGATTACGGCGGATGGATCCATCCGCTGGGCGGATTCGCGTGCGGTTACGATCTCCTGGGAGGGAAAGCCGGCGACCCTGAATTTCGTCACCGACGTCACCGAGCGCAAGAAAGCGGAAGAGGAACGCCAGCAGGGGATCGAACGGATCCGGAAGGCCCTGGGAGCCACCGTGCAGGCCATGGCCATGACCGTGGAAGCACGAGATCCCTATACCGCGGGCCATCAACAGCGGGTGGCGGATCTTGCCCGCGCCATTGCGACGGAGATGGGTCTTTCAAACGATCAGATCGACGGCCTCCGCATGGCCAGCATGATTCACGATCTCGGCAAGATATCCGTTCCGGCAGAAATTCTCAGCAAGCCGACCAAATTGTCCGAGATCGAATTCGGCCTGATTAAAATCCATTCCCAGTCGGGGTATGACATCTTGAAAGACATCGACTTTCCCTGGCCGATTGCCAGGATCGTTCTGGAGCATCATGAGCGGCAGGACGGTTCCGGGTATCCGAACGGACGAACCGGCGACCAGCTTCTGATGGAGTCACGGATTTTAACCGTCGCCGACGTGGTGGAATCCATGTCTTCCCACCGCCCTTATCGACCCTCTTTGGGTATCGATGCCGCATTGGCGGAGCTCGAGAAGAACAGGGGAACGCTTTATGACGCAGATGTCGCGGATGCCTGTTTGAGGTTGTTCCGGGAAAAAGGTTATAGAATTAAGACGAATTGATCTTAATGGCATTTTCACAGCAAGGCCAAACCATACGGGCCGGCCGCCGCGCATCCCTTTTGGGAGACTGGAGTCATCCGGAGGAGCGGACCTTGAAGACCGCCCCGGGTCCGCTGACATCCTCGATTCCGATCCCCTGCCGGCGAATCCGATCCGCCTGTTCCAGCACCTTTCTCCCCGCCTCCCGGTCCAGAACGTAGAAGAGGCGTCCGCCGCCCTGCGCATAGACCTTTCCGTAGGAGATGGGAACGGTCGGGCCGGGTTCACCCAGGAGGGATTCGGCGATCGGGTCGGTCTTCCGGCCGCCGCTCGCGAGCAGAAGCACGGTTTTCGCCCGGTAAACCAGCTCGACGCCCATGGAGACGGCGTACCGGGGGCTCCCCTCACGGCTCGCAAAGTGGCCGTCGATAACGGCATTGGCGACGGTGTTGTCGTCGAGCCGGACCAGGAGCACCCGGCTGTCCGCAAAGGGGATCCCCGACTCGTGGAATGCCACGTGGCCCCGGCCGCCGACGCCGATCACCTGGAGGTCGATTCCGCCCGCCCGTTCGATCTTGTCGCCATAGGCATCCAGGATTTCCCGGCGGATCCAGCGGAGGTATTCCGAATGCGCATCCGGCCGGATGACGATCGACTTCCCCTTGTCCGTCCCTTCCGCCTGCCAGTCCTCCGGATGTTCTTCCATTTCGGTGATCAGCCGATCCTGATCGATGAGCGTTCCCCAGGGGACGTTCGTTTCCTGGAATTTTTTTTGCAGGAGGCCGAAAAACTCCTGAATCATGAAAAAACTGTAACTCTCCGGATGGAGAGCCCGCTGCTGGGCGTTTTCTCCGGGGAGGCCGACATATTCGTCGAGGTTAAAACTCCGGATCCGCGAAGGGTCGAAAACCCCGGCATTGGCCGCTTTGGCCAGATGCTTATAAAGCCCCGTCGGGCTGCTGCCCGTCGCAAGCCCCAGAGTAAAGGCCTCTTTCTGTTTCAAGCCGGCGGTGATGCTTTCCGTAACGATCTCCGCGCCGACTTCACTCATCTGTTCGAAATCCCGGGTAACGATCACCGTAAAGGCCATCTCCGCTTCTCCTTTTCAGGGGTTCATTCATGCATTCAGAATCTTTTCAACGATCTCCGCGATTTCTCGGCAATACCTTCCGGTCTCCTCCTGCGACGGACCCTCCACCATCACCCGGCACATGTTCTGAGTCCCCGAATAACGGACCAGAACCCGGCCCTGGTCCCCCAGTTTTTGCTCCACCTCCCGGATGACGACCATGATCTCCGGGACCGTGGCGATCTCCGGCCGCGACTTGACGTTCACGTTGATCAGCGCCTGGGGGAAGACTTTCATGATTTTCGCGAGTTCGGAAAGCGGTTTTCCCTCCTTCTTCATCGCTGCCGCCACCTGGAGGGCGGTGATGATCCCATCCCCCGTCGTGTGGTGTTTCAGGAAGATCAGATGGCCGGAGTCCTCGCCGCCGATCGCGGCCCCGCGAGACTGCATCTCCTCGAGGACATACCGGTCGCCGACCTTCGTCATGATGGAATCGATCTGGAGCGACTGCAGGGCGACGCTCAGTCCGATGTTGCTCATCACCGTCCGGACGACGAGGTTGTTGGTAAGATTGCCCTCCTTCTTCATCACGTTGGCGCAGATCGCCAGGATCTGGTCCCCGGTGAGTACCGTCCCCGTCTCGTCCACGGCAATCAGACGGTCCCCGTCGCCGTCGAATGCGAAGCCGACATCCGCCTTGGTCTTCAGGACCTCCTCCGCGAGGACCTCCGGATGCTGGGAACCGCAGTGCAGGTTGATGTTTTTGCCGTTCGGTTCGTCGAAGAGGGTGGAGACTTCGGCGCCCAGTTCGATAAAGGTCTCCGGGGCGACACGATAGGTGGCGCCGTGGGAGCAGTCCAGGACGATTCGGTTCCCCTCCAGCGAGTATTCCTTGGAGAAGGTATGCTTCAGGAAAACGATATAACGGCCCCGGGCGTCCTCCATGCGGTAAGCCTTTCCCAGCTCCGTGGGAGAGGGGTGGAGGGTGTGCAGGTTGTTGGCGAAGATCATCTCCTCGATGGCCGCTTCCGTCTCATCGGGGAGTTTGAATCCTTCGTTGCCGAAGATCTTGATGCCGTTGTCCTGAAAGGGATTGTGGGAGGCGGAGATCACGATGCCCGCATCGGCCCGCATGCTTGTGGTCAGAAAGGCGATCCCCGGCGTGGGGATCACGCCGACCATGATGGCATTGACGCCCATGGAGCAGATTCCCGAGACCAGCGCATTTTCCAGCATATATCCGGAGAGGCGGGTGTCCTTGCCGATCACGATCTTGGGAGTGTGTCCCTTTTTCTTGAAAAGATGCGCCGTGGCTCGCCCGATATTCATGGCCATTTCCGCCGTCATGGGGTGCTCGTTCGCCACCCCCCGAACACCATCGGTCCCGAATAATTTTCCCATTGTTGTCCTCTCCTGTGTCGTTGTGATGCGGATCTGCGGCCGTTCGATCGGCCCATGCCCTGCGGTTTGCCCAAGAAATTTCCCTTGCCATCCCGGGGTGCTTGTGTTACCGTCTTCGGCGCCGGGAGCTTATATAATACGTTAATTTAATTTGCAATCGAAAAGAGAACAGGAGGAACCGTATGGAAAAGAAAGTAACCGTTGTCGGCGCAGGGAATGTGGGCGCGACCGCGGCGCAGCGTCTGTGTGAAAAAGCGTTGTGCGATGTGGTGCTCGTGGACATCATCGAAGGCGTCCCCCAGGGCAAGGCCCTTGATCTAACGGAGGCGGCGCCCGTGGAAAAGCACGACGCCCACCTGATCGGAACCAACAGCTATGAGGACACCAAGGATTCCGATATCGTCATCATCACCGCCGGCATCCCCCGGAAGCCCGGGATGAGCCGCGACGACCTGCTGGCCACCAACAAGAAGATCATGACCAGCGTCACCGAGCAGGTGGCGAAGTATTCCCCCAACGCTACGCTGATCATTGTCAGCAACCCCCTCGATGCCATGTGCCATGTCGCCCATGACGTCAGCGGCTTCCCGAAAAACCGCGTGATCGGCATGGCGGGCGTGCTCGATTCCGCCCGTTTCCGCTCTTTCATCTCGATGGAACTCAACGTCTCCGTCGAGAACATCCACGCCTTCGTCCTCGGCGGCCACGGCGACACGATGGTTCCGCTGCCCCGCTACTCGACGGTGGCCGGGATTCCGATCACGGAACTCATACCGAAAGACCGCCTCGACGCGATCGTGACCCGGACCCGCAACGGCGGAGCGGAGATCGTCAGTTTCCTGAAGACCGGCAGCGCCTTCTACGCCCCGGCCTCCTCCGCGGTGGAAATGGCCGAGTCGATCATGAAGGATCGCAAGAAGATCCTGGCCTGCGCCGCCTACCTCGACGGCGAGTACGGGATCAAGGGCCTGTTCATCGGCGTGCCCGTGAAGCTGGGCAAGGGCGGAATCGAGGAGATCATCCAGATCAAGCTGACCGCCGAGGAGGATGCCGCCCTGAAGAAGTCGGCGGCGGCGGTTCAGGACTTGGTCGACGCGATGAAGAAGATGGCATAGCGGCGTAAAAGAAATGTTCGTTCAGAAAAGGCTTTCCCGCCGCGCGGGAAGGCCTTTTCTGATTTATGACACGCCGGTTTCGCCATTTTCCCGGGGATGATCGGCAGGGCTCGGTTCAGGAGCAACGGCAGGAGCTGGAGTTCCGGATCCGCCGTCATGGCCGGCTGCGGGGAGGGACGGGGCGCATTTCCATCCCTCGTATGTTCCGAAACGGCTTACCAGGGCTGCGCCCAGACCGATCACGATGGCGATGGCCTTGACCATCCAGCCGATGTAGGGGATCCAACCGATCAACCAGAGGATGAGAAGTCCCCAGAAGGTTTCCCGAACAATGCCCGAATCGGGCCGTTTGAAGAGGCGGAGAACCTTGGCGCCGATTAGTTTTCCGACGGCGATAAAACCGAGAAGCACCGAACAGACGACAACGATCACCTCCAGCGGGATCAAAGCGATGCCCACGACCGAGATCGTCAGCAGAAGCGCCAGCGGGGCGATTAGAACAAGGCCCAGGATGCCGCAAAGAACGACCTTGAAGGTGTTTTCACGAATTGCCTCCGAGACAATGCGGACCGGCTTCGGCAGCAGTGCTGAGATCAGCAGCGCCAGGACCAGGATGACGAGAAAGATCGAGAGCGAGATGACGGCGAAGATCCACGACCAGCCTTCCCATTCGCTGCTCAGAGCAGTGGCCAGGGTTTCGTAAAGATTGGAGGAGTTGATCTCCGTCAGGTCTCCGCCGACTTCCGCGTCCCTCGCCATGACAATGACCCCGCCCAGGGAGACGACATTCCCCTTCACGATGGCCGTTTTCGTCAGAACCACCGAGCCGCCGATCGCCACGGCGCTCTTCTCCACGGAGCCCTTCACCGTGATCTGGCCGCCGATCGTGACCACGCTGTTGATCTTCTGTCCCGCATCGATCGTAATGTCGCTGCCGATCTTAACGATTCTCTTGTCGTTCGCTGCCGATACCGCCGTCGGTCCCAGCAGCAGGGCGAAAACAAGAAGAAAGCCCAGTAACCTCTTTATCGGTTTCATGTTTCCTCCGGCTGGAATATCTTCGGTCCGCTGAGGGTGATCAGCAGATCCGCCAGGGGCTTTTACTCCTGTATGAACTCAAGTTCTTCCGCAGGAGTTGCGCAGACCTGCCTGAAGAGGTCGTTAGTATAGGGGAGGGATGGCCGCCTGTCAATGACAAACCGGCAAACGAGACGATCCCCCAAAACTCCTTACCGGAGGATCATGGAATCTTCCCATATCCAGAAATCCGTCAAATCATCCCTCGCCAAACAACTTGAAAAACCAAACCCGTTTCTGTTAAGGAAAACCATAGATAATAAAATGAAAAAAATCTTCTCCATCAACAACAAAACTCAGTAACATCTTTTATGAGGCAACATTAACCAAAATCTCTCCCCTTCGGTAATATTTTTAATGAGGCAACTGGATGGCGAGGAGGGATGGGATAATATCGAACATTGGAGAAGGAAAAGAGATGAAGGTCCTGCATACGTCCGACTGGCACATCGGCCGCACGCTTTACGGACGCCAGCGATATGAGGAGTTCGAGGCCTTCCTGGACTGGCTGGTCGACCTGATCGAGAAAGAAAACATCGATGTGCTCCTGGTGGCGGGCGATCTCTTTGACAACAGCACGCCCGGCAACCGCGCCCAGGAGCTCTACTACCGCTTTTTGTGCCGTGTCGCGTCTACTTCCAACCGCCACGTGGTGGTGACCGCCGGGAACCACGATTCGCCCTCTTTTCTGAATGCCCCCCGGGAGCTTCTGAAATTCCTCAATGTCCATGTCGTGGGGTGTCCGTCCGATCCTCCCGCGGATGAGCTGATCGTGATCGAGGGGCCGGACCGGGAGCCTCGGCTCATCGTCTGCGCCATCCCCTATCTCCGGGACCGCGAGATCCGCACCGCCGAGGCCGGGGAGAGTGTCGAGGACAAGGAGAGAAAGATCATCGAGGGGATCCGGGCCCATTACCGCCGGGTGTGCGAAGCGGCCGAAGAGAAACGAGCCGTGCTAAAAAAGCCGGTCCCGATCGTCGCCATGGGTCATCTGTTTGCGGCCGGCGGCCGGACCGTGGACGGCGACGGGGTGCGGGAGCTGTACATCGGTTCCCTCGCCCAGGTCCGGATGGATGTGTTTCCCACGTGCATCGACTATCTCGCGCTGGGGCATCTTCATATCCCGCAAATCGTGGGCGGTTCCGATTTCATCCGCTATTCGGGTTCCCCGCTACCGATCGGATTCAGGGATGCCGAACAGGGGAAAAGTGTTTTTCTCGTCGAGTTTTTGGATCAGGCCCCCAAGGTCAGGGGAATTCCGGTGCCCCGATTCCAGGAGTTGAAGACACTGCGGGGTGATTGGCCGGCCATCGCCCGGGAGATCGACAGGCTGAAAGCGCAGGGGAGCAGGGCCTGGCTGGAGATCGTTTACGAAGGAGAGGAGATCGCCGGAGATTTGCGAACACGGCTGGATGATGCCGTCGCCGGGAGCGGCATCGAGATCCTNNCGCTCGACGACCTGGATGCGATGGAGGTGTTCCAGCGTTGCCTTCAGGCGCATGAAGTTCCCGAGGATCAGCGCTCGGCGCTTTTGAGCGCCTACCGGGAAATAGTCGTATCCCTGAATGAAGCGGATCCGATGGCCGGATAGTCTGACAGGAGAAAATCGTAACATGAGGATCCTCGGCGTACATTTCAAGAACCTGAATTCCCTCGCGGGCGAATGGCAGGTGGATTTCACCCACCCGGCCTATATGTCCGACGGCATATTCGCCATCACCGGCCCAACCGGTTCCGGAAAGACGACCATCCTCGACGCCGTCTGCCTCGGGCTTTACGGCCGGACGCCCCGCCTGGACAGGGTTACGAAAAGCGGCAACGAGATCATGTCGCGCCAGACGGGGGAATGCTTTGCCGAGGTGACCTTCGAGACGCAGAAGGGCCGGTACCGCTGCCACTGGAGCCAGCACCGCGCCCGGAAGCAACCAGAAGGCGAGCTGCAGCAGGCCAGGCATGAGATCGCCGACGCCGATTCCGGGGCCGTCCTGGAGTCGAAGATCACCCAGGTGGGCGAATTCATCGAAAAGGCCACGGGCATGAATTTCGAGCGCTTCACCCGTTCGATGCTGCTCGCGCAGGGGGGATTCGCGGCATTTCTCCAGGCCGATCCCGGCGAGCGGGGGCCGATCCTGGAGCAGATCACCGGCACCGAAATCTACAGCCGGATATCCATAAAGGTGCATGAGCGCCGCACGGAAGAACATGACAAACTGGAGCTGTTGCAGGCGGAACTGAAGGGGATCCAGGTTCTCAGCGCAGAGGAAGAGAAGGAGCTGCAAACCGGTTTGAAGGAAAAGCAATCGCGGGAAGCAGAGCTAGAGAGCCTGGTCGAAGGCCTTCGCAATGCGGCCCTTTGGCGGGACCGTCTGGCCGCCCTGGAGAGGGATATCGCGGAGCTGGACGGGGAGCTGCTGAAGTTCGAGAAGCGCCGGGAGGCGTTTGCACCGGAAGCCGTCAAGCTGGAAAGATCCCGCAAGGCCCTCGGTCTGGAGGGCGATTACCGGGGGGTTGTTGCTTTGCGTTCCCAGCAGGACGATGAGACGAAGGAACTCGCCGGCGCGCTCGCCATGCTGCCCGAAAAGGAAAAGGGTCGCGCCGATGCGTTGATGCGGAAACAGGCCTCGGAGGCCGGGCTGAACGAGGCACGGACCCGGCAGGCCACCGGAGCGGAGATCCTCAAGAAGGTGCGCGAACTCGATGCCAGATTGAGGGAGCAGAGAAAACAGGTCGAAGAGAAGACCGGCGCGATCGGGGAGGTCGAGAGGCAGGGAAGGGGATATCAAAGCAACATCGAACAGACCGAGCGGGCGCTGAAACAGGCGCAGGCCGGGCTGGATGCGATCCGGGACTACCAGGCCGGACACGCCGCCGATGCCCTGCTCTTGACCAACCTCGCCGTCATCGCCAGAGAATTCGCATCGCTTAGCGACAGCGAGGCAAAGCATAACAATGCCCGCGCGGATCTTGCCACGGCAGCAGGGAAGAAGGCGTCCGCCATCGCTGCTTGCAGCAGGCTCGAAGCCGACCATGAGAAATCCCGCCGGGAATTCGAGGAGGGACAGAGGGAACTCGGGCGTCTAAGTGATGAGCTCGCGGCCATCCTCCGGGGACGCGAGCTCGGCCGGTGGCGCGATGAGGCGGACGCGCTGAAGGAGCGCGAGCGTCTGCTGCTTCAGACGGATGAAATCCTCGACCGGATCGAAAAGACCGGTGGGGAACTGGATGGTCTGAAAACGGCCCTGGAGGTCTTCCGGGCCGGCCATGAGAATCTCTCGGTTGAAATTAAATCCCTTTCGGATCAAAAGGCGGCTCTGGAAAAGGAGATCGAAGCCCTCGAAACGGAGGTTGCTCTCCTCGGCCGAATCCGCGACCTTGAGGAGGAAAGGCGGCGGCTGGAGGACGGCAGGCCGTGCCCTTTGTGCGGCGCCACCGATCATCCCTACGCGAAAGGTAATCTCCCCGGATCGAACAGGGCGGAAGTTGGTCTGAAAAAGGCAAAGGCCAAATACAAAAAAATTTCCGAAAAACTGAGAAAACGGGAAAACGAACAGGCCAAGGGGGCGGCTGAGATCAGGCATACGGAAAAAGAGATGGGGGAGAAGAGGGCCGCGCGGGGTGCGGATGAAAAGGCGTGCGGCGACGCGTTGCTGAAGCTGAACATCCGGGCCGCCGCGGAAGGGCGCGCCGCGGAGGTGCGCAAAGAACTTGCCGGTGTCCGGTTGAACATGGCCGAAACCGGTGCCGCCATACAGGCCGCCGAAGGGAAGGTCAGGGCGGAGAAGGCGGCACGAACGACCCTGGAGAGGGTCCGGACGCAATTCGACAGATCGGGTGAGGCGCTGCGGGATGCCCGGCATCAATCGGAGACGGCCCACCGGGAGCACGAACGTCTGATCCGGGAGCGTGATGCGCTGGCCGAAGAGATCCAAAAGGCCCGTGCCGCGGTGCTTGTGAGGGTGGAACCCTTCGGGGTTACGGAGATTCCATCGGTCGGCGTCGAAGCCCTGTTGCAAGACCTCACCGGGCGCAGGGATATGTGGCAGACCCGGCGGGATGAAAAGGCCGCCGCCGAGAAAAAGATCGGCGATCTGAAGGCCGCTGTGGACAAGGAAGGCGCGCTGCTTGCGAATCTCGAAAGGGATCTCGCCGCACGACGCAGGGACCTTGATGATCGGGTACTGCAGGTCGAATCCCTCGGCGCCTCACGCCGGGAACTCTTCGGGGAGAGGAACGCCGACGAGGAAGAAAAGCGGCTGATGGGTGCCGCGGATCGGGCGGGAAGGGCCCTCGAAGAGGCGCGCGAAGCATGCGGCAAAATGGAGAAGGAGATCGGCGCCCTGAATGAAAAAATCGATCGGTTGAAAGCCAGGACGGGCAAAAGGGCGGAAGATCTGGCGCGGTCGGAAGGGAACCTGACGGAGCGGATCCGTAGGGCGGGTTTCGATGACGAGGCCGAATATCTGTCCGCCTGCCTGACCGATGAGGCGCGAGAGAAACTTGCGGAACGGGAGAAGGTCCTGGACCGGGAGAAAACAGAGCTGGACACCCGCCGGAAGGACCGATCTGAGGCGCTCGCGGCGGAACGCGGAAAACGGCTGACGGATCAGCCCGGTGAGAAGCTTCGCAACGCCATCGGCGCCGGTGAGGCGGACCTGAGACAGATCCGGGGCGATATCGGCGGAATCACAAACCGTTTGGATGAAAACGAAAAAACGAGAAAAAGGCAGCGGGAACGCATCAACGATATGGACGCCCGGAACAAGGAGTGCACCCGCTGGGACGACCTGCATCTGCTGATTGGCTCCGCAGACGGCAAGAAATTCCGGAACTTCGCCCAGGGGTTGACCTTCGAGATGATGGCGGTACATGCCAACCGCCGGCTTCGGAAGATGACGGATCGCTACGTGCTCATCCGCGACGCATCGCAACCGCTGGAACTTAACGTCATCGACAACTACCAGGCGGGCGAGATCCGCTCCACGAAAAATCTCTCCGGCGGCGAAAGCTTCATCGTCAGCCTGGCCCTGGCGCTCGGCCTCTCCCAGATGGCGAGCCGCAATGTACGCATCGATTCCCTCTTCCTCGATGAAGGGTTCGGAACCCTGGATGATGATTCCCTGGAAACGGCCCTGGAAACCCTGGCGGGACTCCGTCAGGACGGCAAACTGATCGGCGTCATCTCCCATGTCACGGCGCTCAAGGAGCGTATCGGGACGCAGATTCAGGTTACCCCCGGGAGCGGGGGGCGTAGCAGCCTGACCGGTCCCGGCTGTCGTAGGATAGGATAGAATCATAAGGGAAAGGTTGACATCGCACTCTTTCCCCGCTCCCGGCGACGCGTGCCTATCGCCGCCTTGCAGCGGGGTCGTGTGAGATTATGATTATGATGCAGACGCCGGATCGATATCCATGTTGCCTACGGATGCTTGGATCCCTCCGCCGCTTCTGCCCGGTGTAACGTGTTTGGTTTGACGATCGCTTCGTCATGTGACCACCCGCCACCCATGCTTTGATACAGCGCAACGGTGTCGGCCAGTCGCTGGCTTCTGGCGGAGATCAGGCCGGTGGCGGTTTGCTGGGCCTGTTGCTGCGCGATGAGGAGTTGGAGATAGCTGACCGCTCCCAAGGCATATCCTTGCCGGGTCAGGTGCAGCGACTCCTGGGCGGCCTGGTCCGCGGCGGCCTGCGCCGCCAGGGTCTGGGCGTCGTTGTCCAGCGCCCGCAACACGTCGGCCACGTTACGCAGCGCCTGCAAGACGGTCTGCCGGTAGTTCGCCTCGGCGGCGGCGAATGCCGCCTCGGCGGCTCGCGCCTCGGCGGGTAGGCCGGCGTTGAACAGGGGTTGCGCCAATTGACCGGCCAATCCCCAGACCAGGGCGCCGCTGCCGAAGAGACTGGCGGCAGTGAGGGCTTGAAATCCGATATCGGCGCTGAGTGTAATCCGCGGGTACTTTTTGGATACGGCTGTGCCGTATTGGGCGTTGGCGGCGTGCAGCAAAGCTTCGGAGGCTTGAATGTCGGGTCGTTGCCGCGCCAGTTCCGAGGGCACGCGAAGCGGCAGTTCGGTCGGCAAGCGGAAGTCGGCCAAGGTGAATTGCGGTACGGCCCCGCTCCCCGGCGGCCGACCGACCAGCACCGCCAGCAGATGGTTCGTCTGCTCCAGCCGGTTGCGCAGCGGTGGAATGGCGGCGCGGGACTGCTCCACCTGGGTCTGCAACGCCAGGACGTCGTTTTGGGAGGCAGCGCCCAGCGCAAGACGCCGGCGCGTCAGTTCGAGTTGCTCCTCCTGGGTTGCCAGAATGGCCTCGTTGGCCCGGATCTGCTCGGTCAGCTGCGCCTGAAGGATGGCCGACGTGACGACATTCGCTGCCAGCGTGAGGCGCGCCCCTTCAAACTGGTAGCGCTGGTAGTCGGACTGCGCGGCGAGGGCTTCGAGGGCGCGGCGGTTGCCGCCGAAGAGATCCAGGTTGTAGCTGACGCCTACCCCTGCGTTGTACAGATTGAACGTCCGTTCCCCGCCCTCCTGGCCGGAGGGGGCGTTGTTCGTCCGTTGACGTTGTGCTCCCATTTGTCCGGTCGCCTGGGGGTACAGCGTTGATCCGGCTTGCGTCTCATAGGTCTGTTGGGCCTGACGAAGCGTGGCCCATGCCGCATCCAAGGTGGGGCTGGCTTGCATCGCCTGCTGGATCAACTCGTTCAGCTTGGCCGATCCCAATTCCTGCCACCAGTCGACGGGGATAGTCCCACCGGCGACAAACCGCTGAGCGTCGCCCAGGCTGCCGGGGGCCGAAGCGGTTTGCGCTGGCAGGGCCGTGGCGGTATAGCCGGAAACCGCTGGCGGTTCGGGTCGTTTGAAGTCGGGACCGACGGCGCAACCGGCCGGTACTCCCGCGCACAGGGCCAAGCAGGCCAGTTGAAGCCATGCGCCTGTGGGGCGTATGCGGCGAAGTGTTTTCATGGACGGCTCCGTTTCTAAAAAATGTCTGGTTTTCATTCGAACGCCCGACCCTCTCCGGCCTCCTCCTGCGTCTTACCATCGCGGATGTGGTAGATGCGCTTGAAGGTCGGGATGATCTTTTCGTCGTGAGTAACAACGATGATGGCGGTCTCGTATTGCAGGGCCATTTGGTTGAGGATGCGAATCACGGCCAGCGCCCGCTCGCTGTCCAAGGGCGCCGTCGGCTCGTCGGCGAGGATCACCGGCGGCCGGTTGACCAGCGCCCGGGCAATGGAAACCCGCTGCTGCTCGCCGCCGGAGAGTTGCGACGGCATGGCTTTGGCGCGATGTACAACGTCCAGCGCTTCAAGCAGTTCCATCGCACGCTTTCGGGACTCTGCATTGGAGCGGCCGGCCAGCATGGGCAGCAACGCCACGTTGTCGGTGACGTCGAGGAACGGGATCAGGTACGGCGCCTGGAACACGAAACCGATCTTGTCACGGCGCAGGGCACGTAGATCGGGCATCTTCCAGCCGTCATCGTAGATCACCTCTTCCCCCAACGTCATACGGCCGGCGGTGGGCTCGATCACAGCGCCAAGGCATTTGAGCAGGGTGCTCTTGCCGGAGCCCGACGGACCGATCAACCCGACCACCTCGCCGGGGGCGACCTGCATATCCACCCCCTTGAGCGCATCGAGAGCCGTGTCGCCCTTTCCGTAGCGTTTGCGCAATCCTTCAATGCGGATGCCTTTCCCAAGCATGTCAGCCACCGATCGCCTCCGCCGGATCGACCTTGAGCGCGGCGCGGATGGCCAGGACGCTCGCCAGAGCACAGATCACGAGAACTCCGGTGAAGCCGAGCAACGCATCGCCCGGTTCGAGCAAGACATACTTGGGAAAAATCGGCGCCCAGAAGGTGGCAGAGATCTTGCCCACCACAAAGCCGATCAAACCCAAGCCCAGCGCCTGCTGCATGATCATCCCGGCGATGGTGCGGTTTCGGGTGCCGATCAGTTTGAGCACCGCGATCTCGCGGATCTTGCCGAGGGTCAGGGTATAGATGATGAAGGCGACGATGGCGGCGCTGACGATGGCGAGAATCACCAGGAACATGCCGATCTGTTTGGCCGCGGTGGCAATCAGCTTGCCGATCAGGATCTCTTCCATCTGTACGCGGGTATAAACCTGCAAGCGCTTCCAGCGCCGAATCGGTTCGGCAACCTCCTCCGGGATGAAGCCGGGCTTGACCTGCACCAGCACCGCATTGATGTAAGGGTTGACGCTTTGCGAGGCAAGCACGGCCTCCAACAGACCCGGCACTCCTGGTCGATTGAAGGCCGGGTTTTCGGCGGTGCGGCGACGTTGCTGGGCAATGGCGTCGTTGTCTTTGAGGAACTGCGCTTCTTGCGCATCCTTGAGCGGGATGAACACCATCGGGTCGCCGCCGGAGGAGACCATGCGCCGGGTCAGCCCGACCACCGCGTAATGGTTGCGGCGGATCTGGATGCGCTCGCCGAGCTTAAATCCGGTGGCGACATCGACGATGGCCTCATAGTGGCTGTGCGTGATTTGTCGACCGGCGATGAGATAGCCGGGCTGCCCGGGTTCGCCGGGTCCGCCGGGCACGACGCCGACCACCATGGCACGCACGTCGCGCTCGCCCTGCCGTACCTGCATCGTCAGATAGGTGATGTTGGCCGCCCGGTCAACACCGGGCATTCCGCGAATGGTGCGATAAACGTCGTCGTAGAGGCTGGACGGCTCGGCATAGGGGCCGAGGGTGTCCTGCTGCACCACCCAGAGGTCGGCGCCGCTGTTATCGAGCAGCACTTTGGCGTCGTCCACCATGCCGCGGTAGACTCCGGCCATGGTCAGCGTCACGCCGATCAACAGCCCCAGCCCCACGCCGGTAAAGACAAACTTCCCCCAGGAGTGCAGGATGTCGCGGCCCGCGAGACTGATCATTGCGAAACCCCTTCCAGGCGTTCAACAATCTTGACGCGGCTGCGGGGTCCAAGGGCGCGCCGGCTGTAGACGACCACGCGCTCGCCCGCCTTGAGCCCTTCGAGGATCTGCACCCGTCCGTCGAGGTCGGTCGCGCCCGCTTTGATCGGCGCGAAGCGCAGTTTGTCCTCTTCGATCAGCCAGACGCCAAGACGGCCGGCGACCCGCTGCACACTGGCATTGGGCACCACAGGCGTCTCCGGCAACGCGGACATCGCAACCGTGACCTCGGCCAGTTCACCGACGGGAGGCAGCCTTTTCGGCAATGCATCGAAAATCACCTTGGCCAGGGTTTCCTCGGTGACCGCATCGGCCATTGGCTCCAGGCGCAGCACGCGCCCTGCAAATCGAATCCCCTCTTGCGAGCGCAGCACGATCTGAACCGGCAGTCCCGCGCGCAGACCCGATACGCGCAGTTGATCGAAGCGCACATTGATCCACAGACTCGCGGGATCGATCACCTCCACGACCGACTGACCGGCGACCACGGTGGTGCCGGGATCTGCGTTCCGCGCAGCCACCAGGCCGCGGACCGGCGCGATCAAGCGCAGGTTGGCGCGCTGTTGGATCAGCCCCCCGCGGTCGGCGTGGATCCTTGCCGACTCCTGGCGCGCGGCATCGAGATTCGCTCGGGCGGCGGCGAAACTCGCCTCGGTCACCTGACGCTCCTGACGCTTGCCCTCAACCGCCTCTTCGCTCACGGATCGCACCTGCAGCAATTGTTCATAGCGGCTTGCCTGATTTTCGGCATAGCTCTTGCGCGCCAACGTTTCCCTCACCAGGGCTTCGGCGGCCAGCACAACAGACTCGCTGCGCTTGAGCGCGGCATCCTGCGCGGCAATGCGGTCGTCGAGGTCCACAGGGTCCATTTCACCAAGCAACTGCCCCGCCTGGACCCTGTCACCCACCTGCACCTCCACCCGTTTGATCCGACCGGCAACCGTTGGTCCGATCCGATAGGTGAAGCGGGCCTCAACCGTGCCGATACCGAACAGGGCCGGTGCGATGGAACGGCTTTCCGCGGTAGTCACGGTCACGGGGATGGACGCAAGCGGCCCGGAGCGCAACGCTACGTAGATCAACAGGGCCAGCAGCGGCACGACGACCGCCAAGAGCGCCAACATCCGGCGGTTAATGGATAAGAATTTCATGGGCTCCTTGGCCTCCCCCAAGAGAAATCGGTTTCCGATTTGTTATGACTGCGTCACAATTCGTTTCTCGAATCTTTGTATCTCATCAACAGAACGAAACATCCTTGACGCAAGTCAAGTTGATGAAATCAACGGCCCCGGAACCGCGTGGTCGAATTTAAGCATCTGCCTTTCATCGCTCCGGTGCATCGCCATGAAGGTCTCCTTTGATTCGTGTTCGACTACGGCGGCATACTGCTCCGTTCCCTCTGTCGATTTCAGGGGCGTCCGGGAGAATCCTTTTCCACGGCATCCGGATGGGGGGTCTTGATGACCAGAAAGACCAGGCGTTCCGGGGATTCATTTTGAATGCTCATGGGGGAATGCAGCGGAACGCGCAGGAGGTTCCCCGGTCCGGCTTTGACCTTTTCCTTGCCGATGGAAAACGACCCTTCACCGGAGACCACATGAAGGGTCACATTGGAATTGGCCTGGTGCTCCGGGACATTCTGCCCCGGTTCCAGACAGACCTGGTTGATCAGCAGATAGGGTTCATCGACCACGTTGGCCATGCCCCGCCCTTCCTTTTTGAACACCTCTTTTTCCTTTAGATTGATCCGTTCCATCTTGAGGCCTCCTTAGATTTCCAGTTTACGGACATAATCCGTCAGGATTTGCGGTCCATCCGGCTTGACGACCACCGTATCCTCGACGCGCACCCCCCAGGGGCCGGTGTAGAGGCCGCAGTTCCCGACGGCGATGACTACATTGGTCGCCAGCGGCGGCGGCGCCTTTTCGCCGTGGAAGAAGGCGTGGCCGGGCGGCAGGGGCGCCTCCTCGAACTCGATGCCGACGCCGTGCATCGTCGGACCGAAGAGGTGATCGCCCTCTCCTCCTTCTTTTATGATTCTGTGGAGTATCTCGTCGAGCTCGACCATGCCGACGCCGGTCTTCACCTGGGCGATCGTCGCCTGCTGGGCCTTCAGGTAAAGGTTATAGGCAGCCAGCTGCTCCGCGGTCGGTTTTCCGACGCAGACCGTCCGGCAGATGTCGGCGCTGTATCCGTTTACGATCGGGTGAATGTCCATCATGACCAGATCGCCTTCCTCAATGCGTCTTTGAGTCGGGAGGCCGTGGGCGATGTTTGTCCGGGAGCCGGAGCAGACATAGGACCGCCAGAATTCATCCGCCCCGGCCTGGCGCATGGCGTACTCAGCCTCGGCAGCGACCTGGCTCTCCGTGAGGCCCGGCTTCAGGGCCTTAGCGGCGGCCGCCATCCCGGTGACGGCAACAGACGCCGCGGCTCGGATTCGTTCAATCTCCCCATCCTCCTTGGCGATCCGTAGCGCGGACATGATGGGCGTGCAATCCTTCGCGACCACCTTTCCCGGCTTGCCGTGGGGATGGGTCAGCATGCCCATCATGGAGTGGGTCAGAAAGGTGTACTCCAGCCCCACGCTTCCATCCTGAATCTCAAAGTGTTTGAAATGGTGGGCAATGGAGTGGATCATCCCCACCTCGTCTTCGAAACCCGTGAGGTCGTCGAAACAGGCCAGTCTTTTGACGTCCTCCACGTCCGTCGAGGGGACGCCGAGGGCCACCTTTCCTTCCTGCGTGATCATCGCATAGGCGCAGAGCCGCCCGTCGCCCGTCAGATAGGCCATGTTCGCCGGCTTGGCGAGGAGCAGGATGTCGAGTCCGGCCGTTTTCATCAGCCCGGCGCAGCGGGCTACACGTTCCGAATAGGGATGACATGTCATTGGAATCTCCTTTCTTTTAAAACTTAATGGGGGGCGTTCCGTTTATAATCGTATCCGTCTTAGTCTGAGCGAATTGCCGATCACGGAAACGGAGCTGAAGCTCATGGCCGCGGCGGCGATCATGGGCGATAAGAGTATCCCGAAGAACGGATAAAGGATGCCCGCGGCAATCGGGACGCCCGCCGTGTTATAGATGAAAGCAAAGAATAAATTCTGCCGGATGTTGCGCATGGTGGCCCGGCTCAGGCGCCTGGCCCTGACGATCCCCCGCAAATCGCCTTTGACCAAAGTGATTCCGGCGCTTTCGATGGCCACATCGGTGCCCGTCCCCATGGCAATACCGACCTGGGCCTGGGCCAGCGCAGGGGCATCGTTGATCCCATCGCCGGCCATGGCGACGATCCGGCCCTCGGCTTGAAGCTGCTTGATGAGTTCGGCCTTCCGTTCCGGCAATACTTCGGCATGGACCTGATCGATCCCCAGTTTTCCGGCAACGGCTTCCGCGGTGACATGACTGTCGCCGGTGATCATCACGATCCTGATCCCTTCGGCATGCAAATCGCGAATGGCTTCGGCTGTAGAATCTTTGACGGGGTCGGCGACACCGATCAAACCCGCTGCCTTGCCGTCAATCGCGATCAACATCACCGTCTGGCCTTCGTCGCGCTTCTTGTCCGCCTGTTGCAATAAGTCTCCCACGCCGATACCGAGGCTTTCCAGCAGTTTATCGTTGCCGGCCGCCACCGCATGCCCGGCAACCTTACCGGTGACGCCTTTGCCGGTCACAGACTGGAAGTCATCGGCCTTGACCAGATCGATCCCCTTCTCTTGTGCTCCCCGCACAATCGCTTCCGCCAAAGGATGTTCGCTGGCACGCTCGAGGCTGGCGATAATCCGTAATATTTCATTTTCGGTAAACCCTTTTTCTGCTTGCACGGCTATCAGCTTTGGCTTGCCTTCGGTCAGCGTACCGGTCTTGTCCACGACCAGGGTATCGACCTTTTCCATGACCTCCAATGCCTCGGCATTCTTGAGCAAGATTCCGGCCATAGCACCACGCCCCGTTCCCACCATGATCGAAATGGGGGTAGCCAGTCCCAGTGCGCACGGACAGGCGATGATCAGTACGGCAACGGCATTCACAACGGCATGCGCCAGGCGCGGCTCCGGTCCCCACATCCACCAGACGATAAAGGCAACCACGGCAACGCCGACCACGGCGGGGACAAAATAACCGGCTACGACATCTGCCATTTTTTGAATGGGCGCCCGCGAGCGCTGAGCGTCGGCCACCATCTTAACAATTTGTGCAAGCAAGGTATCGGCGCCGACCTTTTCCGCCCGCATCAATAAACTGCCTGTTCCATTCACCGTCGCACCGATGAGTTTCTCGCCGGCCGATTTTGCCATCGGGATGGGTTCACCCGTGACCATGGATTCGTCTACGTTACTTTCACCATCGATGACCGTGCCATCAACCGGCACTTTCTCGCCGGGACGAATACGCAAGGTATCGCCGGGCTGCACATGTTCCAGCGGGATATCTTCTTCCACTCCATCCTTTCGCACGATGCGCGCCGTATTCGGAGCCAGGCCGAGCAACATCTGAATGGCGGCATTGGTTCTTGAGCGGGCGCGCAATTCAAGGACTTGTCCCAGAAGCACCAGGGCCGTGATCACGGCGGCCGCTTCAAAGTAAACAGCGACCAAACCTCCTTCCATACGCATGATGGGCGGGAATATCTGTGGAAACAATAAGGCCGCGACGCTGTACACCCAGGCTGCCGAAACGCCCAGCGCAATGAGGGTGAACATATTGAGATTCCAGGTCCGGACGGATTGCCAGCCACGAACAAAGAATGGCCACCCTCCCCACAATACGACGGGTGTTGCCAGCGCGAATTGAACCCATTGAACAGCTTGCATCGAAAGCCAATCCGGCAGCCAGGAGGGCATCATATCGGCAACCATTGCCAGGGAAAACAACGGTAAAGCCAGGACCGTGCAGACCCAAAAACGGCGACTCATGTCGATGAGTTCTTCATTTCTTCCCTCGACGCCGACGGTCACCGGCTCCAGGGCCATGCCGCATTTTGGACAATTGCCGGGATGATCTTGTACCACTTCCGGATGCATGGGGCAGGTATACTCGGTTTTTGTCGCAATTGCCGGTACTCCCATGGGCTCCAATGCCATCCCGCACTTGGGGCAACGGCCGGGTCCCTGCTGTTGAATTTCCGGATGCATGGGGCAAGTGTGGGTCATAAACTCGCCATGTGCTTCAATAGATGAAGGGATTTCCTTGTCCAGATATTGTTCCGGATGCTCTTTAAATTTGTTCAGGCAATGTTCGCTGCAGAAATAATAGTCTTTCTCTGCATATTGGTAATGGTATTCGGAGTCATTCGACACCGTCATGTTACAGACAGGATCTTTGCACGGATCCTTTTCTGTATGTGGTGTTGTACTCATATCTCCATCTCCCGTGCAGGTGGCTTACGGTTCAGATCAGCGGTGATCACATCGCGTAAGTCCGCTCCGATGATGCATGTCTTCTTGCAAAGTTCCATGATCCTGACTGCATGAATAACCTTAAAAGTCAGAGGGGTTATCCTTCAAGATCCTTTTTCATTCTCTCAAATTCTTCCTTTGTGATTTCGCCTTTTGCGTAGCGCCTCTTCAGGATATCCAAGGGGCTTTCGCTCTGCGTCGGCATTTGGCTCTTCGTTTTCTGAGCCTTTACAATGAAATAGATCAGCAATCCAATGACGATAAGAAATATGATCCACATGAACATCCCTCCATATCCAAATCCATAATGCATCATGGGTCCCCATTCACGCGGACCTTCCGGGCCAAAGCACCCTTCACCGACACATGACATAAGAAAACCGGTAGTCAATAGGGTAGACAATACAAGATATTTTTTCATCTTCGGAATCTCCTCATTTTTTGATACAGAACCGCTTCCCGAACTTGCCCGGGTAGAACCCTTCGGCGGGGCTATGAATCGCGGCTTGTATCCTATCTACTGCGTATCGCTCCTGAGAGCTTGGTCGAAAAAACCTTCGACGTGGGACTGAAGCTGCCGCCATTCCTGATCCGGTGCTTTCTGACTCATGCTCATTACACCCCCTTCCTTAAGAAGAATGATGGATGGTTCCATCCGAAATCTGTTCTGTCCCGATTCGGGCCGATGCCCTCACCGGGACAGTTGGATCGCTACGATCTTGGAATCCCCGTAGCACCCCCGTAATCCGTCGATCCGCATCTGCCCCGCAAGGCGCAACGCCGACATCCCTTCTCCATCCTGAACAGTGAAGTAATCATTTATGACAACTCGAGTCGCTTCTCAGAAAGGATCTTCATCCGGATGAGTACGAAGATCATCACAATCTAACTGCAAAGAGTCTGCCAAAAGCTGAAGAAGCCATATAAGCTTTGATTTATATTTAATAACAATCGACTAGATTAATAAGAGAGTACAGCGGAGAACCATGAAATGATTTATTTGGCCTTCATATTTGGTGAACCCTCAACATATTGAGGGATACTTTAAAAAATATTCACCGGGCTTCCGGCGCCAGTCCGCCCCGGTGGGGATCCCTCTTTGCCTCCGGGGCCGGTCGGACGACCGTTGCGTGGCGACCGGCCCGCCCCTCCGGCATTTGGTGCTTCTTTTTTGCCCGGTCCCGGCAGACATCGCTACGCTGACTCATTTTATTGAATGCTGAATAAAAGGCGCAAAGCCTTGACAGCTTATTATCTGTCCCTGTAGAATCTACCTGGTCCTTACCTTCCGATAATCAGGCACATAGCATGGAGAATCAACAATTTTGAGCAAGACAGCGATAATTGATATAGACAACACCCTCTGGCAATTCAGCGACGCTTTCTATCTGGAATTGACGAAAATCAATGGGAACTTTCCAACGCCTGATCGGTGGTGCACCTACGACATTTGGAGGGGATACTGTTCGGTGGAAGATTTTATAGCGGCGATCAACACGATTCACCATAATCAGGACAGTGACCAATACCGACCCTACCCGGAATCACGGGACTTCCTGTCGTCACTCAAAGAACATGGTTTTCATATCATCATTGCCAGCCACCGTACACCGGAAACAGGTCAGCCGACCGAACGATGGCTTGCCAGGCATGGTCTTCCCTACGATGAACTTCATTTCTCTCTGGACAAGACCGTTCTCTTTCCAAAGGCTGACATTGTCGTGGACGATTCGCCTCTGACGCTTGAAAAAGCAATTGAAATTGGAGCTTTGGGAGCCGGGTTGATGTTCCCTTGGAACAAGGCATATGTCAGCAATGGGTTCAGGCTTTTTCAAAACCTCAATGAGGTTCTGGACTATATTTTGATGTCATCATAGACTATATGCGATGAAGGCGGGCAGGAGTTAGATTGGTTATCATCACTTCCATGCACAGATGATACGGAATAGGGCGTTTTTTATTCATAATGTCACCCATGAAATAAAGAAAGGAGTACACTGCATTGAAATCCTCATGCGCAACATGCTGGTTTCGCAAGTATGCTGAACAAAATCCGAACTCGCTACTTGCCGGGATTTGGCGGTGGCATACCGGTTGGTGTCCAGGTTGGAAAGCATACCAAAAAGAATTGGCCGAGAAAGACACAACCAAGCCATCCTGACCAATGAGGCTTGAGAAGGTCCTGTAGAATCGTTCAATCCTGGGATTCAGAGAAATCCTTGAGGAGTGCAGCCTGAACGGACCGATCGAAAAAATCGCGGAGTTGAATGTCGATTCGCTCAGAATAGGGGTGTTCGTTGGCGCAGGTCTGAGCACAGAGTCTGGAATTCCCGATTTCCGAAGTCCTGGAGGCGTTTGGGATAAGTACGATCCAAAGGAATTTGATTTTCAGAGGTTTTTGGAAAAAACAAACTTCCTGAAAAAAATACTGGCAGATGGCGACTGAGATGCATGAATCGATGAAAGATGCCCAACCCAACCGGGCGCATCTTGCCGTCGCAGAGCTCGAGCAACTTGGAAAGCTCGATTGCCTGATTACACAGAACATTGACGGCCTTCATTTTTAGGCCGGTAATTCGCCGGATAAAGTGCTGGAACTTCACGGCACCGCCATGCAAGTGACCTGTTTGACCTGTCACAAATGGTACGACCGGGATGCGATTCAGATCCGGATAGCCTCAACATACCCCTCAACATGCTGAGGTCCCACCAAATATCGAGGCCAAACAAATCATTTCATCCTTTTCTGCCGTCCTCTCATTTTAATCTAACCCATTGCTATTTAAGGATGGATTCAGATTTTTGATTTCTTTTGGCTTGTTGGCAGGCCCCTTGCAATCACAATATGTAAGATCCTGATCGTCTCACTCAGGATCAACTTGAAGATAGAAGATGATCTGATCACACCAAAGAAAGGAGATACAGTCATGAATATTTTTGCCATCATCGGTATTGTTGTTGTGGTGCTTTTCATAGCAGGCTATTTCGGACTGAGGTAGCCCCAGTACCCGCATGATACGGATCATGAACGCTGCATGACGGAGAAAACAAATCGTAACCTGTAGTATCGGAAGAAACCGGTCTACTCGACTCAATAGGAGGAACTGTGATGAAGAAGAGAAATATCGTTATCCATTTTTTAGTGATTTGTATGATGATCGCCACCTTCGCGGCCTGTGCATCGACCCGCACCCATGAAAGTGCAGGCGAATACGTTGACGACTCGGTCATCACGACCAAGGTAAAATCCCTGCTGGCGCAGGATGATTTTCTCAAGTCATTCAAGATCAGCGTCGAGACGTACCAAGGCACCGTCCAACTGAGCGGCTTCGTTAATACTCAACAGGCCGTCAATAAAGCGGGTGAGATCGTACGGAGCGTTAAGGGAGTTAAATCCTTAAAGAACAATCTGATCGTGAAATAGACGAAGGGGAAATACCATGAAATCAGGGACACAGGACCAGGCGGAAGGCACGTTTCATAAAATTAAGGGTAAGGTCAAGGAGGTCGCCGGAGACCTAAGCGACAATAAAGAGTTGGAAGACGAAGGCACCCATGAAAAGGTAGCCGGCAAAGTTCAGGAAAAGATCGGTCAGGTCAAGAAGGTTCTGGGGAAGTAGGGAGACCAACAGCAACGCCTGTAAAGGGAGAACGCACCATGAAAGCAATGTATCGTTTAGCTCTGACGGCAGCGATGGTCACTCTGTTAACGAGTATGTCTGTACTCGCGTCCGAGATGGATGACCGCATAGAATCATCCGCCAGGGATTCATATGTATTCAAGACTTTTCTCAAGGGTGATGACGTTAAAATACAGTCCAAAGATGGCGCCGTCATCTTGACAGGGATCGTCTCCGAAGAATCCCGCCGAGGATTGGCTAACGAGACCGTAGCGGGACTGCCCGAGGTCAAAAGCGTGGACAACAGGCTGGAGGTCAAAGGTGCGTCTCCCACCCCCAATTCAGATGCGTGGGTCGGTGAGAAAGTGAAAGCCAACCTCTTGTTCCATCGGAACGTGAGTACCATCACAACCGAAGTTTACGTCAAAGACGGCATCGTGACCCTGCGAGGCGATGCTGTCAGTCAGGCGCAAAAGGAATTGACGACCGAATATGCCAAAGATGTCGAAGGCGTCAAAGACGTAAATAATGAGATGACCGTTTCAAAGACCTCGGGAATGACAATGGCAAGGGTGTTCGGAAAGATTGATGACGCATCCATCGCAGCCCAGATCAAGATGGCCTTGCTGTTCCATCGCTCGACCAGTGCCCTCAGCACCAAGGTCGAGACAAACGATGGAGTGGTCACGATTTACGGCAAGGCCATGAACGCGGCCGAGAAGGAACTGGTCACCAAACTCGTCAACGACATAAACGGTGTGAAGAGCGTAGATAACCGAATGACCATTGAGTAGTCCGAGTCCAAGACCAAAGAGACCGTATGATCACTGCAAAGTAAAGGGAATGCGTCGGATGTCGATAAGCAACAACTTCAGCCGAAAGGAAAATAAACATGGGAATGATACTGATCATTATTTTGATACTCGTCTTGGTCGGCGTACTGCCCACTTGGCCTCACAGTAAAAACTGGGGATACTATCCCAGCAGTGGACTTGGATTGGTTCTTCTGATTGTGCTCATCCTACTGCTGATGGGGCGAATCTGATGTGAGTTTTTACGAGAAAGCACTCTGAATCCATCTATGTCACCCTCCATCTCTTAAAAGGGGAGGACTTCAATAACGATCAGTCAAATGTCAGATTACCATCAGATAGATGAATTCCTTATGGTGTAACTGTCCGGAAGCGACGCTGAAGAAAGACCAACCGGTCAGTGCAAAAACAAGTTTTGGGTCAAGTTCCATTACACATCATTGACAATGCACCTTCATTGTATTATACGATCCGCGACAGACCGTTCAGGCAGATTATTCTTTCTCCGATCTTTAGGCAGGCTGGGGACAAACCGGTTTTGCCGCATCGTTTTTCCATAGTTTTTATTGTCCTGCTCTTCGAGGAGGGGCGCGGCCGTTTGGCGTGGCGTTGTGATATTTTTTACAATGCTCGTAAGATGAAAAAAGCTGTATAAACCTTGGAAAGGGAGGAAGTCCGCATGAAAAATTTGCTCCGTGTGCTGTTCGTTGTGGTTTTTCTGGTGACAATGACCGTTGCGCCCGTACTGGCCAAAACGAGTTGGAATGCCAATTCCGTCTGGCCCCCTAAAAATCTTCACAGTGTCGGCCTCACCGACTTTGCCGAAAAAGTGAAGAAGGCCACCAATGGCGATCTCGATATCGTTGTCAGCACGGGCGGCGCCTTGGGTTTCAAGGGGCCCGATCTGCTGAAGGCCGTCCGTGACGGTCTCGTTCCCATTTCCGATATGCTGATCAGCGGTGTGGCCGGCGACGAGAAGATCTTCCAGATCGTAACCCTCCCCTTTTTCGTTAGAAATTTCGACGAGCTGCGGCTTTTGATCGATATTTCGCACCCATACTTCGACAAGAGCGCCCAGAAATGGGGCCAGAAGATCCTCTACATCGCCCCTTGGCCGGGAGCGGGTCTCTGGACCAAGAAAAAGGCCTCTACCCTTGCAGATTTCAAGGGTCTCAAAACGAGAACCTATGACAAGAACGGCGCCCTCGTGATGGAGGCCGTCGGTGCGACGCCTTTTGCTCTTCCCTTCAGCGAGGTCTATACGTCGCTACAGACGGGCCTGATCGACTCCGTCATGACCTCGACGCCAACCGCCGTGGACGGAAAATTCTGGGAAGTGCTCAAGTACTTTGAGCCGCTGAACATCACGATCGCCACCGATATGGTGACGGTCAATCTGAAGGCCTTCCAGAAACTCCCCAAGGCGCAGCAGGATCTCCTCGTAAAGATCGGCAAGGAGACGGAAGCGGCGATGTGGGCGAACGTGAAGACCTGGGACAAGGAACAGGAAGCCATCAGCAACAAGAACGGCATCGAGACCGTCAAGCCGTCCGACAAAGTCATCGGTGAACTCGAGAAGATCACGGAAACCATCCGTGCCGAATGGCTGAAATCGGCGCCCGCGGACGGCAAGAAGATATACGACGAATTCCTGAAAAAAGTGAAGCGTTAAAGAGCTTCCCCGTGGCAAATTCGTACCGGGATCCCGGGCCTGCATCATCTCGCCCGGGATCCCGGGCGGTTTCTCTGTCTGATTGAATCCGACAGAGGGTTGGTGTGAGTCGGTGCACCATGGCTCCGCTTCGAGGGAGAGATCTGCAATGAAATCTTTGATCAACGCCATCGACCGTATTTCCGGTTTCGGCGGCTGGACGGCGGGCGTCCTGATGGTCATCGCGCTCGTCATCGGCGTGTCGGAAATCGTCACACGGTACGTTTTCGGCAAAACCCTTTACATCGCCGATGAGTATTCGGGCTACCTGATGGCCATGCTCACATTTCTTGGATTGGCCTACACGCTTCGCGAGCGGGGCCATATCCGGATGATGTTCCTTGTTCATGTCCTGAAAGGCCGGAACCGAGTGATATTCAACATGATCTGCATGTCTGTGGGGTTCGTGTTTTGCATCGGGCTGATATGGTTCACCGGCGAATTCTTCTGGGACTCGGTGGTCAACCAAACCCAGTCCATGCAGATTACGGAAACCTATTTGGCAATCCCCGAAGCCTTCCTGCCCATTGGATCGTTTATTCTGTTGCTCCAGTTTCTGTCCGAGTTTCTCAAGGGCGCCGCGATCCTGCGGGAAGATACGGCAGGACTACGGATCCTGGAGGAAACCGACGAGCTGGGGCGATAGGGGGCGCATCCCTGTGGCCCGCCCGTAATACAGCGGAGAGAAGAACATGAACATTGCTCTGGGACCTGTTTCCGTGGTAATTCTCGGCCTGCTCATCCTTTTTTTGGGCGGTTCGATCTGGATTGGCATCTCCCTGTTCATCGTCGGCATGGGCGGCTTCTTCATTTTCACCGACGTCTCCTTCGGCTCGCTGCTGGCGAATGTCGCCTGGAACAACACAAGCGGTTCGGCGATGATGGCGCTGCCGTTTTTCATCTGGATGGGAGAGATCCTCTTCCGCAGCAAGATATCGGAAAATCTTTTCCGGGGCCTTTCGCCCTGGATGGATTCCATTCCGGGACGGCTTGTCCATGTGAATATCCTGGCCTGCACGTTTTTTGCCGCCGTCAGCGGCTCCTCGGCGGCCACGACGGCCACCGTCGGAAAGATCACCGTACCGGAATTTAAAAAAAGGGGGTACGACCATAATCTTTCCATCGGATCCCTGGCCGGAGCAGGCACGCTGGGGTTCATGATTCCGCCGAGCATGATGATGCTCGTTTACGGCATCATCGGTGATGTGAGCATCGGCAAGCTCTTCATCGCGGGCTTCATCCCCGGCTTCATGATGGCCTCCATGTTCAGCGGTTATATTCTGTTGCGCTGCCTGATTTCTCCCGAACTCGCACCCAAGGGAGGGGAACATTACACCTGGAAAGACCGGTTCAGTGCCCTTCCGGCCATCGCGCCCGTCGTCATTCTGATCCTCTTCGTACTGGGCAGCATCTACATGGGGGTGGCGACACCCACGGAAGCGGGCGCCCTGGGCGTTGTGGGCGCCTTCTTTTTTGCGGCGCTTACGAAGAGCCTTTCCTGGGAAGTTTTCAAGGTGAGTCTCGTGGGGTCCGTCCGTACCAGTTGCATGATCATGCTGATCGTCATGGGCGCCGCGTACCTGTCGAACGTGATCGGCTACCTGGGCATCACCCGGGCGTTGACGCAATACGTGACCGCCATGGGACTCTCGCCCTACATGCTCATTGTCATCCTGACGGTTCTCTATCTGATCCTGGGCTGCCTCGTCGACGGCTTCTCCATGATTGTCATGACGGCGCCGATCGTCCTTCCGCTGATTGAAGCGGCCAAATTCGACACGGTCTGGTTCGGGATCTATCTGGTTCTAATGATCGAACTGGCGCAGATAACCCCCCCGGTGGGCTTCAACCTGTTTGTGATCAGCGGACTCAACAACGACGACCTATCGACCGTGGCCAGGGCGGCATTCCCATTCTTCTTCATCATGTTGCTGGCGACGGTTCTGTTGACGGTCTTTCCGGAGATCGCGCTGTTCCTGCCGAGCCGGATGATCGGGAAATGATCCGGAGAGGATCGAAATGCCGTACAAGGAGATGAACCCATGAAGGGAGTCGACATCAACTGCGACATGGGGGAGAGTTTCGGCGCTTACACCATCGGCATGGACGGCGAGGTGATCCGGTACATCAGCTCGGCCAACATCGCCTGCGGCTTCCACGCCGGCGACCCGCGGGTTATGAACCGGACGGTGAAGCTTGCCAAGGAAAATGGCGTCGGCGTCGGGGCCCATCCGGGATACCCCGACCTCGCAGGATTCGGGCGGCGGAACCTGCATTGCACCCCGGATGAAGTGCGTGATGATGTGATCTACCAGATCGCGGCCCTGATGGGTTTCTGCAATCTCCATGGCGTGAAGATGCAGCACGTGAAGCCTCACGGCAGCCTGTATAACATGTGTGTGGGAAACGAGCCCTTGTCCAGGGCCGTGGCCGAGGCGATCGCCGCCGTCGATCCGGATCTCATCTGGGTAACGCTCGGCGGAGCACAGGCCGGCCTTGCGCAAAGGATTGCCGATGCGGCGGGGATCCGTGTCGTCTTCGAGGCCTTCCCCGACCGGGCCTATACCTCCGATGGAAAACTGGCGCCGCGGAAACTTCCCGGGGCCGTGATCACCGACCCGCAGCGGGCCGCCGAGCAGGCCGTCCGGATGGCCAAAGAGGGCAGGGTGATGGCCATGGATGGTACGGGCATCGATTTGGAAGTCCAAACGCTATGCGTGCATGGCGACAATCCATCGGCCGTGGACCATGTCAGGGCGATCCGGCAGGCGCTGGAGGCCGAGGGGCTCAGCATCGTCCCTCTGGGCGGACCGGCCTGACCGGGAGTGTAGACTCGCAAGCCCCGCCCTGCGGACGGGGAGTTTTCATCCTCATTATTACGGTATTTGAGTCATGGCACTCCTCTATGAGCAGGCCCGGATCCGGTTGAGCGGCGACCGCGCGCTCCTGGTGGAGTACGGCGACGGAATCGACCCTGCCGTCAACGAAAAGGTGCGGGCGATGACGGTTCTCCTGAAAAAAAACCTTCCGGCCGGCGTCGAGGCGGTTGTACCGGCCTACCGCTCCCTCTCCCTTCTCTACGATCCGCTGGCGACGACTCCGGCCAGGCTGATGGAAATTCTTCATGCGCTGGAAGCGGAATCCCGAGCGGCTAAGATTGTCGAGCCGAAGGTCGTTCCGATCCCGGTCTGCTACGGCGGCGAGTTCGGCCCCGACATCGGCGTCGTTATGGAACACACAAGCCTACATCAGGATGAGATCATCGCCATCCATGCCTCCGTCGACTATTCCATCTATATGATCGGCTTCACGCCGGGATTCTGCTATCTGGGCGGTCTGGATCGCCGGTTGCAGACGCCCCGCAGGAAAACGCCGCGGACGAACCTGCCGGCGGGTTCGGTCGGGATCGCGGAATCCCAGACGGGGATGTATCCCGTCGAGAGTCCCGGCGGCTGGCAGATCATCGGGCGGACGCCGCTGCGGCTCTTCGCCCCCGCTCGGGGAAACCCCTTCCTGTACGAGGCGGGAGACCGTATCCGGTTCGTACCCATCGCCGGGGCCGAGTTTGATCGATTGTACGAAAAGGAGTGGTTCTGATGGAGCTCTTCGCCATCCGGAACCCCGGGCCCATGACCACCGTCCAGGATCTTGGGCGTCCGGCCTTCCTGGACCGGGGCGTTCCCCTCTCCGGGGCCCTCGATCCCTTTGCCTGCCGGGTGGCGAATTTGCTCGTTGGAAATCCCGAAGAGGCGGCCATCCTGGAGATCACCGTGATGGGCCCCACCCTCGAGGTTCTCGCCCCGGCCGATATCGCGCTGACCGGCGCCGAGATGGGGATGACGATCAACCGGGTCTCCGTCCCGGGATGGCGGACAATGAGAGTGACCCCCGGCGACATCATCCGGATTCCCCGGGCGGTGCAGGGCTGCCGGGCCTGTCTCGCCGTCACGGGGGGCATCGACGTTCCCTTGATGATGGGGAGTCGCTCCACCTTCGTGAGGGCGAAAATCGGCGGCATTGAGGGACGCGGATTGGTCAAGGGTGATATCCTGCGCCGGGGTGAGGGGAGCCTTCTGGATCGTCCCCGCGAGCTTCCCGGCGAATGGATTCCGCAATATCCACGCGAGATCGCGCTCCGGTCCGTCCCGGGCCCGCAGGACGACGTTTTCCAAAAAGGCATCGATGCCTTTTTCGGCGCCTCCTACGAAGTGACCCGGCAGGCCGACCGGATGGGTTGCCGGCTCCGGGGCCCCGCCGTCCAGCGCGACCGGGAATCACCCGAGAGCATCATAACGGAGCCCACGATGCCCGGAAACGTTCAGGTCCCCGCCGATGGGCAGCCCATCATCCTCTTGGTCGAGCAGACCTCGGGAGGGTATGCAAAAATCGCGACCGTGATTACTGCGGATCTCCCTAACGTGGGTCAGGCCATGCCCGGGAACACCGTCCGGTTCGAACGGGTGGCCCTCGAGACAGCGCATCGCCTGTATCGGGAGCAGCAAAAAAAACTGCAAAAAATCCGAAATTATCTCGAAAAGCGTGCATTCCGCTGATGGATGCGGGATCCTGTGTAACTTCTTTGTTATTCCGATATTATTACCGATTCTATTTGAAGAGGTAGCGGATTCCGACGAAGAGGCCGTGGGAGCGGAGCGGCGCCCACGTTTCGGCGATGTCGATTCCCGCAGGGATGTTGTTCAGGTAAGCCTTTCCTGCGTCCGTGTAGACGCGGCCGAGGTCCGTGTACCGGTAGGATATGTCGAGGAGGGTACAATCCGAAAGGACGATTCCCGTGCCGACACCCACCATAAAAGCGATATCCGTTTTTTCACCGGACGGGGTGATGGTAATCTTGTGCCTGCCGGGATTGGCGGGGAAGTCGTAAGTCATCTCGCCGAGCCGGTTATGGGTCACACCCACGCCGCCGCCCAGGTAGGGCCGGAAACGGCCGGTTTTGAAGCCGGGCAGACCCGCGATATCGATGAAAAGATTCGCCATTCCACTGAACGCGTCGGCGCTGGCCGACACCGGTTGTTCGCCCGGTACATCTCGAAAATTGGCCTGACCACGGTATTGCATGTCTCGCCGGTAGGCGACGGCAAACTCGGTTCTGAGCCAGGGAAGAATTTGCTTGCCCACTCCCGCCTCCAGAAGGGGAAATCGGCCGAAATCGCCGGAAGCGCCGATGGGTCGGCCATCCCTTCCCGGGCCGGTTCCGAAGAGGGACGGCGGGTTCGCGGCCGCGGAATCCGCATCCGAAAAATCTGCAGCGAGGGACCATTCGAACCCGAGGGTTCCGCGCACGTACCAACCTGCGGCCCCGGCGGGAACCGCCGTGCTGCATAACAAGAGGAAGGCGGAAAAAAGCAAAACGAACTTCTTCATTCCCTGCTCCCTGAAAGGTCCGGATTGCGGCGAGAACGTCTTCGACAAACCACGCCATCCTCCACGAATTGACGTGCGCCCTCTCCAACCGGTCAATGCCTGGCCGGTTGGAAAGGGTTTCAAGGTTTTTCGTCGGTCGAAATTACAGAAGCTTGTCGACCGGCACGAGTTTCATGCCGAAGGCATCGGCCACTCCCTGGAAGGTGATCTGACCCTGGATCACGTTGGCGCCCTTCTTGATCTCCGGATTTTCCTGCATCGCTTTTTTCCACCCCTTGTTCGCGATTT
>DIWJ01000088.1:0-161 GCA_002428445.1 Syntrophaceae bacterium UBA6109
TCTCCCATGGTGACGCCGGAGTAGGGAGCGATGAACTGGAGCGGCGCCGACTCGGCGGCGGAAGCGGAGACGATGATGGTGTAATCCATGGCGCCGTGCTCGCGCAGCTTGTTGACAACCTGGGCAACCGTGGAGAGCTTCTGACCGATGGCCACGTAGAT
>DIWJ01000088.1:177-2695 GCA_002428445.1 Syntrophaceae bacterium UBA6109
CGGTCTGGCGGTCGCCGATGATCAACTCGCGCTGGCCGCGTCCGATGGGGACCATGGCGTCGACCGCCTTGATTCCGGTCTGCATCGGCTGGTGAACGGACTTGCGCTTGACGATACCGGGCGCCTTTACTTCTACCTTGCGGAAATCCTTGCTGTCGATGGGTCCCTTGCCGTCAATCGGTTGGCCGATGGCGTTCACCACGCGGCCGATGAGGGCGTCACCGACCGGCACCTCAACGATTCTGCCGGTACGCTTGACGATGGAGCCTTCCTTTATGTTGTCGTTGTCTTCACCGAGGAGCGCGGCGCCTACATTCCCCTCTTCGAGGTTCAGCACCATACCGGAAACGCCGCCGGGAAACTCCAGGAGTTCACCCGCCATTGCCTTCGCAAGGCCGTGGATGCGGGCAATCCCGTCCCCTACGGAGATGATGGTGCCTGTTTCGGCAACCTCGATCTCCTTACCGTAGCCCTCAATCTGCTTCCTGATAATCTCGCTGACTTCTTCCGCTCTGAGTTCCATAGGCGCTTATCACCCCTTCTGTAATATATCGTGAATCTTTGTCAACTGGGTTCTGATACTGCCGTCAAAGACCTTGTCGCCTATCCGGGTAACGACACCGCCGATGAGCAAAGGGTCCGTCGCAACACTCAGGATGATCTTTTTCCCCGTCGTCTTCTCCAGCGCGCTCTGCATCTCCCGCACCTGCTGCTCCGTGAGAGGCAGGGCCGAGGTGACGCTGGAGCGGAGGATACCCGCCGCGGCATCTGCAAAGGACCTGAAGCATTCCGTGATCCGGGAGAGATGATCGATCCGTTTCCTGTCAAGAAGAAGCAGCAGAAAATCGCCCACCGTCTTGGATATTTCGAGCCGGACAACCAGCTCTTTCAGGATCTCGCGCTTCGGCTCAATCCCGTACCCCGGGGCCGAGAGGACCCCGTACACCTCGGGCGCGGATTCAAGGGCTCCCGAAAAGAGCATCAGTTCCAAATAGTACTGTTCGACGACTCCCTGCTCCGCGGCCAGCTGGAAGAGGGCCTTGGCGTACCGTCGTGCAATGGCGTTCGTACTCACTATGCCTCCACTACCTTGCTCAGATATTCATCGACAAAACGATCCTGATCAGACCGTGTAACGGATTGTTTCAGCGTCGTCTCAGCCAGCTGGACCGCAAGTCGGGCGGTTTCGGCCCGCAACTGCGCCTTGGCCGTCTCGACTTCCTGACGGGCTGCAATCTTTGCCTGTTCCCGAATCCTCTCGGCGGTCTGTTTCGCCTCCTCAATGATGCGGTTTTTCTCGGCCTCCCCCTCCTGCCTGATGGCCGACCGGATATCGGCGATCTCCAGGGTGGCCTTTTCGAGCTTTTCGCTGTACTCGGCAAGCTTCCGCTCGGCTTCATCCCGTATCTCATCGGCTTCCCGGAGGGCTTTTTCCACATTCGACCGGCGTGCGGCAAGAAGACCTGCGATATTCGCCTTTTTCGCCGCCCAGATAAGAATGGCCGCGAGAATCGCGAAGTTCAGGAGACGGTAGCCGAAGTCCTTCAGCTGTGCGGATGAGTCGGCGTGGTGCGCAGCCTCGGCGGCATACCCCGCGCCGGCGAGAACGGTCAGCAAAACAACCACGGTGAGCACGGCCGGGAGACACTCCGACACAATCTTTTTCCAGGCCGGATTTCTCATGACAGCCTCCTCCCGAGCAGCTTCTCACTGATAACACGGGAAAGGGCATCCGCACGTTCACGAAGAAAGCCTTCAGATTCCTCGGCCTCCTTGCGGATGACTTTCCGGATTTCCGTAAGCGTATCAGTCGCATCCCGGCGCGCCGTATCAAGAAGTATCGCCTCCTCGGAGCGAGCCTGCCGAACCATCTCCCCTCTTTCCTCCGTGGCCCCTGCTTTCACCTCGCGGAGCTTTCGCTCATAGTCGGCCATTTTTTCCCGCACATCTGCATCGACGGAGACGGTCTTCTCCCGTGCCGCGGAGATTTCAGCATCCCTGTCCGCCATGACTTTCCGGATCGGCTTGTAGAGCAGGATATTCAGCAGGAACAGGAGGACCAGAAAGTTGACCGTCTGGAACAGAAACACAATGTCGATATTTATCATGCCGGAACCCCTTCTTGCATGTCTGACCGATTCTCGTATTCAGGTGCAGGCCAAACCGCAAAACATATGACACCTACCATAGCAACGGTCCAATGTCAACGAAGTTTTTAGTTTAAGTAAAAATGTTTTCCCCAAAGGAAAACTTGCATGCGGGTAATGGAGCGCGAAATGTCGGACGAGGGGCACGCCCTTCAGGGAGAGAGGATATCAACAAGCCGGGTCAGCTCATCGGACGTTGAGTAGGAGATCTCGATTTTCCCCCCCTTGCCGCTCGGACGAATGGCAACCCGCGTCATGAAGCGCCGCTTCAGCATGTCAAGTACGGCGGTGATTTCCGGCCCCGGGGGGCTTTTCGGTCGCGCGGGACGCTTCGATTTCATTTTCTTGACCAGGTTCTCGGTTTCGCGCAC
>DIWJ01000045.1 GCA_002428445.1 Syntrophaceae bacterium UBA6109
TAAACAACGCTCGATTTTCTTACAATTAATATGTTTACTTGCCGGATTAATAATCCGTTTGACGTCCCCCTTCACCGGTTATGGATTTTGATCTCTGTAATGGACCCTGGCCACACGCTCATGGTTTAGGCGGCTTGCCCGGACTTGGCATCGATGTCAGACGCTTCAAACGTTCGATGGGCGCAAAAGGCGGCGTCACCGGCAACGGCGGAACCACAGCCACAGCACGGCGGGAGTCGGCCGGTTGCAGGGATGCTTCACCGGCCTTTCTATTCTTCTTCTCGTTCAGCAAAACGACCATTCTCTCGTCGCCTCGAACCAGCGCGATCCTATCCTCGCCGATTTCCTTAAGGACAAATCCACTTATTATGTCGCCCTTTTTCAGGAGTCTCTGCCGATTTTCCCTGCCCGGTGTCGAAGAAGCGCTTTTCCTGTCCTGCACATACGCGGCAGTCAGGTCATTCATGATCAATGTTCCATAGAGGACGATATCCGGCGTCGGAAGAGGTTGTTCATTCCTGGTCTCCTCAACCGCCTTCCTCGAAGGATGAAAGAGATTCTGTTCGGTAATGATCCTGAAATCGACGGGGACCGGATTCAAGTCGGTTGCCGAATTCTTATAAGCTTCTGCGACGGGTCTTGTGCCTTTGGCCGGAGCGATCCGGGATTGCACATGCAGAAGGGGCGGCACGATGCGACAAACCAAGACGACCACAGCGACCAACAAGATCAGGTTCAGAAAACTGCAATTCTTCAAAAGATATTCGCGACTGAACATTTCATCTCCCGTCCGTCAGGGCAGCCACTTTCAGCCGGACGATAAGCTCCTTTGGTTCCCGATAGTTTTTTGCCCTCACATCCAGTTCTCGGATCATGAAACAGGGGGTGTGCGTCTCGATCGCAAGAAGCGTGTCGTTCAATGCCTGAATATCGGGCAGCACGGCATCGAAACCGGCGCCGACCAACAGGAACTTCCCGCTCTTTTCGGGCTTGTCGACTTGCTCGCTGGATATCGTTCCACCTCTGCCCGCAATCATTCCCTTCACCGCATTCTGCAAGGCCGCGGCAGCAGAGGCGCGGGTTGGCGCATCGATGATTTTGGATCGATGCGCCTTTGCAGATTCTCTCAGCAATGCGATTTTTTCGTCCAGCTGCGGTTTTTGCGATATCATTTGAATGTGTTTTTCAAGAATCCTGCTCTTTGCCGCCCGCAGGTCTTCGAGAGCCGACAGGTCCGACTGAATCCCGACATAGCCGTATTGATAGATCCATAAACCGAGGAGCGCGGCAGTGATAGGGACGCAAAATGCCATGAGCCGACTTTTTCTCATCACTCGCTGCCCTTCCTTCCTTCCTTCTTCTTGTCCCGCGCCCCTCAGTTCCATTTTCATGACGAACCGATCGGCTTTCATTACGGAATCCCTGACAGTTGGCGCCGCAAATTCAACCTTCCTGAATAGAGTCGACGCCTCGATTCCCGGCAGGAACTCCGCAGGCGATGTCGTCGCAAGACCCTCGATATCGACGGTTGCCGCCGAGATCCGTATTCTCGAGAGCCAGGAAGTCTTCGGCAGAATTGCTGTCAGTTCTTTGATGACTGTGAGAACCCCAGGGCTCTTCTTCCGCAAGTCCGCAATGGAGTTGATCTCGCCATCCAGCGCGTCGATGTCCTTCTGCAGCAACTCAATCTTCCGGATCTCATCCTTGCGGAGTGCGATCTGGCGTTCAATTTCCTGAAGCTTCGCCCTTTCGATCTGCAGAGGCGCGACTGCGCAGGCAATGCCCAGGACCGCAAGCGCCAGCAGCAGGAGAGCCGTGATCATTACAGGCGTCCTGGCGGTATGATGTCTGCCTTTCGAGAGCAGATTTGTCGCCACGGCTTTCGGCCACAGGCATTCCACCAGGCCCCCGAGGGCAATGTGAGAAATCCCCTTCAATCCCGCCGGAAAACGGCGGGCGATCTCGCGATCGCTTACGGTTCGGATCGGCAGGGGCGCCCGGGCCGCCAGTTTTTCCCGATCCATGCTGTTCAGAAAAATTATGCATGAGCCGGGCGGTGCACCGCATTTCCTGATCTTTTCGACCAGAGAGGACATTTCGAAAACGATCTTCCCGATCCTTGCATCCTCATCTTCCGTTTCGAACCTCGCGTTGGCAGCGCGCGAAACGCAACCATCGATGACGTGGCCCAGTTCATAATCATCCCCGTTGGCCACCAGATAAATGACGTTCGAGCAACCGGACACGAAGTGGAGAAGATTCGCCGTCGCCGAAGGATGCAGGGTAATCCTGTCGACCGGGAGTCCTTTGGCGCCGAGGGCATCGATGTACGGCTTTATGAGATCACACCTTGCAGCGGCAACCGTCACGGAAAGCCATCCGTTCCTTTCGTTCAGCAGCCTGAAATCGAAAAACGCATTCGCGGGGTTCAAAGGCGTAAACCTGTCAAGTTCGTAGGAAACGACGCCGGCCAGATTTTCGTTTGCGGCGGACGGAAGATCCACGGCCCTGATGACCGCCCATGCCTTGGGGATGGAGAGCGTTATCGGCGTTCGGATCGCCCTGCATTCGCCGACGAACGAGGAGACGCGGGCGGCAAGGACGTCGGGCGAGGGATATTGCCCTTCCGCCAGCGCGCATTCCCGGTATTGCTCTATCTTGATGCGCGACAGGAACCTGCTTCCGTACGCCATCGACATGCCCCCGGCATGGATGGAAACAAGAATGTCCCGCCGGGGCGAAACGATTTCGTCGGCAAGACTGAAGGTGAGCAGCCTACGAAGCGCCCTGCAGCCCCGGACAGCCGTTTCCATGCGGGGAAGAGAAGCCATTCTCATCTTGTCATACAATGCTTGTGCGGTCATGGCGCAATCTGTGCCGGACTCCTGTAATAGGCGTATCGATAGTTGAGATGATCGACGATGACGACCGTGGCCCTGATCGCAAAGCCGCTCTTTTCGTTATCCGTGTAGCCAAGTGCGTCGATCGTGTAGGTATTCGACTCGCCGACACTGACGTACTGCGCGACCAGGGGATGATTCTTCACAAGCAGGGCATGGGTAGCGCGGATCTGTTCCGTCGCTCCGCTTTGCCTGTCCCGGATCACGCTGTCGGCCATATCTTCCGTCATGCCGTCGATCGCCGACAGGATCTCCTTCGACGCGACGTTGACGTTGACCGCGTTCTTTCCCGAATGGACCGTAAGAAAATGAACGAGACCCTTTCGCGAGCCCTTCCCATAGAGGATTTCCGGGGACATGCCCTTCACGTGCAGCAATTCCTCCAGCGTATCGAATTTTGCATTCTTGGCTTTGCAGGGAACCGGCAGCGATAGATAGTGATCACTCTCCGCGCCGTGAAGCCGCCTGAAGTCGTCTTGGTCCCTCCAATCCAGGATTGAATCCACGATCGTATCGGCGGTTTCCTTCTCTGCGCCGAGCCGAACGAGGAGACTGTTCAACAGGATGCCGGACGCGTCGGTCATGGCGTTGATATCCAGCTTCCCCGATTCATCGAAGATGCGGATCTTGTAGAAGCCGTCTGCCAGACGGCCGACATAGGATGTGCCATCCGTCTGAAACGCCTCGTATCCCTCCATGGGGATACTCTGATTCTCGTATAGATTCCGGCAGAAGATCTCTATGATCGCCCGCTGTATCCCCGCCTCCGCCAGGAATTTATTCTCCGTTCCGGTTTTGTAGGAAGCCATGGAATGCGCCTCCGTCCTCACCATGAACGAGAAAGACAGAACAAGGATCGTCAGGATAACCGCAAGCCACAGCGTGATGAGCAGCGCCACGCCCCTCCGGGAGGATAGCGTCGTGCGCATGTCTTTCCCCGGCGTCTCTGCCATCATCTCACCCCCTGTCTTATCCGGTTTCGCGGTTCGACTTCTCGACATCCTCAGGCTGCATTCAACTCATGCTTCGACAAGCTCAGCATGACAAATGGATGTCACCCTGAGCCTATCGAAGGGCGATCCTGTTAGTCCATACCCAAGTCGCCGGAGCGCATCGGAACAACCAGCGCATACGTTCCCGTGTCGCCGACGATGTTCATCCTCATGCGATCCGGGAACCGCAAATTGTCCATCTCATCGGCGGGCCATTGGCTCACCCATTTGCCCGGCTCCGTAATGTCCTGATGGAAATACTCGAAAGACATGCCGTCAAGCGCATCGAAGAGCTTCGTTGTCCTTGCGCCTTCAATGCCGATCGCACTTTCCGTGGCTGTCAGAAACCATTTCCCGTCCTTGTCCGGCTCGACCGAGTATCTGACCGTTACATAACCGCGCCGCCCGTCCCAGATGGAGGAATTCGTTGCGAACTGCACCGATTTGCCGTCGCCCCGGAAGGAAGCTGTCTTTTCAGCGTTCTCTTCGAATATCAGGGGGATCTGGGATTCCAGTTGCGAAATGACGATCAGCATGGACGAACGGAACCGCTCCACCGCGTCGATCTTCCTTTCGCCCGCCTCGACGGAGCGGTATCCGAGCCGCAATGCCAGTCCCGCGATGGAGACGACAAGGACGATCAATAGAATGGAAACCAGCAATTCCAGGAGAGTAAATCCTCTGCAGCCGGTGTCCGGTCCGTTCTGACGATACCTCACAGGTGTCTTTGCCGAAGCGATGGCCAAACGCATCTCCCTAGGAGCGAACCTTTTTCACTGCCTTCAGAGTCCTCAGCGTCAGAGTTTTCTTCTTCAACCCCACGGGCCGCTGGACCTTCACCGATACTTCCAGAAGCCGGATCCCGAGGCTCTCGGTACGCTCTTTCAGGGTCTCGGATACGGAAATGTCTATCCGGCAGGCGTCATCCGCCGTTTCGCTCCACATTTTCTCTTCCAGGACCTCGTTGTTCAGCACGTCCCGCATCTTCATCTCTGCCAGAACCGCCATCGGCATGTAATCGTCCGACAGGGAAATGGTCCTGAGGTTCGCGGAGAAGAGTAGAATACTCCACGTCACCGCGACGGCCAGTATCGTCAGCGACACAAGCACTTCGAGGAGAGTGAACCCCTCTCGGGGATTTTCTGCAAGGCGCCGATCATTCATTCTTGATGGCCGCACCGACCACGGGGTCCAGATGGATGCTCCGCATTCTCGTCTCGTTCCACAGGACGATCGTGCTTCCGTCCACGCCGCCGGAGGCATGAAAGACAAAATCATATTTGCCGGTGACGATCTCCCCGTCATAGGGATCGATAATCTTCATGCCGATCTCGGATGGAACATTCCGGGCCGCTATGCCGTCGATTCCGAACATCTTCTTGTCAAGATCGACGGCCACTGTCTTTTCCTCGTGATGCAGCCGGGCAAGAGACTTGGCGTATCTCGCCGTTACGAGCAACTCCCGGGCCGTTGCATCGAGCTTCGCGCCCGGAATCCTGCCGGCGAAATGGACGGCCGCAAGGCCCAGAACGAGCGAAAGGAGGAAAAGAACCACGATCGTCTCCAGCAGCGTGAAGCCGCTTTCCGGGCAGCGGTCGGCATGCAGCCTTTTCGCATCGGGCAATGCCCGTCCGTCTCTGGTCATTCTCTCCTCGTTCCCGGAGTCCTATTAAAAAGGCAGATCCGTGATGCTGAATATGGCGGCGAGTATGGAAACGACAATGAAACCGATGATCAATCCCAGACTGAGGATTATGACGGGCTCGAAGAGGCTCACGAACCTCTTGATGCTCTGGGCCAGGCTTCTCTCGTATGCCGAGGCCACCTTCAGGAGCATGTCTTCCAGGCGGCCCGTCTCCTCGCCGACCCGGATCATCGAAAGGGCAAAAGGCGGAAAGATCCTTGCATCCGCAAGCGTGTCCGTTATCCCCCGGCCTTCCTTCGCCGCCCCGGAGATCGACTGCAGCGCCGAGGCCATCGCGCGGTTCCCGATGACGTCTTTCGCGTTGCCGAGCGCCTGAAGAAGCGGCACGCCGCCCTTCAGAAGCGTGCCGAGCGTCCGGCAAAATCTCGCCGTCTCGAGTTTCGTGACGATGTCGCCCATCAGACGCAGCTTCAAGGCGTCCCATTTGCATCTGCCCTTTTCGGACTTGATATAGGATTGGAACCAGACGATTCCCGCGCCGATCGCAACCGGAGCGACCCACCAGTACGAGCGCAGGCCGGAACTCAGCGAAAAGAGCATTCTGGTTGAGGCCGGCAGCGACCCGCCCATGTCGGAAAGAAGCGTGGACAATTTCGGCACCACGAAGACAAAGAGAACGATGATGGAGATCATGCAGGTCGCAACGAGAATCGCCGGATAGATCAACGCGGAGAATACGTGCTCCTTCAATTGCCGCGAGGATTCGAGGAATTCGTTGAGCTTGTCCAGCACGACGTCCAGGGCGCCGCCCGACTCGCCCGCCTTGATCATGTTGATATAGAATTCCGGGAAGATCCGGGGATGCATGCGGAGCGCATCCGAAAAGGTCTTCCCCTCCCGGACCGCTTTCAAGAGAGAGAGGACGACGTCATGGGTGCCCTTGTTCTCGAATGCCTCGGCAAGAATATGAAGGCCCCTGTCGAGGGGCAGGCCCGCGTTCATGAGCACATATAGTTCCGCCGTGAACGACGGGAGGTCCACCTTGGACGATCCGAGGGACATCCTCTCCCGAAGGCCCTTGTTCTCCACATGGACTTTCAGCGGTATGGCACCTGCACTCTTCAGCCGTACGACCGCGGCCTCTTCATCCGCGGCCTCGATGAGACCTTCCGTTACAGCGCCGTCTCTCTTTGCCGCCCTGTAGGAAAAGACCGCCACGGCTCAAACCTCGTGAGTCACCCGCAGAACCTCGCTCATCGCCGTCATGCCGGCGGCCGCCTTGATCGCGCCTTCTTCAAGGAGCGTCTTCATGCCGGCCCGGCGGGCGGATTCGCGAATGAGATTCATGTCGGGATCCTTGATCATCAACCGGCGGATGGCGTCGTCGACAACAAGGAGCTCGAAGATCCCCATGCGGCCGTGATAGCCCGTGTGGGCGCATCGCTCGCACCCTTTCCCCACGCACAGATCGAGCGGCCCGACAATGCCGAGTCTCTGCACGGCGTCCCGATGCGCGCTCGACGGGTCCTTTTCCCTGCAGGAAGGGCAGATCACCCGCACAAGCCGCTGGGCGAGGATTCCCCTTATCGTCGAGGCCAGCAGGAAATCTTCGACGCCGATGTCGACAAGCCGCGTGATGGAGCTTGGCGCGTCGTTCGTGTGAAGCGTCGAAAAGACGAGATGCCCCGTGAGGGCCGACTGAATGGCGATCTCGGCAGTTTCCAGGTCGCGGATCTCGCCGATCATGATGATATCGGGGTCCTGCCTCACGATGTGCCGCAGGATGTTCGGGAACGTCAGGTTGATCTGCGGCTTGACCTGGATCTGGTTCACCCCCTTCAACTGGTACTCGACCGGGTCCTCGACGGTGACGATCTTCTTGTCCGGCGAATTGATCTTCTCCAGGGCGCCGTAAAGCGTGGTGGTCTTGCCGCTGCCGGTGGGACCCGTGACGAGAAGAATGCCGTTCGGCAATTGGATAAGCTCCTGAAAACGGGAGAGCGTTTGCGGCGGAAACCCCAGGCTGCTGAGGTCGATGAGGATATTGTCCCTGTCCAGTATGCGCATCACGATGCTCTCTCCGTAGAGAACCGGCACGGTCGATACGCGGAAATCGATGTCCTTTTCGACGACCTTCAGCCTGATCCGGCCGTCCTGGGGCAGCCTCCTCTCCGCGATATTGAGCTTCGCCATGATCTTGACCCGCGAGATGATTGCGGGCTGCAGGCGCTTCGGCACGGATTCCACGTCGTGCAGAACACCGTCTATACGGTACCGGACCTTCAACTCGTCCGCGTAAGGCTCGACGTGGATGTCGCTCGCCCTGTTCTCCACGGCCCTCGACACAAGCACGTTGACGAGCCGGATGATCGGCGCCTCCGCAGCCAGGTCCTTGAGATACCCGACGTCTTCCTCGTCTTCCTTGACAAAAGAGAGGCCAGTCTCATCGATGTTCTCTATGATGCCGTCGATATTCTGCGATTCCTGGCCGAACACCCGCTCGATATACTCGTTGATTGCCTTCTCTTCGCAGGCACAGGCCACGATATCGGCCGCAAGGGTCGATCTGATCGCATCGAGAAGCTCACTGTCAGCGGGATCGGCTATGGCGATCCTTAAGACATTATCCTTGAAGTCCAGGGGAATGATCTTGTTTTCGCTGAGAAACCGGGACGATACACCTTCCAGAACGAAAGGCACCCGGGGAAGATCATCCGCTGTCAGATAGGAGGTCCGTTCGGTCAAATTCAGGTCCCGCAAATGTTCCGGCGCAGAGCCGGTATTGGAGAATGCTTCTCGAAGGCAGGTGACATGAAGGCAACGGCCCTCACGACGCAGAGCCCTTTCAGTGTCGTAATCGACTTATCGGAAAACCGCCACTTCCTCGATGTAATTCTCCACAGCCACGGCAGTGGAAAGGAGGGCGATTCAGTAAATAGGGACAGCGCCCATTTAAATGCCTGCTTTCGGCCTGCCCTTCGGCCGGGCAGGAAGCATTCTCTCGACAGTCCGTTCAGGAGATCACTCTCAAACTGCAGTACTTCTTTATCGGATCAAAATCCCTGTCGTTGTGAAGCAATACTGCACCATGAGTAATAGCCACTGAGGCAATCATGCAGTCCACCGGTTTGCGTATGGCTAGACCTCGGCGCCGAAGTGAACGATACAGTTGCGCTGACATCACAAATACGTCTCGATTCATCGGCAGGTACAAGAGGTCATCGAAAAACGACAGCGTTTTTCGATAAGAGACATCGTCGCGGATCCCCTGCAACACTTCCGTCAGGATAATCCCGCACGTGCAAACGTCTTCGCCCTCATTTAACAGTCGCTCAAGTTCGGCGACCTCCAGAGTGGGTTTGTCGCCCAAGAAGTCGATCCATACGGTGGTATCGACAAGCACCATTGTCAGCCGCGCTCCTTGCGCCATTCGTCCAGATTGCCTTCCCAGAGGATTTTGCCTTTTAATTCCAGGATCTTCTTCTGCCGATCGTGCCGCAACAGTTCCTCCAAAGCATGTTCGATCAAGGCGCGCTGTGTTTTGATGCCCGTAGCTTGCAGGCATTTCTTCACCAGTTCGTCATTGAGCACGATATTTGTTCTCCCCATTTCCGTCACCTCCAATCTATACACACACTATCATGATCTAGTGTGTATATCAGAGGTGGTCTGGGTTCTTCG
>DIWJ01000063.1 GCA_002428445.1 Syntrophaceae bacterium UBA6109
TTAAGCTATTGAAGCTACCTTAAACGAAGAAAATGCGTCTGTCAAGAAGATTGTGCTGTTGTCGGTTGTAAAAACGAATAAAGTGCGTGTTTTCTTTGTAACTCGTTGATATTAGATAATTATACGTCAACTGACAACCGGTTGTCGGTTGTGGTTGCCAGTTGCTCATGGAACCGACAACGAGGAATGCTCGTTTTATGGACGAATTATCTTCCAGATTTGCATGGGCCATAGAGACAATTAGGGCTGATAAAAGCGTCGGTAAGGGTATTCTTGATGTTGACCTCGCAAGGCTATTGGAAACAAACGAGAATACCCTCCGCGATTACAGAAGAGGCAAGGGATTATTGAAGAGCAGGTCTGTGGAATGTCTGGTTAAAGAATTCAACTTCAATCCTTTGTGGCTATTTAAAGGCGATGGCGAACCATTCCCCGGCGCTCGCTTAAAATACCGGGAGGTCTGCGGACCTGAAGCTGGCGCTGTAATGGTCGTAAGCCCAGATATTCCACCTGATGAGTTTGTCTTTATTCGCCGCATGAGCGGCAAGATCAGCGCCGGCATCGGCCTTGAGCCAGACAACGCCATCAACATGGTCGTTGCTTTTCGTAAGGATTGGGTTGAGAAAAAAGGTTCGCCGGACCGGATGTCGTTGATCAAGGTTCAAGGGGACAGCATGGAACCGACCCTGATGTCTGGTGACCTTGTCCTGGTGAATCATTCCAGAACCGTCGTCCTGCNNAGATTATGATCAAGAGGATCCAGCCTCTATTTCACGAGAAGAAACTCAAGATCATCAGCGACAACCAACGTTATGAGACTATCGAGGTGGATCCAGAGCATGTCCGCATAAACGGCCGCGCGATCTGGTACGGAAGGGAAATCGAGAGAGGGGATTAAAGCACGATGAGCTCGTTATTTGTAACCCTGGTTATTATAGCGGTCTCAATCCTTTTCACGAGATGGATTTTTAGGATAGATAAAATCGTAAAACTTCTTGAAAGGATTGTTGTTTTATTAGAGAAGGATCAGGGAATTAATACGAACAAGATGTGCTCTGTGTGTGGCTTTATCTATAATGATGATTCTCTTATGAAATGCCCCAAATGCGGGTTCGGGCTCAGGAAAACGTGATTCCGGGAAGGGGGAATGTTGACCTATGCGAAGCGCCAGATCATTTGTGACAAACTGAATTTTATTTTTGCCTCCTGCAGCCCTTTTTCCAGTAACGCGTAGTTTGTCACAAATGCCGTTTTCACCGCATGAATTGTCGGCCGCCCAAAATTTATAAACTCACCGTATCCTTGACGAAACCGCCTTATTTAGAGCTTGCTTCATCCCACCAAATCCCACCTTATCNNCCGCATAGTCCCTTTGTCACCGACTACATTTTCCCTTTCAGCATGAAATCTGCCGTGGGTGTGCTGGATAAAATGGAAAAGATTAGCCCAGAGATTAGCCCAGAGACACAAAAAGAGGGGTTAGCCCATGAGCTAACCCCTCGAAATCATTGGTGGCGGCGCAGGGACTTGAACNNGGACACTACGGATATGAGCCGTATGCTCTCACCAACTGAGCTACGCCGCCGGTCTTTTTGAGGAACATCCCTTTATACTGGTTTGCCTACCTTGTCAATCACCAAAGCCGGCTTCATGCCCCCCCTGCTCAGGGGGTGGTCGGCTGGGGCGTGTTGAACTTGAAATAGACGACGATGCTTCTCCCCTGCAGCGAGCCGCCGGTGGACTGGACGAGCGCCATCACGATCTCGTGCTGCCCGTCGTTGTCGATATCCTTGACCTGATAGTCGGCGACGTAGCCGTCGATCTTGCGGGTCTTCCAGTTCTCGTACAATCCCAGGCCGTCCCATTCAAGATTGTAGACCTCGCTTGAGGTGAAGAGGCTGACTGATTTCATCATCCGGCCCGTCGCGGAGATGTTCTTGACGATGATGATTTCCCTTTTCCCGTCCTTGTTGAGATCGTAGGTCAGGATGCGGAGGTTGATATTCGCGGTCATTTTCTGACGGTCCGGACCGACGTCGTGGTCGGAAAGCTCGAAAGAGGTGATGCAGCCTCCAAAGACCTCCTCGCTCTTGTAAAGGAATTCCGGACTGCCGCCGAAGGTCAATAACTTCATGAGTTGTTTTTCCGTCTGTTCGAATACGACAAGGTGATCGTAGTCATCCAGCGCGATGACCTTTGCACTGGATCCGCTGATGAGTTCGTCGATGGTTAGACCGTAAATCGAAAGACCGAGAGGGATCTTCATCCGCTTTCCTTCCCGATACCTTCCATTTTCCCAGACGATTTCGTAGATCGGCGTGCCGAAGACGGTGTCCGTGCCGAATTGCTGTCCCAGGAGCAGCGGGCCGTCGATCTGGTTGATCACGCGAAGGCACCAGGGCAGTTCCGCGATCTTGACGAACTTCCCCCCCTGGTATTCGAGGACGAAACTCTTGATCGAACTGCGGGACAGGCTGGTGACGAAGATCTCCTTCACGCCGTTTCCGTTGATGTCGGCGACGTCGACGGCGATGTAATCCTCGTGGGCGCTCCCCTTGATCGTCTGGATCTGCCTGAAATCCTTGCCCTTGAGTTGGTAGATCATGACGCTGTGGTCGTCGATCATGACGGTTTCGTTGAGCTTGTCGCCATTGACGTCCCCGATATCCATGCCCTTGAACTCGACGGGGAACTTCTGGCTCATCCAGAAGCCCCTGCGGTCAACGACCTGGTCGGAGTTGATGTAATCGGCATTGATGGCGGAGGTGAACGTCCCCTTGCGGCTCTGGCGCATACCCGCGATGATTTCGGATTCCTTGGAGAGGGCCTTCCCTGTCTGGGTTGCTGCAGCCGGCTGGGGAGAGGTCTGGGCAGTTTCAACCGTGCCCGGAGCAACGCCGAGAATATGCGCGTCGATCCGCTGTGCGAAGTCGTTGATCTTCGGAATGACCTCGTCCATGCCCTGGGACTGGGCGAAGAGGCTCACGGTCGATTTGTAAGCGGCGATATCGACGAGTTTCCCGTCAATGCTGATGCTGTTGCCGATTTTCGTGATGCTGCCCCAGACGACATAGTCCGCGTTGAGTCTTTTCCCCACCGCGTAGACGTCGGAAAGGGCGAGCTCTTTTCCGGCGTTGTCCTTGATGGCGGCAGCGACCGCATCCTTGCCTACGACTTCGATCTTCTCGGCGACGTAGACGCGGGAGGAGAGCATATCCAGAATGCCTTGGCGCACATAGTCGATGTTCTCTCCGCTGTGAACCGCAAACGGCAGAACAGCGACGGTATTCTTGTCCTTGGCCGAACAGGGTGCGGCCACAAGAAACAGAATCGCCAAGGGCAACAAACGCTTAGCCCATTTGATCATAATTTCAGACCTCATTTCGTGAAGTGGGGGCACCTTAACACGGAAAAACGGCGAATACAAGCGATCACGACCGGTCAGGACTTTCGTGTTGGGCGAAGGGGAAATTGGTCTTCATTCGCTCGTCAATCCCGCAGCACAGCCGACGGGATTGCGCGCGCTGTTGGATTGACGATTCTCCGCAAAGGATCGGAGAATCGCGATCCCCAGGGAGGAGGCCGGGTCTTGATTCGCTCGTTCGTCCCGCGGCATGAACCGCGGGACTCTCTCGCTGTCGGATTCAACAGTCGGTCAGATCTTTCCCGTCAGACGGTACCATACCAGCCCGAGATATTCATAGACGGCGCGCTCGGAGTACACGAGATAGCGGGGGGAGGGCAAGACCTTTCCAAGAAACTGGGACTTTGCTCTTAAAGCGAGAAAATCCGCCGGGGCGGCGATGGGGTTCATGCCGCCCTTGCGGAAGACGGCCATGGAACGGGGCATATGGTTCGCCGAGGTTACGAGAAGAAATGGATCCGACTGAACGATGGGCCGGATGAGCGAGGCCTGATCAAAGGTATCCAGGGAATCCTTTTCCAATAGCAGGCTTTGCTGCGGAACCCCCATGATCCCGGCAATGTGTGCCATGACTTCAGCGTCGGCCTTTTCTTCCAGGTACGTTCCGCCGGAGAGGAGGAGTCGCGACCCGGGCAGGCCCCGGTAGAGGCGGACGCCCTCTGTCACACGCGTCAGGGTCTCGCGGCCGACACGGCTTGTTACCGGCACTTCGGTATCCCAGATGTGACCGCCGCCCAGGACGACGATCCAGCGGACCCGGGTCAAATCGATCGCCGGCCGTGCCGCCGTCGAAGACGAAAACTCCAGAGGCGGGTAGAGCGATTCGAGCGGGCGCAGAAGGAAACTGGAGACAAAGGGTGTGCTGAGGGCGTACAGAAGCAGCGTTGCGGAAAGCGCCAGCAGGAGGCCGAGGCGTTTCTTCTTTCCGAAAAACAAGAATCCGATGCCCAGAAGAATAAAGACGATACACCAGGTGAGGGGGAAGAAGAGCGGCGAGATGAATTTTTTCAGAACGAAGCCCAAGTGTCATGCTCCTACCGGAAACGGAACGGCCCCTCGGCGGCAATATCCGACAGGTCCTTGCGCCCCGAAGGGTATTCGCGATTCCTCAAAGATTCGGGAAGGTCTTCGGCCTTCCCGGGTTGTCCCACTGCAATCATCGCTTCGACCTGATATAGTTCGGGGATATCGAGGACCTTCCGGGCGAGATCATAGTCAAAACCCTGCATGCCGTGGACGACAAGCCCCAGGAGGGATCCCTGCAGGGCAAGGTTCTCCCAGGCGGCGCCGGCGTCGTAGGAGTGCGTGCGGGCCGGTTTTTCATTGGAATCGAAGGTGCTCTTCGAAATGACGACGATGAGGACCGCGGCCTTCACAGCCCACACCTGGTTCGATTCGCGCAGCAGGGGAAAGAAGGTATTCCAGTGCACCGAATTGCGTCTTGCATAGAGGAAACGCCATGGCTGGTTGTTGTTTGAGGAGGGCGCCCAGCGCGCCGCCTCGAAAAGCGACTTCAGGATTTCCTCGGGGATATCTTCTCCGCTCATGGCGCGCGGAGACCAGCGGCGCGGAAAAATCGCATCCACGCCGGCCGCAGGCTGCCGATACTGAAATATGTCCATACGCCGCTCCGGAACTGCCCGTCGATTTCCTGGTGCAGAAAGTTCCTGCAAGCTTATGTCCCCGGGGTTCGATTGTCAATCCTTGGATCGATCCGGACACCCCCTGACGGCAGCGCCGCAGACAGGGGGAGAGGCGCCCTGACGGCCGCAAATTTCTTGACTCCTGCCTTCCGCTCATAATAGATTACTCCCGCATTCCAACCACCCGAAGAGGCAGGAAGGAGAGTCCGCGTTGATCCCCCGATATTCCCGTGAGAAAATGACCGCCGTCTGGAGCCAGGAAAATCGCTACCAGACGTGGCTCGACATCGAAATCCTCGCCTGCGAGGCGCTTGCCCGCCTGGGGAAGATCCCGCCTTCCGCCCTGAAGAACATCAGGGAAAAGGCCGGCTTTGATGCCGCCCGGATCGACGAGATCGAAAAGGTCACCAAGCATGACGTCATTGCCTTCCTGACCTCCGTAACGGAGCGGGTTGGGGAGGACGGTCGGTTCATCCACATGGGGCTGACTTCCTCGGATGTCCTGGACACCTCGCTCGCGGTCCTGCTCAAACAGGCGGCCGGGCTGCTTCTGGAGGATCTGGACCGGACGCTGACGGCGCTCAGGGCGCGCGCGATGGAACACCGGCGGACCCTCATGATCGGGAGGACCCACGGTATCCATGCCGAGCCGGTCACCTTCGGGCTGAAACTCGCCATCTGGTATGACGAAATGCGCCGCAATCGGGAAAGACTCGAGCGCGCCAGGGAGAGGATCAGCTGCGGAAAAATCTCCGGCGCTGTGGGGACCTTCTCGTTCATCGATCCCTCCGTGGAGGAATACGTCTGCGAAAAGCTGGGGCTGAAACCGGCGCCGGCGTCATCGCAGATCGTGCAGCGGGACCGGCACGCGGAATATTTCTGCACGCTCGCGGTGATCGCATCGTCACTCGACAAGTTTTCCCAGGAGATCCGCCTGCTGCAACGCACGGAAGTGCGCGAGGCGGAGGAATTCTTTTCTCCGGGTCAGAAGGGATCCTCGGCCATGCCGCACAAACGGAACCCCGTGCTGTCCGAGAATCTTTCCGGGCTTTCCCGGCTGATGCGCTCGTACGCCGTTGCTTCCCTCGAAGACGTGGCCCTGTGGCACGAGCGGGATATCAGTCATTCCTCGGTGGAAAGGGTCATCGGACCGGACGCGACGATCCTCCTGGATTTCATGCTCTCCCGTTTCGCAGGGATGATGGAAAAGCTCGTCGTCTATCCGGAACGGATGATGGTCAATCTGCAGATGACGCACGGCGTGATCTTCTCTCAGATGATCCTCCTGAAGATGATCGAAAAGGGAATATCCCGGGAGAGGGCCTACGCCATCGTCCAGGCGAATGCCATGAAGTCGTGGGCGGAGGGGTTGGAGTTCAAGACCCTGCTGCAGTCCGATTCGGAAGTGACGGGCCGCCTGTGCGCCGCCGAGATCGACGAGGTCTTCCGCATCGAAAATTTCCTGACGCATGTTGATTACATATTCCGCAGGGTATTCGGAGACGATCATGAATAGACGACGCTGGCTGCTGTGGTTGGGTCTTTTCGTTTTCCTGATCTCGGGCTGCAGCTATGTCCAGGGATATCTCGACATCGCCCGGGACCGGGGCGTTTCGAAGGAATATCTCGCGGTCCTGAACGACTGGACTCGTTCGCAGGTCGTGTACTCCCAGTTCGAAACCCGCGTGAGAATCACCGCGACCTTCAAGGGAAGCGCCTACCAGGCCGCCTACCTGGCAGAATACGCCCGGATCTATCAGATGGGCGACGAAGACAAGAAAGGGCGCGCGGAGACGCTGAAGACGCTGGAGGGCGATTTTGCGGAAATCTTCTTTTACGCCTATGTGCCCGACAAGGACTACAACGACTTCGAAAAGCCGCGGTCGGTCTGGACGGTATTTCTTCTGGACGGCTCCGGCAGGAGGATCGAGCCCGTTGAACTGCGGAGGATCGAGAAGATTACCCCGGTGATCCTGGATTTCTTCCCTTACGTCAACCAGCATTACGGCAACTTGTACAGCCTCAAGATCCCTCCGGTATCGGACGGGGATTTCCGGAAACTGAAGCTCGTTCTGACGGGCGTGCTGGGCAGGGTGGAACTCACCTGGAAGTAGACTGTTGAATCCGACAGCGAGCGCAATCCGCGCGGCTATGCCGCGGGATTGGCGAGCGAACGAAGACGAACCTTTTCCCTGGGGATCGCAGATATCCGAAGCTTGATTCGGATATCTGCCAAAAGGCCCGTCTGCTGCGTTGCCTCGTTCTTCGTCGCTGCGGCGTACATCCCAGTACGCCTCACTCCTCAGAATATCGGCGCCTTGCATCCGGGCATTTTTGAACAGTCTGGAATGAAAAACACTCCTGTATTCCCTGCTAGCGGCTGTCTCGTGAAATCAAGCTATCCTTCAGCCACTGCCGGTCATCCCGCTCCGGATAATCGAGGTTGTAGTGAAGTCCCCGGCTTTCCTTCCGCATCTTTGCGCAGCGGACGATGATCTGGGCGACGACGGCAATGTTGCGCAGCTCGATGAGATCCCGCGTTACAATGAAGTTGCGGTAGTACTCGTCAATCTCCCGGTTGATGAGGTCGACCCGCCGTTCCGCGCGGTCAAGCCGTTTGTTCGAACGGACGATCCCCACGTAGTTCCACATGCACCGCCGGATTTCGTCCCAGTTGTGCGAGACGACGACGGACTCGTCGCTCTCGGTGGCGCCGCGGGGGTCCCAGGATGGAATCGCGAGCCCCTCGTCCTTGACATCCGCCAGCCTTTCCGCGATCCGGCGCACGGCGCGATGGGAGAAGACGACGGCCTCCAGCAGGGAATTGCTTGCCAGGCGGTTCGCTCCGTGGAGGCCGGTGCAGGAGACCTCGCCGCAGGCGAAAAGACGGTCGATCGATGTCTCGCCGGATGCATTGACCGCAACACCGCCGCACTGGTAATGCGCCGCCGGTACGACGGGGATGGGGTCTTTTGTGAGGTCGATCCCGAACTGAAGGCACTCGCGGTGGATGTTGGGAAAGCGGTTGACCAGAAAATCGCTGTCGCGGTGCGTGATATCCAGAAGGACATACTCGTCCCCGGATTTCTTGAGTTCCGTGTCGATCGCCTTGGCGACGACGTCGCGCGGCGCGAGACTCTTCATGGGATGGTATTTCTCCATGAACGAGGCGCCGTTTTTCAGGCGCAGGATGCCGCCTTCTCCGCGCACGGTTTCGCTGATCAGAAAGGACTTCGCCGCCGGGTGATACAGGCAGGTCGGATGGAACTGCGTGAATTCCATGTTGGAAATGAGGGCGCCGGCGCGGTACGCCATGGCGACGCCGTCTCCCGTCGCGATGTCGGGATTGGACGTGATGAGATAGACCTTGCCCGTCCCGCCCGTGGCGAGGAGGATGAACCGGGCGCGGAAGGTGTGGATCTCGTTGCGTTCGATATCGAGGACATAAGCCCCGAGGCACTGGTCGGCGACGCCCTTGCGCTGGCCGGTGATGAAGGACTTCATGATCAGGTCGATGGCGATGTGGTTTTCAAAGATGGAGACATGGGGATGGCTGCCGGCTTTCTCGGTGATGGCCCGCTCGATCTCCCGTCCGGTCAGGTCCTTTGCATGGAGGACGCGGCGCATGGAGTGGCCGCCTTCGCGGCCAAGGTCGAACTCCGAAGACGATCCCTCCTTGGCCCTGGTGAATTGCACGCCCCACTCGACGAGTTCCCGGACCCGGTCGGGACCCTCGGTCACGACGAAGCGCACGACGTCTTCTTTGGAAAGACCGGCGCCGCAGGTGAGGGAGTCCTGGATGTGATAGTCGAACCGGTCCTCTTTATCGTAGACGGCGGCGATGCCGCCCTGAGCGTAGTTCGTATTGGATTCCGTCCGCTCCTTCTTGGTGACGACCGCTACGGTGCCCAGTTCGGCAGCCTTGATTGCGAAGCTGAAGCCGGCGATACCGCTTCCGAGAACCAGAAAATCCGTCTTGATCTCCATGGAAGAAAGTCCTTTCCCTGTTGTGGCGGCGAAATTCGTTTACAAAGACAAGGCGTTTCTATATAGTCTCTTCCTCATTTTTACAAAAGAAAATTTCTGCTGGGAATCTATGCTGATCCTGGGAATCGAATCTTCCTGCGATGAAACGGCCGCTGCCGTCGTTCGCGGCGGCCGGGAGCTTCTCTCCAACATCATCGCTTCACAAGTCCTCGCCCACAGCCGTTTCGGCGGCGTCGTGCCGGAGATCGCCTCGCGCAAGCACATTGAAGCCGTCCTGCCCGTCATCCTGCAGGCGCTGGAAGAGGCGGGCGCAGGCCTCGGGGATATTGAAGGAATCGCCGTCACCCGCGGACCCGGCCTCATCGGGTCGCTGCTTGTAGGAATCTCCGCCGGGAAGGCCCTGGCCTTTGCGAGGGGCATTCCCATCGTCGGCGTCAACCATCTCGACGGCCATATGGCGGCGGTCTTCCTGACGGAATCCCGGCCCGCGTTTCCTTTCGTGGCGCTGGTGGTTTCGGGGGGCCATACGACGACCTACGTTGTCGAAGATTTCGGCCGCAGCCGCGTCATGGGGCAGACGAGGGACGATGCCGCCGGAGAGGTCTTCGACAAGGCCGCAAAGCTTCTCGACATCGGTTATCCCGGGGGCGTGGTTCTCGATCGTCTCTCCAGGGAGGGCGATCCCGGGAAGATTCCCTTTCCCCGTGCCATGAGGGACAGCCTGGACTTCAGCTTCAGCGGTCTCAAGACGTCGCTCCTGCATCATCTGAAGCGCCGCGGTGAAAGGCCCGCCGGGAAAGAACTCGCGGATATCGCGGCCGGCTATCAGGAGGCCATCGTCGACGTGCTGGTCGAAAAGACCGTTGCGGCGGCCAGGATTGCGGGCATCGGGAGGATCGTTATCTGCGGCGGCGTGGCCGCGAACAGCCGGCTGCGGGAGCGATTCCGCCTGAGAACTGAGGCCGAAGAGATGGAACTGTTTCTTCCGCCGCCGGTCCTGTGCACCGACAACGCGGCCATGATCGCCGTGGTGGGAGAGCACCTTCTCGCGGGCGGCTGCCGCGACGGGATCGATATGAACGCCGTTTCGAGATGGCCTGCGGACAGCGGATATGAACATTGTCAAACGGAAGCTTAAGGAATTTCATGAGCGGTTCCTGAGCCTGCGCGGAGAGCCGAGAACCGTCGCCCTGGGCATGGCGCTCGGGGTCTTTGTCGGCGTGACGCCGACGATTCCCTTTCATACCGCCCTGATCGTCGCGTTCGGCCTGCTGCTGCGCTGGAATATCGCCTCCGCATACCTCGGATCGTGGCTCATTTCGAATCCCCTGACCATCCCCGTCTTCTATTACGCGCAGTACGAAATCGGCGCCCTGTGCCTGGGAACAGGCGAATCCGGGCTCGTCCTGACGGATTACTCCGTCGTGAGCCTGGCATCCGCCGGCTGGCAGATCCTCTGCCCGCTCCTCCTTGGAGGCGTGATCACGGCGCCGTTCTTTGCCGTTCCGGCATACTTCATCACGCTGCGGCTGGTGCGGTCCCTGAGAAGAAGACAGGCATGAAGTCGGCGAGAGAAATACTGCGATCCTGCGAGGTTCGTCCGCGACGGCGTTACAGCCAGTCCTTCCTGGAGGATCGCGCCGTCATGGAGAAGATTCTCAACCTCGCCGCAATCGGGGCGGATGAGACGGTGCTGGAAATCGGCTCCGGACTCGGCCTTCTGACGGAACGGATCGCCGAACGGGCCGGCAGGGTTCTGGCGGTCGAAATCGATCCTGAACTGTCCGGCATCCTGAGACGCCGTCTCGGGCAGGCGGGGAATGTCGAGATCCTGAATCGGGACATCCTGAAGGTCGATCCGTCCGAGTGGACCAGCCGTGCCGGAAGCGGCAGGTTGAAGGTCATCGGGAACATTCCCTACAACATCTCCAGTCCGATCCTCTTCCGCCTCCTTGCGCAGCGGTCAGCCATCTCGTCAGCGACGGTCATGATGCAGAGGGAAGTGGCAGACCGCCTGACGGCTGACTGCGACTGCAAGGAATACGGGATTCCGACCGTCCTCTTCGCCGTCCATACCCGCATCAGCGGCGGAATCCAGGTGCCGCCTTCCTGTTTTTTCCCGCCGCCGCGGGTTCACTCGAAGGTCCTGAGATTCGATTTTCTGGACGAGCCGGCGACGCCCCTTTCCGACGAGCCCTTCTTCACGCGCGTCGTGCGAACCTCTTTCGCGATGCGCCGCAAGACATTGTTCAATTGCCTGCGAAGGACCGATGTGGCTCCGGAAGGCGATGATGAGCTGCGCAGGCTGCTCGATGCGGCGCGGATCGACGCCACGCGGCGCGCCGAGACCCTGACGCCCGGGGAGTTCGGCAGGTTGAGCAACATTCTCTGGGAGGAAAAGCGCATTGCAGCGAAAGGATAGCGCGCGCAGAGAATTCGAGAGGCTGGTGAAAAAGGTCCTCTCTCAGGGAAAAACGGGGGCCGGCGGGCTTGTCGCCGCCGCGGCGCGTGCGTTTCTTGGAAAACCCTACCGCGAGGCACCGCTTGAAGGCAGGGGTCCGGAACGCCTGATCGCGGACTTCGCGGCATTCGATTGCGTCACTCTCGTGGAAACCGCCGTCGCGCTGGCCCTGACGGTCTCCGCGCCACACCCGGATTTCAGCCGTTTCGCGTCGCACCTGCAGAAGCTCCGCTACCGGAAAGGCCGCGTCGCCGGCTACGCGTCGCGGCTTCATTATTTTACGGACTGGCTCGCCGACAACGAAGCGAAAAGGGTCCTTCGCGACCGGACGCGCGAACTGGGCGGCGTTCCCCGGCGGAAGAAGATCGACTGCCTGAGTGCGCACCGGGACAGGCATCCGGCCCTGGCTGACCCGGGGACGTTCCGCAGCATCCGTGCCGCCGAGAGGCGCCTGTCGGCGCGGTCGTGGCATTGCCTGGAAAAGATGTCTTTCCGGAGGGTGGAAGGCGGCATCCGGGAAGGCGATATCGTCGCGATCGCAGGCGGCGAAGAAGGCCTGGACATCTGCCATGTCGGAATCGCCGTGCGGCGCCGAGGCAGGGTCCGTCTGCTGCACGCCTCTTCAGCGGCGGGGCGCGTCGTCGTCTCGGACGGGACGCTCTACTCCTATCTGCAGGCGAAGAAGCAACGGGCAGGGGTCCTGATTGCGCGGGTGATTGGCTAGGGAGGCATCGGCATCTGCGCAGCCGCGGCGGCAGTCTCGGAATATTCCCGCCGGAAGTTTTTCTCAGAAACTGTAGGACAAACCCCCCAGGTACACATCCGTGTCGCGGCTGTAGTCCGTGACAATGCGGCTCCAGACGGCGCGCAGCGCGAAGCGCGGAGAAAGCCGGTAGGCGGCCATGGCGCTGATATTGCTTGCGATTGCTATCATCCGGCTCCCGTCAGCTTTGCCGTATTCATCGCGGGCGATATAGGGGCCGAAGCCGAGCCCGAGCTCGAGGCGATCACCGAAGAACGGCTGCAGGGCCCATAATTGCGAGGTGATGCCGTAACGGCCGAGGGGACGCTCATCGCCTTCATTGAGAAAGGCGACCGTCCAGTCCACATGGCGGCCGAGATGCCGCCGGTACTCGATGCTCCCGGCGATGTCGGTCTCGGACTTGGCGCTGTTGAGGGTTGCGTAGCCGAAATACAGGGCGATTTCGTCATCGGGATTCGCGGAATTCCGGAGGGAATCCGGGCGGGATTCCGATGCGTCCGGCGCGTCAAGAAGATAACCCACGCCCACCGTGGCGGCGAGTGTATCGAAGCTGTCCCGGACGGTGATGTAATTGAGCCGCACCTGCAGGAGAAGAGGACTCAGCCCGTACCAGGTGGCCGCTGCGCTGGAGACGACTCCGAGGCCGTGGGCATCCTCGTAACGGTCCGTAAGAGGAACGACCCTCGTATCAAAATAGATCAGCGGCCCGATGCCCAGGGCGAGGGACAGGCGGGAATCGGGGATTCTCTTCTTTCCCCAGATCTGGGCGGCGAGGCTGTCGCGATAATGGTAGGGCTGGTGCCCCTCGTTGAGATAGGAAAATCCGAAGGCCGTGTATTCGCCGAGATCCTTCATGTAGGAGACGGACCACTGGCCTGAGAAGCTGTTTGTATTGGTGTCCATTGCGGCGCCGCCGTGGACGAACAGCTCCTCCGCCGGCAGCGGACATGCAAGAAGGACCACGATCATCAGCACCCAAAGAGTCTTTTTCACATCCTTCACCGGATCTCGCGACGCTCCCGTTTCAAAAATGCCCGCGACATGACAACAAATACGACATGACGATGAGGCCCGCAATCGGGCATCGGCTGGTTTCGCACCTCGAAAATCCCTAGGGGATCGCCGTGCGGGGACCTTTGCTTTATCTCGGCAGAGGCTTTTCGAGGTGATGGTAGTCGCGGTAGTCGTCAAAGGTTCCGCCCCACCGCCAACCCCTGCGAAGGAACTCCGCAAGCGCGGGACCGCCTTCCGCGAGGACGCCGAGCCCGCCGGGCCGGTAGACGGCGCCTTCGGGGACAGCCCGGCCGTCGGGATAGACGAGCGGATTGAGAAGGGGGTTGATATCGAGGGCCAGTCCCAGGGCGTGGCGGGACAGGCGCGAGGTTCCGGCGACGCAACGGTAATGGAACGCCGTCGTGTTGTTGTCCTTCATGGAAGCGTCGTCGGACCATTGGTAGCGGACGATCGGCCGCGCCTTGGCGATCGGAAACCGGAACGCCATGAGGGCGCCGAAGATCTCGACGGTCTCATCGGCGATCCCGCCGTGGACGAGCAGCTGCCCCTGGTGGGCAAGGCCGTCAAAGCCGAGATAGCGCACCTCGACCAGGCGCAGCGACGCGAGAATGTCGGCCGGGGCCGGAGAGCCGGCGACGGCCTCGCCGAAAGACAGGCGGCTGTCGATGACCGCCGCCCGCGCGCCGCTGTCGGCCCGGGCGCTCAACGCTCTCCTCCATCCGAGAGGAGCCGCTGAGCGATGCGGAGGGTCCGTCCCGGCGGCAGGGCGACCTCGCGCAGAATCCGGAGCAGAGCGTGTTTGCCGAGCCGGGGAAAATCTTCTTTCCGCGGGACGACGATCAGGCCGCTCATCTCGAAGGCGCCGGGGGTGATCAGCAGGCGGTCCTTTTCCGGGCGGTAATAGATGTCCGGGCGGTGCTTGCGGCGCGGGAAGATCATCAGGCGCCAGGACCTCCCGTTGTGGCCGCCGAGGACGTTGAACATCGGCTCTTCTCCTTTTGAACCCTCCGGGGGCAGGATGTCCTGCAGTCTTCCGAGGATTTTCAGAAGCGATGACGAATTTCCGCCCCTGAGGACGATGGCGCCGAAACCGAAGCTCCGGAAGATCGACACCGAGACGCCGGCGGCGGACCCCAGGTTCGTGCCGCCGGCAACGGCGGAAAGCGGAAGGATGCCGGAAGGGATGACCTGGAAGTGGAGATGGTCGGGGGCGGAGGCGCCGCAACGGGGGCCGTTGTAAAGGACGTCCCATCGCCGGCCGAGGTCGCGGCACAGGATCAGATAGTCTTCCGCAGATGCGAAAAACGCCTGGGGGCGGTGCTCCCGCGAGGCGACGGTGAAGTGGTGCAGCAAGATGGGCGCCGGATTGCAGAGGATGAGGAAATCCTTCCGGTAAAGGATCGCCTTCTGGCTGCGGGGCAGATGCCGGCGGCAGAGGAAACAGGGTCGGTGTGCGACGGCCGTTCCGACGGCGGCGGTGGAGCTGGCAATACGGCCGGGATTGCACTGGACGTTGAGAAGACAGCCCTTTTCCCGGAAGGATTTCGTCACGACGAGATCCAGCATCCGGACCGCGTCCCGGAGACGCCGCCAATGCTCGACCTGCCCGGAAAAGAGGCTGAGGCACAGATCGCTGAGGGGCGTTCCCGAGAAGCCGTCATAGGCGGCGAAGGCCCTGTTCGTCAGGGCTTTGCGGCAGATCAGGCAGGGTACGGTGGTCGTGCCCATGGTGAAGGGTTCCTCCTCGCGGGGAGAAAAGCCCTGACCGACGTACCAATCGTATGCGCGGCGGTTGGGCCGCATCACGCCGAGCCAGATCTCTGTGAAACCGGACTTTCGCGCGTGCTCCAGGGCAATACGCATCAGGGCGCGGCCGATTCCGCCTCCCTGCCGGTCGGGCGACACGTAGATGGAGCGGATATACATCCGGGCTGGTCCGGGTCCGCAGCCGGCTGCGGACGGAGAGTCCCCGGAGGCCTGGAGTCTCAAATATCCGATGATCCGCCCGCCGTCCTCGGCGACCAGGGATCGGCTTTGGGGATCGTCTACATATTCGCGCAGCCTCGTCGTGCAGTAGTGTTCCGCGAGGCACGCGCGAAGGTCTTCGGGAGGAGCGAAGGCGCCGTAGGCAGCGGCCCAGGAACGCCTGAGAAGCCGGCGGATGCCGTCCGCATCTGAAGCTTTGGCCTCGCGTATGCGGGAGGAGTTCAGCGGTCGATCGGGAGACGTTTTCCTGCTCATGGCGGCATCATCCGGCGTCGGGAAGGGGAGGCAGTTTCCGGCCCTTCATCTGCCTGCGGGCCTGGATCTCCAGCGTGCGCAAAAAGTCCTTGTAGGCGTTGTTCGCGTTGCGCTGCTCATCGGACAGCTGATGGTCGGTGTTGCCGCTCCAGCGCCGGCACAGATAGAGATTCTCGAAGATCCGGGCGACGCGGTATTCGCGGGAAATCCTCAGGCCGACCGCGTAGTCCTCGCCGTAGCCCACGTTCGGAAAAGGCATTTCCCGCAGGAGAAGGGTCTGATAGGCGCGGGGGGCGCCCAGGCCGTTGACGCGCAGGAGGTTGTTGTGGCCGTTGTCCTTTGTCCATTCCCGGTGTTCGATCAGTCCGGGCGGGAGCTCCTTCAGGGCGAAATCCACGATCGTATAGGAACCCACGACCATCCCGCAGTCCTCTCCCGCGAAGGCGCGGACGATCTTCTGCAGAACCCCTTCCGAGGCGTACAGGTCGTCGGAATCCAGCTGCGCGGCGTAGCGGCCGCAGAAGGGCGAACGGACGGCCTCGTTCCAGCAGCTGCCGATCTGCAGGTTGTTTTCAGAAGGGGTCAGGCAGTGCAGACGCTCGTTGCGCGCGGCGAGATCGGCGAGTACCTCGCTCGTTCCGTCGGTGGAGAAGTTGTCGACGACGATGACGTTGAAAGGGAAATCCGCCTGCTGGGAGAGGGCGCTGGCGACGGCATCGGCAATGGTGGTTTTCCGGTTCCGCACGGGAATGACGACGCTCGCCGTGACGGGGAAGGCCGCGCTGCTGTCGGGGACCTGTTTGAACTTCGGCGGCAGCCAGGCCCCGATGTTTTTCAGATGGCCGGCGGCGATGTGTTCCCGTTCGCGCTGAAAGCCTGCGGACGCGGGATCGACGTACTCGAAGTGGGTCTCGGAGGTCCCGGGAGCGGGCGCCTCTTCCCCTGGCGGACGGCCTTCGCCCTGACCGGAGGCCGAGGTGAAGAGCATCTCCGGAATACGGACGACGGGAAAATCAGCGGCGATCTTCAGGCGGAGGTCATAGAGCGCCGCCGTCTTCCAGTCCTGCACGGGGCCGTATTTGTCCACCGAGCTCTGCGCGGCGTGCGTGGAGAGGAAGAGGACCGGCCCGAAGTCGAAATCGTCCCGGATGCTGCCTGATTGATAATCGATCAGCCGCCGCTCCCGCAGCGCCCTTTCCGGCTTTTCATCGGCGGAGGGAAGGAGCTCGCGGAAATCCGAGTAGAGGATGCCCGCGCGCGTGGATTCCGCGACCTCGATGAATCTCGCCAGCGATCCGGTGTCGAGACGGACGGCGGAGGACCCGGTCACGAAAAGCGCATAGCGGGTGCGGATCTTCTTCAGAATCCAGTGCAGGATGTTGCCGCTCTGGACAGTCTGGGCCTTGACAATCTCGCATTTCTTCGGAACGGCGAGGAAGGGCCCCGAGTAGAGGAGAAACACCTTTTCGATCAGATCGGAATCGGCGAAGCGACGGAGGGTGACGTCGAAATCCGGCTGACCGCCATGAGGCAGGATGACAGATACCATGGGCGTTTGTCTTTCCGAGCGTCGCGATCGCGTCCTTCCACGGTTTCCGGAAGGACTTTTGCGTCCCGCTCATCCAGGTGGCGTATAGAAAATAATCGGCGATCTGTCGAGAAGAAATTATGTTTCCAGCAGACGCATCTCTCCCCAGTTCCCCCGCAGGGTCTGAGACCGGAGCGCGCGGGAGAGCAGAAGAAGGAAGCCCTTTCGCGGGATCATCTTCGCCCCGAACATCTCCAGGTGCTGCGTGTGCATCTGGCAGTCGAGAAGAGAAAAACCGCGGCGTCCGAGTGCCGTCGTCACGGCGATGAGGGCCGCTTTGGAGGCGTTGCTCACTCTTGAGAACATGGACTCTCCGAAGAAGCAGCCGCCCAGGGAGACGCCGTACAGTCCCCCCACCAGGCGCTCATCCGTCCAGGTCTCGATGGAGTGGGCGTACCCCAGTTCGTAAAGGCGGCAGTAGGCCTCGATCATTTCCGGCGTGATCCAGGTCCCGGAGGAACCGGGGCGGGGTTCGCCGCAGGATTCCATGACGGAGCGGAAGGAGCGGTCGGAGGTGATCTCGAAGGGGTTCTTCTTCAGGAATTGCCTCATGCTCCGGGGAATCCGCAGGTCGGAGGGAAGGAGAACACAACGCGGATCGGGAGACCACCAGAGGATCGGCTCGCCCGCCGAATACCAGGGGAAGATTCCCTGGGCATAGGCGCACAGAAGGCGTTCCGGGGAGAGGTCGCCGCCGACGGCGAGAAGTCCCTCTTCGGTGGACGAATCGGGCGGGGGAAAGACCGGTTCAGGTCCGAGGCGGAAGACAGGCATGGTTCGATATCCGTTGGCCAGGTCGGCGAAGAAGTCCCTTCTTGCCCGTCAGAAGCTGTGCTCCGGTCCGGGAAAGGCGCCGGACCGCACTTCGCCGAGGTAGGCCTGCACGGCCGTCCGGATCTGCGCGTTGAGATTCCCGTAGTGTTTGACGAAGCGGGGCGACAGCTTCTCGTACATGCCGAGCATGTCGTTCACGACGAGGACCTGTCCGTCGCAGGCGGACCCTGCACCGATCCCGATCGTGGGGATGCCGATGGCCGACGTGATGGACGCCGCGAGGGCGGCCGGAACGCACTCGAGCACGACGCTGAAGGCGCCCGCCGCTTCGACGATCTTTGCGTCTTCGAGCAGCCTTTGCGCCGTTTCCTCGTCCTTGCCCTGAACCTTATAGCCGCCGAAGCGGTGTACCGATTGGGGCGTCAGGCCCAGGTGGGCCATCAGCGGGATCCCGGCATCCGTGATCTTGCGAATGGCGTCCGCGACCTCGCGGCCGCCTTCCAGTTTCACGGCCTGTGCGCCGGCCTCCTGAAGAAAGCGGCCGGCATTCCGTAGCGCCTCTTCGGGAGACACCTGATAGGAAAGGAATGGCATGTCGGTGACGACCATGGAACGTCGCGCTCCCCGGCAGACGGCGCGGGCATGGTGAAGCATGTCCTCCATCGTAACGGCCAGCGTGTTGTCGTATCCGAGAACGACCATTCCCAGCGAATCGCCGACAAGGATCACATCCGTCCCGCATTCGTCCAGCAGGGACGCCATGGGATAGTCGTAGGCGGTCAGCACCGTGATCTTCTGCTCCTTCTCCTTCATCTCACGGAGAGTGGAGGTGGTGATTTTCTGCACGCGACCTTGCTTGCTCATGAGGCATCACTCCTTGGAAAGTACTTTTCTTACAGGGTCCAGCCGGCCGGCGATGGCGGGGTTCTTGCGCGCCGCCACATCCGCGGTCAGGAGGCCCAGATGTCGATACAGGGGCAACAGTTCCGGACAGCAACGGCCCATTGCGTCCAGGTGGCGTTTCACGGTGCCGATGTCGCAGCGTTCGATGGGGCCGGACAGGGAGGCAACAGTTCCCTGCGCCTCGATGTTGCGCATCGTCCCGGCGATCAAAGGCCAGAAGGCCTTTACGGCATCTCCACCGGAAAGGCCGAAAGATTCGCAGATGCGGCGGACGGTGTCGACAAGCGTGACAAGGTAATTGGACGCCATGCAGGCCGCCGCGTGGTACAGCGGCTTGTCGCGGTCGGAGATGAAGATCGGGAACCCTTTCAGCGCCGTTACGAGGGCTGTCGCCTCTTCCTTCAAATCGTCCTCGACAGTGAGGCCGAACGCGCTGCCCGGAATGGAGCGGAGCGCAGCGTCGACATCGGGAAAGCTCTGGAGCGGGTGGATGCAGCCGGTGACGGCGCCGCAGCGGCGCGCGGCGTCCAGAAGGTCGAGTCCGCAGGCGCCGCTCATGTGAAGGACGCGTTTGCCCTCGCAGGCGGCGCCCGCCTCGGCCAAATGGCGGCAAACGCCTTCGATATGGTCATCGGGGGTTGCGAGGAAAATGATGTCGGCGAGGCCGGCGGCCTCTTCGGGTGTGCCGCACCGCTGCGCTCCGGTATAACGGGCGGCGCGGTCCATGGCGGCCGGGCGGATGTCATGAACGGCTGCGATCGGATAGCCGGCGTCATGGAGGGAACACGCGAGCGCCGTTCCGACCTTTCCCATGCCGATGAAGGCGGCGGGGGGATGGACGGGGGAAGAGGTTTTCACAGGGCGCAATCCTCAAAAAAAGGGCCTTTCGGACGGTTGCCGGAAGGCCCTGTTTTTTCAGTTCAATCGTTAAGGGAGACCTTTCCGTCTCGGTCCAAATCCGGATCCAAGCGGTTGGAACAGTGCGTATCACACCGGACCGAAGACGTCAACGGGAATTGTGCCAGCACTTGCATCCCCGTATCGGCAGGGCAGGGGATAGGGGCTTGACAATTATACCCCGATCCATTAGCGTAACCGCTCAAATCGCGTGCGAGGGGGATATCGGCATGATCGGGGTGCTCGTCACGACCCACGGCAATCTTGGCGTTGAGCTCATCAAAGCAGCGGAGCTGATCAAGGGGCCGATGAAGGGAGTTGTCCACATCAGCGTGGATCAGAACAAGGGTGTCGAAGATCTGAAAAAGGAGATCGGCACGGCCATCAAGAAGGTGGATCAGGGCAAGGGCGTGCTGATCCTGACCGATCTCTTCGGCGGAACCCCTTCCAACATCTCCCTTTCATTTCTCAAAGAGGGAAAAGTCGAAGTCGTCACCGGCGTCAACCTCCCGATGCTCCTGAAACTGCCCGATGTCCGGGAGGGGATGACCCTCAAGGAATTTGCCCAGTTCATCAAGGACTACGGCATCCGCAACATCTCGCTGGCAACGGAAATTCTCAACAAGAAAGCCGCCGGCTGAAACCCGATAGCGCAATGAATGTCGTACTGGTTCGGGTCGACAATCGATTGATTCACGGGCAGATCCTCGAGGCCTGGGTTCCTTTTCTGCAGGCCGAAGGAATTGTCGTGGCGGACGACGGCGCGGCCGGCGACTTTTTTCGCGAAACGGTAATCCGCATGGCCGTACCCCGCGAGATCGAGGTGACCGTCTGCAGTGTCGACGATCTGGTGAAGAGTAATCCCGGTCCGCAGGCGGACGGCCCGAGAACCATCGTTCTGTTCGGAGATGTCGGATCGGCGGCGAGGGCGCGCCGGGGCGGTTTTCGTTTCGATCGGCTCAATCTCGGCAACATCTACTCGGAAGAGTGCGTTGTGAACTGCACGCCCTCGGTGCAATTGGACCAAAAGGAGCTCGAGGACGTTCTCTCGCTGCTGCGTGCAGGGGTGCTCATCGACTTGAAACGCGTACCGACAGACAATCCTCCCGATCTTCAATCCATTCTCCGGAAAATTTCTCCGGGAGAAAAGAACCGGCTTTGAGGGCCCGATATGCTGTTCGAAGCGATGATCGCGGCGATCCTCGGTGCCGTCTTGTGTCTGGACCGGATATTCGTTCAGGCGATGATCTCCAGGCCGATCGTTGCCGCACCGGCCGTCGCCTGGCTGCTGAATGAACCTTCCGCGGGCTTGATGGCGGGCGCGCTCCTGGAGCTTTTCTGGCTGGACCGGACGGCGATCGGCGCCTATGTTCCGCCCAATGAATCGCTGGCGGCGATTCTCGTCGCCGGTTCGGCATCGATTGTTTCCCACCAGATCGGCGGCCAGTCGAGAGAGATCTTCGTTCTGTGCTTCCTTTTCTTCCTGCCCTTCGGCGTCTGGGGCGGGAAAATGGACGCCGTCATCTGCCAGTGGAATAACGGGCTGTCCGATGCCGCCCTTCAGGATGCGGCAAGAGGCGACATGACTGCGGTGAGCCGTCGTCACCTCACGGCGGCGCTCAGGACGTTCCTGTTGAACGGGGCCTTCCTTTTTGCCGGCATGGCCGGCGGATGCTATTTGCTGCGGTGGGTCGTTCCGCTGATGAGTCCCTGGCTGGCGCAGGCGCTTGGCTTTGCCTACATCCTCCTTCCGCTTCTCGCCATCGCCGCCGCTCTGAACGCCCTTTCCAATCCGCGGGCGATCCATATCTTTTGCGTCGCCTATCTTCTTGTACTCTTGATCGTGGAGTGGGTCCGTGTCTGACCGGAAATCCGCGACGGCTCTTTCGATCGAGACGATGAAGCCGGAGGATCTGCCGGAGGTGCTGCCGATCGCGGACGACCCGCAGGGCATTCCTTGGACGAAGGGTATTTTTGAAAAGGAGTTGGATACGCCTTTTTCCCACAATCTGATCTGCAGGGCGGTCCTCCAGAGGGGGGAAAAGGTCGTGGCCGGGTTCATCAGTTTCTGGGTCGTGGCCGGAGAGGTGCATCTCCACAACGTCGCCGTTCGGGGCGACCTGCGGCGGCAGGGGATCGGCTCGCGGCTGATGGAAGAGATGTTTCGGACGGCAAAGACCCATGGCGCCGCGCGGGCCACGCTCGAGTTGAGGGAGTCCAACCGGGCGGCCGGGGGGCTTTACGAACGATTTGGTTTTCTTGAAACGGGACGACGTCCCGGCTATTATCAGGACCGGGCCGAGGCGGCCGTGATCCTTTGGGCCGATCTTGAAAAGGAAGCGGGAGCGGGAAATGGACAGTGTCGATGAAGCCGTGCTGACCAAGTCGGTTGTCCGGGGAAATACCGAAGTCGCGCCGGGGCACTTCGAGATGACGCTGGAAGCGCAGAGCGCTTTCCGGCGTCCCGAAGCGGGTCAGTTCGTCATGATCCGGATCGCCGACGGAGGCGTCTTCCTGCCAAGGCCGTTCAGCATCTGCGGATGGGATGAGACACCCTCTCCGCGTATGAAGATCCTCTACCGTGTCGTCGGTCGGGGCACCGCCGGACTGTCGCGGCTGGAGCCGGGAAGAACACTGGATATGACCGGGCCTTTCGGCCGCGGGTTCAGCATGCCCGGCGACGACCGTGACGTTGTTCTCGTGGGAGGGGGCATCGGAATGGCGCCGCTCCTTTATCTGCTGCAGCGGTGTCTGCCGGGCGGGGGCCAGCGTTCCGGCCGGCTTGCGGTGTATGCGGGCGCGCGGACGGCGGCGCTCCTGGTCGGCATTGCGCGGGTCCGGGAGTCCGGCGCCGTGCTGCGCGTCAGCACGGACGACGGCAGTGACGGATTTCACGGGCCGGTCACGGAACGATTCGCCCGCGAACGGGGCGAATGGGACGGGGAGAAGACATCGCTTTACGCCTGCGGTCCGCGGCCCATGCTGCGGAGTCTTCAGGGCCTGCTGAGGGGGTCCGCGATGAGCTGCGAAGCGTCCCTCGAGGAGCGGATGGCCTGCGGACTCGGGGCCTGCCTCGGATGCGCGGTCGCCGTGCGCGGTGAAGCCGGAAAACGCGTTTTCCTTCGTGTCTGCAAAGAGGGGCCCGTTTTCCCCCTGCAGGATATCCTCTGGGAGTGAGGGAAGGGTTAGGGCTATGGTGAAAACGGCGGTCTCCATCGGCGGGCTTCAACTGATCAACCCCGTCATGACGGCTTCGGGAACATTCGGCTACGGGGAAGAGTACGCCGGGTTTGTCGATCTCAACCGCTTGGGCGCGGTTGTCGTGAAAGGCCTCTCGCTCGAGCCGCGTCCGGGAAATCCGCCTCCCCGCATCGTCGAAACGGCGGCGGGGATGCTCAATGCCATCGGACTGCAGAATGTCGGTGTCAGGGCCTTTATCGCCGAGAAGCTTCCCTACCTCAGGAATTTCACCGTTCCGGTGATTGTCAACATCTTCGGCGAGCGCGTGGAAGAGTACGAAGGACTGGCCGGGATCCTGTCGGCGGCGGAGGGAGTGCACGGCCTGGAGATCAACGTCTCATGCCCGAACGTGAAATGCGGGGGCCTTGCCTTCGGGACAAGTCCCGAAGCGGTCGGGGAGGTGACACGAAGGGTGCGGTGTGTTACGGACCTGCCGTTGATCGTCAAACTCTCTCCGAATGTCACCGACATCGCCGTCATGGCCGCGGCAGCCGAAGACGCGGGCGCCGATGCGATCTCGCTGATCAATACGATGACGGGGATGTCCGTCGATGTCGACAGAAGGGTTCCCCACCTCCGGAACGTGACGGGCGGGTTGTCGGGACCGGCCGTCAAACCGGTAGCGCTGCGCATGGTATGGCAGGTCGTGAAAAGGGTGGGCATCCCGGTGATCGGGTTGGGGGGAATCGCCACGGCGCGGGATGCCTTGGAATTCCTGATTGTGGGGGCAAAGGCCGTCCAGATCGGGACGGCGAACTTTGTGAATCCCCGGGCGACGCTGGACATTATCGACGGCATCGGGCAATATCTGGCGGAACACGGGATCGGCGACATCAACGAAATCATCGGTACGCTTCGGGAAGGGGGGGACCTATGAGGACAAGAAACCTTTTTCTTTTCTGCAGCCTTTGGCTGCTTTCCCTTCTGATCGTTCAGCCGCTGCCGGCTGCCCAATCGACGATCACGGAAGGCCAGGGCTATGCCTGCATGGGTGCCGACAAGTCGAAAAAGCAGACGGAACGGGAGGCGATGGATGAAGCCAAACGGAACGCCGTCGAGCGCGCCGTGACCTATATCAAGAGTTCTACCGAAGTGAAGGATTATCAGGTGGTCAAGGATCTCGTGGAGGCCTATGCCGCGGCCAAGGTGAAGATCGTCGAGGAGTTGAAGAAGGGCTGGTACCGCGATGCCGCAACGGGGGATTGCTACTCCGTCCGCATCAAGGCGGAGGTGATCCCCGACGGGAAGGCGATCGATGGGATCATGAAGACCGCGAAGCTCGAAGATGATCCCTCCGCGCCGCTTTCCGTCAGCCTCTGGACGGACAGGAAGGACTACCGGCAGGGGGAACGGATGAAAATCTACCTGAAGGGGAACAAGCCCTTTTACGCCCGGGTCCTTCATCGCGATGTAAAGGGAGCGCTGGTGCAGCTCTTCCCGAATCCCTACCGGAAAGACAATTATTTCAACGGCGGCGTCACCTATGAGATTCCGTCAGGCCGAGACCAGTTTGAGCTCGAAATCAGTCCGCCTTTCGGGGAGGAAGGGATCGTCCTTTTCGCGAGCACGACGCCCCTTGGCGATATCGCGCTTGCGAAGGAAGGTCCGCTCTACCAGGTGAAGACACGCTCCGCCGACGTGAGCATACGGACAAGGGGCGTGAAACTCTCCGGGAAAACGGACGGCGGAAACGCCGACGGAGCGGAATTCGTCGAGCGCCAGGTCCGGGTGACGACGGTGAAGTGAAACGCAGGCAACGGGGCGGCGGGAACCCGTTGCCCCTGCTGCGATCAGATCAGCTCCTCGATTTTCCGCATCTTCTCCGTCAGACGCTTCCGGGAAACAGGAAAGGCCGTCTTGAGCTCCTGCGCGTGGAGCGAGACCCTGTATTCCTCGATCATCCAGCGCAATTCCTCGCAGGCCGCCCTTTTTTCATCGGAAAATTCGTCGGCGCCATCCGCCGCGGCCTTTTCCAGGAAATCCAGAAACGGCCGGAGCTCCTCCTCCCGCAGGCGATCCTTCTCGAGGTTCGCCAATCCTCGTTCCGAACGAATGGCAAGGGCCTTGAGATAACGGACGAGGTGCTGAAGCCTGTCGCGGTCGTAACGGAGAAGAAAATCCGCCGGAACCAGGCGCTCCTTCTCTTTTTGAAGGGAGTGGACGAAGAGAAGCTCCGTCCGGTGGAAGCGATGGGTGCCTTCCAGTTTGCGGAGAAGCTCATGGGTTTCAAAATAGGCCCGGACCACGGGTTCGGCCAGCTGCAGGATCTCCTGACCATAGGCGAGAATCCCGCCCTTCACCGATTCGCCGTGCTCATGAAAGTTCTTCTCAGATCGGATGTTTCGGTGAAACAGCTCATGCAATACCTTATCGTAGATTGCCTTCTCAATGGCGCCGGTCCCAAAGACCGCGGCCGCCTTTTTCCACCCCGCGGGTATTGCGAGGGCCTTCTTCAGGTGTGCGACAATCTCCCCGAAGCGAAGGGCGTATAATTTCATGACGCCGCGTGGATGGCTGGCTCCCGCCTCGGCGGCGGTCGGGAAGAGGCGCAGATCGACGCGGTCGCCCTCGGCTGCCAGCCCCGGATAGGCGAGCCCCTCCCAGCCGCTTTCCCCTTTCAAGGTCACTGAATCCGGCAAGTCACCCACCGTCCAGTCGCTGAGGTCCTTTTTTTCCCAGGCGGAACGGGCGGCGGCAAAGGCGCGCGATTGAACGTCCGCAACGAAATCCTCCTTGAGCCGTCGGACGTCTTCTCCGGATGCGAGAACGCGATTCTCCCCGTCGACGACGGAAAAATGCATCCGCAGGCGGTCTTCGGTCTTCATTTCACGGAAGATATGGGAAGGGATGTGCAGGCCGAAACGGCGGGCAAGAAAACGGCTGAGCCGGTGCGTCAACGGCCCCTCCGCATCGGTCAACTCCCGGAGAACGGTCTCCGTAGTTTCCGCGAGCGGCTGCAGCTTCCGCCGGTACTCCTTGGGAAGGGCCTTGAGCATGGCGGCAACCTTGTCCCGCCGGAGACCGGGGACAAGGTTATCGACTTTCTCCGGTTCGATCGCCGCCAGGGAGGGAACGGGGATGTTCATGGTGACGCCGTCGGACGCCGCGCCCGGTTCGAAGCGGTATTCGAAACGGACGTGCCCGCCGCCGAGATGGGCCTCATCGGGGAACATCTCCAGGCGCTCCGGTTCGGGTGATCTGCGCAGCAGATCCTCTTCCGTCATGCGGAGGAATGCGTCGCCGCCGCGCTCGCGGATCGTCTTGCCGAGCGTTCTCATGTCGAAAATGCCGGGGATCCTTGTTTCATAAAAGGAGAAGATGCACTCGTCGTCCGAGAGCAGGTCGCGGCGGCGGAGTTTGTTCTCCATGGTGCGGACGCGCTCGATCAGTGCCAGGTTGTGCTCAAGGAAGGAGGGCGGCCGGCGGATCTCGCCCTCCATCAGGGCGGAGCGGATGAAGACCTTCCCGGCTTCCTCGGGATTGATTTTTCCGTAGGAGACGGCGCGGCCGGGGACGATGAGGAGGCCGAAAAGCGTGACCCTTTCGGTCGCCACGACCTGTTCCCGGGAGACGTCCCAACGCGGTTCCGAGTAGGAGTACCGGCAGAGATCTCCGCCGATTTCCTCAAGCCAGTCGCTGCGGATATTGGCTGCCGTCCGCGCGAAAGGGCGGGACGTCTCGACCATCTCGGCCGCCACGATCCATTCTCCGCCGCGGTTGAAGATCACCGAGGAAGGATGGAGGAATACCGTCTTGCTTCTGGCGGCCAGGTAGAGGTTCTTTTCTTTCCTGGAGGCGATTTGCGAGAGGTAACCGCTGAGGATCGACCGGGAAATGCGCTCCGGAAGGTCGACGGAGGATTCGCCTGCCTGGGAGGCCGGGACGACCGAGGCTGCAGCGATCTTCTCCCGAATCTGTCCATGCACATCGCACCATTCCTTCATCCTGCGGAAGGAAAGGAAGTGCTCTCTGCAGAATCTGCGCAGGGCGTTTTGTGAGCGGAGGCGCTTGCGGGCAGCATGATACTTCTGCCACAGGTTCAGGAGGGTGAGAAAATCCGACCCCGGTTCTGCAAAGACCGCATGCATGCGGTCCGCTTCCTTGGCTTTTTCCAGCGGCCTTTCGCGGGGATCGGCGATCGTCAGCGCCGCCGCGACGACCAGGACTTCGTCCAGGCATCCCAACGTCTGTGCCTCGAGGATCATTCGTGAAATCCGGGGATCGACGGGCAACTCCGCCATCTGGCGCCCGCGCGGCGTCAGGCGGAAGGCGGATGGTCCCTCGCCTTGATCCTTTGCGCCTTCAGCGGGGCTGACGGCGCCCAGTTCCAGGAGTTCATCGAGGGCCTCGCGGATCAGCCGCGGCTGCGGGGGGTCGAGGAAAGGGAAGGCATAAACGTCCCGGATGCCCAAACGCAGCATCCGCAGTACGGCTTCCGAGAGGTTCGAACGCAGGATCTCGGGGGCGGTGTATTGCGGACGGGAAAGGTAATCTTTTTCGTCGTAGAGGCGGATACAGATGCCGTCGCGAACCCTGCCGCAGCGGCCTTTCCGCTGGTCGGCGCTGCTGCGGGAGACAGGACGGATCGGCAGGCTGGTCGTCCGGGATCGCGCGTTGTACACCGAAATTCTCGCCAGACCGGAGTCGATGACATAGCGAATACCCGGGATGGTGATGGAGGTCTCGGCGATGTTCGTGGCGACGACAATCTTCCGGCCGGGTGCTTCATGAAAAACCCGGCGCTGTTCGCCGGCGCCCAGTCGGGCGAAGAGCGGAAGGACGGTCGCGGCCGCGTCGAGTTCCCCGCGGAGAAGTTCGCAGGTATCGCGGATCGTCTCTTCGGTCGGCATGAAGATGAGGATGTCGCCGGGTTCCTTCCCGGAGACGATTTCGCGCGCCGCACGAACCGCCGCATCGACATAAGGCACGTCGGCGTCTTCCTCGCCGTCCGATTCCGGAGGCCGGTAGAACGCCTCGACGGGATAGGTCCGGCCGGACACCTCGATGACGGCAGCGCCGGCGAAGGCCGCCGCGAACTTTTCGACGTCGATGGTCGCCGATGCAATGAGCAGCTTCAGGTCTTTTCGCGCCGCAAGCAGGTTCTTCAGGGCCCCGAAAGCGAAATCGATGTTCAGGCTCCGTTCGTGCGCCTCGTCGATGATGATCGTATCGTAGTTGTTCAGGGAAGGGTCGGCCTGCATCTCCATGAGCAGGATGCCGTCGGTCATGATCTTGATGAACGGTTCCCTGCCGGACCGGTCTTCGAAGCGGATCTTGTATCCGACGGAGCGCCCGACCGTCTCGCCGATTTCCTCGGCGATCCTCTGGGCGATGGTGACGGCGGCGACGCGCCGCGGTTGGGTACAGCCGACGACACCCTGGAGGCCTCTGCCCGCCTCGAGACAGAATTTCGGAATCTGCGTGGTCTTCCCCGATCCGGTTTCGCCCGTGACAATGACGACCTGATGGGAGGAAATCGCTGCGACGATATCTCTGCGCCGCGCCAGGATCGGCAGGGAAGCCGGGTAGCGGAGGCGAGGACGGGCGGCCTTCCGGGCGGCCGCTTTTTCGGCCGCTGCAAGGAAGCGGTCCGCCAGACGCTGCAGTTCGCGCAGCTTCGCGTCCGTGAGATCGGCGCCGCGGAGGTCGCGGAGAAGCCGCTGCAGCGGCGCGGACAGTGCGGCGCGGTCCCTGCGCATCAGAGAGGGGAGGGACTCGCGCATCCGGCGGATCAGATCTCTGTCGGTCGATTCCATATCCTGCACTCAAGCCCGGGGCGGCGTATACCGAATAAATAGGAGGCAACTCCCGCCGGAAAGTGGTATTTCACAAGGCAGGGTTTCTTGTCAATGAGGCCCGCGGGAAGCGGGTGATCCCGGAGCGGCGGGAAAGGGCAACGGGCGTTAGGATCCTGTGGGAGGTTTTCGCGTGCAGTTGAAGACGCTGCTGGAGAACAAGAAGAAGTACCTTGCGTACAATCGTTTTCGGAAAGGCATTTTCGAGGAACTCGCCCCCAGGGACAGCGAGTCGGTGCTCTACCTTCTGCCATGGATGCTGAGCGTCAATCACCCGGCCGTACCCGGATATATCGAGAAGATGCGGCGGCCGTGGAAGGTGTTCCATATCGACGCCGACCGGAATGTCATCTCGCGCGAGCCTGCGTTCAAGCGAAGGTTTGAAATCTCGTCGGAGCGGAGCCTGCTGAAGTATTCGTCATCCCCGTGCTGGATCGAGGGTCTCTACACGATCGGCAGCGTCGGGTCGATCGGCCAGACATCGCGTTCGGATTGCGATATCTGGGTGTGTGTCAATCGGTCGGAGGCCGGCAGGGAAGCGCTCGAAGATCTCAGCCGCAAGATGAATCTCATCAAGGATTGGCTGGATCAGCACGTCCGGATTCCGATTTATTTCTTTCTCAGCGATACCGAAGATATCCGGCTTTGCCGTTTCGGCATCGTGGAAGGGGAGAGTTCCGGAAGTGCCCAGAGGCAGGTCCTGAAAGAGGAATTCTACCGCACCGCCAGCATCCTCGGCGGGAAGATCCCGCTCTGGTGGCTTTGCGGCGACGAGGGATCTGAGCCCGTCGACTACGACACGTTCGCGGAGGAATTCCGCGAAGGGCGATATGCGGGCGAGTACGACCTGATCGATCTGGGGAATATCGAAACCGTCGACCGCGACGAATATTTCGGAGCGGCCCTGTGGCAATTCAACAAGGCCATGACCCATCCCCTCAAGTCGATCATCAAGATGCTGCTCCTGAAGATGCTGCTGGAATCGCCGCGGGAGGAGTTGCTCTGCCACCGCTTCCGCCGCACCGTTCTGGAATGCCCGGACGGCCAGTTTCTGGACCCGGCGACGTTCACGCTGCAGGCGATGCTGGAATACTATCGGAATCTGCCGGAAAAAACGTTCGCGTTCATTCAGGAATGCTTCTATCTGCGCTACGATATCAATCTGTGGTCGAAAAAGATCACCATCCGGGAAAAACTGACCCGGGATATCTTCAAGCAATACGGCATGACCCGGGAAACCATCACCCGGCTCAATTCATTCGCCTCCTGGAATTTCCAGGAACAGTCCGGATTCGGCGACCACGTCTTCGAGCTCCTGAAGAAGATTTATCGGGACATCGCCGGGATGGAAAGAGGCGTCAAGGGCAGTATCGCGCCGGAAGACCTGCGCGTGATGGGAGGAAAGCTTTCCGCCTGTCTGGAAAAGAAGAACTCGAAGGTGCCGATCATCCACAGGCCGCTGGACAGTACGATCAAGCCGACTCTGGTCTTCAAAACGGTCGGAAAAGTATGGTATATACATGCCGCAGGAGATGCGGCCGCGCCGATTGTCGAGAGTCCGGATATTGTTTACTGCATCGCCCACGTTGTCTGGAATGATCTGTTTGCTCCGACCGAGGTCCGGATGTTGCCGAATGCAACCTCCGTCACCCTTCAGGAAATCGTCAACCTCGGCAGGAAGATGCGGGACTTCTTCGGGATCAGCGATATCGCGGCCGTGCCATTTCCGAACTACCTCGAGGACGAGCGGATAGAGAAGGCGCTGATCGTCGTGAATTTTGAGACGACGTTGCACGTGAGGGAAATTCGCGATCTCCGGCTCGTCTCCAGGAACAGCTGGGGAGAACTGTTCGTGAAGCGATGGGCTTCCCCGGAGGCGCTCAAGGCATTTCTTGACAGCGCTTCGGAAACCTCGCAGCCGATGGAGGTTCAGTATTACGTGCAACGCAGCAGTTTCCTGTACGAGAAGCTGATCGACAGGGCAAAGCGGACGGCAACGACGAGATTCCTATCCTGAGTTCCTGATCGGTGAGGACCTGCGCATGCCGCTTGTCACACTCTATTTTCAACTTCACCAGCCGTTCCGGCTTCATCCGGACCGCGACAAGTTCCTGTGGGAACGCAGGAATCGTCAGATCTTCCTGAAGGTCGCCGAAAAGTGTTACCTGCCGGCGACCCGGATGTTCGCCGAACTGGTTGCCAAGCATCCCGACTTCAAGGTGACATTCAGCCTCTCCGGGACTTTTCTGGAGCAGGCGGAACTCTACCGGCCCGAGGTCGTCAAGGCCCTGCAGGAACTGCTCGACGCGGGCAAGGAGCGGCGGCAGGTCGAACTCCTCGATGAAACCTACTACCACTCGCTGACGAGCCTCTTCGAAGACCCCAGGAAACAGGAATTCCGCGACCAGGTGTCGCTGCACCGCGAAAGGATGCGGAAGGTGTTCGGCGTTTTCCCGACATCGTTTCGGAACACGGAACTCATGTACAACAACCGGATCGCGGAAGTCGTGGCGGACATGGGGTATCTCTCCGTCCTGTGCGAGAAGAGAGACGACATGTTCACGAAGCGGGCGCAGTCGATTTCCCCGAACGCCGTCTTCCGCGCCAAGGGCACCAACCTGATCGTCATCCCGCGCAACCGTGACCTTAGCGACGATATCGCCTTCCGCTTCCCGCATCAGCGAGTCAGCCCGGAAACCTATGCAAAAAATATCGCCAAGATCGACGGCGAAGCGGTGCTGCTCGGATACGACTACGAGCACATCGGGGAACATATCTGGGAAGAAAAGGGGATCTTTGATTTCTGGAGGGGACTGCCGGAAGCGCTCGCACGGCATGAGGCCATCGTCATGGCCAACCCCAGCGAGGTGGCGCAGAAATTCCGGGACGCCGATTGCCCGATTCTCGATATCCACGACCTCTCCACCTCGTCCTGGGCGGACGCGGGAAGGGACACCTTCGGCTGGCTGGGCAACGACACGCAGCACGAGCTGTTCAAAGACATCGAGGCCATGGAATTCGACGCGAGAGTGGCCGCGGAAGAGCTCCGTACGAAGTGGCGCCACCTGACGACCTCCGATCACATCTACTTCCTGCACGAAAGTATCGGCGAAGACCATGCCGTGCATTCGTATTTCAACCCTTATGGCGGTTCCATCGTGAGAGCCGCGCAGCTCCTGACGCGGAAGATCGATTACCTGCAGATGACCTTCAAGCGTTTTGAGATTCTCAAACGCAAGGAGAAAACCGCCGTCATGATCGTGACGCCGGAAACCGGAAAACTTCCCGCGGAAATGGGCGATCTGGCGCGGTACATTTCCGGGAAAAGCGGCGGGCAGGGAGAAGTGGTCTCCGCCCTCTGCGAAGGGCTGATCGACAGGGGGATCGAAGTGCATCTGGCGACGCTGAATCTGAAACGGAGATTCCGCCAGGAATGCAACCTGGACGAGTGCGAATGGCGCGAGCTGCGCTACAAGACGACGTCGGAAAGAATCCATCTCGTCAGTTCCGCTATTTTTGCGGAGAACCTCAGCGCCTATGACGGCGACTGCCTTCTCACCGCCGCGGAGTTCCAGAAAACGATGGTCAACAACATCATCAAGGACGTGCGGGCGGGGCACGGGGGAAAGCTGATTCTCCACAGCCATGACTGGATGGCGGGCGGGGTGATCACGGCCTATGCGAAAAACACGGATCTTCCGGTCCTGCACACGGTGCACAACGTCTTCACGGCCCACCTGCCGCTGGATCTGATGATGGGCGTCGATCTGCGGAGCATGGAGAACCAACTGTATTTTTCATGGGCGTACGGGAAGAAGTGCATGGACTGTCAGGCGACGGCCATCAAGAATGCGACGATCATCAACTTCGTCGGACATCGCTTTCTCAAGGAGGTTGTCGACGATTTTTACCTGGATCGGCCCATCATTCCACCCAGCGTGCGCAAGGAAGTGAAGATCAAGTACTATCACAATGCCGCCAGATCGATCATCAATGCGCCGGCCTCGAGCATGTACCCGGAGCACTGCGAACATCTCGTGAAACGATACGGGCCGGGGGATGAGGTGATCCGGTCCAAGCGGGAGAATCTCGTCGAATTCCAGAAGCGGACCGGTCTTGCCGCCAACCCGGAGGCGATTCTTTTCTTCTGGCCGTCCCGCCTCGATCCCCTCCAGAAGGGCGTCCATCTGATCGAGGAGGTGCTGCCGAGGTTTGTCGCCATGCATCCGGACGTTCAGGTCGCCATTGTCGGCAACGGTGTCGGACAGGACCGGAGGCACATCGACATTCTCGGAGGCATCGCCTTCGGCTCCGGGGGGCGGATTACCTACCAGCGCTTCGAAGAAAGCCTGGCCATGCTCGCTTATGCCGCGGCGGCCGACGTTTTCGGCGCATCGCTGTACGAGCCCTGCGGCCAGATCGACCAGGTGGGAAACCTCTTCGGAGCAACGGCCACAAACCGCGACACGGGCGGATACCACGACAAGATCGTGGAACTGCGGCTCAAGAGTGAAGGAGCGCCCCAGGATGTCGGCAACGGGTTTCTCTTCCGGGACTACGATGCGGGGGGATTGTGGTATGCCCTGGAAAAGAGCATCCGTTTCCACCGCAAGCCGCCGGAAATCAAGGAACCGCAGCTTCAACGCATCATGCGGGAAGCCAGGCAGAAGTACGACCTGTCCGGTATGATTGCGGAGTACATTCACCTGTATGAATTGCTGAACGGGGGCAGGCCGCTGGTGTGATCACCCGGGCCGGGTCATGGCCTGCCGGCGACGGCGGATTGCCCGGGACGTCGTTTCCCGGCAGCCGTCAGACGGAAGAATTTCCTGCGATTATCCTCGCGATCTTCCTGACCTCCTCCATGGCCGCATCCACGTCGATTGTCAGAAGCCTGCGGTCCCTCATGACAATCCTGCCGTTGATCACCGAATCCGACACATCGGCCCCGGTCGCAGCATACACGAGATGTGAATAGGGATTGTACATCGGCGTGAGGTGCGGCTTCTGCAGGTCGAGAAGGATGAGATCGGCCGATTTGCCGGGTTCGATCGATCCGATCGCGGCGTCCAGTCTCAGCGCCCGGGCCCCGCCGAGCGTGGCCATGACGGTCACGACCGTGGCGTCCATGACGGTGGGATTCTCTTCCTTCAACTTGTGGTAGCGGGCGGCCGCGGACATCTCTCCGAAGAGATCGAGATTGTTGTTGCTTGCCGCACCGTCCGTTCCGAGGCCGACGTCCAGACCGTGCAGGAGCAGTGCCGGGACCGGCGCCATGCCGGCGGCGAGTTTCATATTGCTTTCCGGGTTGTGCGAGATCTTCACGGCGCATTCCGTGAGGATGTCGATTTCTTCGGAATCGATCCAGTTGCAGTGAACGGCAAGTGTGCGGTCGTCCAGCACACCGAGCTTCTGAAGGTAGCGTACGGGGGTCGTGCCGTAGCGGGAGCGGATTTCCTCGACCTCGTCTCTCGTCTCGGCCAGGTGGATCATGAAGAGCGCGTTTCCCTCGCGGGCGATCTTCTTGATGGCCTGCAGGGTCTCGCCGCGGCAGGTGTAAGCGGCGTGGCAGGCGAGCGCCGGAACAATCAGCGGGGAAGGCTCGCGCCACTTGTCCAGGAAACCTTGCGCGACCTTCATCTGCGCCGCCAGGTTGCCGCCCTCCACCGGGCCGGCGTCGAGGAATCCCTGACAGGGGACGAGCCGGAAGCCGGAAGCAATGGCGGCGCGGGCAACGCTGCTTTCGTAGAAGTAGGCATCGCAGCAGGTCGTCGTGCCCGAGAGGATCATCTCGGCGATGGCGAGGATGGACCCGGCGTACGCCATCTCCCGGTTGACGTGTTTCGCTTCGGCGGGAAAGATATGGTCGCGAAGCCAGGTCATGAGCGGTAGATCGTCGGCCATTCCGCGGAAACACACCATAGGAAGATGTGCGTGGGTGTTGACCAGGCCGGGCAGGATCAGGTGGCCGTCGGCGGAGAGCGTCTCTTTCGGACGGTACTGACGCTCCGTCTGCGGATCCCAGGGCGCAACATGGACGATCTTTCCCTTGTCAACGATCAGAAGCGGATTCTCGACGATGCCGTCCCGAAGGGACATCGTCAGCGCCGTTCCTCCGCGGATGAGGAGATCGACTTCGCGAACGGCCGGTACTACGTTCATGTGGAAAGACTCCTTTTTACGCGAAGGGCAATTGCGGAGACCCTTCGCATCGCTTCCGCTTCGTCGAAGGTGAGGATACGGCGATTCTTCATCACGATCCTGCCGTTGATGATCGCCGTTTCCACATCCGCTCCGGAAGCCGCATAGACCATCTGGGAATAGGCATTGTAAAGCGGTGTCAGGTGGGGCTTGTTGAGGTTCACGACAATGACATCCGCCTTCATTCCCTTCTGCAGGCGTCCCACTTGTTCCTCCATTCCGAGGACTCTGGCCCCCTGGCAGGTGGCCATTCTCAGGACGGTGCGTGCGGACATGAGGGTGGGATCCAGCCGCTCGATTTTTTCGAGCTTTGCGGCCGAATCCATTTCACCGAACATGTCGAGGTTGTTGTTGCTGGCGCACCCGTCCGTTCCGAGGCCGACCGGGATGCCCGCCTCGATCATCTTCGACACCGGTGCGCAGCCGGAGGCAAGCTTCATGTTGCTCTCGGGGACATGGACGGCGCCGCAGCCCGCGTCGGCCAGCATTCCAATGTCCTCCTCGTCGAGGCACACGCAATGGAAGGCAAAGAAGCGGTCCGTCAGAAAACCGATGTCCCTCAGAAAAGTGACGGCTTTCTTCCCGAATTTTGCCTGGAGCTGCCGCGTTTCCTGGCGGTTTTCCAGCAGGTGGACGGCGTACCGGAGGCCGTAGCGGTCGGCAAGCCCTTTTGCACGGAGGAGGAGCTCCTCGGAGCAGGTGTAGAGGGCATGCGGCTCAACCATGATCCGAATGAGGGGATGATCCGACCATTTACGGATCAGCCGTTCCGTGTAGACCAGCCCTTCATCCGGCGTCTTGAAGTTGGGCGAAGGGAAGTCGAAGAGAACCTCGCCCAGGATGGATCGCATGCCCGCGTCGCGGCAGGCGCCGGCGGTCTCGTCCTCGAAGATATACATGTCGGCGAAGGTGGTGGTGCCGGAGCGGATCATCTCCGCGCAGGCAAGGAGCGTTCCCCAGTAGGCGAGTTCAGGATCGACGTTCTTTGCTTCGGCGGGGAAAATGTAGTTGTTGAGCCACTCCATGAGATCCATGTCGTCCGCGATGCCGCGGAAGCAGGTCATGGCGGCGTGCGTGTGGGCATTGACGAGTCCCGGCATGACGAGACAACCCCGGGCGTCGAGAACCTCCGGGGCGTGCCATCGCTGTTCGAGGAGGCTGCGACGGCCGATATCGGCGATGACATCGCCGGAAATCGCCAAGGCGCCGTCTTCGATGACGGTATCCCGGTCATCGAGAGTCAGGGTCAAGCCGCCGGAAACAAGCAAATCGGCATCGGCCATGGGCTGAGTGTCCTCCGTGGGACGGTTGATTTCGGCGGCCTCTTATATCATCGAACGCCAAGCTTGACACCATTTTTTTGAAATACTATAGGGTTGCAAATTTGTTGTGGCGGCCTGGGTGGCGGAATTGGTAGACGCAAGGGACTTAAAATCCCTCGATGCCCAGCATCATGCGGGTTCAAGTCCCGCCCTAGGCACCAGCAAATACAATGTGTTGCATAGACTTGCTGGTGTAATTCCGTTGTTATCGGATCTGTCAAATGTTTGCGCTCTCCCCATTCTCTCCCCATTATTGACGCCAAGAAAAGGCGGGTCTCAGCGATCCGCCTTTTCTTGCTGCTTCCGTCAGGCTGCCGGCGCCCCCGGGTCATTTCCGCTTTTCTTCGCCCTCCTTTCCTCTCTTTTTTGCTCATGCCGCCCATTTCCGAGCGGCCATGTCTTGTAATCTCCCCGCTTCACCAACTCCCCGACCCTCTTCAGAACCGGCCCCCTGTCACCTCTTGCCATTGCCGCCTCGCACTCTTCACGGGTCGGAAACTCAGGCTCTGGAACCATCAGGCCCGCAGAGATGAGCGCGTTTTTGATCTTGATGATTTCGTTTTCTAATCTGATGAGGTCGGACATAAATCCTCCTATCTTCCTTCGGATGCCTTGCTCTTGGTTCTTTTCACAAGGGGCTGGGGTTTCTTGACCGGCTTGGAGGAAAGGCCTTTGTTGGCGCTCTTCGGCCTGTGCTCGTCGAATTTTGTCTTGTTCGGATCCGCAAGGACAATATGAATTCGGTGCTTTTTTTCCTGCTGGAAAGATTTAAATGGTCAATGATGCATTCAAGATCACAACCGATCTCGTTTGGGTGTTCCTCCACATCCTGAAAGATGCAGTTCAGTGCCCTTGCCACTTCCTGATGTCTGATGATTTGTATTGAACGCCAGACACGGCCACTGTAATCTCGCTTCGATCTCTCTCGGATATCATGCCAACCCGGCGCCACGTAGACCCTTTCGCCATTCAAATATTCGACTCTCATCGCTCCACCTCCATGAATGATAAATTTTTAAATTATCACATCCTAGCTTGGATATCTCTTCTCGTCTGTCTGATTCCGCTCCCACGTTTTATAGATTTCCGAAACAACGCTTCCTCTCGCCGACACTTCCGGCGCGTTAATCACCTTCAGCATATGCGCTTTTTTGCGGCCACCTCCATCAGGATAATGTGCGCCGCGGGGTTTGCCTTGAATCACCCTTGGAAATGCCTTGCTGTGCTTGAGACGAGTCGCTCGCATATCCGCGATCCGCTGTTGATTATCCGCGATCTTTTTTAGATAGTATTCGATTCTTTTCTTTTCGTTGTTAATTAACGCTGTGTAACTTTTGATAAATCGCTGACAGCCTTCGATTCCACTACGGGCTATACAATCAACAATTCCCTGTCCTGTTAAGTGACACCTGAATTCAGCCATATGTTTCCGTTTCTCCTTGATGAAACGCCGATAAACCTTGATTGATTCCTTCGCATCCTTGAGACTCTTTTTATCCATTTCCATCCAGTCGACAATAAACTTTATGCATGCCTCGTCCGATTGAAAGAACATAAGCCCTCCATGAATGAAAAACGCCCGAAGATCTTCCCGGCCCATGAGAGGCCGCCCGGCCGTCACCGGCTCGGGAATCTTCAGGCGTATAGGTTCGTTTGTCTTCATGGCTCATGGTTCGGAAGGTTGCGTTATTGGTATAAAGCCACAATGCGTTCTTTACGTCAAGCCTTTTTTATTTGACATCCCGTGCCTTTTCAAATAAAAAAGACCATGGCAAAAATCACCTACAATACGCGCTTGGAAGAGGAGCTCGTTAAAAGATTCAAGATCCTTGCTATCGAACAGGGCAAGCGTCAAAACGACATCCTCGAAGAAGCCCTTGAAGACCTCTTGAAGAAATACGCAAAGCCCCAACCAAAAAAGAAATAGCCCCTCCAAATTTGCCCCAGGAGCGACGATCTCCGCTCCGGGATGGATGATGTCCCGTCTTGAGCCCTTTTATTAAAGCCTATCCCACAAGGCGCGATCCGGACGGGGCGGTTTCTCTGTGCTCCGCCGGCAATTCAACCATTGAAAACCCCCGCGAAATGGTTTATGTGTTTTGGGCGTCAGCGGCGAATCCTCGCATCGTCGCTCAGCAGATCTCCCGTTCTTTGATCTTTTTGTAACCATGCGGGCCTTGTCCCGATGATTTATTGCCGTATCAGTAGTCCAAACCCTTTCACAGGAGGACTGAGTTATGGCTATATCGAAAAAGGTTGCAGAGAGGATCGTCAGCCAGTTCAAGAAATATCAGGGCATTCTCCAGGACGCAAAAAGCAGGGACATCGGCGAATCCGATACGGTGATCATCATCGCGGCCATGCTGACGGAGATACTGGGATACAAACAGTTCATTGAGATAACCACAGAGTTTGCGATCAAAGGGACCTATGTTGACCTGGCCGTGAAGGTCGGCAACGATATCCGCTTTCTCATTGAAGCAAAGGCCGTGGGTGTTTCCTTGAAGGACGGGCATATCAAGCAAGCTGTGGACTACGGCGCCAATCAAGGCATTGAGTGGATCATCCTCACGAATGGCATTGCTTGGCAAATTTATAAAGTTCAATTCGGGCAGCCTATAGACAAAACGCTTATTTATGAATTTGATGTATTGAAGGAGAATCCGAAAAACCCGCACCTCGTGGAATGCCTGTGGAACCTGAGCCGGGAAGGATTCACGAAATCTTCAATGGCAAATTTCTGCCAGCAGCAACAGGTGACAAGTAAATTCTCGATCGCTGCAGTCCTGGTAAGCCTGCCGCTCTTGAAGGTCCTGCGAAAGGAACTCCGGCGAATAAGTCCCTCTCTGAAAATCGAAGAAGACCATTTGAGGGGCCTGCTGCAAAACGAGGTATTGAAGCGGGAAGTCGTGGACAGCGATGAGGCGAAACAGGCGATGGAGTTCATAAAGAAGACATCAAGGGCAACTGCAAAGAATAAGGAGCGAGCAAAGAGCCCGTTGCCTGATACGAAAACCGAGGCTCCCGTTTCTCAAGGCGAGACCTTGCCCCTGGAGTCCGCGGCATTAATGGGAGAGGCACACAAACAATAACTTGCCGGCGCGGTCTCTGCGACCTTGCTATGAAAGGGAGATAGCCAACCATGGCACGGTTTGTCCCCAACCCCAATCTCAGCCTCAAGGATGTCATTCAGGGTGCAAAAGGAAAATTCACCTGTCAAAAGTGCGGGGAGAAGTTCGAGAAAACGGGGCTCCGGCTACCAAACGGCGAGACCGGTTTTACCTGCCCGAAGTGCGGGCTCGTTTACCGGATTAAGGGCGATCCGGATAAACCGATATAAGCCCCGCCGTGACCTTGCCTTCCGGGGCGGTATCGACGGCTTTCTGCCATGCTTCGCGTTGCTGAGATGGTTCGAGACGGGCGAGGGGGCGGAGTTGCCGCTCTGGAATGGTGTTGTCTACCACGGTAGACAGATTGTTCTTGATCTCTACTGATTCGATAAGTTGATATGCTCGCGGGCGGCTCATGTCCCACGCGCCCTTGCAGTACGCCTCGAAAGTCTCGTAACCGCCGCCGTTCTTCACCTTGTAAAGTTCCCGGTCCCTGATCTCCATCAGGGCGCGGCCTACTTCATAGAACGATTGCAGGTTGCGGCTGATTACGCCTTCAAGTGTTTCGAGGTCTTGCCGGTCTTTCGTGATTGTCAGTTCCATCCGCCCCTCTGGTTTGTTTGGGGACCGTAGCGAGGCCCTTATTTTCCATCGCCCGGAGGATTCGCCGCTGAAGGTCTGCCGGGTACTCGCCCAGGCATTGCGCCATAAGGTCAAAAGTTCCTTCACGATTGAGAACGAACGAAAGGGCAGATTCATAGCGGCCCTGCCATATCGGATTTGTCAGGGAGTCCCAAATATCCCGCAAGACGGCGCCCCATAGCCGCGCATGCCCCGGGAGCTGCGAAGGATAGGTTTCTTCCCCGATGTCATTGATCATGCCCTACGCTCTATTGTGCCGTCATATCCAAAGATTGAAGTGAAACGTCTGAATAATTTTTATGCACGGACGAATATCGGGGTCTGAACTTCACGCGGTCCATAGTCACAGAAAGAACCTACTTCATTAATGATTTCATATACTTATACATAGCGACGGCTGAAATGGGCGCTCAAGCCGCGCGTTCTTGCATTGTTGCTGCTCCGACAGGGGAAGAGCGGGATGAGGCTCTCCCCCCGTCGGTCCTGGCGAAAGCATGCAGGGTTCCCCTGTCGTGGGGGGAAAGGAGAAAACCCCCGGCCGGGTGCATGCATCCGCCAGCAGCGTATTGAACCAGCAAGGGCACCGCCTCGCCGGTTCGGTTTGACGCACGCGAAGGGTGATGCCCATGCAAGGCGGCCGGAGCCGTAGCCGCCTTTACACAGACCCCGGGGAAGCCCGGCATCGCGTGAGTCATAGGCCACCATTTTCAAACAGCCTGCTCTCTGTACTGCTTGTACAGTTCCGGATGTTCTGCAGTGACCCTTCTGAATGCCTCTGCGTACGGAATGCCGTCCGCAGCCGTGAGTTTCCGGGCAAGCTCGTCCAGGGTATCGCCTGCCAGCTTCCCAATCACTGCTTCATCGGGGCACAGGATCGTTTCCATGGCTTCGATGGACGCCGTAAATCGATCCCCGCTTGATCGGTCCGGCTTCAATTCCTCGAACTCCAGTACGGTCTCTCCCTGCTTCGCTCCCCTGTCACGAAGAGCAGCAAACTGCTCGGGGCGAAGAGCAAGGAAGGAGATTGCTGCGTAACTTTTATCCTCCGGCGTCTCGTAGACCTTCCGCCCCGCCGCCTCGATCCGGCGCGTAAGATTCACGGTGTCGTATTTTGTGGGCCACTGGCAAAGCATCATGCCGTCTGACTCGAAAAAACGTACTTTCATTTTTCATCTCCATTTCTTCCCTTACGGATTGCAGGGGGCGAGCCCGTTCTTGTTTATGAATTCCCGGAGACCAAGTTTATCCCAGGCGTTCTTCTCCGCATCCGGCGAACAGGCGAGCGCAAAGCCCCGGGGACCGCAAGGTCCGTTGCATCGGGACTGCGTTTCTTGCCAGCTCTTCAGAAGGCACAGGCGCATGTCTTCCCCGTTCCTCCCACGGAATCGACTCGGGAAGACCACTTCAAGGCGGGCATTGATCTCCGCGATACTGGCCTCCAGCTTCTCGATCTGTTTCGCCTTCGCCTTGGCGCTTATGGCGCCGGGCAGTTCTGGCAGATCCCGGAAAATTTCCTCAATCTCAGCCCAGGAGATAGCTGGCGGAATGCTGTAGGATCGGTTTCTCATGTTCAGGCTGTTTTCGGTCAGATATCGGAAGCGGTCGCCGGATCCTTTCCATTCAGCGAAGAAGTCTCGCCACAGCCTCATGCGGCGCTCCTGATATGCCCTGAAGGGCTCTCTCAGGTTTTCAAGCTGATCCTTCCGGGGGAGTGGCGCTGTCGAAATGCTGCTCTTCTCGGCCATCAATTCCAGGAGCTTGGCCTGCAGTTCCTGCGCCTCCCTGAAATCGTCGGCCGACCAATCAAAGGCCCGCAGATAATTGTAATAGGCTGCGTAATCGAGCGTACTGAGGTCTACCGGGTAAATCTCTTCCATGATCTTTTTCTCCTTTCGTCTGTTCGTCTATTTCAGCCCGTGAGTGGCGCCCACCCAGAAGGCTGCTCTTTGGTGCTTCCTTTTCGCGCTTTGCCGCTGTCGTACCGCCTCGCGGTATTCGCCAGGCTGCTTCGCGTTCCCGTGGTCCCGGCAAAAATCGGAGTCTGTAGCCGCCATCTTGTGGCATCCCGGGTGCCCGCATTGATGATGTCTTTTTCTCATGCTTGCCTCGCCTCGTTGGTAATTTGCTTCTTTTCGTCGCCGTCGCTGCCGATCCTCACAATCTCCGGCGCTCTTTCGTATCCGTCTGCAGCGTTCTGGATTTCGATATCCCCTGGCAGATACTTCGGGTGTTCGCGGTTTTCTCCCAGGAAGATCGAGTAAAGCCGCTCAAATTCCTTCTGGATCCATTTCAGATCCTTGTCTTTCCAATCGCGAGTCACGCCCCAGCCGCCCCAAAACTTGAAAACGCTGTGAATCACAGGGTCGTCAAATTCGACGCTCTGCCAATTTCCGCAGCGTCGGACCGCCTCAATGACCTTGACCCATGCACGGGCGCCCAGATCCTCGCGCTTTCCCCTCAGCGCTTCCAGAAAGTCGGCCGGCTTGGGAAAGAATTTCGCGGAGAAGATAAGGTCTTTGAAGGCCCGTTCGCACTCTTCGTCCGTGAAGGGCTCAAGGGTTTTCCAGTACAGGCTATTCAGCAGGGCGCTCAGTTCCTTGCCGTGGATCTCAGAGAGTGCCGTCATGTACTCCTTAAACATGCGCTGATTCGTCATGATGGTGGGCTCCATGATTCCAGCACGGCTATGTTCCGCAGCGTTGTCTCGGATACGGCGCCGGCCATGGGGTGCTTGGTTTCATTCAGGTACGCTTCGAACTTCTTCCCGAAAAGGGTTTCAGGCCTGAGATATGCCGCCATTTCCGAATCCATAAGCCAGGCCGCACATTTGTTGTCTATCGCGGTCTTGAAGTCTTCCAAGGTGTAGCCTTCATCCCAGCGGGCATTGATATGCCGGATCGTGTCCTTTGGTTTGAGAGTGAATTTTTTTCCGGTCTTCAGATTCAGGTAATCGATGATCGCCTGATAGGGGACGCCATCTTTCTTTTGAAGAGTGTCTTTTGTAGAAGTGTCTTTCTTTTCTTTTGTATGCCCCAAAAATGATGTCGGTCCGTCACCTTTTTTGATTACACCCGTAATCTTTTTTGATGTCGGTCTGTCATCATTTTTGGTGACAGTCATCTTTTTTGATGACAGCTTCCATTCATCAAAGCGTTTGTTAAACCTGTAGGTATTGATCTGACTGTCATCATTTTTGATTACAGTTATTACTCCTCGAGAAGCGAGCTTTGACAGGGCACGCTGCGCGGTTTGTCGCTTCAGGCCCGTCATGACTGCGAATTGAGAAAGGCTCATGCGGTCCTCTGCTTTACGCCAGCCGATCGTTTTTCTCAGGATCGCCCACAAGACCATCCACTCCTCGCCGCTGATTCGAAAACCGGCAAACTTCTCCGCGATTTCGTTTGGAATCTGCAGAAATCCGTTTTCAGCTTGCGGACTCTCCATCAGCGATCGCCTTTCAAACAGCCATCCAGCGTCACGCCCGGCGCCTGCAGAAGCTCATGCCGAAAGAAGGAAGGCTTCACCGTTCGGATCCTGGCCATCGCCTCAGCCCCTCGGCCCCGTGCATTTCGTTCCGAGCGGAGTCACCCGACTTTCGAGCCAGCGGACGACTTCCGCCGTGGGATAAGCGATTCGTCTTCCAACGCGGACTCGCCCCCGGGGACCTTTGCCGGCGCAGTCCAAATTCTGAATATACTTTCGCCGGATGATCCCGCCCGAGAATCTCTCAATCTCGTCGCGCGCGACAAATGCGGACGGCCAGCGGTCGGCCATTGCCTGAAAAGAAGATTCGTTCATATGACACCCCCTAATGTTTGGTTGTTTCCTTGGGGAGCATTATTGATCGAAAGCGGATTTGATTACACGGACTGGCTTAAAAGGGGTCTTGACGTCGTTGAAAGGGAACTGAAGATGTGGGTTTTTCTTTAAGAACAACCGCCTTTTTTTTGGAGATAATTATCATACAATTCTTTCACGGTGTGCTCTGTGAAAATCGGAAGCCAATGGGGACGCGCGCGCATAGCATTGTTGAGTATTTCGGCAATAAGTGAACATTCATGCCTTTGTGTCCAAGGACGGGAATCATGTGGCGGTAGAACTCTCTCGATCACGTCGAGAAGCTCAGCTATTGCACGGCCTATTCTATAGTTTGCCGTCGTTAAGTTCGGAGAAATCCCATAGTGCGACATTTCATTCTTTACAAACTTCTTACCGAGAACATTCCCTCGGCATTTACTCTTCTTTTGTTTTGGGAAGAGATCTTGTTTAATCTTTAAGTCGGATCGAATCGCATCAATGCGCTCCTTGATTTCCCGCATCTCCTCAGAATTATCTCCCACAATCCAGGGATTCCTAGACAGAGCAGTCAAATTGCGAATTGCATAATCAAGTGCTTTTATGTTTGAAGGTGCGAGCACCTTATGATTGGGAATTTTCAAAAGTCCGGAACGGAGGATCTTCCGCAAGGCGCCCCAGTCGATACCCCTCTTCATGAGGTAATCGGCGAAGTCGCGATTCTGGACCATAGCAGACAGCGGGTTCGGATCGGGTCCCTTGACAAACTTTCCCGGCACCTCATTCACCGCCCTTCACTTCTGCAATCTTCCCGAATGTCTTACGCCGCCCTTTTACAGCTTTTTCAAAATTCCGGGTTGCGTTCTGCAGGGTACCGTTTGACAAGTGGCTGTATCGCTCAGTCAGGGTAATGCTCCCATGCCCGAGCAATTCCTTGATGACGTATAGATCGGTCCCGCTCTCGGCGTGCCAGGATCCAAAGGTATGGCGTAAGGTATGAAAGCAAACCCGTTGTCGTGGATCGCCCACGCCTTTATTGAATCCAAGATCTTTGACGCTTTGCCGGAAAATTAATGAAATTTCCCCGTACGCCCCTCCCATCTTATGGGGAAAAACAAGGTCGTCCGGCTTGCCCCGCTCCATGGCCGCGAACATCTTCTTCAAGCTGTCCGTCATGAAGGCGTTTCGTGTCTTCATGCTCTTGGGGTCAAGGATTGTTATAAGGCCCCGATTGATATCGACGCAGCCCCATGTCAAATGAAAAACTTCCGATGCCCTCATGCCGGTATGGAGGCTTAAGAGTGTTATCCGATACGTCTTCTCGTCCCGGTCTTTCAGTAACGCCGTCAATTTCTCGGCCTCTTCATGCCCAAGGAATCGTTGCCGGCGGTTGTCGAATTTTGGAATCTTGACGGAGCGGGTAGGGGACTCTCCAGAAACGCGGCCATCGCGGCGCGCCATGTTCCAGATCTGCCGGATCGTTGCAAGGACGTATTGAACCGTCCGGGGCGCCTTGCCTTCATCGAGCAACTTCTTTTTCAAGCGTTCGATATCCAGGGGTGTAATCAATCGGAGCTGCTTGTTTCCGATCGCGGGGCAGATCCAGTGCCGGAAATGGCTCTCTTCCTTATCGTGCGTTTCGGGCTTTTTTTGCGTCTTCGATACCGGCCGGTAGGAGGCTTCGAAATACTGTTTGAAGGTCGTGCTGTCACGTTCGGCCCTTGCCTGCTCAGCCTTTTCCTTCTCGCGCCGCTGCTTTTCCCGCTCCCTTTTTTCCGCAAGCCTTACGGGTCCCGTCCCGAGGGTAAACGATTTCTTGAGTTCTGCGAGTTCATTGGCTGCCTTTTCCGCATTCCATTTTTCGGACGCCCAGCCGAGACCTTCTTCCTTGCGTTTTCCGTTTCTTTGATATCTAATCGCGAAGTATCGATCCCTGCCGACGCCATGCTTGCGGGTAGGGTGTTCATAGTAGCGGACGCCCGGGTGCTTTGTGCTGATCCATTTGACGGCCATTTATATTGGTCTCCACAGGAAAAATGTTACATATTTGCATCCTTCAAGAGATCCCTTGGTGCTCCTTCTCCCCACACTCTCCCCACATGTTTTGAAAAGCAGGGTGTTCTAACGGGATGTTATGTGAAGGTCATTATAGAAGAAAAGCGTATGTAATACAAGAAGTTTCTCTTGTTATCTTGAATAAAGTGAAATTATGTGAAAGTCAGCAATCTGGGACTTAAAATCCCTCGGTCCATAGGGCTGTGCGGGTTCGATTCCCGCCCCAGCACCACTTAGGAATCCAATACAGTCCAAAGAAGAAGAGAAACCCGCTGAAACTAGCGGGTTTTTTCTTGCCTGTTGTCAAGCGACGTGTCATGTGATTCAACACAATACCCCCAATTCCGAGGGGGGTACCGAAGGTCACGCAAAACACGATACCCCCAGAAGAAGGTGAGAAAAGTCAAGCCGTCCGGCAAGCAGATGAAGCTCTTCGACGGGGGCGGTCTCATAGTCGGGTCTTTAATTGGATTTTGGAGAGAAAAAATCTTGATGACCGATCGTTGTAGAAATACTTGAGTATGATTTCTTGTGGCCCATAGAAAAATCCTTGACTGATCGGCACTATTGGCTATAGTTTCGCTGAAATTTCAAGCGTATATTTAGAAGGAGCGGTCTCGATTCTGACATAACTCTTAAGAGGGACAGATGACCTCGATATCTCGAAACCCCGTTTTCATCGAAAGAAGACGGGGTTTTATATTTTCGGCGCCCGGTGCGCCTGACGCGGCCGCGCCCCGTTCCCACAGGGCTATGCCATCATGCAACTGACCCCCTACCACGCCAAGTATTTCTCATATGAATTGACGAAACGTTGCTCTTCGAACAGCGTAGAAAAGCTGGCAACATCGCTTTCCGACGCCCAGGTCGATCTCAACCCCCATCAGGTCGAAGCGGCGCTCTTTGCCTTCCGGTCTCCTTTATCAAAGGGAGCAATCCTTGCCGACGAAGTCGGCCTCGGCAAGACGATCGAAGCAGGCATTCTCCTTTCGCAAAAGTGGGCCGAGCGGAGGCGCAAGCTTCTGATCATCGTGCCGTCAAGCCTGCGGAAGCAATGGAATCAGGAACTCCTGGAAAAATTCTTCCTTCCGTCACTCATCCTGGAGACAAGATCCTTCAACCTGGAAATCAAGAAAGGGCTTCTGAATCCCTTCCAGCAGGACGCCATCGTCATCTGCTCCTATCAGTTTGCCAGAGGCAAGGAGGCCTACATCCGTCAAGTGGCCTGGGACCTCATCGTCATCGACGAAGCGCACCATCTGAGGAATGTCTATAAACCGACAAACAAGATCGCAAATACCATCAAAGATGCCGTCGCCCTTGCCCCGAAAGTATTGCTGACGGCCACGCCGCTCCAGAATTCCCTCCTTGAACTGTACGGTCTGGTGAGCGTCATCGACGATTATGCCTTCGGGGATCTGAAGAGTTTCAAAAGCCGGTTTGCAAGACTCACCGGCGGAGACAACTTCGACGACCTCAAAGAGCGGCTTCGTCCCATATGCCAGCGCACGCTGAGACGCCAGGTCCTGGAATACATCAAGTACACGAACCGCATCCCGATCACGCAGGAGTTCTATCCGACCGAAAACGAGCAGCGATTATACGACCTCGTCTCGGACTACCTTCAGCGCCCCAATCTCTATGCCCTGCCGGCCAGTCAAAGACAGTTGATGACTCTCATCCTTCGCAAGTTGCTTGCCTCGTCGACCCATGCCATTTCCGCCACGCTCGGAACCCTTGCCAAAAGGCTGGAGGCAATCGTCGAGCACCAGACCCAGCCGCTCGCTATTTTCGAGGACGCTATCGCCGGAAACGTGGAAAACTTCGACGAGATCAAGGAGGAATGGACCGAGGAAAACGGGAGATCGGCCGAGGAAGAGCCCGCATACACGACGGAAGATCTGAAAGCGATGGGAGATGAAATCAGCGCCCTGCGTGACTTTCACGCATTGGCAACGTCCATTCAGAAAAACTCGAAGGGGGAAGTGCTACTGACCGCCCTGCAGCGGGGATTCGCGCAGGCCGAGGAGAAGGGTGCCGTCAGCAAGGCCGTGATCTTCACAGAGTCGACGCGGACACAGGAGTATCTCAAGGCCATCCTCGATAATACGCCCTACAGGGGAAAAGTTGTCCTGTTCAACGGGTCCAACAGCGACCGCGAATCGAAGGAGATCTACCGGAGGTGGCTGTCGAAACACGAGGGAACTGACCGGGTGACCGGCTCCCGGACGGCCGACATGCGGGCCGCACTGGTGGACTGTTTCCGGGATGAGGCGGAAATCATGATCGCTACGGAAGCGGGGGCGGAGGGGATCAACCTCCAGTTCTGCTCCCTTGTGGTCAATTACGATCTGCCCTGGAATCCCCAGCGCATCGAACAGCGGATCGGACGATGCCATCGCTACGGCCAGAAACACGACGTCGTGGTCGTCAATTTTCTCAACAAGAAGAATGCCGCCGATCAGCGGGTCTATCAACTCCTGTCCGAGAAGTTCCGTCTCTTCGAAGGAGTCTTCGGCGCCAGCGACGAGGTTCTGGGGGCCATCGAATCGGGCGTCGACTTCGAGCGGCGCATCGCCCATATTTACCAATGCTGCCGCTCCGAGGAAGAAATCCAGAACGCCTTCGATGCCCTGCAGAAGGAGATGGAGCCCCATATCGATGAAACGATGAACGTGACCCGGCAGAGGCTGCTGGAGAATTTCGACGAAGAGGTCCATGAGAAACTCAGGGTTAATCTCCAGGAAAGCAGGAAGTACCTCTCCCGCTATGAAAACTGGCTCTGGGAACTGACGCGTTACTATCTCGCTCCCTACGCGGACTTTGCGGCCGACGACCACTCGTTCATGCTCCGCAAGAACCCCTTTCCCGAAGAAAAGATCCACGCCGGCCCTTACCGGATCGGCAAGCATATCGAGGACGCCAACACATACAGAACGGGGCATCCGTTGGCCCGGCGGATCATCGAGACATGCAAGGCTCTTTCTCTGCCCCGGCAGGAACTGGCCTTTCATTACTCGACGACGCCCAAGAAGATCACAATCCTGGAACCCCTCGTAAACAGAGCAGGCTGGCTGGCCGTCGTCAATCTCACGATCCATTCCTTCGAGACGGAAGACAGACTGCTTTTCTGCGGGCTGAGCGATGACGGAAGCGATCTCGATGACGAGATGTGCCGTAGGCTGTTTTCCCTGCCCGCCGCAGTCAATCCGCTTGAGACGGAGATAGATGAAAAGGCCGCGGCACACCTCCGCGATGTTGCACAAAAGCGGGAAACCGAAGTTCTGCAGGAAAACGCGGAGCGCAACGGTGGGTTCTTCGATACGGAAATGGCCAAGCTCGACAAATGGGCGGAGGACGTCAAAGGCAGCCTTGAGATAGAGCTGAAGGAACTCGACAAGGAGATCAAGTTCCGTAAGACCGAGGCCAAGAAGATCCCCGCCCTGGAAGAAAAAGTCGCCGCCCAGCGCCATATCAAGGAACTGGAGAAGAAGCGCAACAGCCTGCGCATGAACCTATATCAAGCCCAGGATGAGGTTGATTTGCGGAAGGAGAAACTCATCGAAGAGATCGAGGCCCGCCTTCAGCAGAAGCTGGAAAGAAACGAACTCTTCCTCATCCGATGGAAAGTCATCTGAAATGCCCTCGGTTTATGGGCGTATTTCTTGACAAATACTATTGCAAATACTATATGGAATTTGCATTTTACCAGTAATGCAAAGAACATATAGAGGTAAATATATGCAAAAATATGCGCACATTCCATTTCAAAAGAGCTGGCGGCTTGACGATGATACCATCTTCATGCTGGGGCAAAGCGAGTCCATCGTTCAGGCGATCTCCTCCGCCCCGATCAAACCGGAATACCGCCAACAGCTGCTCGTCGTCTCTTTGCGAAAAGGCGCCCGGGCGACCACGGCGATCGAGGGGAACACTCTATCCGAAGCGGAGGTGGCCCGCATCGACGAAGGGGAAAAGCTCCCGCCCAGTAAGGAATACCTGCAAATCGAGGTCAAGAATGTCATCGACGCCCTGAACCAGATCCGCATCGAGGTCATTGCCGAAGACAAAGCCTTCATTCTGTCCCCGGAGCTTATCGAGCGGTTCAACCATTCGGTGGGCAAGGACTTGGGGGAACACTTTCAGGGCGTGCCCGGCAAGTTCAGGATGCCCGGACACAACGTGGTTGTGGGGACGTACCGGCCGCCGCCGGGGGAAGATGTCGCACCCTTGATGATCCGCTTCTGCGAATGGATGAAAGAGACGTTCCGCTATGAAGAAGGGAAACAGTCGTTCTCTGAACAGGTCCTTCAGGCGATCGTCGCCCACGCCTACCTCGCCATGATCCACCCCTTCGGGGACGGCAACGGGCGGACGGCCCGGCTGATCGAGTTCTACATCCTCCTGCGGGCAGGTCTGCCCGATATCGCGTCGCACATCCTGTCGAACCACTACAACGACACCCGGCAGGAGTACTACCGTCAGCTCGATCTCTGCGTCCGGGAAAGAGACCTGTCCGGATTCGTCAAGTACGCCGTTCTCGGGTTCCGTGACGGATTAAGAGGCGTTCTGGACATCGTGCAGAAAAATCTTCTGGAGATGTCGTGGCACAAGTTCATCTATGACGTTCTCGACAGCAAGAAGGCCACGGGCAAAACGCGCGCGATCGTCAAGAGGAGGAGGACGCTTGCCCTGCAATTTCCCGTGGAGGAATGGCTTACGCCCGATGAGCTCGTCGACCGTTCCGGCATCCTGGCCAAGGAATACGCCCGCCTCTCCTCAACCACGCTCATGCGGGACATCGCCGAACTGGAGAGGCTCGAACTGATTGCCAAGGACAAGGACAAGTACAAGGGCAACATCGAGATCATGCGCGGCTACATGCCGATGCGGAAGGCAAGATAGGATCGAGATGAAATATCGAATCTACATCGACGAAGTCGGCAATCCCGACCTGGAAAGTTCGGAGAATCCTAACCATCGATTTCTGAGTCTCACCGGCGTGATCGTTGAACTTGGTTATGTGGCCTCTGTGATCCATCCTCAAATGGAAGAAATCAAACACCGTTACTTTCATGCGCATCCCGATGAACCGATTATTTTTCACCGCAAGGAAATGTTCAACAATAAATATCCTTTTGAAGCATTAGCCGATGCCGGAACGAGAAGGTCTTTTGATGGAGACCTCCTTCGTCTCTTGAAAGATTGGGAGTATAAAGTGATTTCTGTTTGCCTGGACAAGAAGAAGCATAAAGAAACTTATTCTGTATGGCGTTTCGATCCATACCATTACTGTCTGGCCGTTTTGCTCGAGCGCTTTGTATTTTTCTTGAAAAGACATGATGCCTGTGGCGATGCCATGGCAGAGTCCCGCGGCGGTAAAGAGGACATGAGGTTGAAGGATTCGTTCGAGCGTCTCTGGCAAAACGGAACCGATTATGTTGCACCGGATCAATTTCAGGAATGCTTGACGAGCCGTCAGCTTAAGATAAAAACAAAGGCAAACAATATTGCCGGGCTGCAACTTTGTGATCTGATCGCTCACTCAAGCCGGAATGAAATCCTGCGGGAACAACGCCTGTTCGCCGGACACATTTTGCCCTTCGGGGAAAAGGTGATCAAAATTCTCGAAAGCAAATACGATCAAGAGGGACAGCGTTGTTTTGGAAAGAAATTCATTTGAGCCCAATAAAAAAAGGCCCTTTCGGGCCCCGATGGCTTCGCCATCCACCTCCGGATAACCGGATTGATTGTACTTTGGTTGATTGGTTTGCAGATGTCAAGCACTTTCTTTGCAGGTAATATCTTGTCTTTGCTGGAGAGGGTAATTCATGACCGATAGAAAGCAGAAGCTTGAATTGACATGGATCGGAAAGGAGAACCGGCCGAGGCTGGAGCCGCGAATTCTTCTGGAGGACACGGAGAAGTCCTGTCATGCGGCGCACCGCGTGACGGACAAGGACATCTTCGACAACCGACTTATCTTCGGCGACAACCTGCTGGCGTTGAAGGCGCTGGAGCAGGAGTTTGCGGGGAAGATCAAATGTGTTTTCATCGATCCTCCTTACAATACCGGTAGCGCCTTTACCCATTACGATGATGGGTTGGAGCATTCCATCTGGCTTTCTCTTATGCGAGATCGGCTGGAGTTGCTGCACTCCCTGCTTTCGGATGACGGTTCGATGTGGATTACTATCGATGACAATGAGGCGCATTATTTGAAGATAGTGTGCGATGAAGTATTTGGGCGAAGGAATTTTGTGGCAAATGTGGTTTGGGAAAAGGTTTACACTCCTAAGAGCAATGGTCGGGGGCTTAGCAGGCCGTTGAAAAACGGGCA
>DIWJ01000050.1 GCA_002428445.1 Syntrophaceae bacterium UBA6109
GTACATTTTTACATTACCGGTGACATCTGAATATGTCACGACTGGGAAGACAGAGGCGATGCTCCTTTTCTCCATAAGAGGCTTGCATAACCCGCTCCACCCGGATCATTCGCCGGAACATCGCTTCTACAACTCACTGCCAAACCTTATGAGGTATGCCGGTCAACCGGCATATGCAAAGTTATTTGAATTATTCACTTAATGAACGACATCCAAAAAGTTTTGCCTTGTGGATAACTGATATGAGATTCAGAACCTGCATCCAATTTTATAGAATCCGCCAGTTCGGCCGCTTCAGGAGCATTTCGCGACTTTCGGCAAACTCCTGGGCGCCCATCACCATGACCCGGATCTTTCGCTTGATCTCCTTTTCCAGGCTGGGTCTCAATGCCTGTATTTTATCCATATCCACGGCGCCGACGATCAGCACATCGATCAGACCACTGTCTCTCCCTTCGGCATAGTCGTCAAGGGCGTAAATCGCTTCAACCTTTCCGAGGTCATTGAGTATCTGTTCGACAATTTTATCGATGCCGTAATACTTCTTTACAATGGAATTGATTTCCGGGAAAAAGGGATGGTTCGTATTGGCCCGGTAGAATATGGATTGTCCCCGTTGCTCTTTATCCAAATATCCCGCCTGACTCAGATTGTCCAGTTCCTCCTTCAGGGCATTGGGGGTTAAATTGAATTCTCTTGCCAATTCACGCAGATAGCACGATATTCCCGGATTCAGGAAAAGCTTCAGGAATAAATTGATTCGTGTTCTGGAGGTGAAAAGTTCCGTTAACATGACTTACGTACAGTTATCATATACATATTTGGCCAGTAATACTGGTAAACATCTGTAATAAGCATCCTCCTTTTATAATCCCCGTAGTGCCGAGAATCCGGTTTAATCACAGGCCTGCGCGGACTCCCGCTTTACGGGAACGAGACTTTATAACGAATCGGAGAAAAAGGGGATTCCTGCATTTTCAAGGTTTATCTACAGCTCCGCCCTCTCGGTTCCAGGGTAGCTCCCGCACCAAGGGGTGGATACGTCGAAACACCCGGCGCACTGGAAATGATGGAGTCTCGATGAGGGCGCCAAAAGAGGGTAAATCTCGTTTAGATGAACTAAACAGTAATGTCAAGAAAAAAATGTATAAGCCGATTAGGGGGTTTTGTGTATCTTCGCACCCCCTCCGGTCCGCATGATCTCATCCACCAGCCCATAAAGGTAAGACCTGGCCAGAGGAAGACCCTCTTTACTGAAATGAACGTCATCTCCAACAAGGTGATCAGGATAACAGGTTATTTTATCCGACCAATATAACAGAGGATAATTCTTCTGCAATGCCGGGAAATCATTCACGAAGGCATGGAGGTACTGGAACTGAATGCGCCGATTTCCCTCCTTGAGCGGAGGCGTCACAAAATGAAGGGGAATGCTCTTGGCTTTGAACAGATCAAGGAGTTTCACGAAATGGCGCCGCGGGATGTCACTGCATGAGATTACATCCTGGAAGATCTGCGTGACGGCAAAAGTTCCGCTCTGTGCCGAACGTCCCACCGCATGGGCGGCGCCCGTATAAATGGGGGCGTTTGTGAAGCCAAGCCAGCTCTTCTGCAGCAGGAGGCGATACTTGAAGGATGGGCAGACGAGATAGGTCACCCCCTTGAGGGCAAACACGGGATCTTGCTTCAACAGAAAGACATCGAGAATCTCTCTGGGACGGGTAAAGGTCCGGCAGAGATAGTTATCCGCCTTTTCATCGGCGAGTCTTCCCTCCAGAAGGGGCAGGGTGAGCAGAATGACGACCCCGGGAAGCCGATTTTTCTCCAGGTAGCGTTTCATGATGAAGTACTGCCCCGTCATGCCGATGGCTTCGTTCGTCGCCAGCATGGCCACATGTTTGCGTTCAAGAAACGAGGGATGGCTGAAGACTTGGTAGGCGACGCTGTTGCCGAGGATAACCCCCTCGGCGTCGAAACGCTCCCCATCGAGGCGATAAAGGAGTTCGTCCACCTCGTGGTAAAAGGTCTTCGCGGGAAGTCTTTCATGTCGGATGCCCTCGATGACCCCGATCGCCAGCAGGGACAGGATCAGCGCCGCCGGAACCCTGCCGAAGCGATTTCCCGCCCCGTCCCGGCGCAGGAACCATTGCAACGCGGAGAGAAATATCGCGGCAAGCATAAAAAAGACCGCGGCCTCGATGAGCACGCGCCCCCCGAGGTATAGAAGCGATACAAAAGATCTCTGCTCAGGCCGGAGGGGTTCCGGCAAGGTGACGGCAAGCTGAGGATCAGCCCCATCCCTTTCCATCACGGCGATCAAGACTCCGTCGACAACATGGAGGGATTGGATCTGTTGGCCCGGTTGCACCCATCGCAGATCCACGGAAAGGATCGTCTGGCCCAAAGCATCCACGACGGCCATGTCCTTCATGGAGACCGTCCCACCGGACATGAGGGGGTCGAACCGGAGGAAATGAATGGCTTCCCGGGGGAGGCGGAATCGATACTCCCGGAAGCGGTCATCCGCCGCCACGGCCAGTTTGGTTGACGCGTCCTCGGAAAGCCCCTCGCCGGCGTCGTAATAGATCTGGGCAACACCGCCCGTCGAAGCCGTCATGCGGACCTGCAGATTAAGGGAGTGGATTTCGGGATAGAGAACCCAGAGACGCCATCCGGCGAAGACAACGGTCAGAACGAGCGCGAAAAGGATCAGGCGGGCCTGGCGTCTTCCCCATGCCGCAATCTTTTTTTCATTCCCTATTGCCATATCCGCCGCCTCGACTAAAATCGGGTGTAGAAAAAGTCCTGGGCTCCGTAAAATCCGAAGACCACGATCAGATAGAACATGATGACGTACACACCTGCCCGGATCAGGACCGGCAGGCTCAGGACGGCAAGGAGATCCTTCCGGTAGCGCTGCAGTCCCTCCATGGCCAGGATCGGGACGATGTAGAAAACAAGCTTTTTGACTGTTTCGTGGTTTGTCGGCCAGTCCAACTCCCAGTTCCCCAGCATCGTTCGGAAGATGTCCCCCGCCTGTTGCAGGGAGTCTGCCCGGAAGATGAGCCAGCCGGCCACGATGCAGTGAAAAAAGACCAGGAGTTTCAAGACCGCGATCGCGGCTGTCAGTCCCTTGGCTTTCCCGTTGGGATCTCTCTTCCCGACGGGGAGGAGACGATGGATAATGAGAAGGAGGCCGTGATAGGCTCCCCAGATGATGTACGTAAGGTTCGCCCCATGCCAGAGGCCGCCGAGAATCATCGTCGCCATGAGGTTGAAACGGGTCCGCCGGGGACCGAGGCGGTTTCCCCCCAGGGGGATGTACAGGTAGTCCCGGAGCCAGGTGGACAGGCTGATATGCCAGCGCTGCCAGAATTCCTGGGGATTCGTCGCAAAGTAGGGAAAATTGAAGTTGCGCATCGTCTCGAATCCGAGCAGTCGGGCGATCCCGTTGGACAGGTAGGAGTATCCCGCGAAGTCACCTAAAATCTGGAAGGTGAAGGCGTACCCTGCGAGAAGGCACGTAAATCCCGTCATCCTGGGTTCGTGGAGAAGATTGTTCACCAACAGGGCGAGGTTGTCCGCCGCGAAGACCTTGAGAACGAGGCCCCAGCCGATCTCGAAAACTCCGACGCGGAATTGAGCCCAGGTCAGACGCCGCGCCGCGCGGATCTGCGGGAGGATAGCGGATGCCCGCTCGATTGGGCCGGCCAGGAGTTGAGGAAAGAAGGCGACGTAGATCGCATAGTCCTGCAGGCGATCCGTCGCGGGCAATGTACGGCGGTACACATCGATGGTGTAGCTCATCGATTTGAAGGTATAAAAGGATATTCCCGCAGGCAGGATGATGTTCAGGGCGACGGGGCTGAGGACGATCCCCAGGAAGGCGGCCAAACGGCACGCCTCGGCCTGGAAAAAGTTGAAATACTTGAAAAAACAAAGGATGCCGAGGTTGAAGGCGATGCTCGCCAGGATCAGGGTTTTCCGCGTGCGCTCCCGGTCGCAGCCGGCAAGGGCGCGGCCGATGGAATAATCCACGGCCGTGGTCATCCCCAGAAGAGCCAGGAAGCGCACATCCCAGGCGGCGTAGAAGAAATAGCTCCCTGCCAGAAGCAGGGCGTTCTGGCCCCGGTGGCGCAGGCCGTGGTAGGCAGCGCAGAAAACGGCGAAGAAGAGAAAGAAGCCGAAGGAGTTGAAGTTCATGGCGATTGCCGCTTCCCGTCGAGGCCGGTTTCTGCGGGATCGCCTTCTCTGAATAGACGTCGGGCCGCCGCGGGGCTATCCGCCATTCCGGCACCTTCGCTTCCCAGCAGCTTCCGGCACGCGGTGAGGACCTCATCGACGGAGATCCGATCCATGCACCAGCGCCCCGGGTCCGTGCATTCTCGTTGCTGGCACGGGTGATCGGGGCAGTCCGTCTTCATGATGACCACCTGTTGATGACCGGTGTAGCCGAACTTCTCCGGTTCTCCCGGTCCGAAGAGCTGGATGAGGGGCGTCTTCACGGCGGAAGCGATATGGCTGAGGCCGCTGTCATTTCCGATGAACAGGGCGGAGCGCCGGATCAGGGCGGCCGTCCCGCACAAGTCCAGGCAGCCGGCGCCGTTGACGGCCCTTCCGTCCGCCCGGGCGCGGATATCCTCCAATGCCTCCTTGTCTTCCGGGCCGCCGATGAGAATGATCCGGCAAGAATGTTCCATCGTCAATCGCATGGTAAGTTCCACGTATTTTTCCGGCGGCCATGCCTTCCAGGGATAGAGGGCGGCCGGCGCCACGGTTACGATCCGCTCCTCCGGCAAAACCTGACGTTCGCGGAGAAACCGCTCACCGACGGCGACATCCTTCTCGGGAATGCGCAGTTCCATCCCCCGGTCCACAATCGGGATCTCCAGGGCGCAGAGAAGGGCCAGGGTCTTGTCCTTCTCGTGAACGTCCTTCGACCGATCCGTGGGAACGGGATGGGTTAAAAGGAATCCTCCACCCCATCGGTCGCGGCCGAACCGGAATCGGGCGCCGGACAGGAACAGGGGGATGATGCTCAGGATATCCCCCCGCAGGTCGATACCCAGGTCGAAACGCTCCCGGCGCAGCTTTTTCAGGAATGCCCACTCCTTGCGAAGGGACAGGGCGCGTTTCCCCCGGAAATATCCGAAGGCGAAGGCGTCGTGAACAAGGAGGCGATCATAGAAAGGGATGCAGGGAGCGATGCCCTGCGACCAGGGACCGATGACGAGGGTGATTTCCGCCCCGGGAAATCCTTGCCGGATCTCCCGGAGGGCCGGCGTGGACAAGACAAGATCACCCAGGCCGTCCATCCGGAAAATCAGGACCTTCCTGACGTCCCGCGGATTGTATTGCCTGCCCCATCGCCGGAAAAGGCGGAAGGGGGCGGAGAGGATCGCCCCCACCAGGTCCACGAAAAACAGGCCGAGGCGCACCTGAAAGTCGAGGGACTCATACTTTCCCGTCATCAGCCTGTGCGTCAACCGGCGCTGATGTAGATTTGCAGTCATAAGGGTCACCGAACAGGATCAGCCAATAATGGACTGGCGCATCATTATCATACAAAAGCCTTTCTGTCACAGCCTGTTCACAACTCCCCCTATCCAGTAAAGCAGGCTTGAACAAAGGCAATCGTGTCCAACCATTTACCTTTGGAATAGACATGGATGAGATACAGGCAGGCCAGCAAATAGATTGCGCCAAGTCCTAACTGTCCGAATCGTCCGGCGGCTGGATCGTCTGATCTCTTCACCGCCGCCAGAAGCAGCAACATCAGGACGGCAATGACGATCAGCTCCGTCATTCCCCGGCCAACCAGCGACGCCGTCAGGAAGGAACGCGTCCGATCCAGTTTCAGGGGATGGCTGAACTCGATGACCATCTGCGGATCCGAACCCTTCTCTTCGGTAACCACGGTCAATTCATTGTTCCGGAGGGTCAACTCGCGAATCTGATTCGCCGCCTGCCATTGATGAAGATCGATGGCCTGCAGACGATGGCCCAGACCGTTCACAATCTCCATGCCCTTGAAGCGCATCGTCCCGGCGGCCGCAAAAGGGTCGAAACGGAAATGATAGAGCGTCTCCTCCGGCAGTCGAAAACGATAATTGAAATATTGACCGTCTACCCAAATTATCGTCTTCACGGAATCCGCCTCCGTAAAACCGCGTCCTTTGTTGTAGAACAATTGGGACTGGCCTTCGACGGACGACTTGAGGGATATCTGCAGATAAGAGGTTGTCGCCGCCTGATGCAGCATCCAGCAACGCCATCCGAAAATCACCAGGACAATCACGATTACAGTTCGCTTAACGCCCTTCATGCGAGAAGCCTTCCGTCAGGCAATACAGATTGTTTTTGATGTGCTTCAAAAGTCCCTTGCCGACATAAGAATCCATGTATCGGGACCATGCTCCATTCACATCAAGAAACAGCAGATAACGCACGCCGGTTCTTTTCATTTCCGCAACCGGATCCATATCCCTCTTCCGTTCGAGATAATTGATTTTCCTCGAATAATCAGGCCCGTAAAGCGGATAGACCTGGGCCGTTCCGTGGGTAAAACAGGCCAGCGTTTCACCCGGGGGGATCCTGCGCAAGGCATCCGCCAAATCATCCGGGATAACCGCGCGCTTCCATACGGACGTGGCCGCTCCGGCCTTCCATTCACCCGGAGACATGTACCCCGGACTGATGCAAGCCATGAAATTCAACAAGGAACTCGTGACGGCCAGAAAGATCAGGCTCCGGCGAATGATCGGCCTTTTCATGCGACTCGCGACGATGCCGAAGCCCATGATAAAAAGGGCGGGAAACCATGATGCAAAACGCATATTCCAGGGATCCGGCTGCACAAAGCCGAAAAGAGAGGCAAGAGAGAGAAGAAATCCGGCGGTCAGCCAGCGGAAATCCGCTCGCATGATCAGCGCCGGCAGACCGGCCGCCAGACCGCAGGAGAAAATGAACCAGCCCCATCCGGTCATATTCCCCAGATCCGCCGTATAAGGTTCTCCCCGATCAAAGATCTTCTTCTCAATCAGATCTTGGAAATTGAGGAGCAGTGAATCCCATTTGAAGGCGCCCTGCTGACCCTCGCCATGGCCGTCGCCGAATACGAGATTCCCGGCTATCCGGAAATCGGTGGGATGGAACGGATTGTCGAACATCGCATAGTTGCGGGCATACCAGTAGATGCCGAGAAGTAGCGATGCCGTCAGCACAAAACCTGCTGCAGTGAGGGTATTTCTCCGTACTTCCGTTTCAGGCGACACGACTGTTCGTCCCCAAATGCACCAGAACCCGATCAGACAAAGACCCGGCAGGACAAAGACGATTGTGGGCTTGGTCCCCAGCGCCAGGAGAAATCCTGCGGCAATCAAGACAAAATGTTCGAACAGCCGGTCGCCATTTCTCCGATAATCGAGCAGAAGCGCCAGGATAAACAGATAAATCGAGGTAACGGCAATGTCGTTTTTACAACTGACGGCGTTCATCAGAACCGCGGGCGTCAAGGCAAAAATGAGGGAGAGAAAGGCAGACCAGCGAACGGAAAAGTCGAGTGAACGGCCGCATGAATAGACACCGGCGATCGCAAGCAGGTAAAAGGGAAGCCCCGCAGCTTCAATGAGAAAATCATGGTGAAAAAACAGGACAAACCAGGTCTGGAAAAGCTCGAAATTGGCCGGCCAGAAGCTGCGCGCCACCGGCGTCGCTAATGCCGCAAGTTTTTGATATTGAACCCACTCTGCCACCTTGGGCAACTGATAAGACATCGTGTCCCAAATATAGGGGGACAATATCCATACATGGGCCAGCATTCTCAATCCTACCAGAAGAGCCACCACGACAAATCCGGCTGTCAGATAAGGATGATGAACACAGGATTTCCAAACATCCGTTAGATCGTTCCTTATTTTCTGAACAGATGAGGCAATCGGTATTCGAAAGAAAAGGAACAGCAGAACGGATGACGCGATGCTCACGCCTGCCATAATGTTTCGTTCCAGCATTCCTATGAGCCCCATTGCAAGAACGAAAAGGGATGTATTGAACAGGACGTAAAAAAGCAGGAGGGCACAATCAATATATGGCCGATGAAGACGGAGGTGTGACCACAGGAAAAGCGAGAACAGGAGGACAAAGAAATTCCCCGCAATCCATTGTAAAAAACCTACGAGGATGTATGATGCCGACATTTAGCAAGTCCTGCACAGAGACTCGAAACCATTAAAAGATAAATCTAAACGGAGACTTTGCTTTCTTAGCATCAGGCGAATCAAGCGGGCACGGTCGAATATTGGATTGGATATTGATTTCTCTTGAACCCTATTTTTTGCCTATCCTCCTCGCGGCCGCCATCAGCGTATACGCGCCGACGATCCCCCAGCGCACGATCCAATGGATCCAGGTCTGGGGTGCGAGCCGGCCGGCATCCCTCGCCGCCGCCTCAAATTCCTCTTTGAACTGCAAACCGAATTTCCGGGCGCTGATGGAACCCGGATGCCAACGGAAATCGGCCAAAGGCGGACCCGGCACCCGCACCGCGCCGCCCCGTCGCCAAAGGAGCAATGTGAAATCGTAATCCCAGGCGGCCACCATGTCTTCCCGAAGATAACCGGCGGCCTCAGCGGCGGAACGGCGGAAAAACATCGCCGGCTGGGAGATGTAGTTGAGGCTCTGAATGGTAAATCGTGAAGAAAGCGGGAAGAAGGCCTCCTTGAAGCGGGTGATGCCCCGGCGGATTTCCCGGCCCGATTCGTCGATGATCCTGCAAGCGCCGAAGCACAAGGCCCTGTCGGGATGCTGGGCCATGACCGAGGCAACCCTTTTCAGGACGCCGGGATGATAGCGGTCATCGGCATTGAGCCAGGCGACGATCTCCCCTGAAGCGAGCCGCAGCCCTTTGTTGATGGCCGAAACCGGCCCCCGATCCGATTCGGAGAGGATCTGCGAGATGTCCCGCCGATAACGCCCGATGATCTCGAGTGAACCATCGGTGCTGCCGCCGTCGATCACCAGGTACTCCAGATCGACGCCCGCTTCCCTCTGGGAAATCACGCTGCGGAGGGTCTCTTCCAGAAACCTTCCGCCGTTCTTGTTCGGCGTGACGATTGTAAATTTCATGGATTCCGGCCTCGCCGCCCGGATAAACTCGCACCGTACATTGCGCGGCGCTCGACTTCGCGGACAGGGATTAACGCTTCCCTTGACCGAAGGGGGGATATTGGCTCCCCTCTGAAAATCCGGCATCAGGTTCGCAACCAGCCGCAGGGCATGGATTGGGCGTCAATCGTTCGCCTTGCTCCCGGAACTTCTCCCTGCAATCTCGTGTTGCCAACTTCAGCAACTCTTCACGGAAGTCTCATCTCCGACCCTGCCCAATTTCCAGACAATGGTCATCATGGCCAGCAACGTATAGAAGACGATTTCCGGAACATGACTGAAGAACGGCTCGAAAAATCCGATCACCAGAATCGCGACAAACGCGGCAGCCAGCGGTCTCCCCCAATGCTCATCCTTCCCCTTCCGGATCGAAATCCAGCTTACCCTGAACGACATGAACAGGATATAGAGAAACAGCGCCAGTCCGACCAGGCCGGTTCGAATGGCGATGCTGAACGGCCAGGAATGGGGATCCGAGTAGATCGACAAGCTCCGGAATTTTTCAGGAACCCGTTTGCTGTAGGCCTCGAGATCGATGTACTTTCCACTGCTGTAAGCTTCCATCCCGAAACCGATGCCCAGGACGGGGTAGTCCTTGATGATTTCGCAGTTGAGATAATGGATGCTCAATCTCCGCAAAATCGTGTCCTTTTCGGTCAGACGGTCCTTGAGCGAGGGCAACATCGTTAAAATCAACACGATTCCCAGGCCGACGATCATGATTTTCTTATATCGGAAGCGGAGCATCAAGACGGATAGAAACAGGGCAAGCATGGTGCTGCGAGCCTGTGTCAGAACGCAAATCGCAAATGTCGAGAAGAGGGAGACGGCGGCCAATGCCTTCCGACGGGAATGGTTCCCCGTGATGAGGTAATGGAGGGAAAAGATCGCGGCGGGAACCACAACGATGCCCACCCAGTTGACCGCCACTTCGGGAATGCCCGTCACCAGTTTCGTGGACAGGGTGTTCCCGAGGATGCCGTAAAAATAGACGATCTCTCCGATGGAAAACAGGGCGCCGGAGGTGATGATGATCCATGAAAGAGTGGACAGCCGTTCCCGGGAATTGAAAAAGTTGATGACAATGTAATAAAACGCCATGTATTTCAGAAGATGCGTTTGATAATCGTGGAGGGTGTTTTCCATGTCGAGCGCAAAGAACAGCCCGATGGAGACCCACAGGACGAAGAGGGCAAAAGGGATCGTCAGCGGCGATTGGAAGGAGAATTCGATCTTTCTGAAGCCGGCCAGGACGAGGACGATGAAGAGCGAACCGTAAAAGCAGATCTCCTTGGTGGCCGTTGAAAAAGGGAAGGGATTCAGGAAGATGACAATCCCCATGAACGCGGGAACGGTCAGATGGAAGAGTTTGAATATTTTCCCCTGTATATTTCGTTCATCTGATGCATTCAATTGCGGTGTCCTATGAAATGACTCATTATTTTTGTCCCGGAAACAGCCGCAGAACCCTAATGAAATCGGGCCGGAAAGTCAAGACAAAAAGGCGGGGCGATCCTCCTTCCGCCGGTCAGGGACAACCCCGTAGATGCCACAGGAGAAGCCTGCCGTAAACCGACCATTTTTCGCGCATCCCCCGCCGCAGGCCGAGCGTCAGGAGGCTGCCGAGCGAGGTGAGAACCCCGTTCACAAACAGGCGAAAAAAAATGACCGCCCGCACCAGAAGATAGACGGGAAGGCTTTCCCACTTCCGGAAATACTGGTAACGGGAGCGGTAAAAAGCGATCCGGGACAGAATGTCCCCGCCGATGCTCTGACCCTGGTAATGGTAGATCAGCGCGGCGGGCACATGAAAAATTTTCCAGCCGGCGGCCCGCATCTGCCGGGCCCAGTCGGTTTCCTCGAAAAAGAAGAAGTAGCGTTCGTCGAACATCCCCACGGCGTCGACGGCGCTTTTGCGGGCCATCAGACAGGCCCCGATGCCCGAATCGATCTCGATCGGGCCGGCATGGGCGCGCCGCTTGCTTGGAAAACGCCCCGGAAACAGCATTTCCAGCAGCGGGGTGTTCGTCAGGAGGGTCAGCAGGCTCGGAAACGCCGCAATGGAATTCTGCCGGCTCCCGTCGGCGTTGAGGAGTTGCCCGCTGGCGATGGCCGCCTCCGGATGGGCCTCCAGAAAAGCGTACAGCTCCCCGACGGCATTTTCCGTCAGCACCGTGTCCGAATTCAGGAGGAGGGCGTAGCGGCCCCGCATGATGCGCAGGGCCTGGTTGTTGGCGGCGCCGAACCCGCGGTTTTCGGAATTTTCGATCAGACGGACCCTGGGGAACCGCTCCCGCAGCATGCCGACGCAGCCGTCGGTGGAGGCGTTGTCCACCACGATGATTTCATACGACAGGCCCCGGACGGTCGTCTCAATCGACTCCAGACACGTTTGCAGGAGTTCCCGTGTGTTCCGGTTCGCAATGATAATCGATACGTCCATTTCTCAACGATGCCCGCTTCGTTCGCTCAGCTTGGCGTATTTGAAAAATTTGTTGATCGCATCCGTCAGGGCAAGCGTCAGTCCCTGCGGACCGTCCAGGAAACCGCCGCGAAGGAAATAATCCTGGAAGAAGGTGAGCTTGGCGCGCAGAAACGCCCCCCAGATCGTGGCTCTCCTGCCCTCGGCAAAGGCCTCCTCCGCGCCGAGCGTGGAGTAGCGGTCGATCTTCCGGAGGATCGGGCCGAAGCGGCTCTCCGTCCAGTGCTCGATCGGAACATTTAAAGGCTCGACGGCCCCATCGACGGTGATCGCCTCATGGACGCTGACCGGGGTCAGGCGGCCCTGCCCCTTCCGAAAGAGGCGAACCACGCGATCGGGCCACCACCCCGCATGGCGGATCCAACGGCCCTGGAAAAAATTCTTTCTCGGAAAGCTGTAACCGGCCACGGCGCCCGGAGGAGCCAGGACAATCCGGCGGATCGCGTCGGCCGTTTCGGCGGGAATGCGCTCATCGGCGTCCAAAACGAGGATCCAGTCCTCCCGGCAACGGTCGACGGCAAACTGCTTCTGCGGCCCGAAGCCCCGCCATGCCTCCGTGAAAACATCGCAGCCGAAGTCGGCGGCAATCCGCGGCGTCCCATCCCCGCTCCCGGAATCCACGACGACGATCTGGCGGGCAAAGGCGACGCTCTCCAGACAACCGGGAAGGTTCTCCGCCTCATTGCACGCAATCAGGGCGATGGAAAGCGGGATCTTTTCATCCATCGGGCTCATTCTCTCTCCGACGATTCGTCATTGTTCCGGCAACGCCGAATGACAGCCATTTGCCATCTCCATCCTGACCCGCATCTATCCGCTGTTTGACACACTCTTCGGGAAAGGCTCGCTCTCCTTTGGTTTCCGGATGGTGTACAGCCGCACCCCGTTCGATTTGTCCTCGCGCGCATTCATCATGTTCAGAACATGCCCGGCGTCGAGAACAGGGATCGAATGCCGTTGCGCCGCATCGACGCAAATCGGCAAGGCGCCCGCGCCCGCGCCCGCCAGACAAAGATCCGTATCGGGTGAAATCCGCTCCAGGAACCCGTCCCGCATCGTTTCCCACCGGGTGGCGATGTACTCGGCGGGAATTTGCGTAAAAACGATCTCCGGCCGGCTCCCGAAGCGGGCAAACCATGACCGGCATGCCTCCGGGTCAAAGTGCGAGGTGAGGATGCCCACCTTCCTGCCGTCCACCAGGCGGGCGAAGACCTCCGAGGTCAGGTAGGCATAAACCGCATAGAAGGGAATGTAGTTTCCATCGTTGAGTTCGACGCCGTTTTCCCGGAGAAAATCCAGGAAACCGCCCGAGGAGGGCTCCTCCGGACGGAGAAACAACGGGAGCAGCCCTTTCTTTCGCCCGCGGACGATATTGCCGGGAAAGATGAGGGGCGCCATCTTCCCTCCCGCGGCAAGCCTCCTGAGGGCATCGATGTGCAGCGGCATGGCCCTGCGGATGGCGGCGACCGATTCGGCCTGCCGGTAGAGGCCGTTGCAGTCCAGGCTGCATCGGTAAAAGGCGTACTCCCCGTCGGCAAATCGAACGACCGGGGCGGGACGCCGCTCCGCCATGCCCCGCCGGACGTAATCGTGCAGCCGTTCCAGGTAATCGGTCGCCGTCTCCACGCCGCGATGGAAGAGGCAGGTCTCCTCCTCCAGGATTTCGGGCGCGTAGGCCCGGGCAACCGGCTCATTGTCGATATCGGGCAGGTCGAGCCGGGCAAAGCGGAACTCCCCACCAGCAGTCAACGCCCGCAGATAATCTCCACTTCCCTTCATGGCAACGCCCTTCCGCCGCCCGTTTTTCCGCTCTTCCGCGCGACGACCGCATAGCTGTGACCCGAATAGCAGCGGGCGACCAGCCGGGCGATCGCCGTGGGAACCATGATCCGTTCGAGCCGCTCCTTTACGGATTCGGACAGGTAGCTTTTCCGGCGGATGGTTCTGAAGCCGTATTTCGCCAGCAGTCCGCACAGGGTCTCCGGCGTAAAATGGTACAGATGGAAGGGAAGATGCCAGCCCTTCCAGTTCTGCCAGGCATACCGGGCGTCCGTCGCGGTATAATTCGGAACGTCCACCACCAGCAGCCCTCCCGGTTTCAACCACTTCTGCGTCTTTTGCAGGTAAACCCGCGGATCGCGCGCATGCTCAAGAAAATGCCACATGGTGATGATATCGAACGATGCGGACGGATAGTCAATCTCTTCGAGGGTCCCGATGGCCACCGGTATCTTCAAATGATCCCGGACGTAGGTCGCGGAATCCGCCGAAATGTCCATCCCTTCGACATCATATCCCCAATCGCGGCAGGCCGCCAGGAAGTAGCCCATCCCACAGCCGATGTCCAGGATCCTTCCGGATCGTTTCGCACGGCGAAAAAATCGGATCCGGTGCGTCTCGTGGGAAAGACGCCGATGAATCTCCGACGAACCGACGTCAAGGCCCACGCCGTACAGATCCTCCAAATAGCTGTTTTGGTAAAGATCGCCCAGCTCGCGCTGATCGGGATGGGGATCCAGAACGCCCAGGCCGCATCCTTTGCACCGGAGGACCGTCCACTGATCCTTCCGGATGAGCGGTTCCCGCTCCGGGCTGCCGCAGAGGATGCAGTTCTTATAGGCACGTTCCACGGAGTCAGCTCCTTCCTTCCGGATTCGGCGATTGGAGCGTTTCACAAATGGCCCGATATTTGGTCCGCTTCCCCGTCCCTTCCGCCCGGCGCCGGCCGCCGAAGAAAGGCAGGGTCAGGGCGAGGGTGACCAACCGGAAGCGGGCCTTGCGCAGGTCGGCCCTCCGGATTCGGGCAACGGTTTCCGGAAGGTAGTGCTTCCGGTAGAAGAGGCATTCGGCATGCGTCTTTTTCTTCCAGACATCCGCCGGGATGGACTCCCGCTCGCTCTGTCCGCCATGGTGGATCACGGCGGCATTTTCGATATACCCGATCTCGTAACCGGCCCGGCGGATGCGCAGACAGAGATCCTGGTCCTCCCCGTAGAGGGGGAAGTCCTCATCGAAGCCGCCGAGCCGTCGGATCAGGTCGGTTCGCGCGAACATGCTGGAACCCATCACGCAGGCGATCTCGCCTTTCAAGCCGTCCATCTCCGTCGCGGCGAACTTCTGCCCGGGATATCTCCGGGAAACCGATTCCTGGGGGCTTCCATCCGGATAGATCAGGCGGGTGCCCGCCAGGCCGATCCGCGGATGGGCATCCATGAAGCGGATGCACACCTCCAGTACGCCGGAATCCGTCAAAGCGGCATCCGGGTTCAGGAAGTGGAGGTAGCGCCCGCGGCACAGGGGCAGCGCCTGGTTGTTCGCCGCGGCGAAGCCTTTGTTGTCGGAATTGACGATCAGATGAACCCGTGGATAACGGTTGCGGATCATCTCCGCGCTCCCGTCCGTCGAGCCGTTGTCGACGACGAAGATCTCGCGGGAGACAGCCGCGTCGGAGCCGAGGGATTCGAGGCATGCCCCGATCAGGTCGGCCGTATTGCAATTGACGATGATGATCGAAACTTCCAGTGTATTCATCCTTATATCGATATCGCGATTCCATTTTCAGTCCTTCTAACACAAATCGACCATTTTCTCACCACGATATTCTCACGGTTCCGGGATCGGCCGGTGCTACCCTTGTCGTTACCGCACGCCTCACGCCTCGACCGCGTTCATGGCCGGCGGCAAGGGTGAATGGTGCGGGAAGGATTCCTACGAAGCGGTCATCCGCCGATCCGCCCGGATCTCCTCGTAGCTCTCCAGGACCCGGGCGACGACGTTATCCCAGGAGTTTTCCCGGGCCGTTTGACGGGCCTCAAGCCCCATCCTTGCCCGGAGATCCCCGTCGAGCATCCGCCCGGCTTGGTCGGCGACGGCGTCAGCATCATCCGGGTTTTCGATGATGAAACCGTTTACCCCTTCCCGGACGAGGTCCCGGGCTCCCACCCGCCCGCTGATGAGGACGGGCAGACCGGCGGCCATCGCCTCCAGGACGACCATCCCGAAGGTATCGAAACGGGAGAGCATGGCATAGCCATCCCCCGCGAGGTAGAACTCCGGCAGTTTCTCCCTTGCCACGGCGCCGGCAAAGACAACGGCATGGCCGAGCCCCAGATCCCGGGCGAGGCGCCCATAGGCCTTCTCATCCCCCCGGCCGACAACGAGCAGCGTGAACCGCGCATCAGGATTCCTTTTCCGAAGGCAACCGAGGCCCTTCAACAGGCGATCGAGGCCTTTGACGGAGAAGTTCATGGAGACGAAGAGGATCAGGGGGTCATCGGCAGCGATCCCGAAGCGGTTGCGGACCTCCCGCCGGCAGCGGTCGCGGTCGAGCCGGGCGTAGGGGGCGGTATCGATCCCCGGGTGGATCACCTTCACCAGGCCGGGATCGACGGGGTACTCCTCCAGGAAGATCTTTCGGGTCAGTTCGGAGACGGCCAGGAACCGGCGGCAACCCCCTGCGGAGACGAGGCGATCCTCCACGCGGGCAAGGGCGCGGTCGAAGAGGCTCGCCCCCTTGCCGCGCACCTCCCGGATCCACCGGCGGTGGGGGATGCCGTGCATGGTGTAGACGTCGGCCCGGAAGATCCGGTCATGGGTGTGGATGACGTCGAAGGGACCCGCGGCGGAGATCTCTCTTCCCGCAAACCAGGCAAAACCCGCCGTGGTCAGAAACCTCGGAAAGCGGACGATGGGAACCCGATGGAAGGTGATCCTGTCGGAAGAGGCAACCCAGCGGTTGGCAAAGACGTGGACCTCAAACCGGGGGTCGGCGGCAATCCGTTCGGTGAGCGCGGCGGCGAACCCCTCCGCCCCGCCCACCAGACCGAATTTGGGGATCGCCACCGCTATTCTCCGTTGCTCTTCCAAAATTATTTTGCCTGATACTCCTTGATGATCTGGATCATCTTGACAAGCTCTTCCTGCGGCAGCTTGCCGCTGTTGACATAGCGGCAGATCCGTTCCTTGTCGAGGACAACCACGTTGGAGGCGTCGTTCTTGAGGCCCCACTGATTGAGGATGGTGTAATCCAGGTCCAGAATAATGATCGCACCCGTCTTTTCCTGTTTGCTTTTGATGGCCGACTTGATCAGGAAATTCGGCATCATGCTCGCCTTGAGATTGACGATCCCGAAACCCACGTACCTTTCCTTGTCCAGAGCGCCCGAATCCCGCTCCTTTTTCAGGGCGTCCTCCACATGGTTGTTCGTGTCCTTCTCATCGGGATCCACGTAGCCGATGTACATGACCTTGCCCTTGAATTGCGGGTGATCCAGGGAGTATTCTTTCCCGGTCGAATCCTTCAGCTTGAAGTCCGAGGCCTTGTCACCGACCTTGAGTTCGGCCGCGACGGCCGAGGAAACGGTCCACAACAACACGAGCAGCAACGCAAAAACGGTCTTTTTCATACCTTCCCTCCTTAGATTGAATGGTCCATTGCTGAAGACGGAAAACATTTCACATCGACGGATCTGATCTCAACTTTCAGGGAACGCCTGAAGTCTGCACGGCGGTTCCGCGCCCGGATGGGCGTTTTTGCGAGGTAGATCATTATAAAGAAAAGGCGGGGTTCGATCAAGAAGAAAAACAGAAAAAACATCGCCGCACGCATTTATTCCTCCGGCAAGTAAACATATCAAAGGTTGTCGTGCCGGACTTGATCCGGCATCCAGTCCTGCCTTGGATTCCCGCTTTCGCGGGAATGACAGGATCGGCATTTATGGTTGCCGGAGTAATAAATCATCCCGGCCGTCTTTATTCTGTTGAAATTTTTTCGCCTCCTGTGCTAAGCAGGAGCAAAAAATCAGGGGTTGAAAACACATCATGAGTCTGGGAAAGATGCTGGCGGAAAACGCTGAAAAATTTGGCGAACAGGTGGCCGTCATCCACGACGACCGCAGGATCGTCTATCGGGAACTGGAGCAGGCCGCTTGCGCCCTGGCGAACCATCTGCGGTCTCTCGGCCTGGCCAAGGGGGACAAAGTGTCGGTCATGCTCCCCAATTGCCCGGAGTTCATCATCGCCTATTTTGCCGTCCAGAAGATCGGCGGCGTTGCCGTGACGCTGAACGTGCAATCGACTCCCTACGAACTGCGGCACCTCCTCGGAAACAGCGACTCGAAATGTTTGATTACGCAAGGAAAACTCGCAAAACGGTTCGACGAGATCCGGGAGGAACTCCCCCTCTGCCGCCACCTCATCGAGACCAATGGGCCGGAAGAGGATTCTCTGTTTCGGAAGATCGTCGAAACGGGGCCCTTCACGACGGAGATCCCCGAACTCGGAGAAGACGACCCCGCCGTCATGATCTACACCGCGGGGCTGACGGGCCGGCCTCTCGGGGCGGTCCTCACCCATCGCAACCTCCTCACCCAGTCGCTCCTCCTCCGAACGATCTGTCATCGGGATCAAGGAGACATCGGCCTCGCCGTCATCCCCTTCTTTCACTCCTTCGGGGCCGTGGCCAACATGCTGGCGCCGCTCCGGATCGGCGCCGGTGTCGTTTTGATGGATCGCTTCACACTCGACGGAGTCTTCACCGCCATCGAAAAGGAGAAAGTTTCCTACATCGCCGCCGTTCCCCGACTCTTCCTCGGCATGTTCCTCCATGAAGGGGCGGACAAATACCAGGTCGATTCCCTGAAGGTCTGCATTACCGGCGGGGCGGCGATGCCCGCGGATTTCATTGCCCCCTTCGAGCAGAAATTCGGCGTCAAGATCATGGAGGGCTACGGCCTCACCGAGGCGTCGCCCGTCTCCTCCTTCAGCCGCCTCGATATGCCCCAGAAACCAGGCTCCATCGGGATTACAATCCCGGGCGTCGCCGGGAAAATCGTCGACGAGGAGGGACGGGACGTCCCCCGGGAAACCATCGGCGAGCTCATCCTGAAGGGCGAAAACATCATGAAGGGATACTACAAGAACGAAGAGGCAACCGCCCAGGTCATCCAGGACGGCTGGCTTTATACAGGCGACCTCGGCCGGATGGACTCCGACGGCTATATCTTCCTCACCGGCCGGAAGAAGCGGATGATCATCACGAGCGGCTTCAACGTCTATCCCCGGGAGATCGAGATCGTCCTCGGCCTTCATCCCGCCGTGCAGGCGGCCCATATTATCGGCAAGGAGGACCTGCTGCGGGGGGAGATCGTCAAGGCCCTTGTCGTGAAAAAACCTGGCACAGAGGTTGGGGAACGGGAGATCCTCCGGCACTGCCGGACCTACCTCTCCTCCTACAAGGTGCCGCGCGAAATCGAATTTGTAACGAAGATAGGAGACTGACGGCTTCGTAAAATGGCCGCAGGCAAGGCGCGCGAGTCCTGAGGAATGAGGCGTACTTTTCCGTACGCCGCAATGACGAAGGATGAAGCGCAACGCAGCATCCGGACTTTTTACGATGCCGTCAAGATTGGAGAGTAAGCATGGAAAAGATACCGCAGAAACTGGAACAGAAGATGTCGCAAATATACGCCGGGCGCCCAGTGGCGGGACTCGGCGAACGAAGACCCGACTTTTCGACGATGGGCCGAAACAGAAAGCCTGTCCCGGGTCTCCGCGAAGTCGTCCTCGTCGAGGCCTGCCGGACCCCTTACGGCCGCTTCGGCGGAGCGCTGAAGGGTTTCACCGCACCGGAGCTTGGCGCCCTGGCCATCCAGGAGGTCCTCCGCCGGACCGGCGGCAAGGTCAAACCGGCCGACGTGGACTATGTCTTCATGGGGCAGGTCGTACCTGCGGGCTGCGGCCAGGTCCCCAGCCGCCAGGCGACGATCCTGGCGGGTCTTCCCGAGGAGGTCCCCAGCATCACCGTGAACAAGGTCTGCTCCTCGGGGATCAAGACGATCGACCTTGCCGTCCAAATGATCCAGCTCGGCCGGGCCGACATCTGCATCGCCGGCGGCCAGGAAAGCATGACCAACGCACCCTTCGGCTTGCCGGAGATGCGCTGGGGGGCCAAGATGGGCCTTCCCTCCCGCCCGGCCCTGGACCTGATGGTCAACGACGGCCTCTGGTGCGCCTTCTACAATCGCCACATGGCGCTGCACGGCTCGGAGGTGGCGGATGAGTTCGGGTTCAGCCGCGCGGACCAGGACGAGTGGGCCCTCCACTCCCAGTTGGCCGCCGTCGACGCGATGAAGGCGGGGCGGCTCGACGACGAGATCTTCCCCGTCGAGGTCCGCGAAGGGAAGAAGAGCTTCATCCTGGACACCGATGAGGGCCCCCGGCCGGAGACGACGATCGAGGGGCTCTCCAGGCTGCCACCGGTCTTCGGCCACAAGAGTACGGTCACCGGAGAGCCGGGAAGCGTCACCGCCGGGAACGCCCCGGGGGTGAACGACGGGGGCGACGTCTGCCTCCTGATGAGCGCCGAACGGGCCGCCGAGCTCGGGATCAAGCCCCTCTGCACGATCCTGGACTATGCCGAGGTTTCGCAGCCGCCCAAGGACATTGCGACGGTCCCGGGGCTTGCCATCCGGAAGATCCTGGAGCAGAACGACCTTTCACTCGACAAGATCGACCTGGTCGAGATCAACGAGGCCTTTGCCGCGGTCGTCCTCGTCAGCGCCCGGGCAATCCTCGGGATGACGAAAGAACAGATGTTCGCGAAAGTCAACGTGAACGGCAGCGCCATCGCCTACGGCCACCCGATTGGGGCGACGGGGGCGAGGATCCTGATGACCCTCGCCTACGAACTCCGGCGGCGCGGCGGGGGGCTGGGCGTCTGCGGCATCTGCTCCGGCGCCGCCCAGGGCGACGCGATGCTGATTCGGGTATAACTTTGGAAAGGAGGCAGGTATAGATGGGAGAGGTTGTGATTGTCAGCGGAGCAAGGACCGCCGTCGGCAGCTTTGGCGGATCGCTGAAAGGGGTCCGGGCTGTCGATCTGGGCGCGCTGGTCATCAAGGAGGCGATTCGGAGGGCCGGCCTCCGGCCCGCCGTCAGCGCCGCCGTCAGCGCCTGCCGTCCCGATGTCTTCAAGGACGGGGGCCAAACGGATCTTCATAAAAAACATTATGATTACCCGGATACGGCCGCGCCCGTCTATTTCGATGAATGCATCATGGGAAACGTAATCCAGGCGGGGCTGGGGCAGAATCCGGGCCGTCAAGCCGGCATCTATGCGGGTCTGCCCGAAGAGACCAACGCGATCACCGTGAACAAGGTCTGCGCCTCCGGGATGAAGGCGATCGCACTCGCCGCGCAGTCCATTAAGGCAGGAGACGCGGAAGTTGTCGTAGCGGGAGGCATGGAGAACATGTCGAATGTCCCCTTCGCCCTCCCGGACGCCCGCTGGGGGTATCGGATGAGTTCGCCGTACGGTAAAATTACGGACCTGGTCGTCTACGACGGCCTCTATGAGATCTTCAACGGCTATCATATGGGATTCACGGCCGAGAACATCGCCGCCCGCTACGGGATCACCCGGAGGGAGCAGGATGAACTGGCGCTGCTCAGCCACCAGCGGGCCCGCGCCGCGATCGCGAGCGGCGCTGTCGACGACGAGATCGTCTCCGTGCCGATTCCGCAGAAGAAGGGAGATCCCATCGCCTTCCGGACGGACGAACGGCCGATGGACACCTCGCTCGAAAAGATGGCCAAGCTCTCGCCGGCCTTCAAAAAGGAGGGAGGAACGGTCACCGCGGGGAACGCCTCCGGAATCAACGACGGGGCGGCGGCTGTCGTTGTCATGTCCGCGGACCGGGCGAAGGAACTCGGCCTCAAACCGCTGGCCCGGATCAAGGGCTACGCTTCGGGCGGCGTCGATCCGGCCTACATGGGGCTCGGACCGATCCCGGCGACGCGGAAGGTTCTCGGACAGTTGGGGCTCGCCATCCGGGACATCGATCTGATTGAACTCAACGAGGCCTTCGCCGTCCAGGCGATCGCCTGTATGCGGGAACTGGGGATCGGCCTCGACCGATGCAACCTGAACGGGAGCGGCATCTCCATCGGTCACCCCGTCGGCTGCACCGGCGCCCGGATCACCTACAGCCTCGCCGTGCAGATGCAAAAGAAGGACCTCAACCTGGGGCTCGCCACGCTCTGCATCGGCGGCGGGCAGGGAATGGCGATCGTCCTCGAAC
>DIWJ01000027.1 GCA_002428445.1 Syntrophaceae bacterium UBA6109
AGAAGGCCCGCGTCGAAGACGCCCTCAACGCAACCCGCGCAGCTGTCGAGGAGGGAATCGTTCCCGGCGGCGGCGTCGCCTATATCCGGACGCTCGGCGCCCTGGACAGGCTGAAACTTGAAGGCGACCAGGCCATCGGCGTGAATATCATCAAGAAGTCTCTGGAAGAGCCTCTTCGCATGATCGCTGCCAACGCAGGCTGGGAAGGCAGCGTCGTCGTCGAGAAGGTGAAAGAGAAGAAGGGTGCCTTCGGATTCAACGCGGCGAACGAGACGTACGAAGACATGATCGCTGCGGGCGTCATCGATCCCACGAAGGTCACGCGGTTCGCCCTGCAGAACGCGGCGAGCGTTGCCTCCATGATGCTGACGACCCAGTGCATGGTGGCCGAGAAGCCGAAGGAAGAAACAGCGCCGGCGATGCCTCCCGGAGGCGGCGGCGGTGGATATCCCGGTATGGGGATGTAGTCGCGTTTCGGTCCGTCCCGACAGAGGATCTCGATTGTAATTCCAACCCCCCGGCCGTCAGACGGCCGGGGGGTTTTTTGTCCTTCCCCCGGTTCCTCTTGAAAGCCACCGTCTTCTGTGATAGGTAACGCAGCTATTTCCGACACAATTGAAAGGGCATTCCCATGGATTACAAAGACACCTTGAATCTACCGAAAACGGATTTCCCGATGAAAGCCAACCTCGCGAAGCGTGAACCGGAGATCCTCAGCCGCTGGGACGAGATGAAGATCTATGAGAGAACCCGGCAGGCCCTGAAAGGGAACCCGCCCTATATCCTGCATGACGGTCCTCCCTACGCCAACGGCAACATCCACTTGGGGCACGCCCTCAACAAAATCATCAAGGATCTGGTGATCAAGTCCAGGAATATGGCCGGATTCGACAGTGTCTACGTGCCGGGCTGGGACTGCCACGGTCTGCCCATAGAACATCAGGTCGATAAGGAACTGGGTGACAAGAAAGCGTCGATGTCCCAGGCGGAGAAACGCCGCTTCTGCCGCCGGTATGCAGAGAAATACGTGGACATCCAGCGCGCCCAGTTCAAACGTCTCGGCGTCTTCGGGGAATGGGAAGATCCCTATCTTACGATGGCCTATGCCTACGAGGCGACAACCGTCGCAGAGTTCGGGAAACTTTTGCTGAACGGCAGCGTCTACAAGGGGAAGAAGCCGGTCTACTGGTGCGCTACCTGCCATACGGCCCTGGCGGAAGCCGAGGTGGAGTATGCCGAACATACGACGCCCTCGATCTACGTCAAGTTTCCCCTGATCTCCGATGTCGCCAAGGTGCGTCCGAAGCTCCAGGGTGAGCCGAAAGTGAGCGTCGTGATCTGGACGACGACCCCCTGGACGATCCCGGCGAACCTTGCTATCGCATTCCACAAAGACTTTATTTATGTGGCAGTCAAGGTGGAGGGAGAGGTCCTGATCTTCGCCAGGGAGATGCTGGACTACTGCCTGGACGCCTTCGGCTGGCGGGGAAAGCCTTACGAGATCCTGGACGAGTTCCCGGGCGCCGTCATGGAGGGGCTCAAGTGCCGTCATCCCCTCGTTGACAGGGAAAGCCTGCTGATCCTCGCCCCCTTTGTCACCCTGGAGGCGGGCACGGGGTGCGTCCACATCGCCCCGGGGCATGGCCAGGAGGACTACGAGATCGGGATGAAGTACGGCCTGGAGAACTATGCTCCCGTGGACGATGACGGGAAGTTTACGAAGGACGTCCCCGAATTCGCGGGCCTGTTCGTCTTCGACGCCAACGTCCCGGTCAATCGGCGCCTGAAAGAAAAAGGCGCTCTCCTGGGGTTGGTGGACATCGTCCATTCCTATCCGCACTGCTGGCGCTGCAAGAGCCCCATCATCTTCCGCTCGACGGAGCAGTGGTTCATCTCCATGGAGAAGAACGGCCTGCGGAAAAACGCCCTCGCGGCGATCGCGGGTGTCCGCTGGATCCCCTCATGGGGCCGCGACCGGATCTACGGCATGGTGGAAAACCGTCCGGACTGGTGCATTTCGCGGCAGAGGCTGTGGGGTGTCCCGATCACGGTGTTCTATTGCGCCGAGTGCCAAAAGGAGCATATGACGAAGGAGATGATGGATTTCATCGTCGATCTCGTCGGCCGTTACGGCGCCGATGTCTGGTTTGAGCGGGTAGCGAAGGATCTGATGCCTCCGGGGACGTCCTGCCCGCAATGCGGCGGAAAGGAATTCAAGAAAGAAACGAATATCCTCGACGTCTGGTTCGACTCGGGCGTCAGCCACGCGGCCGTCCTGGAGAAAAGGGCGGCGCTCCGGTCTCCTTGCGACCTTTACCTGGAGGGCAGCGACCAGCACCGCGGCTGGTTCCATTCGTCGCTTCTGGAATCGGTGGGAACCCGGAACCGCGCTCCCTACAAGGCGGTGCTGACCCACGGCTTCGTGGTCGACGGCGAAGGGAAGAAGATGTCCAAGTCCGTGGGGAACGTCATCGAACCGGAGGAAATCATCGAACGGTACGGGGCGGAGATCCTTCGCCTGTGGGTCGCCGCGGAAGACTATACCGACGATGTCCGCATCTCCGAGGAGATCCTCCAGCGGCTGGTGGAGGCCTATCGGCGCATCCGCAACACGGCCCGCTTCCTCCTCGGAAACCTGTACGATTTTGATCCCGCCGCCGCCGTCCCGTACGGGCAGATGGAGGAATTCGACCGCTGGATCCTGCATCGGCTGCAGGAGGTCGTGAAGAGGGTGACGGAGGCCTATGAGCAATTTCAGTTCCATGTCGTCTATACGACGTTGTACAACTTCTGCACCGTCAATCTGAGTTCGCTGTATCTGGACGTCCTCAAGGACCGGCTGTACACCTCGGCCCCGGCGTCGGCGCAGCGGCGCTCGGCGCAGACGGCCATGTACGCCGTCCTTGACGGCATGACGCGGCTGCTCGCGCCCATCCTGACATTCACGGCCGAAGAGATCTGGTCGGCGATGCCCGGGGGGGCGGGGAAGGCTGAAAGCGTTCACTTCGTGCCCTTTCCGAAAGTGGATCCCGAGCGCTGGAATCCTGAACTGGGGGAGCGCTGGCGGTCCATGATCGCCGTGAAGGGCGAAATTGCGAAGGCCGTGGAGCTTGCCCGCAAGAACAAGGTCATCGGGCACTCGCTCGATGCCCGCGTGGAAGCGGCTCCACCCGATGGGCTTCGGGAACTGCTCGAGAGCCACCGGGAGGATATGCGGTCCCTGCTCATCGTTTCGCAGTTCGACGTCGTCGGAAAAGAGACGCTGGACAATGCGTATGAAAGCCCCGAGATCAAGGGATTGCGGATCGGCGTCGGCAAGGCGCGGGGAAGCAAGTGCGGCCGCTGCTGGATCTACTATGAGTCGCTGGGCGGAGACGACGTTCATCCGACGCTCTGTTCCCGCTGCCTGAAGCAGATCTCCTGACGTGTGAGCGGGCGGCAGAGGCCGGGAGGAGGGCTCAGCTATGGGGGCGGCGGAATCATCGAGGAGATACTGGATCTTCCTGTTCGCTGCGGCGGCGATCATTGCGGCCGATCAGGCAAGCAAGGCCTGGGTGCTGGGCTGGCTCGAGTTGCACCAGTCGTTTGAGGTCATTGACGGCCTGTTCAGTATTACCTACGTGCGGAATCCGGGTTCTGCCTTCGGCTTCCTGTCGGGCGCTTCTCCCGGTTTCCGTTCCGTCTTCTATACCGCCATCACCGTTGTGGTGGCCCTGCTCATCCTGTACTATCTGAAAAAGGAAAAGGCCGATTCGCTCGCCATGAGCCTCGCCCTGGCATTCGTATTTGCCGGTGCGCTGGGGAACCTGATCGATCGCATTCGATTCGGCGAGGTGATCGATTTTCTGGACTTTTACCTATCTTCCTACCACTGGCCCGCCTTCAACGTGGCGGACTCCTCCATTTCCGTGGGGGCCTGCATGATTCTCCTGCAACTGATCCGGCGAGAGAAAGGATCTCCTGATTCGCAATCATGAACTCTCCGCGTGGAGGTTTCCGGAAAATGTCGAAGCTCATGCTCCCGCGGCGCTGAATCTTGCCGGAGGCTAAACAAGAAGGGGCGCTCCGGCCGGAGCGCCCCTGTTCCGTTAAGGGATCTTTCCAGATTCCTTAACCATGGATCTTGCGCTTGTCGATCACGCGCTTGGCCTTGAACTCCGTTCTCTCCAGGGTTCCCGGCTCCTTCACTTCGACGACCGACCTCAGGCCGCGCGCCTTCAAGTCGCCCTCGAGCTTCTTCTTAATCTGCGGAACCACGGAGACATCGGCATCCGCCGCCCGCTCCGTCAGTACCGTCATCTCGTCCAGTTCCTTTTCGCGTGTGACAACGATCCGGAATTCATCGCCGAATCCCTTGATGGCGCGAATGACATCCTCGATCGCGCTCGGATAGACATTCTCTCCGCGGACGACGATCATATCGTCGGCGCGCCCGTAGATGCCCTTGGGCAGCCGCGGGTAGGTTCTGCCGCAGGGGCAGGGAGGATCGATCACCCAGCGGGTAATGTCGCCCGCCCAGAAGCGAATCATGGGCTGGGAATCCCTCTCCAGGTGGGTGTAGACGGTGGCGCCTTCCTGCCCATAGGGTACGCGCTTTTTCGTCTTCGGATCGACCAGTTCCGCGTACACGCTGTCTTGCCAGAAATGCATGCCCTGGCGATGTTCGCACTCGCAGTTCGCCATCCAGGGGGCCATCTCGGCCGTGGAACCGGAGTCGATGCAGATGCCGCCGTAGGTTTCTTCAATCCGCTTCCGCGTCGCAGGGACGCCGGCACCGGGTTCACCGGAAAAGAAGAGGATGTGGAAATTGAAATCCTTCTTCGGATCGATCCCGCGGGCCCTTGCCTTCTCGGCCAGATAGAGACCGTAGGAAGGTGTGCCGTAGAAAACCGTCGGCTTGACGTCCCGCATCCATTCGATGGACCGGTCGGACTGCCCGGCGACACCGGCGCCGAACGGGAAGGCCGTGGCGCCGAGACGCTCAGCTCCGAGCAGGGCGCCCCAACTTCCCCAGTAGAGGCTGAAGAACGAACCGATGAATACCGTGTCGTCCGGCCGCACACCAAAGCCCCACATGGCCCGGGCGTGGGCCTCGGCGATCCTCTCCATGTCGCCGCGGCTGATTGCGAAGGCGGTCGGCCTGCCGGTGGTTCCGGAGGTGCCCTGAACCCTGGCGACTTCGTTCCGGGGCACGCAGAGGTAAGTGCCGAAGGGAGGATTCTCCGCCTGATCCTGGCGGATCTCCTCTTTCGTGACGAAGGGGACGTTTTCAAAATCGGCGAGGGAGCGGATATCTTCCGGCTTTACGCCCGCCTTGTCCCATTTCCTCTTGTAGAAGGGCGATTTTTCGTAGGCATACTTGAGTTGGGCCTGCAATTTCGGGAGGACGATCTTTTTATCCCTTTCATCGGGATCCATCGTTTCGATTGCCTCGCTCCAGTACTTCTGGCTGCTGCGCGGCAGATAGGAGCGATCGTACTTGGGGGGCCAATCTCTGGACATCATCCGAACACCTCCATAAGATTTTTATGGCTTCGCGAAGCGTTCCGGGGCTGCGAGATCCTTCATCCTTCCCCCGGCAGTTGGGGAGTCCCACCGTGACATCGCCCGGGGCATGCTCGGTCCGGTGTCGCGGTGAGCTTGTCTTTGCCTGCAGAACATTTCACCAAGTCGTTCCGTTTCAAGCTCTTTAACTTCTCGGGAGTTCGTCAGATCTTTGCCTTTTCCTCCACGAGACGGGTGATCGACGATACGATCTCATCCCGGGTTGCGCCGGGAGTGAAGACGCCGTCAAAACCGATTTCGCCGAGGCGGAGGGCGTCCTGGGGCGCAAAGACCCCTCCGATGACGAACACGACCTTCTCCTTGAGTCCTTCGCGCGCGGCCTCTTCGATCAGCGGTGAACCGAGGGTCAGGTGGGCGCCTCCCAGGGAGCTGACGCCGACCACATCCACGCTTTCCTGAACCGCGGCGGAAACGATCTGGCGCGGCAGGGCATTGCCGATGTAGACGACTTCCATGCCGGCGTTGCTCAACTCCTTCGCCACCGTGATAATCCCGCGGTTATGGACATCCAGACCCAGTTTTGAAAGCAGAACCTTGATCTTGCTTTTCATGGGGAAATTCCCAACCTCCTTCGACGATAAGGTGCTTCCTACCATAAGGCCGGTGGTCGCCAAAGACCGAAGGCCTCCTTGAAGACCCTGTAGAGCTCTCCTTCCGTGCAACGCGCACGGGCGCAGTCCACGCTGAAGGGAACGATGTTGACTTTTTTTCTGCAGGCATCGCGCAATGCGTTGAGTGCGGCGGCGACCCGGTCGTTGTTGCGACGAAGACGAAGCTCGCCGAGTCGTTCCCGTTGCCTCTGTTCAACTCCTTCGGGATAGCGAAAGACATTGATGGGCGGGGGTTCCGTTTCCGACTTGTAGATGTTGTAGGCAACGATCTTGATCTGGCCGTCCTCGATCTCCCGCTGCTGGGTCGTGAAGTAGTTGGTGATCTTTTTATGCAGGAGGCCATTCTCGATGCACGCGACATAGCCGCCGGCCCGTTCGATCTCATCGACTTCGTCCAGGATCCTCCGTTCGATTTCATCGGTCAGCGCCTCGACATAGAAGGATCCTCCGAGGGGATCCACGACATCGATCACGCCCGTTTCTTCCTGGATGATCTGCTGGGTGCGCAGCGACAGAAGGGCGGCTTCCTCGGTTGGCACGGAATAGGCCTCGTCATAGGAGTCGACGTGGAGCGATTGCGCTCCGCCGAGGATGGAGGAGAGGGCATGGTAGGCGGCGCGGATCACGTTGTTGAGAGGTTCCTGCTGGACAAGGGAGACACCGGACGTCTGGACATGGCAGCGCATCCACATGGCGCGGGGATTGTGCGCGCCGAAACGGTGCTTCATGATCTTGTACCAGAGCCGGCGCACGGCGCGAAGGCGGGCGACTTCTTCGAAGAAGTCGCTGGCCGGCGACCAGAAAAAGGCCAGCCGTTCGGCGACAAGATCGACGTCGTGTCCCCGCCGCTTCAGGTCCTCCAGGGTCGCGATGCCGTTGGCGATCGCGACGGCCATCTCGGTAACTCCCGACGTGCCGAATTCCCGCAGGTTATAGCCGTTGAGCGTGATGAAATTCCACTGGGGCACATTGTTGCGGATGAACTCGATATTGTCGCATTGGACCCGGAAACAATCAGAAGGCGGGGTGTATTCGGCGCCGCTGCGGATCAGTTCCTCGAGTGTCGTATCGTTCTGGACGCTGCCGCGGAGCTTATCCCAGGGAATACCCCTTTCTTCGGCGAGAACAAGGTACATGGGGAAAAGGATCGCCGTGTTGGACGGGTAATGGGTCACGATGGAGACCGTTACCTGATCGAGGGGAATGTCCTTGAACAGCAGATCCATATCGTCCACGGAGTCGATGCAAACACCCGACATGCCGACCTGACCCTGCGAAAGGGGGTCATCGGAGTCGTACATCTGGATGGTGGGGATGTCGAAGAGGATACTGAGGCCTGTTGCGCCGTGTTCCATCATGAACTTGATCCGGCGATTCGTGTCCTCAGGCGAGCCGAAGCCCGTGAGCTGTCTCATCGTGAATTCCCGGCCGCGGTACATATTGGCGTGGATCCCCCTGGCGAAGGGCGCCTCGCCGGAATTGCCGATATCTTCCAGGTAGTCGAAATCCGGATTGGAAAGAGGCGAATAGAGCATCGCCCGAGGGATGTCGGAACCCAGGACCGTCCGCGGAGTTTTTTCCCACTGTTGCCGGTCGGCCGGCCTCACGCTCGTCTGGAACCACTTGTCGAACCGAGTCCGGATTTCTTCCATGGCCCGCGGATTGTACAGGGGGGTTTTTTTCTTACCGGCAGTCTGTGCTTTGAGGATTTCTTTGGTCGTTCTTTCCGGAGGGTTTTGGGGTGAAGAATTCATCATTGCACCTCATCGGCAGATAGGATGTTGGCCTGCGGCGAAGCTGCTGTGTATAGAAGTGGCGACATCTGGTATTACCAAAGATCGACAATGTCGCAGGTCGACTTTTCTTGCGGCAACTGCCTGTAATGGTGTGAAATAAAGTCAGGTCGCAGCCCTTTGCGCATTTAAAATTTGGTATGACCATATAAGATCAATTTTTGAATGTCAAGACCTTTCCAATATCACAATTTTAATAATGAATACGAGTAATTGTATAATTTTGTTTCTTTTTTGTTGCATACTTGGTATAACCAAAACCATTATTGACAACTTTTTCGCATTCTATTATATCTACCCAAAACCAGAGTGAGGTAACGGCGAAATGTTTACTCCGCTTCAATATAAAAGGTTTTCCGACGGGATCGTGGAACAGATCGTCGATCTCATCAAGGAGGGCAAGCTAAATCCGGGAGACATCCTCCCTTCGGAGAGGGAGATGGCCAACCAGCTTTCGGTGAGTCGCCCTCCCTTGCGCGAGGCCCTCAAAACGCTGGAGACGATGGGTTTCATCGAAGTCCAGCACCGGAGGCGGAGCGTCGTGAAATCGCTTGCGGATTCCTCCCTGCGCGATCCGCTGGCCCGCGCCATCGGAGACGACGTGGCGATGGTCGTTCAGTTCCTGGAAGTAAGAAAGACGCTGGAGAGCTGGGCGGCGAGCCAAGCTTCACAGCTTGTCACGGATAAGGAAATCGAGCAATTGGAAGCCCTCTACCGGGAATTGGAAAAGGATGTGGAAAAGAATGAGTTGGGCGTGGAAAACGACGTCCGGTTTCACTTGACCATCTACCAGGCGACACACAACATGGTCCTGTCCCACATCGCCTTCACCCTTCTTTCGCTCTACCACAAGACCCAGCGGGTGACGAGAGAAGTGATGTTTGAGGGAACCATCCACAAGCAGCGTCTCCTGCAGCAGCATTATACGATTTTCGAAACGATCCGGGACCGGAATCCTGAAAAGGCTACCCAGGCAATCCTGGATCATCTGAATTACGCCCAGGATCATTTCCTGCGATTGATCTCCGAAAAATAGTCAAGACCCGCAAAGAAACTTGCGCCATGCCTCCCGAAAATCGTTTTCGGGGAAAGGCGGCCCTGCCTGCGAGTTTCTTATGATGAGGTGCGAAGGGCATCATGAAGCAAAGAGTAGAACAACTCCAGGCGATGATGGAAGGGAAGGGTTTTGATGCACTGATCCTGATCCAATCACGGGACATTCTTTATTATACGGGAACGGCCCAGCCGTCATGGCTCGTTGTCCTGCCCGGAACTTATCGATTGTTCGTCAGGCGCGGCATGGATCGCGCCCTCTCCGAAGCCTGCCTGGATTCCTCCTGCATCGAGCATCAACGCAAGCAGGGCGAGGTCTTCTCCTTCCTGCGAAGTCGAGGCCTGCCGAAGCGCGCCGTCATCGGGACGGAACTGGATGTCCTTCCCGTCGGGGTCTGGAACGGCTGGAGGTCCGAGGCGCCGGATTGGGAATATCGCGACGCTTCGCCGCTTGTTCTTCGTCAGCGCCAGATCAAGGAACGGGGAGAGATTGCGTCGATACGGGAGGCATGCCGGATCGAAGACGAGGGACACCGGCGGGCCATGGGGATTCTTGCCGAAGGAATGTCGGAACTCGACGCAGCAGCGGCGGTCGAGGACGCACACCGCCGTGCCGGGCACGAGGGGATATTTTTCATGCGGCAACCGGACTTCTTCATGTCCCGCGGTCTCTTCGCATCAGGTCCGAATCTTCTCCAGGTCAGCGGCGCAGCGTCCTCCCTTACGGGAATAGGACCGGGACCGGCGGTTCCGGCCGGTCCATCGGGGCGGGTGATCCGGCGCGGCGACCTCGTGTTGATCGATATCCCCGTTCTCCATGACGGTTACCACGTGGATCAGGCGAGGACGTACCTCATCGGCGCCGCGACGCATCGCGTCAGTGAAATGCAGCACTCCCTTGAGAAACTGTTTGACTATGCCTGCATCGTCCTGCGGCCGGAGCGAACCTGGGCCGACGCCTTCCGACAGGTCTCTGCCTTCGCCGAGCGTCTCGGTGCGGCCCGGTGTTTTCAGCGGATGCCGGACGGCAGCAAACTGCACTTTATCGGACACGGTGTCGGACTCGAACTGAACGAACCGCCGTTGATCACGGAACGGAATTCGGAACCCGTGCTTCCGGGCACCGTGATCGCGCTGGAGATGCATCTCCTGGAGGGCGACGTCGTGCTGAAAATGGAAGATATGCTCCTGATCGGAGAGGCCGCCAACGAATTCCTCTCGGTTACGCCGCGGCGATTGTTTGAAATCCTTTAAGAGCGCCCGCTGTTCCCGCCCGCTTCAGCACGGCAGCGAGACATTCCACGGCGCGGCCGATCTCAAGAAACAGCGCAAGACCTGCGTTGCGCGCTTCAGTCTGAAGCAGGAATGCCTCCTCTCGTGTCCCGACGATCCAGACGAAGACGGGCTTGCCGGCGGCGCGGGACAGGGATCCGATCCGCCCGAGATCCAGTTTGCCCCCGAAATTTCCCGAAAGAGCGTGCAGGACCACGGCATCCACATGGGGATCTTTGAGAACGATCTCAACGGACTCTGCAAAAACATCGGTATTTGTGCCGAGGTGTTTTTCCACTGCCGGCCATAAGTCCACGGGATTTTCCACGGGCATCCAGTCCGGGAAGAGTTTTTTTAAGTTATCCCTGGTCGTCTTTTCCAACTCCGAAAGAGCGAGTTGGTGCTTGTCCAGAAAATCGGTCGTAACGATTCCCGCGCCGCCGCTGTAGGTCAGGACAGCCACTTTTCCCCCTCGATTTGGGCGCGGATAGAGGGACAGAGAACGGCATAGATCTATCATCTGCCTGAAATCGTCTGCTTCCACGATACCGGCCTGACGAAGTGCACCTTGGACGATCCGGCTGTTTCCGGCGAGGCTGGCCGTATGGCTCATGGCCGCCTGTGCCCCCTTGGCGCTCCTGCCCCCCTTGAGGACCACGATCGGTTTGTCGGTTTTGCTGCAGAGAGCGAGAAAACGCCTCGGTTCGGCAATGGATTCCAGATACAGACCGATAACGGCCGTTGCCTCATCCTTCACGAGGTAATCCAACACATCGCTTTCATTGATATCGACCTTGTTCCCGATGGAACAGGCCTTGCTGATTCCCATTATTCTGTTGCTCGCTATGTCCAGCAGGAACCCTGCCGACAGCATGCCGCTTTGAACGACGAGAGAAACGTTTCCGCGGATGAAGTCCAGATCCAGAAATTTCGCTTCCCGGAAGGAAAAGGCGTATCCCCGGACGGCGTCGACCAGCCCCATGCAGTTCGGGCCCCAGATGCGGATACCTTTTCCGAGGGCCAGCGCGCGCAATCGTTCCTGCAGGAGCTTTCCCGCGGCGCCGATCTCTGCAAAGCCGCCGGATTCGACGATGACGCCGGGAATGCCCGCTTCGGCGCACTGTTCGACCGCCTCGGGGACTTGGACAGCTGGAATGAAGACAATGGCCAACTCTACAGCGGCCGGAATTTCGCGTACAGAGGGATAACAGGGAAGCCCGGAGATGTCACGGTAGTTTGGATTTACAGGAAAGATCCCGCCGCGGTAACCGTGAAGGAGATTTTGCAGGATCGTATGGCCGCCCTTGTTCGAATTTGGGGTAGCCCCGATGACGGCGATATTCCCGGGCTCGAAAAAGATTCGCATCAATTCCTGTTCCTTTCACCGGCCGCGTACAAAGAAGGATGGATGCAGGTTTCGGTTGGGAAGATCCTTTGCCTTACTTCATCAGGATGATGACTTCCAGATATTGGCGTCCCCACGCCTTCGCATCCTTGAGGTCCGGAAAGAATACGTCGATATGGTCTCCCTTGATGGCGCTGCCCCGGTCATGCACCTCCCCCCAGCCGTATCCCGGGACGTACATCTTCGTCCCGTAAGGGTAGCGGGATATGTCGGCGGCGATGGTGCCCTTGCGGGCGCGCGTGCCGTCGGCGGTTATTCCCACTTCCTTTCTTTCACCTGCGCGGGGTCCGTAGGCGTAGACGGCGGGCAAGAGAATGCAGCCGTATTTGTGCTTCCAGCCGGTTGATTTCTGCCCGGCGTCGTATGCAGTCACAAGCATTTTCCGGACAATTCTTTTTTCCCCTCTTGCATGAGGCGGTCCACCGCATCCCGTAAGGGCCAGTAAGACGGCGAAGGACAATGTATAAACAAAAAGCGCAAAAAGAAACCGCAATATGAGGTCATGCAAGGGCCGCATCATGCGGGGCACCGTAGCATGCCGGCGATCGGGGATGCAAGTTGAAACGAGAGACGTCCGCCGTCTGCTGAACTGCAGGCCGAGTGAACGAAGAAGTGGAACAGGACGGGCTTATCGAGAAGTCGCCGGGGGTGTTCAATGGAATGCCTGCGATTACATAAGGCGGGGAAGGTACAGGGCGATCTCGGGGAAAATGACGAGGAGGGCCGCCGCAACGAAAAGAGCGACAAGCATGTGGGACGCTCCTTTGAAGATGGTCTGCAGGGGGACATCCCGCGCGACGCCGGCGACGACGTATACGTTGATCCCGATGGGAGGGGTTACAACGCCCATTTCCGCCACGAGGACGATGAGCACCCCGAACCAGATCGGATCGTAGCCGAGGGTGACGACGACGGGGAAGAAAATCGGAATGGTCAGCATGATCATCGCCAGTGAATCCATCAGGCAGCCCAGCAGCAGATACACCAGGAGGATGATGGCGATGACGATGGGAGGAGGCAGAGGCAGGCTCGCGGCCCACGCCCCGATTTGGGTCGGGATGGTCGTCACGGCGAGGAAGTGTCCGAATACGGTTGCGCCCGCGACGATCACCATGATCATGCAGGAGATCCGCGTGGTTTCCTGGAAGGCGTTCAACATGTGACGCCAGCGGAGGTTTCCTCCGACGAAGGCGATGACGATCGTTCCCAAAGCGCCGATGGCGGCCGACTCCGTCGGCGTGAAGAAGCCGACGAAAAGTCCGCCCATGACGACGGCAAACAGGATGAAGGTTTCGATGACGCCGGTCAGGGATGCGAATCTTTCGCGCCAGGTTGCCTTCGGCGCCCGTGCGCAGACATCCGCCTGAATCTTCGTCCACAGGACGATCGTGACAACAAAAAGCAGCGTAAGCAGGATCCCGGGGAGAATTCCGGCCACAAAGAGCTTGCCGACGGACTGCTCCGTCATGATTCCATAGATGATGAAGATGGTGCTGGGAGGGATCAGAATTCCCAGGCTCCCGCCCGCCGCGACTACGCCCGTGGCGAGGGCGGGATCGTATTGATACTTCTTCATTTCCGGCAGCGCTACGGACGCCATGGTTGCCGCCGTTGCGGACGTCGAGCCGCAGATGGCGGAAAACCCGGCGCACGCCCCGATCGTCGCAATGGCGAGACCCCCGGGAAGGTGCCCGAGAAACTTGTTGGCGGCGTTGAAAAGTCTTCCGCTGATTCCGGAGTAGTAGGCGGTCTGGCCCATCAGGACGAACAGGGGAATCACCGTAAGGTTATACGAATTGAACACGGAAAAAATGTCGCGGATCAGCAGATTCAGGGAGGCATCCCAGGAGACGAGGAATCCGAATCCGGCAAACCCGACGAGCGTCATGACGAATCCGACGGGAATCCGGATGAGCATAAGCGCGATGAGCACGACGAAACCGAGAAGGCCGATATGGACGGGTGTCATGATGGCCTCGTCCTTTGCAGCGATTGAAGTCCTTCGGCAAGGAGAACGATGCACAGAAGGGCGCATCCTGCGGCGATTCCGTAGAGAACGGGATAAAGAGGCATTCCCAGAGTGAGGGATACCTCGCCGCTTTTCTTCAGGTCCAGTCCGTACAGGAGGGATTGCCAGGTGACGAGACCGAAAAGGCAGCCGCTGATGATGGACGCGATGCCATCAATCAGCAGCTGCATTCTTTTCGGGAGTTTTCCGACGAGAAGATCCACGGCGATATGGCCCTTTTCCGCCGACGTATAGGCCAATGCGAAGGACACGCCGACCGCGCCGAGAAAACCGACCAGTTCGTAGGTGCCGGGAATGGGGCGGCGGAGAAGTCTCAGCACGACGTCGGCGAAGGTGAGCAGCATCATCGCGACCAACGCCGCACAGGCGAGCAGGTTGAGTCTGCGGCTCGCCAATGTCAGCAAGCGATCCAATCGAGTCATGAACACTCACCTTCGACTTTTCTAAGCGAAAGCTTCCGACACCCCAGACGCCCTGCTACTTGTAGATCTTGGCGTAACGCTGAATCCCCTGTTCGATTTCCTTCACAAACGCGCGACCGGGCAATCCCTTGCCTTCGGCTGTCTTGATGAAATCATCGATGATCGGGCGCACGGCCTTGCTCCAGCGGGCATTTTCTTCTTTCGACAGGGGGATCATCTTGTTGCCGAGGCCCAGACTGAATTTCCTCCCATCGACGTCGGACGTATCCCAGTTTTTCCCGTGGATGTCAATCCATTCGTTGCTCACCTCTTCCAGGATCTTCTGAGCGTCTTTCGGAAGTGCATTCCACTTCTTGAGATTCATGACGACGAACATCCCCGTGGTATAACCGACTCCGTAGCACTCCGTCGTCGACTTGATCACTTCAGCCTGTTTCCATTGCTTGATGGTCTCCATGGGCGCAAAGGTTCCTTCCACGACGCCTTTCTGCAGCGCCTCGTAGGTTGCGCCCTGCGGCATTGCCACGGGAACCGCACCCAGGGCTTCCGTGATCTTGGCGCTGAGACCCGTCGACCGGACCTTCATGCCCTTGAGCTCTTCCAGTTTGCTTACGGGCTTCTTGGTGTGAAGGAGCCCCGGACCGTGCGCGTGCACATAGAGAACCTTCACATCATCGAGCTCCTTGGGTTTGAATTTGTGGACAACCTCATTGGCAACGCGCGTTGCGACCCGGCCATTCGGGTAGCCGAGGGGGAGGTCCAGGGCCTCCACGAGCGGGAAACGGCCGCGTGTGTATGCGAAACACGACATGCCGATATCGGAGATTCCCTTGACGACGCCGTCGTAGCACTGATCGGCGGGCGTCAGCGTTCCCCCGGCAAAGAGATTGATCTTGACCTGGCCGGAGGTCCGTTTTTCAACCTCCTTGCTCCATGCGGCCGCGGCTTCAGCTTGGCCGTGCGTCGGCGGGAAAAAGACGCTGTAGGTCAGGTTGGTTACTTCGGCGCGCGCCTCGACCGATACGCCGATGAACAAGAGGGCTCCAAAAAGGATCAGGAGCCTGGTGCCGGTGTGGATCGTCTTCATCGTTTTGTTCCTCCTTAGCATAGGTTGTGTTCCATACGAATTGTGCAAATTTTTGACAACGCCGGTCTGGTCGACATGGCCGGTCGATACGCCCTCGGACGGCGACCCGTCAAGAAGGCTTGAACGCTGGGGAAAGGAGTTGTTGTGGCGATGCAAATGGAAACTTCGGGGAAGCCTGCTTATCCGCCCGAGACGCGGACAGCAGGCATCAATACATGTAGATGCCTACGGGGAGGGTGAACTCATAGAAGAATGTGGACGGAAATCGGTTCATAACGGTTACGGGACCTCAGTCTCAATAGACTGTTCCATTAGGGGAAGTTTCCCCGGCTGTCAAGGCATTTTTTCCGCTGCCGCCTTTGTTTTGCCCTCAACCTTGAGCTTCTCCAGCGCGTCCTTGTACTGCTCTGCCTGCGCCCTCGCCGCCTCTATCTCCTCCCGGGCCTTCTGAAGACTTTCTTCCTGCCGCTGCCTTTCTTCCCGCAGCTTATCCTGCGCTTCATCGATGCCGACATAAATTGCGAGAATGCCCCCGGCGAGCAACAGGATCGGCAAGCCGCCCTTGATGATCGCCAGAAAATCCGACCACCAGACAAAAAAACCGATCAATCCCAGTATGGCCGACACCCCTCCGCCGACAATCAGCGTCATGAATGCGTCTCTCCTTTGTCTTCGAATCGCGATGCGTCGGGATCCGCACCTTCTTCAGCGGGGAATCCACCTGAATCTGCGTTGAAAAATAAGGGGAATGCGCAACGATGTCAAGGAGAAAAACGGATAGTGCCAGAACAGACCGAAAAGAAAATAATGCTTGATTAACGTATCGTATTTCTCTACTATCCATCGTTTCAATTACGGGGCAGATGGCGCAAGCCCTCTGCCGGGATGCAGAGAGGTTGGATCGATGATGGAACCGGATTTTACGAAGGGGAACGGGTTGATTCCCGCTGTGGTGCAGGAGGCGGATAGCGGCGAGGTCCTGATGCTGGCCTATATGAATGCCGAGTCCTGGAAACGGACGCTGGAGACCGGCAAAGCGACGTTTTGGAGCCGGTCCAGGAATACCCTGTGGATCAAGGGCGAGTCGTCGGGTCACTTTCAGCTGGTTCGGGAGATCCGAATCGACTGCGATAATGATACGGTCCTGCTGAAAGTGCATCAGCAGGGGGGTGCGGCATGTCACACCGGCTATCGGTCCTGCTTCTACCGGAAGCTTGCAGATGGCAAGGTTGTCACGATCGGCGAGAAGATCTTCGATCCGGATCAAGTGTATCGATAAGCCCGCACGGAGGAGTTTGATCATGGGACTTTTGAAACTCGGAATCCCCAAGGGGAGCCTCGAAGCCTATACGGTGGATCTGTTCAAAAAAGCAGGATGGCACATCAACTACGACAGCAGGAGCTACTTTCCGGATATTGATGACGAGGAAATTTCCTGCACGCTGGTGCGCGCCCAGGAGATGTCGCGGTATGTGGAAGACGGAACGCTGGATCTCGGGCTGACGGGGAGAGACTGGATCGTGGAGAACGATTCGACGGTTGTGGTCGTCGATGACCTCGTCTATTCCAAGACTTCTGCCAGGCAGGCGCGGTGGGTTCTCGTCGTCAGGGAAGATTCCCCCTACCGGTCCATCGAGGATATGGAGGGAAAGAAGATTTCCACGGAGTTGGTCAGTTTCACCAAGCGTTACTTCCAGGAGCGGAATATCCACGTGCACGTCGAATTTTCCTGGGGCGCAACGGAGGCCAAGGTCGTGGAAGGGCTCGTGGACGCGATCGTCGAAGTCACGGAAACGGGGAGTACGATCCGGGCCAACAAACTGAAGATTCTCCATGAATTGATGAAGACCAACACGCAGTTGATTGCCAATCCCGCAGCCTGGGAGGACGAATGGAAGAGAAGGAAGATTGAGCAGATCAGCATGCTGCTGAAGGGCTCTCTGCAGGCGATGGGAAAAGTGGGACTCAAGATGAATGTGCCCAAGAACGGCCTGGATCAGGTGGTGAAACTGCTGCCTTCTCTCAAGGCGCCGACCATCTCGGGTCTGTTTTCCGATGATTGGTACGCCGTGGAGACCGTCGTAAGCGCCGGGAAAGTCCGGGACCTGATCCCTCTTCTGCGGGCGGAAGGAGCGGAAGGCATCATCGAATACCCCCTGAACAAGGTGATCTGAAAGGATACGTGTCATGGCCAGACAAGCCAGGATCCATCGTGTCACCCGGGAGACGGACATTTCGGTCCTGCTGAAGCTCGACGGAAAAGGGCGGGCGAAAATCTCGACGACCATACCTTTTCTCGATCACATGCTGGAATTGCTGGCCCATCACGGCCGGTTTGATCTGACGGTGAAGGGACGTGGAGATACGCATGTCGACGATCATCATCTGGTCGAAGACTTGGGAATCTGCCTTGGTGACGCCTTCCGCCAGGCCCTGGGCGACAAGAAGGGCATCGGACGGTACGGAAATGCGACGGTTCCCATGGACGAAAGTCTTTGCAGCGTATCGGTGGACATTTCCGGCCGCCCCTATCTGGTCTACCATGTCGATATCGGACGGCGGCGAATCGGACGGTTCGATCCGGCCCTCCTGGGGGAATTCTTCAAGGCTTTCGCGGATCACGGCGGAATCACCTTGCACATCAATTTGGCGTATGGTAAAAATAACCATCACATTGCGGAAGCCGCTTTCAAGGCGTTTGCCCGTGCCCTTGATGAAGCGACGGCCTTATCGAATCGCATCCAGGGGATCCTGTCCACAAAGGGGACTCTATAGCGATTGCTGTCTCAGGATCCAAGGGAGGTGGCCGTCATGAGCAGAAGTTTTTTCAGGGTTTCCGCTCGTTCGGGTTGCCTGATTTCTCTCGTCTTGTCCCTCTTGCTCATGACCGCCTGTTCTTACCGCGAGGGAGCTTCCGTTACTCTCCACCGTGACGGGGAGACGGCGCTCCGAAAGATCGCTGTTCTTCCATTCCAATCGCTTGTTCCCGAAACAGGTTCATCGGGGGCGAATGTCACTTGTCCTATTTGCGGCGCCGCTTTCCATACGGAACCGGTCTCCGGCGATGCTCATCCGGAAAGGACTGTCGAAAGGATTTTCCTGAAAAAACTGGAGCCAAAGACGAAGATCGAACTCCTCGCCGGCGAGAAGGTTGCTGGGATCTACCAGCGGGTTCATATGGACTCTCTCAAGAAGGTGCCGCTTTCTGTCATCAAAGAGGTCGGTGACGCCCTTGGCGCGGATGGCGTGGTTGCCGGCTATGTCTTCCGCTTCCGCGAGCGGAAGGGGTTCGCCTATTCGGCGGAACGTCCGGCTTCTGTCGCTTTCGAAATTCACCTCATTCGCAGCAGCGATGCCGTGATCGTTTGGAAGGGGACCTACGACCGAACACAGAGTTCGCTCATGGAAAACCTTCTGCAAATATCCTCCTTCTATCGGGAGCGCGGTCAGTGGGTCACCGCGGAAGAACTGACGGAAGCGGGGATCGAGGAAATCGTGACGTCGTTTCCGATGCCGCAATGAGACTGTGCCGTCCCCCCAATATGCCTGAAAACGGGTTCGCGGTGAATCTGCTTGTTCTGCTTCAAACTGCCGAGGATGTGGGGCTTGCCATGACCAGGGAGGATTCTTGATCGTCATTCCTGCGATAGATATAAAAGACGGTCAGTGCGTTCGTCTGAACCAAGGCGATTTTCAGCGTGTGACCGTTTTTCCCAACTTGCCTGTTCAGATGGCCACAATCTGGGAATCCAAGGGCGCGGAACGAATCCACGTCGTTGACCTCGACGGCTCCGTCGCCGGCGAACCCCGGAACGAAGAGGTCATCCGCTCCATTGTGGAAGCGGTGTCCATACCGATTCAGGTAGGCGGCGGAATCCGCAGCATGAAGACCATCGAGCGGTACCTGGACATGGGAGTTCGATGGGTCATCGTGGGTACGGCGGCGCTTCGCGATGAAGCCATGGTGCGGCAGGCTTGCCGGAAGTACCCGGATTCCGTCATCCTCGCGGTCGACGCACGGGACGGCGGAGTCGCGGTCCAGGGATGGACGGAGAAGACGGAAGTGACGGCAGTCGAACTCATGAATCGGTACCGGGGGATTCCTTTTGCGGCCGCTGTATATACGGACATCCGGCGGGACGGAATGGAAGCCGGCGTCAACATCGAACAGACCGATGCCTTTGCCCGCGCCGTCGATATCCCCATCATCGCTTCCGGCGGTGTTGCCGGCGTTGCCGATATCGAGGCGCTGAGCAGAATCGAAGAGAGCGGCGTCATCGGCGTTGTGGTGGGGAAGGCCCTGTATACGGGCGCCCTGCCGTTGGAAACGGCGATTTCAAGGGCCGGGAAGGCGTTCTCCCGAGTTCGATAACCGTGCATTTCCGGGCCGACGTTCCACCAGGGTCTTCCCGGCAGATGGAAAAGAACCTCTCCTGAGGAAGGTCCGCTGCTTGGTCGGAGACGATGTCGTTCACCGATTTCACGATCCGGCATCTCCCTGCCTGTCTTTGAAACGGGTGATGCGCGGATCGATGGAGGTGCTGGAATGGAAGAATGCGTCTTTTGCAGGATTGTCAAGGGGGAGATCCCGAGCGAAAAAGTTTACGAGGACGGGGATGTGCTGGCGTTCGAAGACATTCATCCCATGGCGCCCGTGCATGTTATCGTGATTCCCAAACGCCACGTGGCGACCCTGATGGATCTCAAGTCCGATCTGTCCGGGATCATGACCGCCATGTACCGGGGCGCCCAGGAAACCGCCAGACGCAAGGGGATCGATCAACGGGGTTTCCGGACCGTCATTAACTGCAACCCGGAGGGAGGGCAGATCGTTTATCACCTGCACATGCACGTTCTGGGGGGAACGAGACTGAAGGACGATCTCGCCTGATCCGAGCAGCCGGTTGACAAAACCGCAGGAATTTCTAATTTGGTACCGACAAAATTCCCCGTTAAGAGCGCGTGCTGATGCCCATACCCGATTTGGCAGAGAACTCCGAACCGGCAGACGCATTGGCCATGGACGAGATATTGGGGATATCGATATCCATCGAGACGGAGGGACAGGATGACTTCTTTTAGGGATAACCTGGAAAAGGAGATGGTTGCGGCGGCGAAGACGAGGGACAAGGAACGGCTTTCTGCGCTGAGGATGGTGATGGCGGCCCTCAAGAACAAGGAGATCGATCTTCGGCGCGGCCTCAATGAGGCGGAGGTTCTTCAACTGCTGTCCGGGCTGGTCAAGCAACGCAAAGATTCCATCGAGCAATTCGCGAAGGGCGGAAGGAAGGATCTGGTCGAAAAGGAGACCCGTGAACTGCAGGTGATCCAGGCCTTCATGCCTGCTCAGATGACGGATGAGGAGATCACCCGGCACGTGGATGAGGCGATCGCCGAGGTAGGCGCCGCGACTGTCAAGGATATGGGGAAGGTCATGAAGGTTCTCATGCCGAAGGTCGCCGGCAGAGTCGACGGGAAGTCGCTCAACGAAAAGGTGAAGGCCCGCTTGTCGACGGAGTCTTGACCGGTTCCGAGGGAAGACGACAATTTCCCGGTTTTTTTTCGGACGGGAGTGGGGACAGATAAGACGTGAACAGATCCATTCCACCGGAAATCGTTGAAGAGGTGAAGAATCGGACGGATATCCTGTCGCTCGTGTCGGAGTATGTCACACTGAGGAAGGCAGGCCGGAATTATGTCGGGCTCTGCCCATTTCACAAGGAAAAGACCCCTTCCTTCAGCGTCAATCAGGACAAGCAAATCTTCTATTGCTTCGGATGCGGGGAAGGTGGGAACGCGCTGACGTTCCTCATGAAGATCAATTCCATGGCCTTTCCCGAGGCGGTTCGGCAGCTGGCCCGGAAGGCGGGAGTCCGCATTCCCGAAAAACCCCTGACCAAGGAGGACCGGGAGCGATTTTCCCAGCGGGAACAGCTTTTCCGCCTGAATGAAGTCGTTGCCGAATTCTATGAAAGGAATATGCTGTCGGCGGTCGGCGAACGCGCGCGAGTTTACATCCGGGACCGCGGGATCGATCCGAAGACCGCAAAAGCCTTCCGCCTCGGCTATGCACCGGAAGGGTGGAAGGCCTTATACGAATACCTTTCGAAGAAAGGCGTTCCCCTGAAACTCGCGGAGGAGGCCGGATTGATTCTGCCCCGGTCAGACGGGTCCACCTATTATGACCGGTTTCGCGGACGCCTGATGTTCCCGATTGAAGATGTACAGGGACATATCGTGGCTTTCGGAGGCCGGATTCTGGGAGATGGCGAACCCAAGTATATGAATTCTCCGGAGTCGCCCGTCTACATCAAGGGGAAGAATCTGTATGGGCTGGGCAAGGCGAGGGAGGAAATCCGCGGCAGGGGATCTGCCGTTCTCGTCGAGGGTTACTTCGATTTTTTGTCGCTCTGGAATGCCGGGATTCGCAACGTCGTCGCGTCGCTCGGCACGGCGCTGACCAGGGAGCACGTCGATCTCCTGCGGCGCTTCACGGGGCAGATTGCGGCCGTCTTCGATCCGGATGAGGCGGGGCGAAAGGCCCTCGCCCGAAGCATCGAGCTTCTCATCGCGGGTAATCTGGAGGCGAAGGCAGTCGTGCTTCCCGATGGGCTGGATCCCGACGCCTTCGTTCGAAAAAAGGGGAGAGAGGAATTCGAGTCCATCCTGGACCATGCGGACAACATGGTCGATTACTATATCGATTCCGTCTTGAAATCGGAAGGTTCCATCGTCGGCGACCGGAGGGCGTTTCGCGAGGCCGCGGCCTTCATCGTCCGCTTCGATGATGCCGTCGTCAGGGATCTTTTTGTCAAGCGTGTCGCGGAGCGTCTCGGAGTCGACGAGTTCCTCCTGAAAAAAGAGGTGCAAACAGGTCGGTCCGCTGGAGGCTCTGCGGAAAAGAGCTCCGAGGCGCCATCGGCGAAGACGGGGGATCCGTCTGACGCCCTCGAATTGAAGATCATTCGCATGATGCTTCAATACCCGGACCGGATTCCGGCGGCGGCGGAATCCGGCATCCTGCAGTACCTCAAGGAGGAGGATGCGGGGGCCGTCGCCAAGGCCATCATCGATTCGCGGCGATCGGTTGGAAAAGTCGATGTCGCTTCATTGGTGGACGGTTTTCGGCAACCGGACGACCGTCGGAGGATGATGCAATGGATTATGGAAAAGGAAGCCCCCCTTGAGGAACAGGTGATCGATCAGATGTTCGCCGACGCGATCCGGCAGCTCAAAAAAAGATGGTACAGGGATCGGCACAAGGAATTGAAATTGAAGCTCGGAAAGGCGGAACGCGCCGGAGATGATGAAATGTGCCATTCCCTGTTGACAGAAATACAACGCCTGTCCAGTGAAGAGACATCCCTTCGCGTATAGAAGAGGCGAAACATGACAAAGATTCCATCCCGCTCGCGCAACAGAACACATTCTTCCACAGGAGAAACCGACATGGCCAAAGACGTGCAATCTGAAGAATTTAAAAAATTGATCTCCCTCGGTGAAGAGAAGGGATTTCTGACCTATGACGACGTGAACGACCTGCTGCCCTCCGATGTCGTTTCCTCGGAACAAATCGACGACATCATCATGCTTTTCGGAGAGAAGAACATCGATATCATCGATACGGATAAGGGTGAGAAGCTGGTGGTGAAGAAAGCCGCCGAAGAGAGAATCGAGGTCAAGGGAGAGGACCTGCTCAGCCTGGTTTCCGCAGTGGGGAAGACGGGAGATCCCGTCAAGATGTACCTCCGGGAGATGGGGCTCGTTTCCCTGCTGAGCCGGGAAGGGGAAGTGGAGATCGCCAAGAAGATCGAAGAAGGGAAGAGGGACAGCATGGAAGCAGTCTTCAGCGTGCCGCTGTCCGTAAACTATGTGGTCGAACTCGGGAAGAAACTCAAAACCGGCGACATCCGGATTAAGAATATCGTCGACAATCTGGAGGACGAAGAAGGGTTCGTCGAGGAGGATCTTCACCGGGACCGCGTTGTGAAACTCATTGACCGGATCACCGCACTGGACCGGAAGAGCGAGGCGTTGCGGAACAAGCTGAAAGCGAAACGCCTGCGGGAAAAAGACCGGAATCTCCTGAAAGCCGAAATCGACAAGAATTTCAGCGGCATTATCCGCCTTTCCCGGAAGGTGAGGTTCAGCAAGCGTCAGATCGACAAAATGGTCTTGAAGCTCAAGCATCACCTCCTGGAGATCGACAAGCTGGACCGCGAAATTCAGAAGTTCAAGGCGGAATCGGGATTGTCCCTGGTGGAAATGGAACGCGCCTGGGCGAAAATGAAGAAAAACCCCAAGGTGGAAATCCGCAATGCGTCGGGGAGGCGAATCTCCCTGCAGAAACTGGCTGTCTGCCAGGAGATGATGCGGGAATTCAACGGCAAGTCGAAGAAGATTTCCCGGGACGTGGGGATGCCGCCCACGCTGTTGAGAAAAGCCGTCGAGATCATCGACGATGGAGAACTGAAGGCCGAAACAGCCAAACGAAAACTGGTGGAGGCGAACCTGCGGCTTGTCGTGAGCATCGCCAAGAAGTATACGAACCGGGGCCTTCAGTTCCTCGATCTTATTCAAGAGGGCAATATCGGCCTGATGAAGGCCGTCGATAAGTTCGAATACCAGCGCGGGTACAAATTTTCCACCTATGCGACCTGGTGGATACGGCAGGCGATCACACGGGCGATCGCGGATCAGGCGAGAACCATACGGATCCCCGTTCATATGATTGAAACCATCAACAAGCTGATTCGGACGTCCCGTTATCTTGTGCAGGAACTGGGGAGAGAACCGACTCCGGAAGAAATCGCCAAGAAGATGGAATATCCGCTCGAGAAGGTTCGCAAGGTCCTCAAAATCGCAAAAGAACCCATCTCCCTCGAAACACCGATTGGAGAAGAGGAGGATAGTCATCTCGGAGATTTTATCGAAGACAAGAAGATCATGTCGCCCTCGGAGGCGACCATCAGCATGGATCTGGCGGAGCAGACGCGGAAGATTCTGTCCACGCTGACGCCCAGGGAGGAAAAGGTCCTGCGCATGCGCTTCGGAATCAGCGAGAGGATGGACTATTCCAGCGATGAGATGAAGGAGCAGCTCGAAATGAATCGTGAGCCGGTGAAAGTTCTTGAGGCCCCCGGCCCGCGAAAGCTGAGGAATCCCTCGAGGCGCAGGCCCTTGAAGCCCGCGGCGAAATAAGATATTGACAAGGTCCGGAAATCGGGATAGCAAAGGACCCTGTTTTTTGCGGAGAGGCTGCCTGAAAAAAGGCGGCGACATCACCGAGCGGGGACCGTTCTTGCTGGAATCGAAGGCGCTCCCGGGCAGGTTCCGAGGAGCGATTCCTCAGAGAAGATCGAGGGCCCATAGCTCAATTGGAAGAGCCACCGGCTCATAACCGGTCGGTCCCTGGTTCGAACCCAGGTGGGCCCACCATTGAATTGCTTGGTACACGAGGGACTTTCCATGCGGACAGCGGAGCGTTTCGCGGCAGGCAGACGGTCTGGGGTCTCGGCCGGCCTCATGTCGAGAACTTTGCAGCACAAGTCCGGCATCATCGCACTGAAGCCGGTCTCCCCGTCAAAATGCACCGCAGCCGGTGCATTTTTTTTGTCCGCAAAATTCGTTGCACCATACTGAACACACCCAGGGGGTCATGCTTTGAGAGAAGAATTGGTCTTGTTGATCGAATTGCAGAAAAGCGATTCGGCCATGAGCAGAATCCATGTGAAGAAGAAGGAATTGCCCGAGAGGCTTGCGAAGCTTGAAGAAGAATTTCGCGCCGTTCAAAGTCTCGTCGATGAAACGAAGAACCGATTGGATGCTCTGCAGAAGGACCGGGCGGAAAAGGAAGGGCGCCTGAAGAAGGACGGCGACGCCCTGCGGAAGGCCAAGGATCGTCTGAACGATGTCAAGACGAACAAGGAATACCAGGCTGTACTGAAGGAAATCGAAACGATGGAGTCCATGAGCGGCCGCATTGAAGACGAGGTCATCTCTCTTCTCGAAGACATCGACCGCATCAAGGCGGAATGCCAGGAGCAGGAAACCGGCCTCCAGGCGCATTGCGGGCGGTTCGAAGAGGAGAAGACACAGATTGAAGGGGAAATCGCATCTCTGGATGCGGAGCTTGCGGATATCCAGGCGCAGAACCAGGAACTGAGGAAAAAGGTTCCCCCGGAGATGCTGAAGAAATATGAGATGATCAAACATCTGCACCGGGGCGTGGCCGTGGTTTCCGTTTGGAAAGAGATCTGCGGCGGATGCCATATGAACATTCCCCCGCAGCAGTACAACGAAATGCAGAGGAACATGGAGATCATTCATTGCCCGAACTGCAGCCGGTTCCTCTACCGGCAGGACCCGGGAGAGAAATGACGGAGCCCTCTTACACGCTCTTTACGGACGGCGCCTGCAGGGGAAACCCCGGCATCGGCGGGGCCGGCGCCGTGCTGCTGGACGAGCGCGGAGAGGTGCTGGCGACGGGGAAGAAGTATCTCGGGCAATGCACCAACAATATTGCCGAATACGAGGCCCTCATCCTGGGGGTGGAGGAGGCTCTGAACCGCAAGTACCGGCGTCTGCATATCCGGCTGGATTCCGAGTTGCTGGTCAAGCAGGTTCTCGGGGAGTACAAGGTCAAGAATCCCCGTTTGAAGATCCTGATGGAAAGACTTCGGCACTTGCTTTCGAAATTGGAAACGTATACCATTCAACACACCGCGAGAGAGGGGAACGCTCTTGCGGATGCGCTGGCCAACGAGGCCATCGACGGAGTTGCGGAAGAGACATCTTCCGCGGATGGAGAATGCGTGCCGGACCGGAACAGATGATCGCTTGTCCCCGCAAGGGACGGGAGGAAAGTCCGAGCTCCAAAGGGCAGGATGGTCGCTAACGGCGACTGGGGGCAACCCTAAGGAAAGTGCAACAGAAAACATACCGCCGCGGGTTTATCCCGGGGTAAGGGTGAAATGGCGAGGTAAGAGCTCACCAGTTCCCCGGGTGACCGGGGAAGCTTGGCAAACCCCATCCGGAGCAAGACCGAATAGGAGAACGCTTGAGGGTGGCCCGCCCAAAGTTCTCGGGTTGTGTCGCTTGAGGCGGCGGGCAACCGCCGTCCCAGATGAATGATCATCACCGCTTTTTCGGGCGACCGGAAAGCGGAACAGAACTCGGCTTACGGGCCGATCCGGCACCATGTTTTTGAGAAGGGTTGATGGCCTATTGCCATCAACCCTTCTTTTGTATGGAGTAAAGGAAATTGGAAGCTCTCCGGAGCAAGCTCCGGCGAATGCGCTCGCTGCCGGATTCAACCGGCGCTCTTCGGCTTGCGCTCGGCCTCCGCCAAGGCGGCATGCGCTGCAGCCAGACGCGCGATCGGAACGCGGAAGGGAGAACAGGATACGTAATTCATGCCGGCGCGGTGACAGAAATCGATGGATTTCGGATCGCCGCCGTGTTCCCCGCAGATGCCCACCTTGAGGTCCGGCCGCGATCCCCTGCCTTTCCGGATGGCAATTTCGATGAGCTGTCCAACTCCTTCCTGGTCCAGGCTCTGGAACGGATCTTCCGGAAGAATCTTGTGCTCCAGGTAGTACGGCAGGAACCCGCCGATGTCGTCCCGGGAAAAACCGAAGGTGGTCTGCGTCAGGTCGTTGGTGCCGAACGAAAAAAACTGGGCCTGCTGTGCGATCGCATCGGCCGTGAGGGCGGCGCGGGGAATCTCGATCATGGTACCGACTTGATAGGACAAGCGGATCCCTGTTTTCTTCATCACCTCTTCGGCGATGCGGCGAATGATGGCGTCCTGATGCCGGAATTCGGCGGCGGACCCGATCAGGGGAACCATGATTTCCGGATGGACCTCGATGCCGCCGGCAGCGAGCTCGGAAGCAGCCTCAAAAATGGCCTGGGCCTGCATCTCGGTAATTTCGGGATAGGCGATTCCCAGACGGCAGCCCCGGTGCCCGAGCATGGGATTGAGTTCATGCAGGGATTCTGCCCGCGCCCGGATCTTTTCTTCCGGGACACCCATCTCTGCGGCCAGTTCCTTTCGCTGCTGCGGGTCCAGATTGATGAATTCGTGCAGCGGCGGATCAAGCAGGCGGATGGTAACCGGCAGGCCCTGCATGGCCTTGAAGAGCCCGGTAAAATCCTTTTTCTGAAAAGGCAGCAGTTTCATGACCGCACGGCGTCGCTCTTCGGCGGTCTCGGCGAGGATCATCTCACGCATCGCTCGAATGCGCTCCGGGCCGAAAAACATGTGTTCCGTCCGCGTGAGGCCTATACCCTCGGCACCAAAGGCCCTTGCCTGAGCCGCATCCTGCGGCCGATCCGCATTCGTGCGGATCTTCAGCTTGCGGAAAGAATCAGCCCACTTCATCAGCAACTGGTAGGACTCGTTGGTATCCAGGTCCGGTTTGCTCGCGGGGATCTTGCCGAGATAGACGTGTCCCAAGGTACCGTTGAGAGAGATCCAGTCCCCTTCGGCGATCCGGACTCCGCTCACCTGAAGAAGTTTCTTCCCCGCATCGATTTCCAGCGCGGAGCAGCCGACGATGCAGCATTTTCCCCAGCCGCGGGCCACGAGGGCCGCATGGCTCGTCATCCCGCCCTTTGCCGTGAGGATCGCCTCGGCGACGTGCATCCCCTGGACGTCTTCCGGCGACGTTTCGTTGCGCACCAGGATGACGGTCTTCCCTTCCTTCGACCACTTCGCCGCGTCCTCGGCGGTGAAGACGACCTGGCCGCTGCCGCCGCCGGGCCCTGCCGGCAAGCCCTTGGCGAGGAGCTTGGCCGTCTTTTCATGCACGGGGTCGAGGAGGTCGTGAAGCAGTTCATCCAGCTGGTTTGGTTTCACGCGCAGGACTGCTTCGACCTCGCGAATCAGGCCTTCTTTCACCATGTCGACGGCGATGATGATGGCCGCCGGTCCGTTTCGCTTCCCGGTGCGTGTCTGCAGCATCCAAAGGCGTCCCTGCTGAATCGTGAATTCGATATCCTGCATGTCGCGGTAATGCTTTTCCAGTTTTTCCCGCGCCGTGCAGAGTTCGCCGTACAGCACGGGCATGGCCTCTTCAAGACTCTGAAGATGCCGGGTGTGGTCGCCTTTTGTTGCGATGTTCAGGGGATTGGGCGTCCGGATTCCGGCGACGACATCCTCCCCCTGCGCATTGGTCAGCCATTCTCCGTAGAACAGGTTTTCTCCTGTCGCCGGATTCCGGCTGAAGGCAACACCGGTGGCGCTTTCGTTCCCCATGTTTCCGAAGACCATGGCCTGGACGTTCACCGCCGTTCCCCATTCGTCGGGGATCCTTTCGATGCGCCGGTACCGCACGGCCCGTTTGCCGTTCCAGCTTTGAAACACGGCGCCGATACCGCCCCACAGTTGTTCCGAAGGATCGTCCGGAAAGGGTTTGCCGAGGACCGTCTTGACCCTCTCCCGGAAGGAGGCGGTCAAGGTCTTGAGATCGGAGGCGCTCAGCTCCGTATCCAGCTTTACGCCCCTTTGCCGCTTCATCTCTTCCAGCAGATGTTCCAGTTGCAGGCGGATGCCTTTGCCATCTTCGGGTTCAATCCCCGCCGCCTTTTCCATGACGACGTCGGCGTACATCATGATCAGGCGACGGTAGGCGTCGTACACGAAACGCTCGTCCCCCGTCCGCGCGATCAGGCCGGGGATGGTCTTGCCCGTCAAGCCGACATTGAGAACGGTTTCCATCATGCCGGGCATGGAGCTCCGGGCGCCGGAACGCACAGACACCAGCAGCGGGTTCTCCGGATCGCCGAAACGGGCGCCCATGGTTGATGCGACAAAGTCGACGGCGCTTTCGACTTCCGATTGGAGCTCCGGCGGATAGGCTTTGCCGTGGGCGTAATAGTAGGTGCAAACCTCCGTGGTAATGGTGAAGCCCGGTGGGACCGGCAACCCGAGATGAGCCATCTCAGCCAGGTTTGCTCCTTTTCCGCCCAGGAGTTCCTTCATCTCCGCTCCGCCTTCCGCAACGGCGCCGCCGAAGCGATAAACATATTTCTTCATGACGAAATCCTCCTCTGCCTGATATTTACCCCTGCATCGAAGAACCGATCCTGCAAAAAATGAATGCTGATGCCGTTTCGATTGTGGCGGACTTGAAAAACCCGTTGAAATATCGGCCGGGGAACCCATCAGCCCGGTGTCCCTGGGAGAAAAGCAGCGGGAGGTTTGTTACCACTAAATGGCCTCCGTGACAATGGATTCCTTTGTGTCCGCGGCCTGCCGGCGTTTCCCCGCCGGCAGGTCAAAAAAAGGCCGGAGCATTGGCCTCCGGCCTTTGTGTCAGCGGCGGTAACATCGAGGAACGGCTATTTGTCGTCCTCATCCTCTTCTTCGTCGAATTTCACTTCCTCCGATCCCTCCGGGACCTCGGCTTCGAGCGAGCGCGTAATGCCGCGCGCAAGAAGAAGGAGGATCAGGAAGAGAATCACGACGGAGACGACAAGAATGATGATGATCGTTGCAGACCAGGCCTTGGCTTCCTTCTCGATATTGCGGGAGGTCGCGATGGCCGCCTCGTTGTACTTGTCGACATCCAAGCCCATCCCGATCCAGCCGAAACCGCCGGGCGCGGGCATTTCCTTGGAATAATGTTTGATCGGCGCGTAGGCGACGAATTTTGTATGTCCGCCGAACCGGTACATCTTGATACCCGATTTTCCGGCGGTGGCGTCCTTGTCGATGGCGGGCAACTGCGGATCCATGAAACCCAACTGCCGGAGATTGAGCACCATTTCGCCCTTCTTGGTCATCTCCTGAGAGTTCTTGTCGTTCAGGGCGGGGACGGGGGTTCCATCCGGATAAAGGCCGGCGATGTGGTAGTCGTTGGGATGTGAAATGACCAAACCGCGGGAATCGACCATATAGGCATAATTGCCCGTGTTGGCGTCGGCTTCAAAAACGTATCCGGACTGCGTAGGAATGATGTGGTCCGTAAAGCCGGCAAGCTGCCTGTAATCCAGCGCCAGCGCGATGACGCCCGCAAAGCCCTGCTTATCGAAAACAGGAGCCGCGAGGCGGATCACTCCCGTGAAGCGCTTTCCCTTTTCAAATTCCATCCGATTGACATACCATCCGGTCACGGGGGAGATGTAGGCTTCACCCTTGGCCCTGCTTTTTGCCGCGGCAAAGTACTCCTCGGTCTTGTACGCCGTGTTGGCCGAACTGCCGACGCTGACCAGTTGCGATTTGGGAACAATCTCTCCGTTGCTGATCTTGATCAGTTCCTTGCCCGACTTGTCGATCAGGGCCATCTCCGTGTACAGCATTGCCGAGACCTGGCGGATCTTGCCGTCCTCCTTGACCCAGATCGGTTTGCGATTATCCTGGACAAACTGCTTATAAGCCGTCTCCGTAGCGGGGAGGATTGTTGCAACCAGGACATCCTTTTCCCTTTCGCGCAGAAAATTGGCGACTTCGTCCGCCACATTCACGGCTCGGGCCTTGATCTCTTCCTGCGCTTTCTGATCGAGAACGGTCACGGCCTTTTCCTTGATGGTAACCCCTAGCTTGAAAATACCGTTGGCGATCAGCAAGGCCATCAACGATAAGGGGATTACGATAAGCAGGAAGAAGACTCTCGCAACCGTGAACAACTGCCTATCTTTCGTAGGTATGGTCATTTTTCCCCCCTAACGGTCGTTATTTCGGTTCGATAGGAACTTAACCAACCAGAAAATACTTCATGTAGGGGTTCGCATACAGCAGTACGAGTGATACGACAAGTGCGTAGATGGCGATGGATTCCGCCATGGCCATGCCGACGAGCATCGTCATCATGATTTTTCCCTGAACGCCGGGATTTCTGCCGACGGCCGAGCAGGCGCCGCTGGCGGCTGTCCCGATTCCGAGTCCCGCGCCTACGGCTCCCACGCCGATGGCAAAACCCGCCGCAATCATGGCGCCGACCGCAAAGAGGACCTTGGTGTAGGATTCGCCGCCGGCCGGAATGGCCTCAGCTGCGAGCAGAGGTGAAGAAACCAATATTGCTGCAATCGTTGCCGTCAGAGTTGCCATTCTTTTCCCCATTGTGCTGAACATCTTTGTCTCCCCCTTCACACGAGATTTTTTCCTTCTCCCGAATTGGCTTATAACATGGTTTCTTTTTTCGAGAAAGAAGGTTGCAACCGGCGTTTCTTTTGCAATGCATGTGCCATTAGAGCAGCGCACAGGAGGATGCGGTCAATCCGTCGTCAGGACTGCGAAATCGCCGTACTGCCTTACAGGCGGCAAAGGCGGCGGGGGGCTTTTTCTTGAACGTTTCATTCAAGACCCGCCCGGGATTGAACAAATAGTTGAAGCTGCTTTCACTCGGCAGCGCCGCTTCTGCAATTTCTGGAGAAGCCGGTTGATGGCACGACGGCGGAGGCGGCCTCACGAGCGAACCTCCAGATTCTTATTGAAAAAGCCCGTATCTGTCGGTACTATGCCTATCCATTGCCCCATCTCAAATCGGATCGACCTGAACAGACAAGTGCAAGGGGTTCTCCGAGCGGAGGGGGCGCGAATCCCCGCATATTTTGGGAAACCACCATGCAGGAATTGCTGACGGCCGTCACCTATCTCGTCGCGTGGCTGATTTGCGAGTGGGTGATCGGGATTGAGAGCGGATTGGCCAAGTTGAGTGTCTCCCTGGGAGCGGCGGTTCTCATCTATATCTGGATTGCCGTGCGGGACCATCGTGAAAAAAGGGATAACAAGCCCGATTGATCCCGCGGAATCGCTTTCATCATCTTATTGAGACAGGGCAGCGAACGATGGAGACGGCCGGCGTCGAAAATACGGATACCTCCCGCAAGGTGCGGATCCAGGCATCGATATGGTTCGCTTCGACGCTGGTGATTGTCCTCATTCTGCTGTTCAGCTTCACCATCCGCCACGCCCGTGAACAGGACATCATCGATCAGTACGGCCAGCAACAGACGGTGATCGCGAAGGCGGCGGCAGTTTCCGTTGAAGATCTGCTGTCGAATATTCAAAAAAGTCTGCTGGTCCTTTCGAGACTGCCCGGTGTGAGGAAGCTGAAGCCCCGCGAAACGGTGGAAAATATGAGGGTCGTCCATGACAGCCTCGCCGGCAGAGTCCGATGGATTATGCGATTGGATGAAGAGGGCGTGGTCCTTTCCGGTTATCCCGCTTCACCCGCAGACGGCATGCTCGGGAAGTCTTTTTCCGAAGAGGAATTTTTCCGTGCGATCGAGAAGGAGCGGAAACCTTACATCGGCAGCGGCCGTCCGATCGCCGCCATCGATACTGCAGAAAAAATCCTTGTGATGATCGGTGTTCCGAAATTCAACACGGCGAATCATTTTTCGGGTGCTGTTCTTGCGAGCATGCCGTTTTCCGTGATCTCGGATCTGTGCAACCGCGCCAGTCGGGAGATCATGACGCATGAATTCTGGCTGATGGACGGGAAAGGGCGCTTCTTTCTGCACCCCGACGGCAGAAGGATCGGTACCGTCGCCGACTTTCCGTCCTATCCGAAAGGCGACGAAACGGAGTCGACCTTTCTGGAGGTTCTCCGCAGAGGTGAAGCGGGAAGCGGCGATTTTCTTGTGCCGGATGCGCAGGGGAACCGTCAGCGTACCATCATTTCCTACGCCCCGATTTCTCTGGGCAAGGACCACCATTGGACCGTGGCCTTCATTACGCAGAGGGAGAACGTCATATCCCTTTTCCGCGTCACCTTTGTCAATTTTCTATTCGGTTCTCTGGCGCTGATCGCAGTCGTGATCATTGCCAGCAGCATCATCGCCCGCCGGAGCATCCGGGGGATGCGCTTCCGGGAGGAGCTCAAGAGACTGCGGGAGCGAGATCAATGGCTGGAGATGCTCCTCCACGAGAAAAAAACCATGGAGGGGATTGTCGAGGGGTCGCCGATCCCCATGTTTGTCGTTGACAAGGACCATAAGGTGATTCTCTGGAATCGCGCCTGCGCGGAACTCACGGGTTACGATGCCAAAGAAATGATCGGCAGGAACCGCCAGTACCTTCCGTTCTATTCCGAGGAAAGACCCGTCATCGCCGATCTGATCCTCGACCAGGACTTCGAGGGCTTGAGCCGGTATTACGGCACGAAGATGATCCGGGCATCGCAGACGATCCGCGGCGCTTATGAAGCCAGGGACTTCTTTGCAAACCTCGGGGGGCGAAAATGCCATCTGTATTTCCTGGCCGCGCCGATTTACGACGAAAAAGGAAGCATTATTGCCGCCATCGAAACGTTGCAGGACGTTTCGCGGGAAGAGGCGATGGCGAAGAATCTCCAGGAATACGCCAAAACACTCCATGAGGAATTGTTGGAGAATATCCGCCTCCGGAAAGAGATCGGGTCCCTGTACAATTACCTTTCCTCCATCGTGAAAAGCCTCCCGGATGATCTCTACGAGGTCGGTGAGGACGGGACGGCGCGGCGTGTGGGCGAAGAGAGGTCTTCCGGTCAGGGAATCTGCGGGGGCGGCAAAGGAGTGCCCCTGGCGACGTTGTTTCCGCCCGAACACCGGGATTTCGTGCTCTCAAAATGGGAAGAGGCCAAGAGAGAGTTGGCGTCTCATTATGAAATTGAGGAAAAGATCGACAACGTAACAAAGAGACACCTCCTGATCACGACGACGCCGATTAAGGGTTCCGCCTCTCATCTGCTCGTCGTGCGCGACGTCACGGAACTGAAGAATCTCGAGAAGATGTATTATGAAAGCCAGAAGCTCGCCGCGGTAGGACAGCTTTCCGCCGGTATTGCTCATGAGGTTCGCAATCCGCTGTCCTCCATCAAGATGAGCCTGCAGATTCTGGAAAAGAGGATGCAGCCGCAGGGAAACGACCTCAAACGATTCAAGATCGCACAGAAGGAAGTGGAGCATCTGGAGCAGCTCGTCAAAGATGTCCTGATCTATGCAAAGCCGTCTGCACCTCGCAAGATACCGGTCGATGCGCGGAAGATCGTTGAAGGTGCATTCGCCATGGCCGAGAAATATCTGTCGGAACACCCGGTGCGTATCGAGACGAATTTTGCCGCCGCGCTTCCCCCGGTCGATGTCGACGTGGAAATGATGAAGCAGGCCTTCCTGAACATTGTCCTCAACGCCATCGACGCGATGGCCCCGGACGGTTTCCTGAAAATATCGGCCCTTCGCGGATCGGACAATCGTTTCGTTACGGTCGAATTCGAGGACAACGGATGTGGGATCGATGAACAGGACCTGCCCCATGCCTTCAATCCGTTTTTCACGAAGAAACAATACGGGACGGGTTTGGGGCTGACCCAGGTCAAGAAGATCGTGGAGATGCATGGAGGCCGCGTGGGGATCGTCAGCCGCGCGGGTGAAGGATGCCGGGTGATCGTCGATCTGCCGATTGCGGGCATCCAGGAGATGGCGAAGGGATGAGAATCGTTGCCGCCGTGGGGAAGGCGGAAATCCGCCGGGGCAAAAGGAATCGGACATGGCCAAGATTCTGATCATTGATGATGACCGTTCGATTTGCGAAACGCTGGAGATGTATCTTTCCGAGGAAGGGTACGAAGTCCAGTCGGCGCTGACCGGCACGGAAGGCCTCAATCGTTTTGTGGAGACATCACCGGATGTGGTGATCCTCGACATCCGTCTGCCCGATGTGAATGGATTCACGATTCTCGAGGATCTCCGGGAAGAAAACGAAGACGTGAAGGTGATCATGATCACCGCCTTTCACGACATGGAATCCACGATCCGCGCCATGAAAATGGGGGCCTTCGATTATATCCATAAGCCCGTCAACGTGGATGAGCTTGACATCGCGATCAAGAAGGCAATCCGCACGACGGAACTGGAGAAGAAGATTCATGGCCTCCTGATGGAGCCCTCGCGCGCCTTCAAGGTCGGGGATATCGTCGGCACGAACCGTCAGATGCGGGACATCTTCAAGGTCATCGGCGTCGTTTCCCAGAATCGGGCGACGGTTCTGATTCAGGGGGAGAGCGGGACAGGCAAGGAACTCATCGCGAAGGTGATTCACAACAACACGGCCGTCGATGAGCCGTACATCGGGGTGAACTGCTCGGCCATCGTGGACACGCTCCTGGAATCGGAGTTGTTCGGTCATGAAAAGGGATCTTTCACCGGGGCGGTCGTTCGAAAACTCGGCAAATTCGAGCTCGCCCGTTACGGCACGGTCTTTCTTGACGAGATCAGCGAAATGTCGCTGAATCTCCAGTCGAAGCTCCTGAGGGTGCTCCAGGAGATGGAATTCGAAAGGGTTGGCGGAAAGGATCGAGTCGAAGTGCACGCCCGGATCATTGCGGCGACCAACAAGGACCTCAAGACGCTGGTGGAGGAAGGAAAATTCCGTGAAGATCTCTATTACCGGCTGAACATCGTCGTCATCACCATTCCGCCTCTCCGTGAGCGCAGGGAGGATATCCCTTCCCTGGTGGAATACCTTCTGTCCAAGATCAATCTGGATCTTCATAAACGGGTCCTCGGTGTCTCGGATGACGTGATGGAAATGTTCCATCGCTACAGCTGGCCGGGGAATATCCGCGAGTTGGAGAACCTCCTCATCCGGGCCTGCGTGGTCTCGAAGGGACAACTCCTGCAGCCGGAGGATTTTCCGGAACTTCAGGAGCGAAAGACGCCGGAACCGTCCGCATGCCGGGAACCGGCAAACGAGTTCATGAAGGACGGACGCTTCCTGACGCTCGACGAAATGGAAGAGCGGTATATCCGCAAGGTTCTGAAGGAAACGACGAAAAACAAGGGCGGGATCTGCGAGCTCCTCGGGATTTCCAGGCCGACCCTGGAGAGAAAGCTGGAGAAGTATGGCATTGCGTTCGAGCGCGACTGACGGGGGACGGGCATGAGTACGGAAACGGCAACATTCGTCAAGAGCGCAACTGCGCCATCGCATTATCCACCCGACAATCTGCCCGAAGTGGCCTTCGCCGGCCGTTCGAATGTCGGCAAATCTTCTCTCATCAATACCTTGCTCGGGCAGAGGCGGCTGGCAAGGACGAGTACGACACCCGGCCGCACCCAGACGCTGAACTTCTTTCTCGTCGACCAGGGTCTGTCCATTGTCGATCTGCCGGGGTACGGTTATGCCCGCGTTTCCCACACCGTAAGGGCGGAGTGGAAAACCGTCGTCGAGACGTACCTGCAACAGAGAGTCTCTCTGCAGCTGGTGGTCCTCATTTTGGACATCCGGCGAGACCCTTCGGAAGGGGACCTTGAATTGCTGACCTGGTTGCGCGGCGAGAAGCGAACGACGCTGGTTGTCCTCACGAAGATCGATAAACTGTCTTACTCCGAGCAGAAACAACGCTACGCAAAAATCCTGCTGCAGCTGAAGCCCTTCGGCGTTGCCGAGGCCGTCCTCTTCTCTGCCAAGACAGGAGCGGGAAAGGACGTTCTCTGGAAAAAAATGGATGCCTTGGGGCTGCAGCCTCCTTCCCGGCGCAGATAGATTTTTTCTATGCCGGTGTGAATTTTTTTTATTCTTGACATCGAAAATAAATGTGGTATTAGTACGCCCGCGTTGAGTGGTAAATTCTCCTTACCATTGACAAGTTCGTGACCTATCTGTTGCTGACGCTGTATCCGGGTTCGGGGGGATCGGCAGGGAAGACGGGAAAGGGAAGTTTTTTTCCGGGTTGCATCCCATGCCGGAGGTGGTCCATCGCATGCTCGAACAGGGAGTGGTCAGAAAAATAATCTCCCCTGACATAGTCGAAATCTCTTTGAAAAAAAAGGAATCCTGCCACAAATGCAGGGCCTGCAATGATGATGGCGCAGAGGCTGTCTCCATTGAAGCCCATAACGCCGCGGGAGCGAAGGCAGGAGATTGCGTGGAGATCGAAATCTCGACCCGTGGCGTCGTCGCGGCGAGTTCGATTGTATATCTTCTGCCGATCGCCTTTCTTCTTGCAGGGTACGCATGCGGGTCTGCCTGGAGCCGCTTTTTTTATGACAGCAATTCCGAAAGCCTGGGCATCCTGTGCGCCCTGGCATTTCTGGCGGCAAGCTTCATGGTGGTCCGGTACTACGACCGGAGGGTCCGGAGGAAAGGCAATCTTCGCGCGCAGGTGCTTCGCATCATGACCGGATCGGAAGGCGCTGACGTCTGAAAATCGTGGATCGTTGAGGAATATGAAAACATTTGCACATGGCATCGGGAATTTGAAACACCGCAAGGGGGCGACGGAAGCATTACCCCTTATCGAAATGCCGGCGCCGAAGCGCATCGTCCTGCCGATGATGCAGAACCTGGGCGTGCCGGCGGAGCCCATCGTAAAGGTCGGGGACGAAGTGACGGAGGGCCAGAAGGTAGCCGATTCGTCCAAATTCGTGTCCGCCCCCATCCATGCATCGATCGCGGGTAAGGTCGCGAAGATCGAGAAACTGACCCATCCGACCGGAGCGCAGTCCCTGTCGATCGTGATCGAGGCCGGCGGCGAGGCTCCGGTGACGATGCGGTGCGAGTTGCCCATTTCGCCCGAATCTGCCGCTCCCGACGACATCCGCAAGGCCATCCGCGAAGCCGGCATCGTCGGCTTGGGAGGCGCCGCCTTCCCCGCCCATGTGAAGCTGAACCCGCCAAAGGAAAAGAAGATCGACACGGTGATTATCAACGGCTGCGAATGCGAACCGTTCATCACGATCGATCATCGATTGATGCTGGAAAGGACCGCAGACCTCCTCTTCGGCGCGCGCCTGGTTGCCAGGGCCGTCGGCGCCGGCAGACTCGTCTTCGGGATCGAAGAGAACAAACCCGATGCCATCGCGAAGATCAGGGCCGAGCTCGGCAGCCTGCAGATCGGTCTGCAAACCGAGGTTGTACCGCTGAAGGCCAAGTACCCGCAGGGCGGCGAGAAGATGCTCATCAAATCCATCCTCAATCGCGAGGTTCCTCCCAAAGGAGGGTTGCCGATGGATGTCGGCGTCGTCGTACACAACGTGGGAACGACCATCGCCATCGCCGATGCGGTCCGCTTCGGGACGCCGCTGATCCGGCGCGCCGTCACGGTGACGGGCAGCGCTGTCCGCGAGCCGAAAAATCTCATCGTCCGCATCGGGACCTCGTTTGAGGATATCGTCCAGTTCTGCGGCGGGCTGACCGATGATGTAGCGAAAGTCGTCATGGGGGGACCGATGACGGGTTTTGCCGTGTCGTCTCTCGATGTGCCGGTTGTCAAGGGAACGTCGTGCATCCTGGCGTTGAACGGGAAAGACGCCCGGTCGTTCGAAGAAGGGGACTGCATCCGCTGCGGCCGCTGCATCCGGGCCTGTCCCATGGGGCTGATGCCGAACTACATGGCCGCGTATACCAAGCGGAAGAATTGGGACAAGGTCAAGGAATATAACGTGACCGATTGCTTCGAGTGCGGCTGTTGCGCCTATGTATGCCCCAGCCGAATCTTCCTCGTCCATTACATGAAACTGGCGAAGAAAGAATTACAACTCAGGAAAACCGTATGACCGCATCCTTCGATACCTCCTCTTCACCTCACATTCGCGCCCGCGACGATGCCCAGAGCATCATGTGGTGGGTCGTCATTGCGCTGTTGTTTCCCTGCGCCTCCGCCGTCTACTTCTTCGGTGCAAGGGCCATCGTGCTGATTGTCTTTACGACGGCCGTCGCCATTGGAACGGAAGCGGCCTTCCAGCGGGTCCTCGGGAAACCGATTACGATCAAAGACGGGAGCGCAGCCGTAACGGGGGTGCTCTTGGCGCTCATCCTCCCGCCGGCGCTTCCCCTGTGGATGGCGGCGGTCGGCGCAATCGTCGCAATCGCCCTCGTCAAACAGCTGTTCGGCGGGTTGGGGTACAATATCTTCAATCCCGCGCTCGCGGCGCGCGCCGTGCTCCTGGCTTCCTGGCCCGTAGCGATGACGACCTGGACTCAGCCGCTCGATGCAGTGACGGCGGCCACCCCCCTGTTCCTGATGAAAATGGGTCAACCCGTCCCCGATTATCTGACCCTCTTTCTGGGCAACCGGGCAGGCTCGCTCGGCGAGACGTCGGCCCTCATGATCCTGATCGGAGCGGCCATTCTCTTCTGGAGGAAGATCATCGACTGGCCCATCCCCGTCGCCTACATCGGAACGGTTTACGGATTGAGTCTTATCCTCGGGAAGGATCCTCTGTTCCACGTGATCAGCGGCGGTCTCCTGCTGGGCGCCTTCTTCATGGCGACGGATTACGTCACGGCGCCGGTCACGACGATGGGGCGGCTGATCTTCGGAGTAGGTTGCGGGATCATGACGGTGCTGATCCGTCTCTACGGCGGTTTTCCGGAAGGCGTGAACTATTCGATCCTTCTTATGAACATCCTCACGCCGCTTATTGACACCTATGCAAGACCACGGCTATTCGGTGAGATCAAGAAACATGCTTAAAATTCTAAAATTGGCGTTCACATTGACGGTTTTTTGCGTGCTTTCCGCAGGGGCTCTGGCCTATGTCTTCATGTTCACGGGACCGAAGATCGAGGCCAATGCGAAGATTGCTTTCGAGCGTTCCTTGAAGGAAGTTCTGCCGGGCGCCGAGACTTTCAACGCAGCGGGAAAAGAAGGCAAGATCTTCGAAGGCGTCGCCGCCGGCAAGACGGTGGGAACGGCGGTACTCGTCGCGCCGCGCGGCTATAGCGGCAACATCCGCATGCTGGTCGGCGTGGACGGGGAACTGAAGGTCAGGGGGATCAAGGTACTCGACCAACGGGAGACACCGGGCCTGGGAACGAATATCCTCAAACCGAAGTTTCTGAGCCAATTTGTCGGTAAGAACGCGGCCGATAAGCTGGAACCGAAAAAAGATGTGGAAGCCATCACGGGAGCGACCATCTCGACGCGCGGTGTCTGTGAGGGTGTCCGTGAGGCGCTTGGCGGCGCGGCCAACTTTGCGAAAGGTGCAAAATGAGTCTCTGGAAGGATTTCAATCAGGGGATTTTCAAGGATAATCCGGTTCTGCGGCTGATGATCGGGTTGTGCCCGGTCCTGGCCGTATCGAATACGACGCTCAACGCCCTCGGGATGAGCGCAGCGGTGGCGTTCGTGCTGATCGGCTCCAATCTGGTTGTGGCTCTGATCCGCAAGGTTACGCCCGACGAAATCCGCATCCCGATCTTCATCATCATCATTTCGACCTTCGTGACGATCATCGATTATGTGATGCAGGCCTATGCCCCGGTTCTTTACGCGCAACTGGGCGTATTCGTGCCGCTGATCGTCGTCAACTGCATCATTCTGGGACGTGCGGAGGCATTCGCATACAAGAATCCGGTTTTCAATTCGATCCTTGACGGCGTCGGGATGAGCATCGGTTTTACACTGGCGCTCGGCAGCATCGGCGTGATCAGGGAAGTATTGGGCGCTGGCGCCATCCTTGGCATTCAGCTCTTCGATCCGGCCATTGCCGCGACCATCATGATTCTTCCGCCCGGAGCCTTTATCACGATCGGCTTCATCATGGCGTTTCTCAACAAGCTGGAAAACAAGGTGATGTAGGGGGCCTATGAAACTCTTCGGGATTTTTTTCGCCGCATTTCTGATCAACAACATCCTGCTCATGCGTTTTCTCGCCCTCTGTTCTTTCTTCGGCGTATCTACGAATATCGGGACATCCGTGGGTATGTGTTTTTCCGTCATGTTTGTCATGACGCTTTCTTCAGCCGTATCCTGGGCGGCGTATTACTTTATGCTCGTTCCGCTGCATGTGGAGTTCCTCAGGACGGCCGTCTTCATCCTGACCATTTCTTCGCTGGTTCAGTTTCTGGAACTCTATCTGAAGAAGATGATCCCGACGCTGTACCGGTCGATGGGCATCTACCTCCCGTTGATCACCACCAACTGCGCCATTCTCGGCGCCGCATTCCTGGCGATCGATTACCAATATAACTTTTTGGAGACGATGTTCTATTCAATCGGTGTTTCCTCCGGATTCGCGCTGGCCATGATTCTTTTCGCCTATATCCGCGAGAAGATGGCGATTGCCCCCATTCCCAAGTGGTTCCAGGGATATCCGATCGCCTTTATCACGGCGGCTCTTATGTCGCTGTCATTCCTCGGATTTTCGGGGATGTTCGGTCTATAGGGAAGGATATAAGACGATGTCGTCAGAATGGCGACATTGAGGATGAGGCTATGCTGATACTGATATCCGTGATCATGTTGGGAGCGCTCGGGTTTCTCTTTGCAGGATTGCTCGGACTGGCGGCGAACTATTTCCGTGTCGAGGAAGATCCGCGGATTGCCAGGGTCCTTTCCTGCCTCCCCGGAGCCAACTGCGGGGCCTGCGGTATGGCGGGCTGCCGAGACTATGCCGAAAAGGTCGTTCTGGGGCAGGCGCCCGCAACGGCTTGTTCGGCTTGCGGCGCAAAAGGGGCCGCGATCATTTCCGAGATCATGGGCGTCGGCTGCGGCGACGTGCAGAGGAATGTGGCGGTGGTCCATTGCGGCGCCAAGGGAGAGCAGCGAAAGAAGAAGGGGAACTACTCGGGCGTGAAGACCTGCATGGCCGTGACGCTTGTCGACGGTGGCGGACTGGCCTGCATCTACGGCTGCCTCGGCTATGGCGATTGCCTGGCGACCTGTCCTTTCGGGGCGATCGAGATGAGGGAAGGCCTGCCCTTCATCGACCCCGAGAAGTGCACGGGTTGCGGCAAGTGCATTGCCGTCTGCCCGCGCAAGATCATCTCGCTCCGGCCGTACGATTTCAAGATCGCCGTCGCCTGCTCCTCGCGCGATTCCGGAGCCGTCGTGCGGAAGATCTGCCCCGTGGGCTGCATCGGCTGCAAGCTCTGCGTCAAGCAGGTTCCGGATGTCTTCAAGGTGACGGACAACCTGGCCTCCGTCGACTATACGAAGGCGGGTGTCTCCTGCGAACCCGCCATTGAGAAGTGCCCGACGAAGTGCATCGTGCAGTCATAGGAATGAGCACCTTCGTCCGCCTGCAGCAGGGCGGCAAGAGAAGATAACACAAAAGCGAAGATCGCCCTCGACCGCCGGGAGCGAAACGGGACCGAGCGGCGGAGGGGATGAGGAGGATCGATTGATGATAACGCGCCGCGATTTTTTCAGGATGACGGGACTCGCCGCTGCAGCATTGGGTACGGGATATACGACGGGCAAATGGACGGCTCCCGCAGCGGGAGACCGTTTCTCGATTTCCGGGTTCCTGCCGGCTGATCGGGAGACGGTCGCCGGTCTGGCGACGATTTTTTCCCGGAGGGCCGGAGTGACGAGCCAGCCGGTAGTTCTGGCGGCGTCGCCCTGGAAAGAGAGCATCCTGGCGGGCAGCCGGGCAGCCGCCGCCGGCCGGCACGCGGGGAATTTTTTTGAGGGGCCCGTTGTCTTCCGGATGACTTCCCTGCCTCAGGGAGTACCGGCCGATATCCTCGTTGCCGATGCCCGAACCGGCGTCTATCGCCCGGATTCCGACTTCACGGTGGCCATGGCGGAGTTCCGAAGCGGGCTTCAGGGAAAGACGGCGACGCACTTCTTTTCAGCGGAAGGCCGCGTCCGCGGGTCGATGTCCCTTTTTGCAGGAACGGAACGCTTTGTCGTGATTGAAAGCGAAAAGGGAATCTTCGATCGGATACCCCTTGCGGCCTCGCTCCGCACCATAGCGGTGGACGGTGTGCAGGGGAAGACCGGCATCACGATCGCCGACGGCAGGGTTTCCGTACATTCTGCAAGCTGCCGGAACCAGCTCTGCCGGCATCTGGGCCCCATTTCACAGGACGGGCAGTTGATCGCCTGCGCCCCGAACCGGCTGATGATCCGGATTGAGTCGGTCTGAAGCGGCTGTCACTCCCCAGTTCGACGCCGGCCATGAAGAAGTTCTTTCTCGGCATTACGATTTTCGCCGTTCTTTTCGCGGTTGGATTTTTCCTTTCCCGGAAGGAGACCGTCCGGGTTCAGGCGTGGAAGCAGTCCTATCTCGCGCTGGGTACGGTCGTCGAGATCCAGGTACGGCATGCGGAAAGGGGAAGGGCGGAAGCGGCCATGGCCATGGCCTACGCCGAAATTCGGCGTGTGGAGGCCCTTTTCAACAGTTACGACCCCCAGAGTCCGATCGGGATCATCAATTCGTCTGCAGAAACATCGTTTTCAGTTGCACCGGAAGTCTACGGCGTCATGCGGCAATGTGACATGCTCTGGAAGAGCACGGCCGGGGCTTTCGATGCCGGCTTGGGCGCAGTAGGCGATGCCTGGGGGTTCCGCGGGGGGAAACCGGATGTCCCTCCGGCGGCAAGACTTCAAAAGTCCATGAAGAAATCCGGATGGCGTCACGTCCGCCTCCGGGAGGGATATCGGGTCCAAAGAGCAGTTCCCGTGCAGTTCGATTTTGGGGCGATCGTTCCGGGTTATGCTGTGGATTGCGCCCTGGCGGTATTGAAGCGGGAAGGCATGGCCGAAGCGCTGGTTGACGGGGGCGGCGAGATCCATTCGACGGGCGGGGAATGGACCATCGGCATTCAGCACCCGAGGAAAAAGGGGGAGATGATCAGCCGCCTGAGACTTCGGGGAGTGGCAGTAGCGACATCCGGCGATTATGAACAGTATTTTGAAAAAGACGGCCGGAGATATCACCATATCCTCGATCCCCGCACGGGGTTTCCTGCGGCAGCCTGCCAGAGCGTGACGGTCCTTGCGGACAACGACGCCGCGGCGGATGCTCTTTCGACGGGTTTTTTCGTATTGGGGCCGCAGGAGACAATGCGCGTCGTCAGGGAAATGCCGGGCGTGCATGCCATGGTGGTGGACGCGGCCGGCAAGGTGCATTTATCGGACGGATTTGCGGCATACGTTATGAAGTAAAAAAAGTATTGGCACAGGGGCCCGCTTTCGGGTAGAAGACCGGGACCTCAAATTCGAACAGGAGACGGGAACATTGAATAGGATTCTTGAGAAGACGGATCTTTCGGAGAGCGTGGTCAAGATGGTGATCGAAGCGCCCGAAATCGCCAGGAAGCGGAAGGCGGGCCAGTTCATCATCCTGAAGGTCGACGAAAAGGGAGAGCGGATCCCGCTTACGATCGTCGATTCCGATGCCGGGAAGGGAACTCTCACGATCATTTACCAGGTGGTGGGAAAGACCACCGCGGTCATGGCCCGGATGAAGGCGGGCGATGAGATCATGGATGTTCAGGGACCCCTCGGCAATCCCACGGAAATCGAGAATTTCGGCCAGGTCGTCTGCATCGGCGGCGGCGTGGGTGTGGGCGTCGTCTATCCGCTTGCGGTCGCATTGAAGAAGGCGGGCAACCGCGTTATTTCCATCATCGGCGCCAGGACCAAGGATCTGTTGATCCTGGAGCAGGAGATGAAGGAAGCCAGCGACGAGCTTCACGTCGCCACGGATGACGGCAGCTACGGGTTTCACGGCTTCGTCAGCACTGTTCTGCAGAATCTCATCGACAAGGGAACCAAGATCGACCGGGTCTACGCGATCGGTCCTGTTCCCATGATGCGGGTGCTGAGCAACCAGACGAAACCCTATGGCATCAAGACGATCGTCAGCCTGAACGCCATCATGGTCGATGCCACGGGGATGTGCGGCGCGTGCCGTGTGGCGGTGGCCGGGAAAACGAAATTCACCTGCGTTGACGGACCGGAATTCGACGGCCATGAAGTCGACTTTGATCTGCTGACCAAGCGCCTGCGGATGTACTGTGAGCAGGAAAAACAATGCTATGACGCATACAGGTGTGAATGCCATGGAAAATAAGGAAAAAAAGGTGAAGGTACCCCGACAGAAAATGCCCGAGCAGGAACCGAAGGACCGGGTGCGGAATTTCAATGAAGTGCCTTTCGGTTATTCGGAGGAGTTGGCGATCACCGAAGCCAAACGCTGCATCCAGTGCAAGAAACCCAGCTGTGTGGCGGGATGCCCGGTGGACGTCGACATCCCCGGTTTCATCAGGAAGATCGCGGAAGGGGATTTCGTGGGCGCAGCGCATGTCCTGAAGACGACCAACAGCCTGCCGGCGGTCTGCGGACGCGTTTGCCCCCAGGAGGATCAGTGCGAGAAGGTCTGCATCCTCGGCAAGAAGGGTGAGCCCGTCGCGATCGGAAGGTTGGAACGCTTCGCCGCGGACTATGAAAGGAATGCGGGCAAGGTCAGCATCCCGGAACCGGCTCCGCCCAGAGGCCAGAAGGTTGCCATCGTCGGCGCGGGCCCCTCGGGACTCACGATTGCGAGCGATCTCGTCAAGATGGGATACGGGGTGACGATCTTTGAAGCCCTGCACAAGGCTGGCGGCGTTCTCGTCTACGGGATTCCCGAATTCCGTCTTCCGAAGGCTATCGTCGAAGCGGAGGTCGATTACCTGAAAAGGCTCGGCGTGAAGATCGTCGTCAACGCCCTCATCGGCCGCTACAAGACCGTGGATGAATTGTTCGCCGAGGGGTACGACGCGGTGTACTTGGCCGTCGGCGCGGGGGCGCCGGTCTTCATGAACATTCCCGGCGAGAATCTCAGCGGCATCTATTCGGCCAACGAGTATCTGACCCGTTCCAATCTGATGAAGGCCTATCGCTTCCCGGAGTATGCGACGCCGATCGTACGGGGCAAGAATGTCGCCGTAATCGGCGGCGGGAACGTCGCCATGGATTCCGTGCGCACCGCGCTTCGCCTGGGTGCGGACAATGCCTATATCATCTACCGGCGAACGGAAGTCGAGATGCCGGCCAGGATCGAGGAAGTGCATCACGCCAAGGAAGAGGGGGTGCAGTTCAAACTCCTGACCAACCCTGTGGAATACATCGGCAACGAGCAGGGCTGGGTGAAGGCGATCAAGTGCCAGAAGATGGAACTGGGCGAACCGGATTCGTCGGGACGCCGTCGGCCTATTCCGATCAAAGGGTCGGAATTCCTCATCGACGTGGATACGGTTGTCGTCGCGGTGGGTACGAATGCCAACCCCATCGTCCCCGCCACCACGCCGGGGCTGGAAGTCAACAAGTGGGGCTATATCATCACCAAGGGTGAAAGCGGCGAGACGAGCCGCTGCGGCGTCTATGCAGGCGGAGACATCGTGACCGGCGCCGCGACGGTCATTCTGGCCATGGGGGCGGGGCGGAAGGCCGCCAATGCCATCCATGAGTTTTTGAGCGGCAAGAAGAAAGAGTAATCAACCGGTGGGTTTCAGAAAAAGCGAAGGGGCGGGAGAATTTTCTTCCGCCCCTTTTTTCGTTTCGGCAATATCCGCCTGTCGAAAGAGTCGTTCGCTCTCAGTGATGTTCTTCCATGGCTCCGGCGATGTACATCATGGCCAGCAGCATGAAGACGAGCGTCTGGATGACCGACGTGAAGATCATCAGCGCGAAGACCGGCAGGGGCACCAGGAGCGGCACCAGCAGAAGGACGACGGCCAGGACGATATCCTCCCCCATGATGTTCCCGAACAGCCGCACGGACAGGGAGAGCGGCCGCGAAAGGTGACTGATGATTTCGATCGGCATCATGAGCGGCGTGAGCCACCAGACGGGTCCCATGAACTGTTTCACATACTTCATGCCGTGGACGCGGATGCCGACGATATGCGTCATGACGAAGACGACGATGGCCATCGATACCGTGGTGTTGAGGTTGGCCGTCGGAGATTCGAATCCCGGGATGAGCCCGATGAGATTCGAAGAAAGAATGTAGAGACCCAGCGTCGCGATCAGCGGGAAGAACTTGCGTCCGTGGGGCCCCATGGTCTCCGTGAGCAGTCCGTCAAAACCGCTCACGACCACTTCCATGACGTTCTGCATGCGTCCGGGGTAGAGGTTCAGGCGCCGGGTGGCCAGATAGGAGAAAAGCGCCAGGAGAGCCATGACGCACCAAGCGTACATGACCTGAGCCGGGACATAATGATTCTCGAGAAACAGTACGGGATGCATCAGTCTGACGGGACCTCCTCAATCGAGTTTTTTTTTGACAGCAGCATCAAACCCACGGTCAGGGCGATATTCATGATGACAATGGAAAGGCCGATCAGCAGACCGATCACGTTGACAAGATCGCCGGTGATGATGAAGTAGAGAACCACGGCCGTCGCGGCAAAACGGATGTAGTACCGAATCATGACGGACGACCGGGAGGCGCCGCCGGAGCGGCTCAGAAACACCTTCTTCAGGTCGCGATGGAGCCAGTGGAAATTCACGATGCTGATGAGACCGCCCAGAAGAACGCCGAATGCGAACTTTTCCGAAACCAGAATGAGGCCGGCAAGAAAACATGAGCCCAAGACAAGCCAGTTGGTCCATTCAAGCCTTTTTTGCAGCGGGTCTTTTTGGATGTGGTTCACTTTTCAAGCACGTAATGACGGGCTGATCGTCCGCAAAGTTCCTTTTGATCATGATATAGACGTTGCGAAATCCGGCAACAATCCCGAGTATCAAAAACAGCAGGGTCAAACGGTAACCCGTGCCGAACTTTCGGTCCAGGTAGGAGCCGAGGAAAAGTCCGCCGAAGATCATCAGGACCATGGCGATGCCGACGCTGCTTGCGTAGGCCAGTTGGACGAAAGATTTCTTCGCGTCCTTATCCATCGAATGGGCGCCCCTGTATCATGTGCGGTGTTGAAAGTCAATGAAAAACGATGTCCATCAAGGGTGACCGGAGGTCAGCCGCGCCGGTTCCGATACCAGTCGATGGTCTTTTCCAGCCCCTGACGAAAATCCGTAGCCGCCTTGAAGCCGAACTCCCGGAAGGCCCGCCCGGTATCCAGCATGCGCCGCGGCTGGCCGTCGGGCTGCGTTGCATCCCACTCGATCCTGCCGCCGAAACCGGTCAATTCCGCGATCAGGGTTACGAGATCCCGGATCGAGATTTCGAATCCCGGACCGATGTTGACGGGATCGCTCTTGTCGTAGCGCTCGGCAGCGAGCACGATGGCCTCGGCGGCATCCTCGACGTAAAAGAACTCCCTGGTCGCGTTTCCCGTTCCCCAGACAACGATCCGATCTTCCTTCTGTTCGACGGCATCGACACATTTCTTGATGAGCGCGGGGATGACGTGGGACGAACGGGGATCGAAGTTGTCGCCCGGTCCGTACAGGTTCACGGGCAGAAGAAATATGGCGTGAAACCCGTATTGCTGCCGGTATGCCTGCGCCTGGACCAGCATCATCTTTTTCGCGAGCCCGTAGGGTGCATTCGTTTCTTCCGGATAGCCGTTCCAGAGATCCTCTTCGCGAAAGGGCACGGGAGTGAACTTCGGGTAGGCGCAGATCGTGCCGATCGCCACAAACTTATCGATCTTCTTCTGCCATCCCTCGTGCATCAGTTGCGTGCCCATGATGAGATTGTCATAAAAGAGAGTCGCGGGATTCTCGCGATTGTATCCGATGCCGCCGACCTTTGCCGCCAGATGAATGACGACGTCAGGTTTCTGCTCTTCATACAGTCGCCGGATATCCTCGATCCGCGTAAGATTGAACTCCGGCAGGTCCGCGACGGCAAGACGGCCGAAGCCGTGATCCCGAAGCGTCTTCAGGAGGTGCGTGCCGAGGAACCCTTTCCCCCCGGTCACGGTGATGCGTTTGTCTCTCATGGAGGATCCCCTTCCCTTTGTTGTCGGCGGCGGAAAAGCAGCCGTATGTACGGCTACAGTACGCGCCGGCTGGCGGCGGCGCCGTAGCCGGCATCGAGGAGCGTCTTTTCCTTCCTGGCCAGTTCCAGGTCTGCGGCCACCATCATGTCGACCAGCCCTTCGAAGCTCACCCTGGGCTTCCAGCCGAGGCTGTGTTTCGCCTTGTCGGCGTTTCCGAGGAGGACGTCCACTTCCGTCGGCCGGAAGTAACGGGGGTCGATCCGGACGAACTCCCTGTAGTCGAGGTCGAGCTTGCGGAAGACCTTTTCGACGAATTCCTTGACGGAATGGGTTTCGCCCGTCGCGACCACGTAATCGTCCGGCTGGTCTTTCTGCAGCATCAGCCACATCGCCTCGACATAGTCGCCGGCGAATCCCCAGTCGCGCTTGGCGTCGAGATTGCCCAGGAAAAGGCGATCCGCGAGGCCCATCTTGATCCGGGCTGCCGCACGGGTCACCTTCCGCGTCACGAAGGTCTCGCCGCGGCGGGGGGATTCGTGGTTGAAAAGGATTCCGTTGCAGGCGAATATCCCGTAGGCGTCGCGGTAGTTGCGGACGAGATAGTAGGCGTAGACCTTGGCCGCCGCATAGGGGCTCTGCGGCTGAAAAGGAGTCGCTTCACTCTGGGGAGGCGGGGCGGCGCCGAACATCTCGCTCGACGAGGCCTGGTAGAACTTCGTCTTGATCCTGGTCTTGCGCACGGCCTCCAGAAGCCGCAGGGTTCCCAGACCCGTGATGTCGCCGGTGTATTCCGGCATGTCGAAGCTGACGCGTACGTGGCTCTGGGCGCCGAGGTGATAGATCTCGTCCGGCTTGAGATCGAAGAGGAGATCCGTCAAGTGGCCGGAGACGCTGAGGTCTCCGTAGTGGAGGTACACGCGGGCTTCGGGATCGTGAAAGTCCCGATAGAGGTGGTCGATCCGTTCCGTATTGAACGTGGAGGCGCGGCGGATGAGTCCGTGCACCTCATACCCCTTGCCCAGGAGAAGCTCGGCTAGATACGAGCCGTCCTGACCGGTGATTCCCGTGATGAAGGCCTTCTTCATGTCTGTCTGTCCTTTCTGTTCGTCGGCATGAGCGCTGCCCGTTCTTACAGGTGATAGTAGTCGCGATACCAAGCGAGGAATCTGCGGATACCCTCTTCGACGGGCGTGCCCGGCACAAAACCGACATCGTGCGCGAGATCGTCGACATCCGCAAAGGTTGCCGGGACGTCTCCAGGCTGCATCGGCATCAGCACCCGCTCGGCCTTCTTCCCCAGTTCCCGCTCGAGGATTCCGATGAAATCCAGCAGATTCACCGGGCGGTTATTCCCGATGTTGTAGAGGCGGTAGGGCGCAAAACTGCTCGCCGGATTCGGGTTCATGGGATCCCATCGCGGATCGGGCGCGGCAGGTCTTCGTGCGATGCGGACCACGCCTTCGATGATGTCGTCGACGTAGGTGAAATCACGTTCCATGCGACCTTCGTTGAAGATCTCGATCGGCCTGCCTTCCAGGATCGCCCTGGTGAACAGAAACAGTGCCATGTCGGGCCTTCCCCAGGGGCCGTAGACCGTGAAGAAGCGCAGCCCCGTGCAGGGGATCCTGTAGAGGGCGGCGTACGAGTGGGCCATCACTTCATTTGCCTTTTTCGTCGCCGCGTACAGGCTGACTGGATGATCGACGTTTTGGCCCGTTGAGAAGGGGAGGCGGGTATTGCCGCCGTAGACGGAACTCGACGAGGCGAAGACCAGATGGGAGACGTCGTTATGGCGGCATCCCTCCAGGATGTTGAGAAATCCGACGAGGTTGCTGTTGACGTAGGCATGGGGATTGAGCAGTGAATAGCGGACGCCGGCCTGGGCCGCAAGATGAATGACCGTATCGGGCCGATGCCGGGAGAACAGTTCGCCCATCGCATTCTGATCGGCGATATCCGTCTTCAGGAAAGAGAAACGGGATTGTTCCTGCAGCAGGCGGAGGCGATCCTCCTTCAGGCGGACGTCATAATAGTCGTTGAGATTGTCCGCGCCGACAACGTCGATTCCCTCGGCCAGCAATCGCCGGGACAGATGAAAGTCGATAAAACCGGCCGCGCCGGTTACGAGGACCTTTTCCATTCGTTTGCTGACCCTCCGGCGGTGGCCGCCGTCTCTTTTTTTATGCGGGCAGGCTGCGGATAGCGGCCTGCTCCTTAATCCGTGGCGGATCCGTCGGCGATGTGCGCCAAAGAGGTTCTGCAGGCCTCGGCGGTTCTAGCCAGATCCTGATCCGAGTGAACCAGCGATACGAAGGCGGCTTCGAACTGTGAAGGCGCCAGGTAGATGCCTTCCTGAAGCATCCGGCGAAAGAAGCGTGCGAATCGCGCCGTGTCGCTTGCAAGGGCCGAGGTGAAGTCCCGGACCTTTCCGTCCGTAAAGAAGGCCGTGAACATCGAGCCGATACGGGACACGCAAACGGGGATGCCGAGACGTTTGCACTGCCCTTCCATCTCCTCGGACAACCTTGCCGTTGTCTGCTCCAGGTCCCTGTAGCCGGAGGCCGAGGCCTTGAGGATCTTCAGGGTCGCAAGTCCCGCCGCCATGGCCACCGGATTTCCCGACAGCGTCCCCGCCTGGTAGACGGGTCCCTGCGGCGCCAGCATCTCCATGATGTCTCTTCTTCCGCCGAAGGCCCCCACCGGCAGGCCGCCGCCGATGATTTTTCCCAGGCAGGTGAGGTCGGGGCGGACGCCGACGACGTCCTGGTAGCCGCCGTAGGCCAACCGGAAGCCGGTGATGACTTCGTCGATGATGAGAAGAATTCCCCGCTCCGACGTCAGGCGGCGCAGGTTCTGAAGAAACCCCGGCTCGGGGAGGACGACGCCCATGTTGGCGGGCACCGCCTCGACGATGACACACGCGAGGTCTTCGCCGTGGGAGGCGATCGCTGTTTCCGCGGCCGGAAGGTCATTGAAGGGAACGGTGATCGTCAATTCCGCCAGCCGCGATGGAACGCCCGGACTGCCCGGTATCCCGAGCGTCGCCAGTCCCGATCCCGCTTTGACGAGCAGGGAATCGGCATGTCCGTGGTAACAGCCTTCGAATTTGAGGATCTTGTCGCGGCCCGTAAAGGCCCTCGCCAGGCGGATGGCGCTCATCGTCGCTTCCGTGCCGGAACTGACCATCCTCACCATTTCCATGGAGGGAATGGCCGCCGCGATGGTTCCGGCCATCTCGATTTCCATCTCCGTCGGCGCTCCGTAGCTCGTTCCCCGCTCGACGGCGGAAATGACGGCTTCGACGACGGTGGGATGGGCGTGCCCAAGAATGAGAGGGCCCCAGGACATCACGTAATCGATGTAGCTGCGCCCCTCGACATCGACGATCCTTGCTCCGCGTCCCTCGCGGATGAAGAGCGGCGTCGCTCCGACGGAGCGAAAGGCGCGGACCGGGCTGTTGACCCCGCCGGGGATGACGTGCTGCGCCCGCTTGTACAAGTGCGCTGAACTGCCGTTCATGAGAAATACTCCATGCTCGTTTTTTTCAATTCCTCGAGGCTGTCGAAAATCCTGTAATCGGCAAGGCCGATCCCGGCGGCCAGTTTCCGGACCGCCGGTTCAACGGCCGGGTCTTTGAAATGCATCATGCTGAACAGATTGTACCGCCCTGCCAGCGGCGGCCTTCGCTCGTAGCAGTGCGAAATCGCCGGGACGCCGGCGAGAGCCCTCCCCGCTTCTTCGAGGCGGGATGGAGGGGCGGCCCAGACGACAAGGGCATTGCAGACATACCCTGCCCGCCCGTGGCGGACGATCGCCCCGAATTTCCGCACGACTCGGCGCGCGAGAAACCTTTGCACTGCTCCGACGACCGCCGGCTCGGCCAGATCGATTCTGGCGGCGATCTCCGCAAAAGGACGCCGGCAGAGCGGCAAGTCCTTCTGGACCTCCCGTGCGATGCGAATTTCTTCGCCCGTAAGCAATGTCTCTGTCATGACCGTCCTTCGCGCTGTCCGGAATCCACAGGCATTTCATAGTACGAAGGCCCCATAAAATCAAGCCCGCCCCTGCTGACGCCGGCGTTTTCGATGTTCCAGCCCTTGACAAAAGCGGGATCTTGCGTCAAGAGATAAGGAACGCTAAAAGGGGAGTTGTTCACTTTTCCGATAATACGGAAAGTAGCCGCTGCGCGGGAGACGATCCGCGCGGGGGGAAAAGAATCCGGAAAGAGGAAGGAGGTGAAGGCGGGACTTTTTCAGAAAATCCAATACAAAAAGGAGAAAGAAAACATGGACAAGACAATTCGTTTTTGTTGGTGCGCATTGGGGATGGTGCTGTTTTCGGCAACCGCGGCTGCAGCCGCAGAAGCGGCTCCCGCCGGTGCGGTCGACTATACCAAGGCGATCGTCATCGGCTGCAGTCTCATCGCCGTCGGACTGGCAATGGGGTTCGGCACTATCGGAACCGGTGTCGGCATGGGGCACGGCTTGAGCGGCGCCACCAATGCCGTGGGACGCAATCCCGAAGCGCAGGGAAAGATCCTCCTGACCATGATGGTGGGTCTGGCGATGATCGAGTCCCTGGCCATCTATGCGCTCGTCATCGCATTGGTGATTCTCTATGCCAATCCGCTGATGAAGTTTCTCGTGTAAGAATTTTCGGTTTCATGGAACACAAAAGGGAGGGGAAGCGCTACCACGACTTTCACTCCCTTTTTTTATGAGGATTCGGAGGACGGGGAGATTTTTGCGCGAAGGGTCTTTTTCTCGGACTGCGCGTGCTTGCCCTGAAGCACCTTTTCCCGGGTGCGCCGGGACCGCCTGCGTTTCTGGCGGCGGATCTTCTCGGCAAGCCTCTTTTCTTCCGCGACGGCCCCGGTCTGGAGCTTTTCGATCCGATCCAGGAGGATCTTCCGGGCGAGGTAGCGGTTCAGGAGTTGAGACCGCTCTTTGCCGCACTTGACGGACAGGCCCGTCGGTACGTGGACGAGCTGGACGCAGGTCGACGTCTTGTTCACATTCTGTCCGCCCGGCCCTGACGACCGCACGAAGGTCTCGCGCAAATCGTTCTCCGAGACGCCGAGCCGCGCCATGCGTTCGCGGATCGCCTTTTCTTTTTCCGTAGAAATCGCCATCGTCGGAAAACCGGATATCGCAGGGCGCTGTTGTGGAAAGAGGGGGGATCGGCAACCGGCAGCCGTGCTGATTTCAGAGGGTGTAGATTTCTTCTCCTACGAGATGGATCCAGTTCCTTTCCAGAACCTTCTTCCCCTCTTCGTATCGATCGACGCCGATAATGACGATCGTCTCCCTGCCGAACCGGTTGATCGTCGTATAGAGGTAGTGGACGTTGATGTCGTTTTCCGCCAGATGTTTCAGGATGGCCGTCATCCCGCCCGGATGAAGGGGGACTTCCGCGGCCAGAACGGGAGTAATCTCATACCTGAACTGGAAACTTTCCAGGACCGTCGCCGCGCGTCGCGGGTCGTTGACGACCAGCCGAACGACGCTCTGTTCCGCGTCGCTTGCGGCGAGAATCGCCTTGGCCGCGATGCCCTCGTTGTCCAGGATATCGGAGAGCTTCAGAAGCGAGCCCGGCACATTTTGCAGCGACACGGATATCTGCATGACCGCCATAGATCTCAGGCTCCTTTGCGTTCGAGAAATTCGTAACCCGCATAGAATGCCTTGCGGTTGGCCTCGAGAACGGACTTCTTCTTGCCGCCCATGGTCGTCTCCAGGCTCTTCAGATACACCTCGGGTTTCACCAGCGCCGTCTGCTTCAGAAAGGCGCCCATGATGACCGTGTTGGCGGTCCTGGGGTTGCCCAGCTTCTCCGCGATCTCCGAGGAGGGGATCTCATAAACGATGAGATCCTTCCGGCTCGGCCGGGCCTGGACGATGGACGCGTTCAGGAAGAGTCCGCCGCCCGGGGCGATCTTGTTCTGAAAGCCGTACAGTGAAGGCGTGTTCATGACGACGACGAAATCCGGCTCGGACGCGATCGGGGAGGCGATTTCTTCGTCGGAGACGGCGACGGTGCAATTGGCGGTGCCGCCGCGGACTTCCGCCCCATAGGCCGGCAGATAGGTGACGTGATATCCCTCATTCATGGCCCCATGGGCGAAGGTATAGCCCATCACGAGGACGCCTTGGCCGCCGAAGCCGGAGAAGACGGTCTTGACGATCATGACTTGCTCCTCCCCTTAGGCTCTCCCGAATCCTTGATGAGTCCCAGCGGGAAGGTCTTGCTCATGACCTCGTCGATCCAGCGGCAGGATTCGACGGGCGTCATCTTCCAGTTGGTCGGGCAGGGCGAGAGGACCTCGACCATCGTGAAGCCGGCCCCTGCAAGCTGATAGTCGAAGGCTTTCCGGATGCAGCGTTTGGTCTTGAGGATGCTGGCGGGCGAGTTCACGGTGCAGCGTTCGATATAGACGGTGCCGTCCAGCATGGCGAGGATTTCGCTGATGCGGATGGGACTTCCGTCGAGCTTCGTATCCCGGCCGGGCGGGGACGTGGTCGTCTTCTGGCCGAGGATCGATGTCGGAGCCATCTGCCCGCCCGTCATGCCGTACACGGCGTTGTTGATGAAGATGATGGTGATGTTTTCGCCGCGGTTCGCGGCATGAAAACTCTCCGCGGTGCCGATGGCGGCAAGGTCGCCGTCGCCCTGGTAGGAAAAAACCAGACGGTCCGGCAGCATGCGCTTGAGGCCGGTCGCCAGGGCCGGGCCCCGCCCGTGCGGCGCTTCGATCATGTCGATGTCGAAATAGTTGTAGGCCAGCACGGCGCAGCCGGCCGGGGGAACGCCGATGGACGTGCCCCGGGCGCCGAGCTCGTCGATCACCTCGGCGATGAGCCGGTGCGTAATGCTGTGGCCGCAGCCCGGACAGTAGTGAAAGGTGCTGTCCTTGAGCGATTGAGGTCTTGCAAAGACTTTTTTCATGCTCGATCCTGAAATCTGGTCCTGACCTGAGGCGAAGCCGTTCGGGAAGCCCTTCAAGACTTTTCGATGAGCGCCTCGCGGTCCCGGCAATACCGGTAGATCACGTTGGCCAGTTCCGCAGGCGTGGGCACAACGCCGCCCGGACGGCCGTGGAAGCCGATGCGCGCGTAACCCTGCAGGGCGAGACGCACGTCCTCCACCAACTGCCCCGCGCTCATCTCGAAGACGAAGAACTCCTTGACGGTCTCCGAGAGCTGCCGGAGTTCCGTCATGGGAAACGGCCAGAGGGTTATCGGACGGAACAGGCCCACCCGGATACCCAGCGAATCCAGGCGGTGAATGGCCCCTTTGGCGATCCGCGCCGCCGTGCCGTAGGCGACCAGGATCAGTTCCGCATCGTCAACCCGGAAGGCTTCGTAACGGACTTCCCTGTCGGCGATCACGCGGTATTTCCGCACCAGCTTCCAGTTGTGCTCTTCCATGGCCAGGGCGTCGAGGATCAGCCCGCGGATGATCTTGCTCTTGCCGCTGCCCGCGCCCCTCATCTTGAAGTCGTCGCTGTAATCCCGCGGCGCCGGCTCCTTGAAGACGACCGGCTCCATCATCTGTCCCATCATGCCGTCTGCCAGGATCATCACCGGTGTCCGGTAGCGGTCCGCCAGATCGAAGGCGTCCATGGTCAGATCGGCCATCTCCTGGCAGGTGGCCGGGGCGAGAACGGGCGTGCGGTAATCCCCGTGTCCGCCGCCGCGCGTGGCCTGGAAGTAGTCTCCCTGGGAAGGCCGGATATTGCCCAGGCCGGGCCCGCCGCGCATCATGTTGACGATGACGCCGGGGAGCTCACAGGCGGCCATCGATGAAATCCCTTCCTGCTTGAGATCGATTCCCGGACCCGACGACGACGTCATCGCCCTTGCGCCGGCGGCGCTGGCGCCGGCCACCATGTTGATCGCGGCGATTTCGCTCTCGGACTGGATGAAGACGCCGCCTTCGACGCCACGCAGCCTCTCGGCCATGTACTCGGGGATTTCGTTCTGGGGTGTAATCGGATAGCCGGCGTAGAACCGGCAGCCGGCGAGCACCGCCGCTTCTCCGATCACCTTGTTGCCCTGCATGAGGATCCTATTCACGGTAGACCTCGATGGCGACTTCCGGACAGACGACGGCGCACAGCGTGCACCCGGTGCAGCCCTTGCTTTCGCCGGAGGAGACGGGGCGGTATCCCATGGTATTGTATTCGGTGGAGGGGAGGATGCAGCCCTGCTTGCAGGCGGCAATGCAGAGGTGGCATTCTTTGCAGCGTTCCCGGTTGATCTCGATGCGGCCTTTCACAGCGACTCCTTCGTTTCGAGCACGATGGACGCGAAGTTTTTGGCGCAGATCGTCGCGAAAGTCAAGCGGTAATTGCCCCGGCGAGAGGGGACTTGAAAGCCTGCGGCCGCCGTTGTACTGTCGAACCACGGCTGTCCAATTAACATTTGAA
>DIWJ01000098.1 GCA_002428445.1 Syntrophaceae bacterium UBA6109
TGACACAAACATCTTGACGTTACCCTCGCCGGCGTCAGTCCGCCTCCCCGATGAGGATGAAGGGCGCCCAGAAGAAAGGAGACGGTAATGGCGCCGCCGCCGCGGCGCCCGACCCCTCGCGGATTTCACGCTTGGCCGCCCGCAGAGCTTCGCCCGCGCGCTTGCCCTCCGTCAGGTGCCGGTAGAAGGAAATCATCAGCCGCGTCGTGGATTCCGACTCCACGCTCCAGAGGCTGACCACGGCCGCGCGGGTCCCGGCGAGCATGAAGGCCCGGCCCAGGCCGACGACGCCCTCGCCTGCCACCTGCCTGCCCAGGGCCGTCTTGCAGGCCGACAGCGCCACCAGATCCGACCGCAGATTCATGCCGAGCACGTCGCTGACGCGGAGAAGCCCGTCGCCGCTTCCCTCCCCCACCTGCGTCAGGACGATCGCCGGCTCGCGGAGGCAGGGAATGTCCCCGCTCAGGATGCCGTGGGTGGCAAAGTGCAGGAACCGGTACGCGCCGAGATCCGTTTTGCCGAGGGCGTCTTTCGTCGCGTTCAGTCCGATCCTGATATGCGGGCTGTCTTCCCTGTAGCCGAACAGACGCCCGATGGAGAGGACCTCCTCGCCCGTCTCCGGAAGGCGCGGCAGAAGAAATCCGCTCTTGACGATGATATCCCGGTACCGCGCGGCACCGGCCTCCGGCGCCGTACGGTCGACGACGGTCTGGATGCCCGGCCCGAGGGCAGCCTGCCGCGCGAAGCGAGGATCTTTCCGGTCGTAGACGGGATCGCCGAGGGCAAACAGAGGAAGCGGCGGGGCCGGCCGACCCGTTCTCACCGACCGGGCAAAGCGAATGATCGATGCCGAAGGATAGTAGGCGAACTCGTTCCGGTCGCCTGCGAAGACGGCGCCCGCCGTCAAGGCCTCGAAGGGCAGGAGATGGAGCGGCCCGTCCGGAACGATAAGGATGCGGTCGCCCGGCGATGTCCCGCCCAGCGCCGGCGCCAGAAGGAGGTCGTACAGACCGCGCCCCTCCTCCGGCCAGGGAATTTCGGCGGAGCCGGCCCGCAGGAGGCTTCCCCGGAAGGCGGCAATCCTCTCCGACAGATCGGCCCGTCCGGCGGGAATCGGAAGCAGCCGCAAGGGCGCGCCCCGGCGCAGGATCCACAGATAGGATCGGTGATCGTGGACCTTGTAGGCAAGAAGAACCTCTCCGTCCCGAAGCGGGATCTCTCCGGACGCAACCGGAGCAGGATAGCGGATCGCGGCGTATTCGGGATGCTCGGAACGCAGCCTCTCGACAAAGACCCGCATCTGGCCGCGGACCGCTTCCAGTTCCCTGCGGCGGGAGAAGGCGCCGCTCCGATCCTCGGGAGCCTGGCCGCTTCCTCCCGCCTGTAAGGCCAGGAGGCGGGACGAGAGATTCCTTTCCCGATCCGCGAGCTCTTTCGGCAGCCCGGCGCGGAAGGAAGATTGTCTTGCCGCAGCCAGTGATTCGAGGAACGAGCGCGCCCGGGTGCTCTCGGCGAAAAAGAATGCGAGCTCGGGAAGGGACCGGCCGTAAACGGCCAGGTCGCGGAGGATTTGTCCGCGTCCCGCGCCCCTGTCGGTCGCCGCCAGCAGGTCGATGAGCGCCTCGAAAACGGCGATCTTGTCCTCGAAGAAACCAACGCGGTACTCCGCACCGCCGATCGAGCCCCGGAGAGTTTCCAGCTCCTCGATGGCGTCCCGGTAACGGACCGCGGCGGCGGCGGAATCCCCCCGTCTCTCATAAACGCGGCCGGCGCCGTAGAGCGCCTGAACTTTCTTCTCGGGGAAATTCAGGTCGAAGGCGGCGGCGAGACTGAGGCCCTCTTCAAAAACCGAAAGGGCTCCGGCGCCGTCGCCCTGGGAGAGGCGGCAGAAGCCGATCGCATTGAGCACATCGACGACGGCCGGCAGATCGTTGTCCCTCCGGGCCGAGACCAGCGCCGGCCGGAGTTGTTCCAGCGCCTCGGCATAGCGGCCCATCTTTCCGAGGGCCGCTCCAATCCCGTAGCGGCTGCTCCGCATCCCGGCTTCGTCCTTGCCGGCGGAGGCGAGCGCAAAGGCCCGCTGCGTCCTCGACAGCGCCTCATTGAATTTCGACTCCCGGAGCAGGAGGGCCGCCATGCCGTTGAGCACCCGCACCTGGCTTTTTCCGTCCGACGCCTGCTCCGCGACCGACAGCGCCTTCTGCAGGTTCGTCATCGACCGTTCGGGGTCCCCCAGTGCGGTGTGAGTCGACGACAGACCGATCAGACTCCGGACGAGCGACGCCCCGAGCCGCGACCGGTCCGCAAGGTCGCTTGCCTCACCGAAGCTGCGTAGCGCCTCCTCGTAGCGGTTGAGTTCCAGATGGGACGATCCAATCAGGCAAAGGGTCTCCGCCAGCCCCTGCGTCCGCCCCGCCTCCCGGAAGAAGGATGCCGCCAGCGCCCATTTTTCGAGGGCGCCTTCGTAATCTCCGTAGTCTTTCTTCCTGATCCCTTCGGCGACCCAGACGTCTCCCCTGGTGATGCCGACCGTCGAGAGCTGGGCGTGGGTGAGCCACTCCCCAGTGCTCAAGCCGCTGCCCGCGCATCCCCAGAGGGCCGCCAGCAGGAGTGCCAGCGGGAGGCAGAAAATCGCCCGGTTCTTCATATCCATCGTTCCTGAAGAAAAAACGTCGCTCCCTGTGCAGCGCTACGGCGGACTCTTTCCGGCGGCGGCCCTGATCGCGCCGCGTTCCGCCGCGAGTTTCGCCGCCATGTCCCTGAGGACGTCTTCGCATGCCTGGCGCGTCGGCAGTTCGGCGCTTTGCATGGAACTGAGGCCCGAAAAGGCCATGGACAGGGTCGAATTCGACCGGGCGCCGGAAGAAACGACGGTATGCCGGAGACGCCCGCCGGCATCGTAGATTTCAAAGGCAAGCGTCAGACGGGCCTCCATCTCGCTTGCCGGCCCTTTGACGTGGAAGAACCACTGGAAGTCGGAGATCCGCGGAACAGCGACCACATCCAGGCCCTGGACGGGCGGCGGGCTTCCCGGCGTGAAGCTCTCCAGAAAGACGACCGACTGGAAGGACGACGATGCCAGCGTGTACACGGGCGGCATCAGGCTCCGGCCGATGTCGATGTTCCCGCGGAAGTTGTGCTGGTGGATGTTGAAGCGGCGGGTGCGGAAGTCCTCGGAGAAAAACAATCCCGCCCGCAGGGGAATCGCCTCGCTGCTGGCGGCCGGGATTTCGGGCTTGACGGAGATGTCGCCGAAGTTCTGGATGATGCATCCCGAGAGAAGCAGCGCGGCCGCAACGACCAGGCCGCCCTGGCGAACCGGCGGACGGGACATGGGATATCACCTCCTGTTTTCCTCCAGCGGAGGAAGGGGGCGCTACAGGTGTTTCAGTCTCTCCAGAAATTTTTCGTAAAAGGGCCAGCCGTGCTCTTTGCCCGTGGCGATTTCATAGTGAAGAGGCATGCGCGTCATCAGGGATCTGGCGTACCCCTCCATGTCGGGGAAGAGGCTGATGTCATAGATGTTCATGCGGTGAAGATCGTCGAAGGCATGCTTCAGTCCCGACGCGCAGACGTCATTGTCGAACCGGATGACATCGTAATACTCGCCTTCCCATTTTCCGGCCGCGCGGAGCCCTGCGAAGAACCGGTCGAAATTCTCCTGGAACGAAAGGCCAATGTGGCTGGGACAGAGGAACAGGCCCTGCTGCAGCGCCAGGCGCCGGTTGAGGTCATAGGGCATGACGGGGTAGATGATCGGCTGCCGCAGGTTCCGGTTGAGGATGAAGAGACTTTTGAAGGCCTCGGTATTATTCGCCCGGATCCGCTCGATGTCGTTCTGGATCTTCTTCGACGTCCCCCGGGAAGAGGTCTGCAGCGCCCGATCGAAAACGTTTCTCCGGATCGCAATGACGGCACAGCCCCGGCTTTCGCCGCTGTCCTCCAGCAGCTGCTGAATGGCCATGAAAAGCGCCACATAGGGAGCATAGGTGAAATCGAGCAGGCGCGCCGGAACGCGGTAGTGGCGCATGAGCGCAAACCAGGTGAGGATATCCTGTTTCGGCGGGGGATTTTCCAGGCCCGACAAGACGAAGCGCCGCTGGAAGTCGCGAAAGAGCTGCAGTTCCAGTTCCCGGCGATGGCCCGCACTCACTTCGACGCCGTATCGTCCCCATCGCTCCAGTGCGAGGTCAAAAGACGATTTCAGCACCTCCCGATCGGAGCGGAGAAGAACACCGCGATAGATCCACTCGGGCCTGCCGCCCGACGCATCCCTCTTCTCCTCGGGACGGTCCAGGAACCGCCGGAACCGCTCCATGACGTCGCCCTGATGCGACGCGGCGCGGGCGCCTGCCCTTTTCTTTGCTGAAGACAACGACATCACAACACCCCCCGTCCTTTGCAGGACGGGAAAATTTTCGCACAGTCCCGAGAAATGTCAAGGAATGATGTCGGCTCGCCCGGCATTGCATTCATCCGGGAGATGGGTTGTAATGGGAGCCATGCCCCCGCGTCCGGAGGAAGGAGCCGATGAACCCATGATCGAGAAAATGAAGGCCCTGGTGCGTGAAAGAAAAACGTGCGTCCTGGCGACCGTCGGCGACGGCGGCCCCCACTGCTCCCTCATGTCCTACGCCGCAGCGCCCGACGGCGCGGAAATCTTCATGGTCACGCACCGGCAGACGAAAAAGTACCGCAACCTCATGAAGAATCCCGCCGTCAGCCTCCTGATCGACACGCGGGAAGGCGGATCATCCTCCGAGCCGATCCGGGCGCTGACCGTCAGCGGCATCCTCCGGAAGATCGGGGACGAAGGGGAACGCCTTGCCGTCCGGGGAAAACTCCTGGGAAACCACCCCCTGCTGGGGGAGTTTCTCGATGATGCCGATGCGGAGATTTTCGCCATCCGGATCGTTTCCCTGCAGTTGATTGAGGGAATCCGGGATTCCGCTTCCATCACCCTCGACGAAAAACCTCGGAGGACGCCATGAAGATCTTCATCACCGGCGGAACGGGTTTTGTCGGCTCAAATCTGACAAAAATCTTTGCCCGGGCCGGCCATGCCGTCGGCATCCTCAGCCGGCCGGGAGAAAGCCGCCCGCCCCTTCCCGGAGGCGCGGCCTACGTGGACGGTGATCCGACACGGGAAGGCGCCTGGCAGGAAGCGGCGGCCTGCTACGATGTCTTCGTGAATCTGGCCGGGGCCAGCATCTTCAGCCGCTGGACGCCCGCAAGGAAGAAGGCGATTCTCGAAAGCCGCATCCTGACGACGCGCAACCTGGTCGACGCGCTTGGCCGCGCAGGGAAAAGGGATATCTCCCTGCTCAGCACTTCCGCCGTCGGATTTTACGGTTTTCACGGAGACGAAGAGATCGCGGAGGAAGCGCCCGCCGGAAGCGATTTTCTCGCCGGCGTGGCGGCGCAGTGGGAGGCGGAGGCCCTGCGGGCTCGGTCCCATGGCGTCCGCGTCGTGATCTGCCGTTTCGGCATTGTCCTCGGCAGAAACGGCGGCGCACTCGGCCAGCTGGTTCCCCTCTTCCGCTTCCGGTTGGGAAGCCGTCTCGGAAACGGACGCCAGTGGTTCTCCTGGGTGCACGAAGCCGATCTGGCCGGGATCTTCCTGTTCCTGGTCAACCGGAAGGATCTCTCCGGCCCGTTCAACTGCGCCGCTCCTTCGCCGGTTCGCAACAGCGATCTGACGGCGGCGCTCGCCCGGGCCCTCGGCATATCGATTTTCCTTCCGCCGGCGCCTGCCTTTATGATGAGACTGGTCCTGGGGGAATTTGCCGACATCCTGCTCAAAGGACAGCGCGTTGTGCCGCAGCGCCTCCTCCGCGCCGGCTTTTCCTTCCGTTTCCCGGCAATCGACGCAGCGCTTACGGATCTGGTACGATAGGATCAAAACCCGCCCGGTCCGGACGTCTCCGCGCTGCAAAACGGGAATTGCCGCGCCGGTGAGGTCCGCTCGTCAGTCCGAATCCTATTTCCGCTCCCGGATCGCCTTTCCCGCGATCCGATCGACGAGGGCGGGGGAAAACATGCGTATCCAGCGGCCGACCCTTCCGCGCAGCGAAGTGATCAGCAGGCGGTCCCTTTTTTCCATCGCCCGGACAATCTGCGCTGCACAGGCCTCTGCCGTCATGATCTCCGCTTCCTGCAGAGGGCTCTTGCCGAGCGGACGCCCGTCCGCACCCAGGGCGCGCCGATGGATCTCGGAGAGAACGAAGTCGGGGGCGATCATGGTGACATCAACCCCCGTTCCGGCCAGTTCGATGCGCAAGGAATCGAAAAAGCCGAAGAGGGCGTGCTTGCTTGCCGCGTAGCCCGTCCGCGTCGGCACACCGGTAAGGCCGGCGACGCTGGCAACTGCGACAACGAGACCCCGCGATTTTTTCAGATGGGGAAGGGCGTGGTGCGTACAGTAGACGCCGCCCAGGTAATTGATACGCATCAGGCGCTCGAAGATCGAGAGGTCCGCGACCTCCTCGAAACGGGTCACATCGTCACGCCGGCATTGTTGACCAGGGCGTCCAGACCGCCCCACTGCGCGACAGCCCGCTCCACCAGCCGCCGGCAGGCCCCTTCATCCGTAACGTCCGTCGGCACGACGACCGCCTGCCCGCCTTTCGATTCGACCTCTTTCTTCAAAACTTCCAGGCGGGACTCGTTCCGCGCCGCCAGGACCAGCCTTGCCTTTTGATCGGCCAGCGCAAGGCACAGGGCGCGCCCGATACCCTCCGAAGCTCCCGTCACGACGATCACCCGATCAGCGAATGCCGCCATTGCTTCCTCCTTTTTCCGGTGTCGGCCGGCCCAATCCACCGGCGCGAAATCCAGCACTTTCTCACGTAAAATCAACTGCATCATCCATAGGTGGGAGAGACCAGAATGTCAAGAGGGCCGATACATTTCGGCCGGCAGATTTCACAGTGCGACAGCACAAGATTTCCTTCTGATGGGAGGTAAAATACCCTTAAGGAAATACTTGACTTTTTGTAGACGGCACCATAAAAAGGCGCAAATGCCTTGTGGTCTTTGACATGAGGTTGCGGGATCAGGGCGTGATTCCGAAGTTGGGTTCTGGCACTTGGAAGTACAAGTTAGCCCGCCATGGGTACCAGAGTCGTGGCGGTTTTTGCTTTCTGACTCGGTGACGATCCAACTGAACAGATTCTACAGAAAGGAGGTGTCAGCCGATGCCAGAAGGCACAGTGAAATGGTTCAACGAGAAAAAGGGCTTCGGTTTTATCAGCAAGGACGACGGTGAAGACATTTTCGTTCACTTCAGCGCCATTCAGAACTCTGGATTCAAGACCTTGACCGAAGGCCAGCGCGTCAGCTTCGAAGTCGAGCAGGGACGTAAGGGTCCGGCGGCCGTAAACGTAAAAGTTCTGTAATCGCACTCCATCAAACGTAAGAGGCATGCCCCGCACCGCGATGCGGGCGGGGATGCCTCTTTTTTTTGTCATCATCCCTTCCGGGTTTTTTCAAGCCTCGGCGAGATGGAGGCTGCGGCGCTTCCGGTTCAAGCGGCGGAGGGGGGATCCCTCTCTATTGCTCCTTCAGCGCCGTCCTGGCTTTCTCCCGGCTGTCGTAAATATAGGGCGCCAGGTCGCGCTTCTTCAGTTCGTCACCCAGTTTCATCCTCAGGAAGGTGCTCGTCGTGTAGCGCGTCACGCCCCGGTAGTACTTCATTACGTCGCGGACCATGTCGGTGTATTCGTCCACCAGCTCCGGCAGGATGTTGAAGTTGTCGTAGTTGACGATGGTGTTGACCTTCCGGCCAAGGGGACCCAGGATGGCCTGCACCATCCTCCGGATATTCCGGATATCCTCGCGCGATCGGATGAAATAATTCTCGAAATTGACGAAGAACAGATTGTCCTCGGGATGGTAGACCAGGCGGTCCTCGAGCGGCAGGCTCAGAAGTTCGTCCTTCAAGCCCATCGGACCCGGCAGGAAGATCCGCTCGTCCATGAGGCGCGGCGTCCCGTTCAGAATCGGCTTGAATTCCATACGGTCCAGGATATCCCGTTTGAGGTCGATGCCGGGCGCGATCTCGATCAGTTCGATCCCCTTCTTGTGGATCGAGAAAACGCATCGTTCCGTGATGTACAGAACCGGCCGGTTCAACGAAGCGGCGTAACGCCCGCTGAAGGTCTTCTGCTCCACGCGCCGGATGAACTTCGTCTGGCATCCCTCCTGGACGATGCGGAGCTTCCCGTCGCCCGTCTCGACCTTCAATCCCCCGGCCGTGAAGGTTCCCGTGAAGGCGATCTTCTTCGAATTCTGGCTGATGTTGATGAAGCCCCCCGGTCCGACGAGCCGGGTACCGTAGCGGCTGACGTTGACGTTTCCCTCCTGGTCCACCTCGGCCGCGCCCAGATAGGCGATATCCAGCCCTCCCCCATCGTAGAAATCGAACTGGTAGCACTGGTCGATAAGGCAGTCCATGTTGGTTCCTGTGCCGAAATTGAGCCCCCCGTTGGGAAGGCCGCCGATGACGCCGGGCTCCGCCGTCAGCGTGATATATTCAATGATTTTCTCCTCGTTGGCGACCCTGGCCACTCCTTCAGGCATGCCGATGCCGAGGTTGACGATGCTGTTGGCCTTCAGCTCGAAGACGCCCCGCCGTGTGATGATCTTGCGTTCGTCGAGGGGCAACGGGGGAATGGACAGCATGGGAATCTTGACTTCGCAGCTGAAGGACGGATTGTACCGTTCGGCAAAGGTCTGCCAGTGGTTCTCCGGTTTGGAGACGACGACGCAGTCGACGAGGATGCCGGGCACCTTGACGCATCGCGCACCGAGCGTCCCGCGCTCGGCAATCCGCTCCACCTGGGCAATCACGAAGCCGTTGGAATTCTTCGCCGCCATCGCCATGGACAGGGCATCAAGCGTCAGGGCCTCCCGCTCCATGGTGATGTTGCCTTCGGTGTCGGCCGTCGTTCCGCGGATGACGGCCACATTGATGGGAAAGGCCTTGTAAAACAGGTACTCCTTACCGTCGATCTCGATAAGGCTGATGAGGTCCTCTCCCTTCCGCTTGGTGAGATCATTGATCTTGCCGCCTTCCACGCGCGGATCGATGAAGGTGCCGATTCCGACGGTCGTGATCGTTCCCGGGCGGTGGGCCGCGACGTCGCGGAAAAAGTGCGAGACCACGCCCTGCGGAAAATTGTAGCCGAAGATCTTGTCCTCGCGGATCAACCGGTAGAGCTTCGGGGCCAGTCCAATGTGGCCCCCGATGACGCGTCCCACCAGCCCCTCGTGTCCGAGATGGTTCAGGCCCTTTTCCTTGCCGTCGCCCTGCCCGGCGGCATAGACAATCGTCAGGTTCTTCGGGCCGCCCGTCTTGAGGAAATAGTTCTCCAGCTCCACGGCGATCTCCTCGGCAAATCCCGCGCCGATGAAACCGCCCGTTGCCACGGTGTCCCCGTCACGGATGATCCGGATGGCCTCCTCCGCTGAGACGATTTTTCCCTTTTTCACCCGCTGGGCGGGCAGTTGCGAGAGGATGGGGTGAACCAGTTTTCTTGCTGATCGCTGTGTTTTCATGGTCTGCCTCCCGTCAAATCTCGCCCAGTGTGATATCCGTGTCTTCTCTCGGAATGGGAATGATGTAAACGGGGATCCGGATCCGGTGAAGGACCTTTTCAGCCACACTTCCCAGGAAGGTGTGGCTGATGACCCCTTTCCCATGCGTCCCCATGATGACGATGTCGCAGCCGAGTTCACTGGCCATGTTCAGAATTTCCGTTGTGGGATTGCCTTGGACGACGTGGATTCCGACGACCCGCTTCAGGGTCTCAGGATCGTCTTGAAGTTCTCTTTCGGCAAATTGTTTCAGGCGTTCCTCGATCCGCAGACGCAGGTTTTCATTTGCATCCTTGCGCCGCCGGTCGATTTCTTCCTTTTCAATATAGGTGAGTAGAAGCGCCTCCTCCTGCGGTGAATGGGGCTCGATGACGTGGAGTAGATGGATTTTTGCGTTGTGCTGCCTCGCCGTATTGACTGCATAGCGGAAAGCGTAGGCTGAGTTCCTGCTCAGATCGGTGGCATACAGAACCGTTTGTATCTTTGGAATCATGTTCCCTTTCCTCCTTTTTCATCTGAAAACGTGTCCAGACAGACGCCATTTTCGCAGAAGGATTCCCCCCGCCGCTTTCTTGAAAATGCAGGGACAATTTCTTTTATCTCAACCGGCAAGTGTCGCCGCCCGCGGGGCCCACATCAGAATGTCGGGGAAAACGGCAAACAAGGCCACGGCCACGAGTATCAGCAGGATAAACGGCACAACGCCCTTATAAATATGATTCAGCGTTACCTCGGGCGGTGCAACCCCCTTGAGATAGAAAATCGTATAGGCGAAAGGAGGCGTTAAGAATGAAGTCTGCAGCACGACAATATTCATCAGGGCAAACCAGACAGGATCAAAGCCGAGCTTGATCGCGATGGGCGAAAAGAGCGGAACGACAATCATCACGATGCCGATCCAGTCCAGAAAACATCCCATGATAACGATAATCGTCCACATCGCTATCAGAATGCCCCACTTGCCGAAAGGCAGCCCCAGAACCATCTCCTCAACGATGTCGCCGCAGCCCAGCCGCATGAAAACGCTCGTAAAAAACGAGGCCCCGATGACAACCATGTAAACCATGGCGGATGACTTCGCGGTGGCGAGTGCGGCGTCCTTAATAACCTTCCAGTTCAGCGCTTTATAAGCGGCCGCCATAAGGACAGCCGCAAAGGCTCCGAAAGCGGCTGCCTCCGTCGGCGCGGCCATACCGAAAAAGATCGTGCCCAAAACCGCCAGGATGAGGACACAGACGGGCAATACCGAAGTGACGAGCATCTGCACCTTTTTCGCGAACGACACCCGGAGTTCTTCATGGATGGCCGGTCCCAATTCGGGCTTCATAAAACACACAATGCCGATGTAAAGAAGGTACAAAGCGGACAGAATCACGCCCGGAAGAAAGCAGCCGATCAATAAAGCGCCGACGGAAACATTCGCGGTGGGTGCGTAGACCAGGATCAGGATACTCGGCGGGATCAAAATACCCAGGGCGCCGCCCGCGCAGATGGCGCCGCAGGCCAGCGGTTTGTCGTATTTGTATTTCATCATCGCCGGCATCGCCATGATGCCCATCGTGGTTACCGTTGCCCCGACAACTCCTGTCGCCGCTGCAAAGATGGTGGAAGCGGCAACCGTCGACATGGCGAGGCCGCCTCTCAATCCTCCGAGCATGACATACATGGCATCAAAGAGCCTTGTCGCGATTCCCGATTTTTCGATGACGATTCCCATATAAATAAACAGCGGAACGGCAATCAGCGTATTGTCGGAAAGGGCGACATAAATGCGCAGCATAAAAACATTACTGATCTGGGGCCCCACAAAAATGATGCCGAAAAGCGTTGCAACACCGGCCAACGAAAAACCAATCGGGAATCCCATCAAGATCACCCCGATCAGAATCGTCAACATCAAGAAAGTGATCATTTCCAGACTCATGAGACTGTCAGCTCCTTTCCTTTAATCAGCCGGTACAGCTCCCTGATGAAGACATTGACCCCTTGGAGGACCAACATGAGAGTGCCGATGAGTATCCAGGTCTTGTAGGGATAGATCGGGGGAAAATAGCCGATTGCAGATCTCTCCAGAATCCGCCAGGATTCTATTACATGCGGCACCATGGCCCCGATAATCATGAACCAGCACCCGAAGAACATGGTCACCATGAAGAACACATTCAGGAACGCCTGCACCTTGACGGGGAATTTCACCAGAATCATGTCCACGCTGACATGACCGCCCGTCTGCCAGGTGTAGGCCATGGCAAAGATCAGGGCGATGCTGCAGAGAAAATATGTCGCGTCGCTGCTCCATGCAGTCGGAGCGTTGAATGCATATCGAGCAACGACTTCATAGACGAGCGAGAGGATCAGCAAAATAAGGCAATACGATGCCATCTTGGCGATTTTTTCATTGACGACATCAATCATCTTCATAATCGCAATAACGGTTTTCATAAGAACACTCCTAATTTCTCGTGCCCCGAAACAAGACATCGGCCTCTTTGGCCGCGCGCCCGGCCGGAAGCAAAAGGTCCGACCGGGCAACGCAGGGCGAGAGCAGCATCAGGCATAAGGGAAAGTGACGTTACTTCCGAACGGGCACCATGAAATACTCGTAGTCGGAAAAGTCCTTCCACATCTTATTTACGGAAGCCCATGTTTTGGTGGTATGGGGTCTGTTGATCTTCTTCACCTCGTCATCAATGAATTTCCAGGCGTTCTTTCGAAACTCCCGCTGGGCGGCGTCCTCAACGCGGGTCAAAGTCAATCCTTTGCTTTTGTAGAATGCCAGCGTTTCAACACCCTTGGTGATATCCTCGGACCACTTCTGGATCGTCATGGCCATCGCCGCCGACTGAATGATGGCTTTGTATTCGGGGGGCAGCGCATTATATTTTGTCTTGTTGAAACCCAGCTCAAAATAACAGGTCGGCTGATGCATGCCGGGGCCGGCGACAAATTTGGTTACTTCATGGAAACCCTGCTGTTTGTTCACGATCGGGGTAGAGAATTCCAGGGCATCCAGAATTCCTTTTTGCAGCGAGGGATACAGGTCCACACCGGGTACCATCATGACGGAAACGCCCATCGACTTAAGAATCTCGGCCCACCACCCCGGGGTTCTGTATTTCAGGCCCTTAAAATCTTTGACATTCCTCAGGGGCTTGTTGGACATGGCCAGCAGTTCCGGGTGAGTCAAGCCGCCGGGAACGACGATGACATTCATGCCCATTTCATCATACATTTCCTGCATGAGTTCCTTGCCGCCGCCAGCATACATCCAGGTTACGTACATGGTCGGTTCAAGATGCATGGGAATGGAGGCAAAGAAATTCGCCGACGGATGCTTGCCCTGCCAATAGCCTGTCCAGCTGTGCCAGCCGTCAATGGTGCCTTTGGAAGTCGCGTCCATATTCTCCATGGCTCCGACAACAGCGCCTGCGGGAAGCACTTTGATGACAAAATTGCCGCCGCTCATATCGGAAACACGTTTGGCAAAATCTTCCGCCATTTCATGAAGCAGCCACCCCTTGGCCCAGGTTGTCTGCATGGTCCAACGCACTTTCTCCGCCGCCTGCGCGTAACCCCCAAAAATCAGGGAACCCATCAGCATCAGCACAAGAATAAAACCGAATGTTCTGCTTTTCATTTCCTTCTCCTCCTTTTTTCTTTAGTCATTCAGTTCCGTTTCATCTTTCGAGTCTCCCGGTTCCGCCATGGAATTTCGAACAGCACGGTTACCGCCCCCCCTCAGGTCTTCCTCTCCATCGTGATCTTGCCGTCCGTGTCCGCCGTTGTGCCGTGAATGGCGGCCATGCCGGCGGGAACGGCCGGCTTTCGCCCCGATTTGACTGCCCTCATGCTTTGCTTCCAGTAGATACAAATGTCATGAAATCCACAGTCGGTGAAATTTCGCTTGAGATGTTCTCCGCATCCTCCTTCGGGATCGGGATGATGTAGACGGGAATTCCGATCCGATGGAGCACTTTTTCCGCCACACTTCCGAGAAATGCATGGCTGATCACGCCCTTGCCGTGGGTCCCCATGACGACGATGTCGCATTTCATCGTAGCGGCGATTTTCAGGATTTCCTCGGCCGGGTCACCAAAAAGGATCTGAATCGACGCGACGCGTTGGAGTGTTTCGGGATCGTCCTTCAGTTCCCGCTTGGCAAACTCCTTCACCCGTGCTTCGATGTCGGCCGCCAGCGCTCCCCTTGTTTCCTGAGGGATATCCGACCGTCGGGCCGCGTCCGTATGGATCAGAAGATAGGATTCCGCAACCGGCCGGCTGTCCACCACGTGCAGGATATGGATCGATGCGTCATGCTTCCTTGCGGAGTTGACGGCGTAGCGGAAGGCATAGGCCGAGTTCCTGGAAAGATCGGTGGCGTAGAGGATTTTCTGGATCCGAGGTATCATGGCTTCTCCATTGCGCCGTTGAATCCGGCAGCGAGCGCATTCCCAGCGGCTTGCCGCGGGGTAAGCGAGCGAATGATGTTCAAGATCCTTTCCTTGGGATCGAAGATTCTCCGGAGCTTGCTCCGGAGAGCTTCAATACGTTCCCGGACCTTGTCTCCTCTTTCCACATCCGTATCGATGATACCTGCATGAGGCTTTGGCAAGAAGCGGGCCACGAGCTCTTGACATATCCAATAGATTGAATGTGTTAAGAAAAGTATTTACCGACCGGAAAACCAAGGAGATGCGCTTCCCGACAGAGTCGAAAAAAGGCTACACTCTGCCGGATGGCGGACCGGGAAAACGGTGAGGAGAGAGGGCATTCCGTGATGTGTTAATAAAGGGCTACATGTAGACAAAAGGATACTTCAAGTCTGTTTCAGGGAAATATTAAGTCTTTTCATCTTCTTGTATAGTGACGTGCGGTGGATTCCCAACAAGTTGGCTGCCTGGTTCTTGTTGAAGTTACAGGTACGGATGGTGTGCAGAAGGGTTTCTTTCTCCACATCGTCACGCAGGCGCCTGAGGGTCGCCTTGTTGCCGGCGGGGGATTCCGTAAGGAGATCCTGGAGAAAAAGAGGCAGATGGCGAGTCTGGATCTGGTCTCCGTCCATGGCAAAGAGGATGCGCTCCAGGATGTTCGACAGCTCACGGACATTGCCCGGCCAGGAATATTCACGGAAGATCTCCATAACCTGGGGAGAGAGGCTGGCCATCTTGGTGCCGTGCTCGCGCTTGAGCTTCTTCATGACGTGCTCGGCGATGAGAGGGAAGTCATCCATGCGGTCGCGCAGCGGCGGAACGGACAACGGGATGACATTCAGACGGTAGAAGAGGTCTTTCCGGAATTTTCCCCGATCCGAAAGGTCCTCCAGGCTCTCGTGGGTGGCGGCGATGAGGCGGAAGTTGCTCTTGATGACGCGGTTGCCTCCCAGGCGCTCGAACTCCTTGTCTTCCAGGACGCGGAGGAGCTTCGGCTGCATGTCCATCGGCAGATCGCCGATCTCGTCGAGGAAGATGGAACCACCGTTCGCCAGTTCGAATTTCCCCGGCTTGACCTTGTTGGGCGCTCCCGTGAATGCGCCCGGTTCATATCCGAAAAGCTCCGCTTCCAGCAGGTCCTTGGGAATGGCGGCGCAGTTCAGCCGGATGAAGGGATGGAGGCGGCGTTCGCTGGCATAGTGGATAGCGTGGGCGAAGAGTTCCTTGCCCGTCCCGCTCTCACCGGAGATCAGGACCGGCGCATCGATCTCCGCCGCGCGCAGGGCAAGCCGCTTGAGTTCGACGATCCCCCGGCTGTTGCCGACGATGTGGTCGATGGTGTATTTTGAGGAACGCAGGCTGGTCAGTTCCTTCTCGTAGAATTCGACCTTGGATTCAAGCAGGTTCAGTTGATTGGACAGGCTGTGGAGATCGCGGACGTTCTTGAACATGACCTGGCCGAAGACGTACAGCCCTTCTCCGTCAATCTTCACGGGGATCCGCTGGACCACCATGTCCCGCCCCTTGATGTTATGGGGATGGTTGATCTCCGGCATTCCGGTGGTGGCGACAATGTGCATCCGCGTATTTTCAACGATCTCCGTACAGTGCTTGCCGATCGCTTCTTTCGGATCGATCCCCAGAAAAACCCCGTAGGCCTTGCTGAAAAAGACGACCTTCCCGGATTCATCGGTGATGATGACGCCGTTCCGTATGTTGTCCAGGACGGCCTCGTAGAAAGTGACTTTTTTCTGCAGTTCAGCGATCTTCTTCCCGCTCATCGACGCCTCGCCTCTGCGATCCAGCAAGAAATCTTTTCTGGAACCGGCTGCTGAAAAACCTTTTCAACACCCAGGCAAATGGATGACGATGGAGACTGAGAGCCTGCGGGGAAACATCACCGCAGCCTATGCAGACCTCGGTGACTTGGGAGGGCTGACGCTTGCCTCGCCCTCCAAGACAACCACTCCCTTCTGGTTCGTGCAGGTCGTCTTCAGGCGAAGACGATTCTTCGGTTCGTCAATTTCGATCACTTCGACGGTCGCCGTCACGGTATCCCCGATTCGGACGGGAGCGAGAAAGCGGAGGGTCTGGCCGAGATAAATGGTCCCCGGCCCCGGGAGCTGCATGCCCAGGACGGCCGAGATGAATCCCGCGGTCAACATGCCGTGGGCGATTCTCGATTTGAAAAATGTGCCGGCGGCATAGACTTCGTTGATGTGGGCGGGATTGAGGTCGCCGGTGACACCGGCATAAAGATAGATATCCGCCTCCGAAACGGTCTTCGTGAAGGAGGCGCTGTCGCCGCGCGAAATCTGTTGGATGGTTTTGCCGATGATCATGATGCGAGTCCCCAGTTCTGTTGCACGACAGCATGCACACGGCGGGCGTGCAGACGACACTTTTCCCGCTGCTCCCGCGAACCCGTCAAACAATACCTGATCGTACAAAAACAAGTCTGCCCGAGACTGCCTGGCGAAAAATCGGAAAGGAAAACTTATTGAGGGCGCAATATAGACGAGTCGGAAAGTTTGGTCAAGAAAAATACCGGACGACGAATCGCCTCACAATGAATGTTACCGGGGCGAGAGGTTTCTAACGATATGCCTGAATCGGGGGACGCCTTATCGGCTTTCTGATTTTTCAAAAACAACGGAATCGCTGGATTCACCTACTACTCAATGATTGATTCTGCCTGACGGTATTGCATATTAACGAAAATAAAGTGCAATATAAATGGCCTTCGCTTATTCTGCCTGCCATATTTGTTACAAGATCCTCTTCATAACTGGGATGAGACGGATCAGAAACGAGCCAAAGAACGATCCCACGCCTGCCAGAATCGAGACTACGACAAAAAGAGTAAAAGCACCTGTTTGAACAGGGTCGAATGCATACTGGAGCGCCACTACTACTGCTACATGGATGACGTAAGCTCCGTAAGCATTTTCCACAATGACCCGTACTACAGATTCTGTGCGATTGAAATATGTTCTAAACAGTGCGAGAAGCCCAATGCTGACCCCCACGCACAGAAGTGCCTCCCGATATTCCCAAAGGAAAAAAGCTGAATGATCCCCCGAGATGTGCCGTTGAACGACAGTAATCACATAGACAGCAATCCCGGGGATGAACCAGATGATATGATGGGGAGTGGTAAGAGACTCCAGGTAGGAGAGCCGGTATGCCAGGATACCCAATATGAAAAGCGATAGGTACTGGGGGAGGTGTGCCGGCTCCATCTGTATAAAGCCGAGCAAGAAGATCCAGTAGTCAATGGGAAAACCCCCCAAATTGCGTATGAGATGGGTGAAAAAACCCAAGGCAAGAATAAAGAGGAAGATCGCAGGTAGCCGCACGTACTGGTTTGGAGAAACTGATAAGGAAGTCGGTAGCTTTTTTAGTAATGTCCTGATTGCGGCATAGAGGAACGCATAGATGAGCAGATGCTCGACAAACCACAAATGCCCGAAGTTGAACATGTAATCAGTGAGTTCTTTGCCTGGCGCATACGTCAACCAGTGATGAATGTAGAAATCCGAGAAACTTATCTTCTTCGTATAATGCACGTACTTTGCGTATGAAATTGCAGGAGTGACGAATAGTGATATAAAGATAAGGGGTAGTCCGAAACGGAGGAGTTTGTCCCTCATGAACTTGCGGGCACCGTGGCGGTCGAAGGAGCCGGGAAAGAAATAACCCGAGATAAAAAAGAAAAGCCCCATGAAAAAAGAAGCGTTGAACCCAAAAAAATTGCTTAACTCTTTTATCCTCTCACCGGGATATGAATAAAACCAAGCGCCACCAGTCGATCCGTATGCCTGCCCGACATGGTGGACGATGACAAGAAAGATCAGGAAGACCTTGAGACTGTCCAGATAGTACAAACGGCTTTTATCAGTCATATTTCTCAACTCTCAATCAGGAAAGAAAGTTGATGGTAATTTCATTTTCCGCATACAAACATAGGGGGACTGTTTTTTTATGTCAACGCAAACCTGAATGAGGCCACCGCAATCAGCTGCATTTCAAAGGGGAGAGAATCAGCCGTTAAGCATTTGCGCCTCTCATTTCATTCGGGCATTGATTTCGAATTGAAAGATGGCATACTCACCGAAATAATCGTACGATTGACTGCAGGAAGAAGTCATTCGTCTTGCAGACAACTTCAATCAACTTTTGGCCGGAAGCTGTAATATTCAGTGAGTCTAATTCTTGCGTTGAAAACCCGTTGCGATCACACGTGCTTTTCCGAGGTTGTCTCGATTGATTTGCCGTTTCTCGATGCAGAGCTTCTCCGTGACGTCCGGTGGCCTGATGGGGTATTGGCCGATGCAGCAGGCGACGGCAGAAATCCTCCCTGTCGGGACCCGTCACCGCCGCCATGTCGCAGGGAAGATGCGGCTGCGCGCCCGCCCGGCGCGTGGCTCCTCCGCGGTCGAGTTCGAACTTACTGAAGAGCGCCGTTCTTGTCCAGCCAGTCGAAGGCCGCCTGAGCCATGACGGCTGTGCCTTTCCAGAATACGGCTTCGCTCACGTCGAAGCGCGAATTGTGATGGGGAAAAGGTTGATCCCGGTTCGTATTCCCCCCGAGTTCATAGAAAGTCCCCGGGACTTTTTCCAGATAGTACGCCATGTCCTCGGAGACCATGGTCGGGGTGGGCAGGACGACGACGTTTTCTTCCCCCACGATCTTCCCGGCTGAATCTGCGAAACACCCCGTGAATTTGATGTCGTTTACCAGGGGCGGATAGCCGAAGTCATAGGCAAATTCATGGGAGCCGCCGGAAGCCCTGGTGATGCCCTGGACAATCTCGCCCATCCGGGCGGCGATCTTCTCCCTCACTTCTTGATGCAGCGCGCGCACCGTTCCTTCCAGTTCCACCTCGTCGGGAATGATGTTGAATGCGCTTCCCCCGTGGATCTTTCCGACTGTCAGCACGGCGGGATGGAGGGGGCTGATTTCCCTGCTGATGATCGCCTGCAGAGAAGTGACAACCTGGCCAGCAATGACCACCGGATCAACACCCTTCTCGGGCATCGCCCCGTGGCAGCCCTTGCCGATGATCTTCACGCGGAAATGGTCCATGGACGCCATCATGTTTCCATAGTAGACGCCCACCTGACCGGGCAGGAGGTGCTCTGAAATGAAGATATGCTGTCCGAGAATGGCGTCGACTCTCGGGTCTTCCAGCACCCCGTCTTCGATCATCCGCTTCGCACCGCCCAGGCCTTCTTCGCCGGGTTGAAAAATCAATTTGACGGTCCCTTTGAACAGGGAACGGTTATCCTGAAGGAGTTTTGCGGCACCCAGCAGCATGGCCATGTGCGCATCGTGCCCGCAGGCGTGCATGTTTCCGTTGGCGGACGCGAAGGGGAGCCCTGTTTCTTCACGGATGGGGAGGGCGTCCATGTCGCTTCTCAAGGCGAGGACCTTGCCCGCAGCCGCCCCGCGAATCGTGCCCACGATACCCGAAACTCCGACGTGCCCGCGATGCTCGATGCCCATTTGCCGGAGCTTCTCCGAAATGTAAGCGGCGGTCACGGGCGTATCCAATCCCACTTCCGGACATTGGTGCAACTCCCGGCGCCACGCAATGAGATCGCCGGCCATTTCCTGGGTTTTGTCCGCGATATTCATCAAAAACGCGTCCCCTTTTCCTGAAGCGATTTTCCCGGCCGCTCCGCTCCGTTACCCTTTCCGTTCTTCTGCCAGCCGCCAGGCGCGGATATTCCGCACGACCCGCTCGGCGAGGAAGGCGCTTTGTCCGGTATAGCGGAAAGGATCCAGTATGCCCGCAATCTCCTCTTCCGTGAAATGCTTCCCCACCCTCGGGTCTTTCAATAGATTTTCTTTGAAGGAAGCCCCTTCCTCGAAGGTCTTCATGGAAATTTCGTAGACGACTTCATGGGCGGTCTGTTTGCCCAGTTTCTCGCCCAGCATGAGCATGACCGGTTCCGACAGCAACAGACCCTTCAGGATGTCCAGGTTGTCGATCATTTTCTGCTTGTTGACGACCAACCCGTTCAAGGCCTTCTTCGCCTTCTGGAGGATGGCGCCGGTCAGGATGAAGGCCTCGGGAATCGCGATCAATTCGGTTTTCCAGTATGCGCCGTCCCTCTCATGCTCCTGAAGGAGGGCCTCGTAGACCAGCAGCGCATTGGCTTTCACGACCTTGGACAGGGTATGCATGCCCTCGCTCAGGCCGGGGTTTCTCTTGTGCGGCATGGTACTGCTGCCGACCTGGCCCATCGTGAAAGCTTCCGCCAGTTCCGCAACCTCCGTCTTCTGCAGGCTGTAGATCTCGTTCCCGATTTTTCCGAAGGTCCCTGCGATCATGGCCACCAGATTGACCATTTCCACCAGCCGATCCCTGCTGGCGTGCCACGAGATCTCGGGAACCTCCAGGCCGAGCTTGCCGAGGACCCTTTCCTGCAACTCGATCGCCCGGTCGCCGAAACCGGCCAGCGTCCCGACGGCGCCGCTCAGCTGGCCGGCAAAGATCCTCTTCCTCGAATCCTTCATCCTCTGAATATGCCGGTGCACTTCACTTGCCCAGATCGCCGCTTTGTAGCCGAAGGTGATGGGAAGGGCCTGCTGACCGTGTGTTCTTCCGGCCATGATCGTATTCTTGTGATCCTCCGCCAGGACGAGCAGGTACTCTTCAATTTCCCACAGATCCTGATAAATCACCTCAAACGCCCGCTTGGAAGCCAGGATGTAACCGGTATCGATGATGTCCTGGGTCGTAGCCCCCAGATGGATGTATTCACCCGCGCCACCTTCACATTTGCTCTCGAATTCCCGCAAGGTCGGAACGAGCGAATGCCCGGTCTTCATGATCCCCTTGCGGATGTTATCGAGATTGAGATTGTCGACCTTGGCCTTCCGGGCAATCTCCCGGGCGACATCCTGCGGGATGATCCCCATTTCCGCCTGGCTCTCGGCCAGGGCCGTTTCGATATCCAGCCAGTTCTGTATCATGGAACGGTCATCGAAAATCTCCCGCATGACCGGTGTCCCATAACTGTCCATGTACAGAATCGAGTCAATCATGTGCGATGCCATATGTCGTCTCTCTCTTTCATTTGTTCTTTGCGCAAGCTACATTAACATTTTCATGAGGGGGTCTATCGTGCCCATCTCATCCAGTCGCAAAACAGACTCCATGATTTTTCCCGCCGTTGATCGATGAACATGCATACCGGCCAACGAAAGGAATTTGTCTTCAAGAATGGATCGAGCCGGCAGGCCTTGCGGCTTGATAACCGATTCCTGCAATACCTGGCCATTCTTGAGATGGATCTTGACGACCGCCATCCGATCTTTGGGAAATCTTTCGGTCATCTCCTTGTCTTCGCGGATGACGATCCTGCCGGCAAGCTCCGCTATCCGCGGATTCTGAAGCATCGCAGGGCTGAATTCCGACAGCGTTACTTTCGCACAGAGCAGCGCCGCGGCCAGGCAATAGGGAAGTGAAAACTTGGCCTGTTCCGCGTTTGCATTCTTGAAGGGCCCGGTGAGGTCAACAGAGACGTGATACGTTGAGACCTCGATTCTCTCGATCTCCTCCGGATCGATCTCGCGACCCTGCATCAGGAGGAACAGGGCATTGAGGGGTGCGAAGGTATGCCCGCAGGAAGAGTAGATCTTGTATCCCGCAGTGCGGATGAAGAATTCCTCTCCGAGTCCTTCGGTCAATGCGGCCGGGTTGGGATCGGACGAGGTCGCGCTGAGAAACCCCTTGTTTCCCGTAAGGACATCCTCGGGGCCGCTGAATCCCTCCTCGGCCAGCAAGGCCGCAAGCACGCCGCTTTGGCAGGCGTGGCCGGCGTTCAGGGGCTTTGCATGGGTGCCGAAGGTTTCCTGAAGGCCGGCCGCCATGGTTCCCGAAATCCCCAGCGCCGTCTGGGCCTTATGCCGGTCGAGTTTTAAAATGCTGCACGCTGCAGCCGCGGCTGCAAAGGATCCGCAGGTCCCGGTCGTGTGCCAGAATTTGTAGTGCGAAGGGTTGACGGCAATCCCCAGACGAATCATCACCTCGTATCCGATGACGATTCCCGTCAGGAGGTCTTTGCCGCCGCGGCCGGCATACTCCGTCACAGCCAGGGAAGTCGGCACGCTGACAGCGCCGGGGTGAGTCATGGCCAGGGTATGGCCGTCGTCAAATTCCACTACATGCCCGATTGTGCCGTTGGCGAGAGCGGTCGGAACGACGGGAACCTTCACGCCCCCGCCGATCAGCGTGGCCTGGGGAGCACCTCCCGCCTTTTTCACAAGCCCCGTGATGATGAGGGCGGGCTTCTCCTGAACCCCTGCGAGCGCGCTGCCGATCCAGTCCAGCACCCGGTACTTGGCCTCGGTCCTGATGTCCGCGGGCAGAGTATCGTAACGAAAGCCGGCGACGAATCCGGCCAGGCGGCTCTGGGCGTTGGGTTGCTTCTTCGATCCCTTCATTGTTCGACATCGTCCGATCTCAGGACCTTGCCCTTGCCCTTGACGGACATCGCCCCCAGGACGACCGACGCCACCGCCAGGACCAGAAAGGTCGCCGCCAGCGGCTTCTGCACAAAGATCAAGGGACTTCCCTGAGAAATGACCAGGCTCTGACGCAGGCTCTGTTCCGCCATCTGTCCCAGGAGCATGCCCAGGATGACCGGCGCGGCGGGAATCTCCATCTTCTTCAGAAAATATCCCAGGACGCCGGCGGACAGCATGATCAGGATGTCGACAGGGGAATTCTGAAAACTGTATACACCGCAAACGGCCAGCAGCAGGATGATCATGGACAGGTAGGGTTTCGCCTTGTTCATGACGTACACGATGGCCGGGATGAAACCGATGTTGATGATGACCAGCATGACGTTGCCGATATACATGCTTGCGATCAGGCCCCACACAACCCCGGGCGCATCCCTGAACAGGGTTGGTCCTGGCTGCAGGCCGAACATGATCAAGGCGCCCATCAGGACCGCCGAGGTGCCGCCCGCCGGGATTCCGAGGCTGAGCATCGGAACAAAAGCCGCACCGGTCACGGCATTATTCGCCGTCTCAGGTCCCGCCACCCCCGCGATCGCCCCCTTTCCGAATTTCTCCGGTTCTTTTGAAACCCGCTGTTCAATCCCATAGCTCAGAAAGGAAGCGATCGTCGCACCCACTCCCGGGAGCATGCCGGAAAAAAAGCCGGCGACCGTACCCCTTGCCATCGGCATGGCTGATTCACGGATATCCTGCATGGACGGCATGACCTTGCTCCACCGCAGGTCGGCCTGAATCCACTCTTCCTTCTTTTTCTTCTCATAACTGTTGATGATTTCGGCCAAGCCGAAAAGGCCGATGGAAACCGGCAGAAAGTTGATGCCGTCCGATAAGGACACGTGGCCGAAGGTGAAGCGCTGGAGACCGGTGATCACATCCTGCCCTACCATCGAGAGGATCAGGCCCAGCATGAGGGACAAAAAGCCGCGAACGACGGATTTGCCTGCGAATGACGTCACCAGAGAAAAGGCCAGCACCATCAGGGTAAAGTACTCCGCGGGCCCGAACATCAAGGCGAGGTTGGCAAGCTTCGGCCCCACCAGCATCAGTCCGATGATGCTGACCGTACCGCCGACGAACGAGCCGACGGCGGCGATACCCAGGGCCTTTCCGGCCTTGCCCTGCTTGGCCAGTTGGTAACCGTCAAAGACGGTCACCACCGAGGCGGCCTCGCCGGGGAGACCCATCAAAACGGACGTAATCGTGCCGCCGTACTGGGTGCCGTAATAGATGCCGGCCAGCATGATGATGGCGGCATCGGGACCGAGCTTATAGGTGGCTGCCAGCAGCATGGCGACCGCCCCGGTCGGGCCGATGCCCGGCATGGCCCCGACCAGCGTCCCGATGATGACCCCGATGGCGCAGACCAGGAGGTTTGATGGCAGGAGGGCAACCTTGAAGCCCTCGAGCAGAAACTGCAGCGCTTCCATTCGTCGTCAACTCCCGCTTGCCGTTTCAATCCCTGTCAGGGCCGCGACGGCAAGGCACCGATCGCCTACAATCGCTATTTGAATATTCCCATGGGCAGGGGAATTCCCAGGACCACTTGAAACACCACCCAGGCGAACAAACACATCACCGCGGCCGCCAGGAAAGACCGCAGCCAGGAATGTCCTTCCATCAGCTTCAATTCCAGGAAGCCGACCGTAAGGATCGTGAGAATGGCGCCCAAGCCTTCCCAGAGGAAATAAACAACAAAGGAAAGGGCGACAAAACCCGCCGGCTTCTTCAATTCGGCGAGACGAGGGAATTTCACCCCGCGGCCTCCTGCCCGGTAGGCTTCAAACCAGTACAGAACGGCGAGGATCGCCACACATATGGCGATGATGATCGGCATGAGACGGGGACCGGGGGATTTTTCCACCCAGAACGGCATCTCTCCCGACGTGAATACGATCACCGCCACAAGAAGCCACATCAACAGCCCTGTAATCCATTCCGGCCAGCCGATCCCCATCGGCCCGTGTTTATCCTCGCCCATGTCGTTTTCCTCTTACCGTTCCTTTTGCCGGATCGGCGACGCATGCAACCTCGGACTTGTCCCGAGTCGCATGTGTCGCCCGGTCTGGAGATTCCGCTACTTGCCCGCGGCGGGGCCTTTGGCCGCAAGGTTGGCCAGAATCGCCTTCTGGATCTCATAATCGCTCTTGATGACTTTCGCGAAGTCTTTCCCCTCGAGAATGGCAATGGGAATGTTCGTGTTGTCGAATTTCGTCTTGACCTCTTCGGTAGCCAGGGCCTTCTTGAAAGCCTGGCTCAACCGCTCCATGACCTCCGGAGACGTTCCCTTCGGCGCCGCTACACCTCGCCACGGACCGTACAGAATGTCGATTCCCTTTTCCTTAAAGGTCGGAACATCGGGGAATCTGGGATCCCGCTTCTCGGACATGACGCCGATGACGCGGATCTTTCCCTGATCGATCAGGCTCTTCGTCACGCCGTAAGATCCGAAGCTGCTGACGACGTGACCGCCGGCCACCATGGTGATCGGCTCCTTGCCGCCCTTCGTATGCACGTAGGTCAGCTTGATGCCGGTAAGCTTTTCCAGGATAATGCCCGCGACGTGGTGAGACGTCGAATGGCCGGAGGTCGCATTCATGATTGCCTCTTTCTTGGCTGCGGCCATGAAATCATCCAGCGTCTTGTAGGGCGAGGTCGCCGTCACGAAAAGGATCTCCGGATCGAAGCAGTACTGGATAATCGGGTCGAAGGAATCGACGGTATAATCGACCTTCTTGGTGATCGTGTTCGTCACGACGGAAGAGGTGATCGCCAACAGCGTGTATCCGTCCGGCTTGGCCCGGGCGACATAGCTCTGACCCTCGGTAGCGCCGCCGCCTGCCTTGTTGACGATCAGCATCTTCTGACCGAGGTCCTTTTCCACTACGGCCGTCAGGATACGCATGGACACATCAACCGACCCGCCCGGCGCAAAGGGGACAACCGCCTCGATATTCTTGCTCGGGTACTTCGCCGCGTCTTTGCTCCCCCAGGTCGCTCCCATGAGAACCGGGACTGCCAACAAGACCGCCAAGAGAATAGTTCCTGCCCTTCTGTTCATAGCGTCTCTCCTTTGCCTGAATTTTCATGACCTGTCGAGATGAGGACTTCCCTCTCTCTTCTCGCCGATAGATACATGTTGTCCGTCCGCGAATCCATGTTTTTTTCTGCGTTCTATTCGTTCCTGTCCATGATATCGAGGATGATGATCAAGGTAGCATGCGCCTATTCGTAATCGAAAAGCGGCGTTTGGATTACAATGACTTTCGGCCCCATGGCTCGTTCGACGATCACACGCCGAACGAATTTGCCGGACACCAGATTCCCGCAGCAGTATGAAACAAGAAATTCCCGCTTTTGGCTGGACACGTTTTCGGGGAACCCTCAAAATAGCAGAGTCCTAACTCTATACGTGGTACCTCTGTCGGGGCGGGTCAAATGCCGCCGACGATTTTCTCCACTAAATAATTGCGTACCCGCTTCCACCAAACAGCTTGCTTATTGAATTGAAGGCTGAGACCGGCGTATAAGCCCCTGTAACCAAACCAAGCGGATTGCTGCATACTTCGATTTTAAACCTCATTCCCTCCAAAATAGCGTCGATAATGTGAACATTCCCCTCCGAATTGGGGTCAGCGATGACTCGGGATCTCGTTCTATCAAAACCCAGCCCTGCGATTGCAATACTTGCGTGAACGTTTACGTTCCGCGGGTAAAGCTTACAAGCTGAGCGAGTTGCTCCATCAAATAATACGGTTTTCTCTGCGTGCATGACGCCTAAGTTAGCCGGACGCTTGATCGTTGTAATACGAACTGATTGAAGCTCTTGTCGACCGTCACGTATCCCATCCAGTCCCAATATTGCTCCGTGGGGTATATATATTTTTCTTGAGTATTGCTTACACAACCTCATCGTTTCCGCTTCAAATTCTTCATCAGCAAAAACACAGGTTGAAAAAACCACGATGTTTGAGTATCTCAAAATTCCCGGAGCCAAGTCTTTGACGGCTTGATGTGTTGCCGTTTCTACAACCAAATCAATTTTGTTCGAGGCTATAAAATCAACAAACTCGCTTTGCGTATCCACGGCCAAATTGTCGGGTATCGTTTTGGCAATCTCTTTATTTGCTTCGTAGACACAGGATACTTGAATATCGGCCTGAGAATTTATATGGCGAAATAAATATTGTCCTATGGTTCCAAAACCAACGAGTGCAATTCTTTTCATATCGAGTCCCTCGATGATGCTTCATTACCTCTGCCGCGACACAGAAAATGGCACTGCCGGCCAGTCGGTATTGATTGCTTTATTCTAACTTTCCTCCACGGCGATAGCCGCCCGACGTTTGGGCAATAAAATGGAAGTGAGTAATAAGATAGCAGCCATCAGCAAGGAAATTAAAGTTAACGGTCTGGTCACAAATATCAAAAAGCTTCCCTGCGATATCGTAAGAGATTGATGAAAGGACTGTTCCAGGAGAGGGCCCAATATGAAGGCCAAGATTAGCGGCCCCGGCTCATATGCCATCTTCTGTAATAAAAATCCAAGAACACCGAACATCATCATGATGATGACATCGCCTGCATTGTAGCTCATCGAATAGGCACCAATGACACAAAATAATAGGATTAAAGGGAATAACACCCGATACGGGATTTTTAATATACGAACCCATATTCCGATTAAAGGAAGGTTCAGGATTAAAAGGACAATATTACCGAAATACATACTTGCCACGGTTCCCCAGAATACCTCAGGATGATCCGTCATCAGCAAAGGTCCGGGCTGAACGCCATGGATGATGAGGGCGCCAAGAAGCATTGCCATCGTTGCGTTCGGAGGTATGCCCAACGCAAACAATGGAACATAGGCTCCAACAGAGGCTCCGTTGTTTGCCGCTTCAGGCCCGGCAACAGCTTCAATCATACCGGTTCCGAATTTTTCGGGTTCCTTGGATATTTTCTTCTCCAACGCATAGGATGCAAACGTTGAAATCATGGGCCCCCCGCCTGGCAGGATCCCCATTAAGAAACCCATGATCGATCCTCTGAATATTGGTTTCGCTGCTCTCCTCCAATGTTGCTTGTTCGGCAGGAGATTTTTAATTTTTTCTCCATACGTCTTCGGCGCGGGGTTTTCGAGGTTGCTGAGAATCTCAGCCACACCAAAAAGGCCCATGGCTACAGGTACAATCCCGAATCCATCTGTAAGAGAATCCATGCCGAAGTAAAATCTCGGCACACCACTGATGATATCCTGGCCAAAGGTGCTGAGGAGGAAGCCCGTCATGGCCATGATGATTCCTTTTCCCACAGAACCTCTTACAAGAATAACAATGATGCTCATGCCAAGAACCATGATCCCAAAAAATTCCGGCGGACCAAAATTAAGCGCATACTGGGCGAGGGGAATAGCAAAGAGCATCAGTCCGAAGACACCTATTGTTCCTGCAATGAAAGACGCAAAGGCGGATATTCCCAAAGCAGGACCGGCTTCGCCCTTTCGTGCCATTTCGTAGCCATCCAAACAGGTCATGATGGAAGATGCTTCTCCCGGGATTTTCACCAAGATCGCCGTTGTTGACGATCCATATTGTGCTCCGTAATAAATCCCACTGAGGAGGATCAAGACAGAAGCAGGGGGCACTTTGAAAGTCAGGGGAAGCAGGATTGCCATGGCCCCCATTGGACCGATGCCGGGGAGCACCCCAATCAGTGTCCCGAAAAGACAGCCCAAAAAACAGAACAGGACATTCTGAACGGTGAAGAGTACCGAAAAGCCGAAAATCAAACTCGTTATCGCTTCCATTGAGGATGTTCCTTTTCAAATTCATCAAAAGCCAAGCGGGCCCGGAGGAAGCTGGAGCCTGCACAAGATTACGAAAAGAACAAAACAGATTGCAGTTGTAAGTGCAGCTCCCAACAGCGACATCGTCAGTCTGCTCGGACGAGACAATTCAAAGAGAAAAACCAGCCAGAAGAAAGTGGTTGTGACAAATCCCAGGCTCTCTATAAGAACACCATACGCGAGCAGGGAAAGCGTTATGGCCACCATCTTTTTCCAGCTCTTCGGGATTGTCGGATCAGGCACCGGCCCGAGATCCTCTTTATTCGGAGAAATGATTTGGATGCCGGACACCAAGAGGAGCGCCGACGCAGCCAGAAAGGGTATCAGTCCGGGCCCGGGATGAGAAAAGCTGCCAAACCCGATCAGCCAGGCCTGGTATCCCATGAAGAGAGAAAACAAAATGAATAGAGAGAAACCGATCCGATCCAATTTCTGCGGGTTCATCTTTGAAAACATTCACGCCCTTTCACATCATTTGCCCTATGAATTGCATGCCGCCGGAAGCAGATCCCCAGGAATTCCTGGGGATCCCTATATTTCGCATGTTTCGAAAGCAGCTTTATTTGAATAATCCGGCTGCGTTTTTATAGAAGATCAACTCTCGTTCACTTTCTGATAAACTGAGTTTTTCAAACAGGTCGTTCCAGAGTTTGATTTGCTCCGGCACTTTCTCCAAAATGCAATCACTTCCGAAGACAAGTTTCTCGATTGGCACCAAGTTTCCGATAAGTTGCCTTTTGAAAATATCATCTCGCATAACCGGCGGTGCGGCTGGAGGCCCTCCGGTGGATATATCGATATAAAGATTAGGCAATATTCTTGCCAAGGCACAGGCGATTTCATAATCCGGATAGCCGAAGTGACATGCAAGAATCCGAAGATCCGGGAATGTCCTTCCGATAGATTCAAGATATTCAACTTTCATTCTGGACATCGTTGTTCGGATAGTTCGCTCGCGCGGAGCCCCATTGATCGGTCCTGTATGGAAATATACGATCATGCCGTTGGCTGCTGCTTTTTCGTAAGTCAAGAAATACCTTTCATCGTCGTAGTTATACCGGGGCCATAGGAATTTAATACCCCTAAAGCCCTTGAATCCGAGATCATCAACCAGAGAGGGATTATCATAATCGAGCCTGAAGTACGCTATTGGGACGATCAAATCGGTATGCTTTGCTGCGAGAGAAATGACTTCCTCGTTGTTGACTCCCCATTTGAAACTTTCTTTTTTCAGATCGGGTTTGCCTTCTGGAAGCACGTCTCTTTTACGTCCTATCGCCATAACGCAAACGCGCCCGATATCATTTTTTCTACAGGTGTTCAGGAGTAGGTTTTCAAATTCATCATCGTTAGCAAAACCGTAGTGGGTGTGTACGTCGAATATCACTTCAGGACTCCTTTCTCATTTTGAATGGGTGGGAGGATCGATGTCATCCGGTTTCCATTCGATCCTCCCCGCAAAATCTACTTCCGTTACTGCTTTCCCGACAGAGACAATAATGTACCAAACCGGCGATTCAATATAGCCCTGCATGATCTACGTATAGAGGAAAGTGTTCTCCCGGAATCGTTCTCCTTGCGAGTTCCCCCCACCCGGCGGTGTGCATCCTTCTCTTCCTGTCACACAGTCCGCATTGCTACGGCATCGGCGGGACAGAACTCCACGCACAGAGGCTCCGGTTCCTTCGTGCACCCGTCGCAGCTCTCACGCACCTTCGCTGTTACTCGGTACTCCTCATCGAAGGTAATACACAGACTCGAATCCGCTCGGTCGAAAGCCCCCGTGTGATGATAGGCACATGCCAGCTCGCATGCGAGGCACCCGACACACTTCTTCTCATCGATTACCGGTTGCATCGTGAAGACTCCCTTCTACCCGGGAACGCGATGCTCATGGAAGCGCGATGCCGTGACGTTCGCAGGTCTCAATTACGTACCCCAGATCCAGAGCTTGCAGGGTCTCGCGGCGAGGCCATCCCGTGACTGGATCCCAGCCATGGAGCACGTAGTACTCCGTGAGCATCCGGTTCCACTCCTCCATGTCTATTTTTGCTCCCTTGAACCTGCCTGCGCTCACCGGCTCCCGGACGAACCGAGCTGGCGGCATGTCGTCTTTCCGCCCGAAGCCCGCGTGGAGCATGTTGAAGGCACGCTCGAGATTTTGGAGTCTTTCCCCAGCCTGCATCAGCGCCACGCTAGTGTAGTCCAACCCGGTGAGATCGCTCAGCATGTCCCCGAGTTCATCGGGGGAGAAGAGAAGAGGGTCACTCCACATACTGACTCCAACACAGATGCCCATCATGTCCACGACGCCCTTGTAACGCTCCTGCCATACCACCAAGTCCGCTTTGTTCCTGTATGACATCGGATCACGGATGTCGCCGACCCCGAAAAACGATGAACTTTCATCCGGGCTGAATCCCCGGAATTCCTGCTGGGGGGCACCCCGCATGTGGCCCGTCCCCTTCGTGCTAGTCACTACCCCGAGCGCCCAGGCGCGATGCGACCGCATGGCCGCTTCCATCACGCTGTTCTTCTTCACCAGCACGGTTAGTTGTTCCGAGTCCCGCCCCAGGATCCGGGAAGCCTCATGCACGCCCCGTGCAAGGATGTCCCCAAAGCCGATCCGCGCCGCAATCGACTCGATGAGATCCTCCACACACGACGCGTCTCCGAAGCGAAGCTGTTTGCCGTCCATGTCACTGGCATCGAGCAGCCCTTTCTCAAAGCATTCAATGGCCCACGCCACTGCCGCCGAAGTCTGGTCAATATCAAGGCCCAGCTTGTTGCATAGGGCATTGCATCGCAGGATGCCTTCCGGAGATCTCACATCCACGTTCGAGCCGAAAGCCCGCAGGGTGTTCGCCTGAATGCCTTCGGTGAGCGTGTCTCCCACACGGTAAATTGTGCTACAGTAGGCGGGGCAGTTGAAGCAGGCCTGACGCCGCACCATGAACGCATCGAACTTCTCCCTCGCCACTTGCGCGATCGCCTCGTCGCTCCAGAAATCGTCGCTCATGTTGCGTACACCGTGTGGGCGGTTCTGCCCGCCAAGAAGATAGGCTCCCACCGTGCCCGATGCCCGTTTGACCGAAACGCTTCTACTCTTTGCGATCTTTTCATTAGCGAATCGGCGCACCCGTTGCATGAAAGCTTGGGGCCGGGCTGGCCGAATGGCCACTGTTGTGCCCCGCACGGCAATGGCCTTAAGGTTCTTGCTGCCCATCACGGCGCCGCACCCGCCGGAGCCCGCTGCCCTGCCTCTGTCCCCGATGATGCAGGCAAAAGCCACCATGTGCTCACCGGCCATGCCGATGGTCAGGGTGGACACGAGGGGATCCCGCTCCGCATCCCTGATGAGATTGTCGGACGTCCAGGTGTCCACCCCCCACAGGTGACGGGCGTCGCGGAAGAATACCTCGCCGTCACGGATGAAAAGATAGATCGGGGAGGAGGCTTTGCCAGAGATGACCACGTGATCGAACCCGGCATATTTCATCTCGGCACCAAAACGACCGCCGCTGTTTGCGGAACCCACTCCTCCCGTAATCACGTTTCGATACTCAACACTCAAGCGACCTGCGCTCGAGACCAGGGTGCCCACAAGCGGACCGGCCCCCAGGATCAGGAGGCTTTCCTCTCCGAGCGGGTCCGTGGAGGGATCGAGATGGGAAAACAACAGGTGCTGGTTAATGCCGCGCCCCCCGATGAAATCGACGTAGCGGGCGGTTTCTTCCATTCGGCATCTGCGCGTCGACAGATCGATGAAAAGAATCTGTCCGCTCCACCCCAGTCTCTGCTGCATGGAGATCCCCCAATCCCTATCCATTGACGAAAGACATTTTCGACCGAGGAAATATCTGTCGGCCGATCAAACAGATTTCACTGTTTAGCGATCCCGAGTTCTTTCAATACGCTTCCATATTCGTTATATGTTTCGGTGATCAGTTGTTCAAATTCGCTGCTGTTGCGAATTGTGACGGCCATAAGGAAATTTTTCATGACTTTCTGAAAAGCTTCATCCTTCGCAGCTTCTTGGAAGACCTGTTCCAACTTCTTCACGATGACCGGAGGCATCCCCTTGGGACCGACGATTCCTCCATAAAGCCCCAGCTTGAGTGGATATTTGAGCTCCAAAAACGTCGGCACTTCCGGCAATTCGGCAGATCTTTTTTCACCTACGATGGCAAGAACCCTTAATTTACCCGCTTTGGCTTGAGGTAAAAACTCAGTGGCCATAATAGCACTGATATGTCCTCCCAGCACTGCCGCCAACGCAGGGTTACCACCGGCGAAAGGCACATAAGTGAGTTTTATTTTTTCCATTCTGGTGATTTGTTCCATGATGATATGCCCAACGCTGCCTGCTCCGCTGGAGCCATATGTGACGATCCCGGGGGACTTACGCGCTTCTTCCACGAGATCAGCCCATTTCTTGTAGGGCGAATCCGCTTTGACGGCTAAAGCCATTGAATAATTGGTAAATTGCATAATGGGGGTTAAGTCCTGCAAAGGGTGGTATGGAAGCGGGCGCAGATGGGGTGCGATACAAAGAGCTGTCGCCGATACGACGCCAAGCGAGTATCCGTCAGGTTTCGCTTTGGCAACCGTACCCGTTGAAAGAGTACCGCCTCCACCTGCCTTGTTCAAAGGCTCGATGGGCTGTTTCAGGATCTTCGATGCGGCTTCCGCCAGCGCCCGTGAGAAAAGATCGGTAGAACCACCTGGATCAAAAGGAATGTACAGTTTGATCGGTCTTGAGGGATAATCCTGCTGCGCCCAAAGATCAGCGGGCAACGATCCGGAGAACATCAATACGGAAACAAAGAAAATCAACAACATGTTTTTTCTGAATACCATTTCCTTTCTCCTTTCAATGATGATTTTGCCTTAATTTTACAGGGCGGCATTATTTCTCCAGACTTTCTATAAACTCCATCATGCCGGCCATTCCTTTTTGGTAATCTTCTTCGGAAACACTCATACTGATTCTAACGTATCCGTCGCAATGACGACCATAGAAGTATCCGGGGAGGACAAAGACCCCTTTTTCTTCCAGCAGGCGGAGGGCGAATGCCAATGATGTCATCCCGTATTCTCCGATAAAGGGGAACAGGAAGACTCCACTCTCAGGATCAGCGCACCTCAGTTTTTTACATTGGTTCATCCGGACTATCGATTCCTGTATTCTCCGGCGAAGGACTGTTTTGCGCTGTTCCAGCCACTCTTCTGTAACATCGAAATCCAGCGCTCGGGCAAAGGCGATTTGTCCGAGTGTCGGTGCGGCCTGGACTGTAAATCGTACGACCTGGTCAATCGCCTCAATAAAGTCCGACGGCCCCATGATACAGCCCGTCCTGTATCCGCTCATTCCAAAAGTCTTACTCGCTGAGAAAAGGATAACCAGCCGGTCTTTTATTTCTTGGAAAACACCCATAGAGGTAAACTGCAACTGATCTTTGAGGACGTAAGTGGACCAGATTTCATCACTAATGAGCCAACAATTGAATTTCTTTATCAGCTCCGCGATCGCGCTCAAGTCCCCCTTACGGTATACATATCCTACCGGATTGTTAGGATTGCTGATCACCAGAAGTTTGGTCTTGGAGGATATCTGTTTTTCTAACTGTGACGCATCAAAGGTCCAGGTACCGTCTTTCATCACAAGCGGGAAAAATTTTGCATTCCCTCCGTAGAAGTGAATCATGGGTTCGTAAGTGGCATATTCAGGCTCACCCATAAGCACCTCATCCCCTGGATCGATGAGAAGCTTAAAGGCGCTATCCAAACCCAATTGGCTGCCCGCAGTGAGGAAGATCTCTCTTTCGGGGTCAAAAAAAGTCTGTAAGCATTTCTCGTAGTGTTCGCATATCTTCTTTCGAACGGACAGATCATTTTTTAAGTACCCCCCTCTTAAAGCCCCTTCCGCTGCTGCGATGCGGACTTCGGGAGGCGGCGTCTGATCGGTCATAATGGATAGGTTAATTAAATTCCCCGCATGCTTCCGTTTATCCGCCGCATTCTGAAGTTGAAGAAGACCTTCAACAGGGGATGAGAGTCCAACCTCTTTATATTCGTTAGTCAACAAAGATCGGTTGAATCTCGTAAAATTAGTCACTTTGCCTGCCTCCATCTCTTTTTCTTAAACTTGTGAAATGATCATGTGATAGCGGCATACCTGTTATCGTTCCGCGAATCCATGTTTTTTTCTCTGGTCTACTCTTTGCGGTCCATGATGTCGATGATGGCCGCATCCATGGAAGACATGCCGTTGTCGATGATCTTCTGGAGGTTCTTGAGGGTATCCAGCACCTCGTTGCCCATAATCCCGTCGCCGGAAGGGATGCGGACATTCTCCATGCTCAGGCGGGAGCTGTCCAGCGCCAGCCCGACCGCCATCAGCGCTTTCATCGCGCAGCCCGATTTCGCTCCGTCACAGATGATCCCCGCCATGGCGCCGACCATGTTGTTGATCTGCGCCTCGATCTGCGCAACCTCTCCGCCGAGAAGAAAGACGATGCCGCAGCCCGCCCCAACCGCTGCTGCGACGCCGCAGCCGCAGATCGGAGAAAGGACGCCCGTGAATGTCTTGATATAGATCGTGGTCAGATAGGACAGGACGAGAGCCCGCAGGAGGCGTTCTTCGGGGGCCCCGATATTCTTCGCAACCTCCGCGACGGGGATGGTGGCCACCAGACCCTGATTGCCGGATCCTGCGCAGGCCATCACCGGAAGATCCAGACCCTTCATCCTCGCCTCGACGGCAAGCGCCGTCACAAACTGGGCCTTTGCGGACAGATCCTCGCGGGACGATTCCGGGCTGGCCGAGTTTTCGACCACTTGCCCGATTTTCCGGGACGAGACGCCCTTCCTGGCCTCTTCGCAGAATCGCGCATTCATCCGGAGGGCTTCGCGAATCATGGGAAGTTCTTCAAGATCGACCGTCCTGGCATACTCCACGAGATCGCCATAGCGCAGATTCTTCACATCCTCGGCGAGCTTCCAGAGGTCCTGATCGGAGACGGGCGCCCCGGGGTAACGTTTCCCGTTCTTCTGTACGCCCACCAGGTGGTCATGGCCGCCCTGGATCAGGGCCGAGGCTTCGCTGTCGCCGCTTCTTGCCCGGGCCCGGATCACGATGCCCTTTGCCTCAATGGCCCTCACAACCCGGACGCGGTTTTCGGCAATAAGCCGGCGCGCCTTTTCCACCGTCGCCGGGCTCGGATTTTCCAGAATCTGCAGCCCGTAGCGGTCCCCCGCCGCGGCAACTGCGCCCACTGCCGCAGCGAACGCCAGGCCTGTTTCACCGGTCCCGGGGATCCCCACACCGATGGCGTTCTTATACGTGTTGTTGTCGACTTCAACTTCAATCGATTCGACAGTATCTACATGCACCTCGAGCGCGCGGACAGCCCATGCCGTCGCAAGCGCTACCGCACCGACTTCCGTACATCCCGTTGCCGGAACAAGCTCCCGCAACAGGATGGATTTGAAGAAGGAACCTTCTTTCATTCCCGATATCCTTTCCCGGTCAGGGGTCAAACGACATGAATTCTCCGGATCGATGTCGTGTTCGCTTTTCTCCCGATCATCCTGCGTCAGTGACACAGGGCAATGGCCTCCACTTCCACTTGGACTCCCTTCGGCAGGGCCGATACGGCCACGCAGGACCGGGCGGGATTGGCGCCGTGGAAGAGTTCGGCATAGACTTTGTTCACCTTGGGGAAATCCTCCATCCGCACGAGATAAACAGTCGTCTTCAGCGTCGTCTCCAGGCCTGCCCCGGCTGCCTCAAGGACCGTCTTGAGATTTTCGATCGCCTGGCGAACCTGTTCTTCAATACCTCCATCGACCACTTCGCCCGTCCCGGGATTCAACGGAATCTGGCCGGAGGCGAACACAAAATGCCCCACTTTTACCGCCTGCGAGTAAGGACCGATCGCGGCCGGTGCGTCTTTCGTTTCCACAATCTCTCGTTTCATTCTTCGTCCACCTTCTTCTTCACTGTCATCCGCCGCACCACGTCGTGGAAGCGGCGTACTCCTCTCCTGACCCGGGCGGGGATTGTCCGCCCCTAAATCTCTTCCAGATACTTGTAGGTGGTGGGTACGGAAACCCCCAGTTCACCGGACAGCTTCTTCACCGAACCCTTGATCAGGAAGAAACCCTCCTTTTTCAGATCCCGCATGACCTGCAATTTATCAACCTTGGACATGGAGACAGTCGGTTTGTTGATTCTTTTCATCGCCTTTTCAATGAGCTGCTCCATCAGAGAATCGACATCGGACACAAATTTCTCCGGGGAGCCGTTCTCGCCGGAGCTGCCGTGATGACTGACTGTCTGGCAGACCTGATCGATGAGATTCTTCGTTGACAGATACGGCGTCAAATCGATGTTGATGCACAGACACCCCACGGCATCGCCCTTGTCATTTCGGATGAAAATGGTCGTTGATTTCAGTTCGCGCCCTTCCTTCGTCCTGGTCCGATATCCGATCACGGCCGTATCTTTCTTGTTCTCCTTGCTTTCTTCGAATAGACGCAGGCCCATATCGGTGATCGGCGCGCCGACATCGCGGCCCGTGATGTGGCCGTTCGCAATCTTCACGATCGATTTGTCGAGATTACAGAGGTCATGCAGCACGACTTCGCAGTGCTTGCCGAAAGTCTCGGCAAGGGCATCCACCCATGGGATGAACTTCCGGATCTGTTTATTTTCGATATCACTCATGAATGAACCACCCCCGAGTCGATCGGCGGACCGCCTTAGAATAAATTATATTATGGGAGAAATAATTATAATAGAGGGGCGATCTTGTCAAGCCTTTTGAAAGAACCGGCAGCAAGTCCATGTCCTGTAAGGGAAATGGGGATCGATCGGTTCTTATCAGGGCATGAAGAGGTTCTTCGTGGAGAAATGCGGTTCGCTGGTCAGGTTGACGCCGAGGCGCCGCAGGCCCGCTTCATCGCCCGGCGTGGGGATGTGGGTCATGTGGACCTCGCAATTGCGGAGCTCCGTCAGCTTCTCGATGGCGAGCTGCGCAGCGGGATTCGTCGTCGCGCTGATACTGAGCGCGATCAGCGTTTCCTCCAGATCGAGACTGACGGTCTTCTCTTTGAGGATGTCCGTCTTCAGGTTCCGCACGGAGTTCGTTATCGTGTCCGACAGCAGCTTGATCTTGGTCGGGATGTCCGCCAGGAACTTGATGGCGTGGAGGACCAGGCTCGATGATGCGTGCATCAAGGGCGAGTTGTTGCCGGTGATGATGGTTCCGTCCTTCAGCTGAATCGCCGCGCCGCAGAAAATCCCCTCGTTCCCCTTGTCCAGCGCCTGGCCCTGCCGCGCCGCCTCCCACGCGGGTCCGACGACGATGCGGTCCTCCGGCCGGATGCCAAAATCCTTCATGAAGAGCTCCACGCGCTGGACCGTCTCCCTGTCCGCGAACCCCATGGCATACTCGCACCGGTAGCGGAAATAACGCCGGAGGATCTCCTGCTTGGCGGCCTCCTTGGTCACGTCGTCATTGACAATGGCAAAGCCGGCCCGGTTCACGCCCATGTCGGTCGGAGACTGGTAGAAGGAATCCCCGCCGGTGATCCTGCCGAGTATCCTCCTGACAACCGGAAAGACCTCCACATCGCGATTGTAGTTCACCGACATCTTCCCGTAGACCTCCAGATGGAAGGGGTCGATGAGATTGAAGTCGCGGATATCCGCGGTGGCGGCCTCGTAGGCGACGTTGACGGGATGCTTGAGCGGGATGTTCCAGATGGGAAAGGTCTCGAACTTGGCGTACCCCGCCTTCACGCCCCTCCGGTACTCGTGGTAAAGCTGCGAAAGGCAGGTCGCGAGCTTGCCGCTTCCCGGGCCCGGGCCCGTCACGATCACCAGCGGCTTCTTTGTCTCGATGTACGTATTCGCCCCGTAGCCTTCGTCGCTCACGATGGATTCGACGTCCGTCGGATAGCCCTTGGTGAAGCGGTGCGTGAAGACCTCGATGTTTCTCCGTTCGAGCTTGTTCTTGAACAGCGTCGCCGCCGGCTGATGGTCGAAACGGGTAATGACGACGCCCCGCACCTCAATGTCCCAGCCACGGAGATCGTCGATCAGCTTCAGGGCGTCGGCGTCGTAGGTAATGCCGAAATCGGCGCGGATCTTCTTACGCTCAATGTCCCCCGCATAGATGCACAGGAGGATGTCGGCCTTGTCCTTGAGTTCCCGGATCAGCCGCATCTTCACGTTGGGATCGTAGCCGGGAAGGACGCGGGCGGCGTGAAAATCGAACAGGAGCTTGCCGCCGAATTCGAGGTAGAGTTTGTTGTCGAACCGCTTCACCCGTTCGAGAATCTCCGCCGTCTGCTCCTGAATGTAATGCTCGTTGTCGAATCCGACGTTGCTGGGCATAGATGCTGTCTCAACCTCCCCGATGGACGGTCCACGAGATGCCGATGGAACAAAAATGTCGCCTTTACCTACACAGAAATGTTCCAATCTTCAACAGAGATTTTCGGCGGGGGGCAAAAAACCGTTGACACCCCCTGCCTTTCCAGTATCATAGAAACTGCCTACGATTCCCGAAGGAGCAGCACGTGAAATCTCGAATCGTTACAGGATTGATTCTCTTCTTCGTTTTCATGCTGGTCCTTTCCACATCCACAACGGCCAAGAACGAGAGTTCCTGCGTCACCTGTCACACCGATGAAGTCGCCCTGAAGAAACTCTGCAAGGTACCGGAGATTCCGGCCGGCGAGGCGGAGGGGTGAGCAGGGGCGCCTCCGCCGGTCTCGGCGGAAACGTACTACAAGGGGCTCCTCATCGACAGGAAAATCATCGGAGCGGATGAGCATTTCGCGAAAGGCTGCACCGCCTGCCACCAAGGCGACGATACGCAGTTGGACATGGATCTCGCCCACAAGGGACGCGACAAGCGGCCGTCCGACAATCTCAAGACCTGCGCGGAGTGCCACGCGGAGATCGTTTCGACCTACAGAAAATCCCTGCACTTCACGACGATCGGCCAGCGGAACGGCGTTACCGAAAGGATGTCGCAGGCCGAAACAAAGCGATTTGACACCGTCGTCTTCGAGAAGTCCTGCCGGGTTTGCCATGCCTCCTGCGGCGATTGCCACGTGAAATCCCCGGTAATCAGCGGCATCAGCGTCGGCCTCATCAAGGGGCATCGCTTCGTGAAAAAGGACGAGGGAAAGACCTGCGCATTCTGCCACGGCGGGAGGGTCTATCCCGAGTACACCGGCGAATATGGCGGCACGGCCGATGTTCATTACCAGAAGGGCATGATGTGCATGGACTGCCACAAGAAGCGCGAATTCCACGGCGACGGCACCGCTTACCGGGTCAAGGAAGACGTGAAGGACCGCCCCACCTGCCGGGACTGCCACCGCCTGGGAGGTGAAGCGAAGCTTACGGCCCGGGTCGCCCACCTCAAGCACGCGGACAAGGTGACCTGTTTCGGGTGCCACGCCTCGGCGGAGTATCGCAACTGTTACAACTGCCATGTCGGCGGCGCCTCAGAGGCAAAACCCGGCTTCATGCTCGGCATGAGTCCGAAGAACAAGAAACAGATCACGACCCTGCGTCTGATCCCGACGATCCGGGACAGCTTCAAAAGCGTTGGAATCCAGATGGAGAAATTCGACCGTCTGCCCAACTACTGGGACACCCCGGCGCACAATATCCGGAAACGGACCGAGCGGACCCGCTACTGCGACACCTGCCATGAAGAGAAAAAGGGATTTCTCACGAAGGATCAGCTCATCAAGAATGGCTCCAAGGCCAACCTGGAGCTGCTGCATATCCCCAAACCCATACCAACAAGCGAATAGGAGGAATATCGTATGAACCGGAAAGTAAAGCGGTTGACTCTGACCATCGGCATTGTCTTTCTGATGTCCCTGGCCTGCCTGTCCTTCGCCGCGGACATCGAGCCCGTCGTCACCACCGGCTGGCTGGAGCAGAACCTGGACAAGGTGACCGTGCTGGACGTCCGGAAAGTCGAAGAGTACAAGGCCGGCCATATCCCCAACGCCGTCAACGTCGTCTACGGCTCCTGGGCCGTCAAGAAAGGCGAACTGCTCAACGAACTGCCCGCCAATGACGATCTCAAGGACATCATCTCCTCCGCCGGCATCGAAGCAACGACAAAGGTCGTCGTCGTGGGGAAGATGGACGCCCCGCCGGACCGCGTCGACGCCACCAGGGTCGCCTGGACACTGAAATACGCGGGCGTGGAGAACGTCGCCCTGCTGAGCGGCGGCTGGAACAAGTGGGTCGCCGACAAGAAGACGGTCTCCACCGATGCCGTCAAGCCGAGGTCGAAACCTTTCCGCGGCCAGTTTCAGAAGAATCTCATCGCCAAGAAGGCCGATGTGATGGCGAGCCTGGGGAAAGCCGTGTTCGTGGACGTCCGCGAGGCGGACTTCTTCGAAGGCAAGAAGAAGATGGATTTCGTCGCCCGGATGGGCCACATCAAAGGCGCCGTCCATCTGCCCACCTCGGCCATGTATGAAAAAGACGCGACCTACAAATCCAAGGAGGCGCTGGCCGCCCTCGCCTCGGCGGCGGTCGGAACAGACGCCTCGAAGGAAATCATCGTCTACTGCGACACCGGCAAGTTCTGCACCGCCTGGTGGTTCATGATCCACGAATTGCTGGGATACAAGAACGCCAAGATTTACGACGGTTCGATGATGGAATACTCCAAGGACGCTGCGGCGCCCATGGAGCCCTGAGGATGATTTTCCGTCCGGCGCTTTCAGGCGATCGGACGGCCAAAATCGTGACAAGGGAAATTTCACCCGCCGTGTTCCGGGACAGGATTTCGGTTCCGGCGCCGGCGGGTGAAGACAGGAAAGGGAATGTCGTGACGGCAAAGGATGCGGCTGCCGCAATCTGCATGATCGTGCTCCTATCGTCCTTCCCGGTTCAGGGGGCGGAGTGGCGGCATCGGGACATCTGGCTGAAGAACGAGCTGGGTGAACGCATCACCCCCGCCCGGAACGCGGCGGACGCCTACAGTCCCCGGAAGACCTGCGGGACCTGTCACGGCTACACGACGATCACTTCGGGATATCATTTTCAGCAGGGCTTCGACGAGATGAATGACGGCCGCGACCCCCGCCGTCCCTGGATCCTTTCCCCGGGCATTTTCGGCAAGGGATGCATCCCGGGGAGTTCTTCCGGCCGCGTCGCCGGAAAAGCCGCGACCAATCCGGGGGAAGACGAACTGTCCACCTTCGACTGGATTGGTGCCGGCGGGAAGTTCGGCCCCGACGGAAAGTCGATTTCCGCCGCCTGCGGATGGACCCATCCCGGGGGCGGGCCTCTCGAATACGGAAGGAAGGACGGCGGAACGGCCGATTTTTCCAGATCGCTGATCGAAGGCGAGAGCCGGAACCGCGCCCCCCGCGACGGCGATTACAGTTCACGCTTCACACCCGATGGACGCAGCCACTTCCGGGAAAGCGGCGTCGTGGAGGGAGATTGTCTGCTTTGCCACCTGCCCGGCTACAACATGGACCGGAGAAATGCGGAACTCGGCCGGAGAAACTACCGCTGGGCCGCCGCGGCCGGAGCGGGGATGGGGGAGGTCCGGGGCGCAATTTTCTCCTATGCCGATCCCCAGGCCGGCCGTGATTCAGACGCTTTCTCGGTGGGAACGTGGAATTTCTCGCGGGCTCCCGTCGTCTATCACTCCTGGAAGGACAAGAGGCTCTTCACGAAGGAGGGTAAATTCCAAGGACGGCTGATCAGCAAACAGGTTGGCGCATCCAGCTGCCTCCAGTGTCACCGGGACATGGATGCCCGCAAGACGGGCACCATTTACGCGGCTCCCTATGACGTCCACATCGCCGCCGGACTGCAGTGCACGGATTGCCATCCCCTGGCGGGCAATACGAAGGCGCAGCGCCTCCGGCACCAGATCGCCAAGGGCTGGTCGCCGCAGGGGACCGCAAGGGACCGCCTCGACGGCGCCGGCATGAAGACCTGCGCAAAATGCCACCTCGAAGGCCAATATCGGCCGACGCGCCCCGGAATGCCCAAGGAAGCGCGGAATCCCTCCAAGACGCATCGGGAGAAGTTCCCGCGGGCATCTTTTCATTTTTCCCTGCTGCATTGCGCGGCCTGCCATTCCACCGGACAGCCCGGCAGGGCCGTCTATCTCGAAGATGCCGCTTCCGGAGAGCCGATCCTGTACACGGCGGACAAACTGGAGCGAACGGGCCTGATGGACGACTGGACCACCCCCGCCGCCGCGCCCTGGCAGCCCTGGATGACGCGCGCCGAGCGCGCCCCCGGCAGGGGGGAATCCTATGTCCCTTGCGTGACAAGGGCGTCCCAATGGTTCGGGGAAAGGTTGCCGGGAGGCGGGGTCCGGCCCATCGGCCTCGCATCGGTACGCAAAGCCTTCCGGGCGGTGAAGGGCCTGTCGGCCGCGGACGTGCAGAACGTCGAGGGAGAAAAGGTGCGGACGCCGACCGTCGCAACCGAAGAAGATATGCGATCGATGATCGGAGCCCTGACGCGTCTCGGCTTTACTGACGTCGTGTTCGTGGCCGACCGCGTCTACGGTCTCGACGGGGACAAGGTCGTCCCCTTCCCCGCGCCGCCGGATGCACCCTCCTACTCCTTCCCGGCCTACGAAAAGACGGTCCAGTGGTTCGGAGAAAAGCAGGAAAACGGCGAGATCCGGCCGATCAGCACCCAGTATGTCCTTCAGTCCTTCCGGGCACTGGAGGGAATCACCGTGACGGAGAAAAAAGGCTCGGGTGGAAAACTCGAGGCCGCGCCCGACGTCGCAACGGGAAGGGACATCCGTCTCGCCGTCCGCGCCCTGACGGAGATGGGGTTTCAGAACGTGGTTTTCGTCGCCGGCCGGGTCTATGAAGTGCGCAAAGACAAGCTGGCCTCCTCCGAGATTCCCCGCGGTCTGCGTCCGCCGGGCGCCGGTCCCGGCGCGGCAAAATGGTTCGGAGAAAGGCAGAAGGACGGATCGATCCGGCCGATCGCCGCGGCGCCTGTGCGCAGCGCCCTGAACAGCCTCACCGGCCTGTCGCTGATCGAGATCCGCAATGAGAGGGGTCACCGCGCGATGGCGCCGACGGTCGCCACCGAGAAGGACATCCTTTCCATGATCCGGTCACTTTCGGAAGGGGGATTCAAGAACGTCGTCCTCGTCGGCAGGCGCCTGTACGAAGTGCGCGCGGGGAAACTGCTCTCCAGCGAAATCGTGAGTCCGGACGAAAGGCCCTCTTTCGCCGTCTACCATAACGTCGCACCCCTTGAAAAGAAGAAGACCTACGGGGCCAGGGGCGGTCCCGACGGATGTCTGGACTGCCACAGCGAGAACTCGCCCTTCTTCACGAAGATGAAAATCGTCAACCCGGGCCGTTTTCTCAGGGAGAACTATCCCGTACCGAAGGAGCCGAACGCGGAGCCGCAGATGTACGGCTGGGGCATCCGCAGTGTGCCCGCACACGAATAACGGGGGATTGGGATCCATGCGCCGCATTTCTCAACAGGGGATTTTCTGGATCGCCGTTCTGTTCCTGCCGTTCCTCTGCCCGGCATATGCCGCGGACACGGGAGCGAAAAAGATCCCGCCGCAGGAGCTTGCGCGCATGCTGGCGGAGGGCAAACAGCCGCTGCTGATCAACAACATGGGCCTGATCGAATGCCTCGACCACAGCATCGCCGGATCGGTCTGCATTCCCGTCGAGGAGTTTGAAAAGAGGATCGGCGAGCTCCCCCCCGAAAAAGACCTGCTGATGGTCTTTTACTGCGAAAGCGACATCTCGCAGAAGAGCTGCGAGGCGTCGGATGTCGCCGTCCGCCGCGGCTATAAGGCGGTTCATGTCCTGGACGGGGGACTGCCGGCATGGAAGAGGGCCGGTTATGCGACGATCGCCCGGGAGCGGATCCCACGCCGGGCGATCGCGTCGGTCAAACCGCGGGCCCTGAAGAAGAAACTGGCGGAAAAAGCGGACCTCATGCTCGTCGATATCCGCTCCGAAAACATCTTCCGGCAGGGACATATCGACGGCGCCGTCAATCTGCCCGTGTACCAACTGCACAAGCGCTGGCGGGAACTGCCCCTCGGGCGTCCGCTGATCCTTGTGGACAACCGGGGGTTCCGTTCCCTTCTGGCCGCGAGCTATCTCGCCGCCAGGGGATACACCGTTGAACCTCTCTTCGGGGGCATGACCGCATGGGAGACCATGCTGGATCGGGAAAAGAACAGCACGAAAAGGAAATAGGATGCGGCAGACGGTGCACCGGAACATTTCAACGATGTTGGTTCTCGCGGCAATTTCCGCGGCTGTCCTGGGGTCCGCCTGGATCACGGAGCGGACCGCCTGGGGTGCCGCCCTGGACTGTCTGTCCTGCCACGACGACTACCTCTACCGCGCGGAGTTTCGCAAATCCACCCACGGCGACAACAGCTGCACAAGCTGCCATACGGGAATCACCGATGAGGAACGCCACAGCTCGGGAGAGGAAAAACCGGCGCCCGTGAACTGCGGCAGCTGCCACGAGGAAATCGCCAGGGAATACCGCCAGAATTTTCACTATATCCAGCTCGATTTTCGCTGCAACGACTGCCATCGCGATATCCATTCCTTCCGTGCCAAGGCAGCGAATACAAAGAAGCGGGCCATCATCGAAGAGTGCACCGAGTGCCATGCCAACGAGGAGTACGTCGCGTCGGGCCATGCAGAAGCGGTTCTCAAGGGGAATCAGGACGCCGCAACCTGTGCCGACTGCCACGGTCTGCACAGTACGCAGGTCTTTCATACCTCCCTGGAAAAATACCCGGAAGAGGCCCGGGAGTTCTACAGCCGGAACTGCAAGCACTGCCACGCCGACCCGGGCCTGACAAAACGGAACGGTCTCAACCCCCGGATCGTCGCCTATTACGAGCAGACCTATCACGGCAAGGTCCAGGGCATCGGATATCCGGCCAAGGTCGCCGGCTGCGCCGATTGCCATACGTCCCACAACATCCTTCCGAAGGAGGATCCGCGGTCGAGCGTCCATCCGAGCCGCCTGGTGGAAAACTGCGGACGGTGCCACTCCGGATTCCACCCGCGCTTCGTCGATTACAAGGCCCACCCCGACTACCACGACCGGAAACAGTATCCTTCCCTGTTCTGGACCTTCGTCGCCATGTCCGGTCTTCTGGCAGGAACCCTCTGTTTCTTCTGGCTGCACACCGTCCTGTGGTGGCGCAAGACCTACTGGGAAAAACACCGCATGGAAGAGGCGGGCATCCTGCCTCAGGCCCTCCTGGCCAAGGGCGAGGGGCTTCAGCAGATTCAGCGATTCTCTCCCAGGGAACGGGTCATGCACGTTCTTCTGATCCTGTCGTTCTTCACGCTCGTCATGACGGGATTCCCCCTGAAGTACCATGACGCCGCCTGGTCCAGGGTTCTCATCAACTTCTGGGGAGGCGCGCATCAGGCCGGACTTCTCCACCGGGGGGCGGCCCTGCTTCTCATCGCCATCGTCGCCTACGTCGCCTGGATGTCCCTCCGTTTCCTCTTCCCGAAAGGCCAGGGACGCCGCGGATTCCTGGGACGTCTTTTCGGACCCGATTCCCTCGTCCCCAACTGGAAGGACTGGGAGGACATGAAGGGAATGGCGCTGTGGTTCTTCGACCGCGGAGAAATGCCGAAATTTGACCGATGGACCTACTGGGAGAAGTTCGATTTCTGGGCCGTCTTCTGGGGGATGTTCGCCATCGGCGGCTCGGGCATCCTGCTGTGGGTGCCGGAGTGGTCGTCCTACCTGCTTCCCGGCTGGGTTCTCAACGTGGCATCCCTCGTGCATTCCGAGGAGGCCCTGCTGGCGGCGCTTTTCATCTTCACGGTGCACTTCTTCAACACCCACTTCATTCCGAACAAGTTTCCCATGGACCGGATCATCTTCACCGGCACCTATACGCTGGAGGACCTGAAGGAACAGCGGCCCCTCGAGTACGACCGCATCAAGGACGGCACCCGCCTCGAATCCATGAAGCGGCCCTATCCGGGCATTCCCCTGAAGCTTCTCGGAGCGACGTTCGGACTCGCAAGCCTGCTCCTCGGGCTTATCCTGCTGGGCCATATCCTCTGGTCCCTGTTCTTCTTCTGAGGGGTGCCGATGCCTGAAAAGGACCCGCCAAACGCGAAAAGGCCCAATCCCCTGTGGGCATTCTTTTCTTCCGTCCGGCTTACCGTCGTCCTTCTGGCATTGATCGTCCTTCTGGCCGTACTCGGAACGGTGATCCCCCAGCGGGACGCCATGATGGAGGGCGCCGCCCGGCACGCCCATACCGGATGGGCCGCCGCGATGGACGCGCTGCGCCTCTCCGATATCTTCCATTCGGTCTGGCTCCACATCCTGCTGGGGCTCCTGTCCCTGAATCTCGTGATCTGCTCGTTGAACCGCCTCCCGGCAAGCCTGCGGGCGTTCCGCGGGCACGGTTTTGCCGATCCCTCGCCGCCGGACGGCCGCCCCCCCGACCTCACTCTTTCGACCGAAGACCCGACGGACGAGGCCTTGAAGAAACTGGAAACCCTGCTGAAGAAGACCTACCGAATCGCGGCACGGAGGAACGCAGCAGGCATGGACCTCCTCTATGCCGATCGGGGCCGCTATTCACGCTTCGGCGTCTACGTGATCCATCTGGGCGTCCTCGTCATCATCGCCGGCGCTTTGGCGGGTTCCCTCTTCGGCTTCAAAGCCTATGTCAACCTCGCGGAAGGAGAGTCCTCGGATGTTGTGTACCTCAAGGGAGGAAAAGAGCAGAGGAAATTCGATTTCAGCGTCCGTTGCGACCGCTTCAGCGTCGCTTTCTATGAAAACGGTGCGCCGAAAGAATACCGCTCCGACCTGACCTTCATCAAGGGCAACCGCATCGCCCACCAGGGGATCCTGCGGGTGAATTCCCCGATCGTCTTCGAGGGATTCCGCTTCTATCAGGCTAGCTACGGCATCGCGCCGGGCGGCAGGATCGACCTCGGATTCCGCAGGGGCTCGGGGAAAAGTCAAAACGCGAATCTCGGCGCCGGCGACGTTCTCGATCTGCCCGATGCCCGCGTCCGGATCGCGCGCATCGTGGAAAACATGATGGAGATGGGGCCGGCCGTGAAGCTCATCGTCGAAACGCAGAAGGGGCAGATCGCCTTCTGGGTGTTCCAGGAGATCGCCGAGATCGAAAAAGCGAACCCGGGCATCGTGCGGCAGGTGCCGATGTTCAACCCCGGCCTCTTCGCGCCCTATGTCTTTTCCCTCGATCGCATGGACCGGAGATATTACACGGGGCTGCAGGTCGCCCGTGATCCGGGCGCACCCGTCGTCGCCGCCGGCGCCTTCCTGCTTTTCGCCGGCCTGATGGTCATCTTCTTCTCCGGCCACAGGCAGATCGAGGTCCGCGTTGAAACGGCCGGCGGCCGCACGCGGATCGGCATCAGCGGCAGGAGCAGCCGCAGTCCGCGCGGCGTCCGGGCCGATATGCAGCGGATCCTCGACGAATATACGAAAGCGAACCCATGACCTCCACCCTCATCCTGAGCGCGGTAACGTTTGTCTACTTCGGCGCCTGTCTGCTTTATCTCCTCCGTGTCATCACGAACCGGGAGGCTTGGGGCGCCGCCGCCACCTGGACGCTTCTGGCCGGATTCGCCGCACAAACGATCGCCCTGGCGCTGCGGTGGATCGATTCCTACCGTCTGGGGATCGGCCATGCCCCCCTGTCGAATTTCTACGAATCCCTCGTCTTCTTCGCCTGGGCGATGGTCCTTCTCTACCTGCTCACGGAATGGCGGACCCGTTCGCGCAGCGCGGGCATCTTTGTCACCCCGCCGGCCTTGCTCTGCATGGCCTACGCGTCGTTTTCGCCGACCGTCAGCAGCAGGATCCAGCCCCTCATCCCGGCTCTCCAGAGCAACTGGCTGATCAGTCACGTCGTCAGTTGCTTCCTCGGTTACGCGGCCTTCACCATCGCCTTCGCCCTGGCGATCATGTCCCTCCTGAAGCAGCGGGAAGAAGCAAAGGAAGAACTGGAGAAACGATTTCTGCGCCTGCTTCCCGACAGGGAAAGCATCGACGAGCTCCTCTACCACAACGTGGTCTTCGGTTTCATCCTCCTGACGCTGGGAATCGTCACGGGTTCGGTCTGGGCGCACCATGCCTGGGGTTCTTACTGGAGCTGGGACCCGAAGGAAACCTGGTCCCTCGTCACCTGGCTGATTTACGCAGCCCTCCTGCACACCCGCCTCGTCCGGGGATGGCGGGGCGGAAAGATCGCGGCCCTGTGCATTCTCGGTTTTGCCGCCGTCCTCTTCACCTATTTCGGCGTGAATTACCTCGAAGGCCTCCACAGTTATCTGAAGTCGTAATCGCATCGGGCGGGCATCCCATTGATTATTGCCGTGAAAACGGCTATAGAGTAACAAACTCGTGCTGTTCGGCCCTGTACCCGGCAAAAAGTTCTTTCCCCCGGAAAACGAAACGAGGCGTTTTATGCGCGATGCCGATCCCGCTGCACTGTCGCCAAAGAGCGATCTGAAGGCGATGCACGTGGATTGGCTCACCCTCCGTTTTGTCGGTCCCACCGCCGTTCTGGAAAATGACTTTCATCAGCACTACGCGGCGAGAATCATACCCCACGTGCGCATCGCCCTGGCGATGGGGTTTGTGATGTACGGCGCATTCGGCATCCTCGATTATCTGATGATGCCTGATCACAGGGGCATCCCCTGGCTGATCCGCTACGCTGTGGTGTGCCCGGCGCTTGTGGTTGTGCTGGCCGTAACCTATCTTCCGCATCTCCAGCGCTACGTCCAGCAGCTGATGTCCTTCATCTTCGCCCTCGGAGGCCTGGGCATCGTCGCGATGATCGCCGTCGCCCCGCCCCCGGTGAACTACCTGTACTATGCCGGTTTGATTATCGTCTTCATTTTCTGCTACACGTTTGTTTACCTTCGTTTCGTCTGGGCCTCTCTGGGCGGTTTGATCATCGTGATTGCCTACGAGGCAGTTGCCGTCCTCACGGACACCCCGTCCGCGGTTCTGATCAGCAACAGCTTTTTCCTCATCTGCGGCAACATTGCCTGCATGATCGCCTGCTACAACATCGAGTACGCAAACCGCAGGAATTACTTTCTCACCCAGCTGCTGGACCGGGAACAGCAGCGGATCCGCGATACGAACGAGCAACTGGAACAGCGCGTGCTTGAGCGCACGGCATCCCTGGAAAACACGAACCGGCAGCTGACGCAGGAAATGGAGGACCGCCGGCGCCTCGAGACCCAGCTGAAACAGGCCGAAAAGATGGAAACGATCGGAAGCCTGGCCGCAGGCGTCGCCCATGATCTCAACAATATCCTCGTCGGCCTGGTAGGATACCCCGACCTGCTCCTGACCAGGCTTCCAGAGGACAGCCCGCTGCGAAAGGACATCGCCAAAATCCAGAATACGGCGGAGCGCGCTTCCGCCATGGTCCAGGATCTTCTCACGCTCGCCCGGCGGGGTGCAGCCGAAAAAACCGTGATCAACCTCAACCTGATCGTACAAGACTACCTGCAGACGCCGGAACTCCAGAAACTGAAGAACGACCACCCTTATGTATTGATCGCAACCGACCTCGAAGCGGATCTGCTCAACATTCAGGCAGGGTCGATCCAGATGAGCAAGGCCCTGATGAATCTGGTGACCAACGCCGTCGAGGCTACACTGACGGGTGGAACGGTATCGATCAAGACATCCAATTGCTATCTCGAAACGGCGCAACAGGGTCTGGAAACGATTCCGCAGGGGGAGTATGTCGTTCTCAGCGTCCATGACAACGGCATCGGGATCTCCGAAGAGGACCGGCACAGGATCTTCGAGCCCTTCTTCACGAAAAAGCGGATGGGCCGAAGCGGCACCGGCCTAGGCATGACCGTGGTCTGGAACACGACGAAGGACCTGGGCGGATTTGTCGACGTGATCAGCGCGGAGGGAAAGGGGACGACGGTCGATCTCTTCCTCCCCGTCACGCGGGAGGACCTGAAAGTGCCTCCGGAGCGCGTGTTCATCGACGATCTTCGCGGCAGCGAGCACGTGCTCGTGGTGGACGATGTCGCGGAGCAGCGGGAGATCGCGGCGGGCATCCTGGGCAGACTGGGATACAAAGTGGCGACGGCCGGCAGCGGCGAAGCGGCCGTCCTGTGGCTCGCCCAGAATGATGCCAGCATCGTCGTCCTGGATATGATCATGGATCCGGGGATCGACGGCTTCGAAACCTACCGGCGCATGATCGCGATAAAGCCGCATCAGAAAGCCATCATCGTCAGCGGCTATTCCGAGTCGGACCGCGTCCGGGAAGCGCAGCGTCTCGGCGCCGGCGCCTATGTGAAAAAGCCCTACACCATGGAGAGAATCGCCCTGGCCCTGAAACATGAACTGGGCCGAGGGATATAGGTTCCGTCCGGCATAGGACGCCACAGATAGGGTTTGCATCGCGGCGGCCGCCGTGTTAGGGATTGCGCCATCAAGAGATATGAGGTGTCGCATCATGGCCGCAACGGAACAGATCCTTCCCCGCCTTCACGTCATCGAAGTCCCCCTGCCGAAGAGTCCGCTGAAGGCGCTCAACTCCTACGTCGTCGAGGGTTCGGACAGGAACCTCGTCGTCGACACAGGCTTCGACCGCCCCGAATGCCTCGCCGCACTGCAGCAGGGCTTGCACGATCTGCGAGTCGACCTCGACCGCACGGATTTCTTCATCACCCATCTCCACGCCGACCACTTCGGCCTCGTGTCTCAGATCGTCAGGCCGGGATGTACCGTCTACTTCAATGCCCCCGATGCGGAATGGGTCCGGTCCTGGAAGGGATGGGACGGGGTGGTCGTCCACGCAGAGCACAACGGTTTCCCGAAAAACGAATTGGACGGCGCCATCCGGAACCATCCGGGATACCGGTTCATGGCCCAGATACCGAAAGAGATGACGCTCCTCGCGGACGGAACATCCCTCGATATCGGGGATTACCGTTTCCGCTGTATCTCCACGCCCGGACATACACCGGGCCACTTGTGCCTTTACGAACCGGAGAAACGGCTGCTCATCGCCGGAGACCACCTGCTTCAGGACATCACGCCGAACATCACCTGCTGGCGCGAGGACATCAACCCCCTCCGGGATTATCTGGACAGCCTTGAAAAGGTGAAGGGCATGGAGATCGATCGCGTCCTGCCTGGCCACCGACGGCGTCTCGGGAATCCCGCCGTGCGGATCGCCGAACTGCGGGATCATCATCTGAGACGCAACACGGAAATCCTGGCGATCCTTCGCGGCGGCCCCCGGAACGCCTACGATATCGCCGGACGAATGACGTGGGATCTCGACTGCCCTTCCTGGGAAGATTTTCCCCTGCCGCAGAAATGGTTTGCCACGGGTGAGGCGCTCGCCCACTTGAGATTTCTGGAAAGAGAAGGAAGGGTGCAGCGGGTGGCCGAACAGCCGGTGATCGTGTACGCGGCGTAAGAAGACCTGCTCCGAGGCGGGCCGGGTGAAAAAGGCCCGGGAGCTCGGCGCCGGCGCCTTCGTCCGCAAGCTGCACACCGTGGAAAGGATCGGCGCCGCGATTCGGAAAGCACTGGACAAGGGATGAGCCGCAGCGACGGCCGTCCGGCTTTCAAACAAACCATCCGGCGCCGTGATACAGCGCCGCAAGAGTCCTGCCTGCCGGAGAAAATTCCTTCCTGCGGAATTTCCTGAACAGCTCAAGGATGGAGAGGACTGTCAAGACATGCCCCATTTGAAGAAGAACCCGATGTACGGGTACCTGATGATCCTCGTCATCTGCGCCAGCGCCGGCCTGCAGGGTTGGATGGCCCTCTTCACCAACTACGCGAAGGAGGTCGTTGGAGTCAACGGCTTCGAAATCGGCCTGTCGCAATCGGTGCGGGAGATCCCGGGATTCCTGACCTTCCTCGTGATCTATCTCCTGCTGTTCGTCCGGGAGCACAGGCTCTCGGCGCTGTCGGTCATCATCATGGGCGTCGGCGTCGGCGCGACGGGCTTCTTCACGTCGCTGAACGGTTTGCTCATGACGACCTTCATCATGTCCGTCGGCTTCCACTATTTCGAAACCACCAACAAGTCGTTGACCGTGCAGTATTTCAACCGCGAGGACGCCCCCGTCGTCTTCGCCCGCCTGCGCGGGTACGGCGCCCTCGCCAACATCGGCATCGGAAGCCTCATCTGGGGACTGTCCTTCGTCCTCCCCTACCGCCTGAATTTTCTTATCCTCGGGATCTTCATTGCCGGGACGGGCCTCTACATGCTCGCCGCGGCAAACCCCGTGGATCCCAAACTTCCGCATCAGAATCGTACGTTCCTGCTCCGGAGGAAGTACTGGCTGTACTACGTGCTGAATTTCCTGAGCGGGGCGCGCCGGCAGATCTTCCTCGTCTTTGCCATCTTCCTGCTCGTCGAACGCTACCGGCTCGGCGTATCGACGGTGGCGGGCATCTATGTCGTCAACTACATGCTCACCTTCCTCACGAACCGGCAGATCTCGATGGCCATCAACCGCTACGGCGAGCGCGTCGTGCTGTCGCTCGAGAGCATCAGCCTCTTCGTCCTTTTTCTCGGCTACGCCTTCGTCGATAATGTCTGGGTTGTCGTCGGCCTGTATATGCTGGACAGCATCTTTTTCAACTTCTCCATCGGACTCAATACGCTTCTGCAGAAGATCGCCGACCCGAAGGACCTGTCGCCCTCGACCGCCGTCGGCTTCACCATCAACCACATCTCGGCCGTCGCCATCCCCCTCTTCGGCGGCGCCATGTGGATGCTCAACTGGAGATTCCCCTTTCTCCTCGGGGCCGCGCTGACCCTTCTCTCGCTCTATTTCGTCCAGAAGATCGGGAAACCTGCCGAAGGGACGCCATCATCCCGCCCCTGACCGCCAAACGCCGGTTTGGCTCATTGATAATCGGAAACAATCATAGTATTTTTTGATTATACGCAGGCGAAAGATCGTCCCCCGGCGCGGAGGTCGGAATTCATGATGGATTATGTCCTGGCTTTCATCCCCGTTTTTGTGGCCATCGACGTCATCGGCATACTCCCGATTTTCATTGCGCTGACCTTCCCGCTATCCGCGGTCGAGAGAATCACGGTCATCCGCCAGTCCATCCTGACCGCCCTGGCGGCCGGACTGGTCTTTCTGTTCCTGGGGAAATTCGCCCTGAAGGCGCTGGGAGTCGAGATCAACGATTTCAAAGTTGCCGGCGGGATTCTCCTCCTCGTCCTTTCCGTCAACGATTTGATCTTCGGGGTGAAGCGAAAGGAGGAAGAAAGGGGAAGCGGTGTCGGGATCGTCCCGATCGGGATGCCGCTGATCGTCGGCCCCGCGGTCCTGACTTCGCTCCTGCTGCTGCTGGACACCTACGGAATCTGGCCGACGATCGCGTCGCTGCTGATGAACCTTCTGCTCGTCTACATCGCTTTCCGGGCTTCGAACGTCATTGTCCGGATTCTCGGGGAAGGAGGGACGCGTGCAGTCGCCAAGTTCATGAGCATCCTGCTCGCCGCCATCGGGGTGATGATGATCCGCCGGGGTCTCGGCGGATAAGGGGATGGCTCTGTTGTGCAGCACCAGTAACTTCAGGGGAATTCCGCGGTGAAGGACCTCCGCCAGGTTCGGACTGCCTGCCGCAACAAAGGCATCACCCCCCCTTGGTCTCTTCAGATCACCCCGGGGCGTTGTGAAACGCCCGGTCCAGGGATCTCGGGAATCCGCTCTAAACCGGCCGGGAGGAAAAAGGCAGCAGCGTCTCGCACCAGGACGCCAGGGCCAGAATCTTCTTCTCCTGAAAGGGACCCGTTCCGATCTCTACGGCCAAGGGCAGATTCTGATGATCGAGCCCCGACGGAATCGTGATCGAAGGGAACCCGGACATGCTCCAGGGCACGCAGAAAACCGGCGATCCGGTCGACGACAGCCCTTGCGGCGCCGGGGAGGGGATCGTGGGCAGCAGCACGGCGTCCAGATCGCACAGGACCGCCGACAGCTCCCCCTGGAATGCCATCCGTTGACGGACCGCCTCGATATACTCATGAGCCGGGATTGCCAGACCCCGGACGACGCGCCCCGCGATGTTGGGCGGGTATTCCGCGCGGCGGGCGCCGAACAGCTCGCGATGATAGGAGGCCAATTCCGTATCCATAATGATGCCATGGGCTTTCGCGGCGCGCGTCAGGGACTCCAGAAATTCGACGTCCAGGACAAGGGCGCCCGCCTGCCGAAGCTTGCCGAGGACGGATTCAAAGTGCCGGCGCGTGACGGCGTCGGCCTCCTTTTCGATGAAACTGCGGAAATATCCGAAGCGGAACGGCGCCCGAGGCGTCCGTTCGTCTTCATCGCCGGGGTCGGCCGGCATTCGCGCAAAAGGCTGCGGCCGGGCTTCTCTGAGGACTGAGTACAAGAGCGCCGCGTCCTCGACGCTGCGGCAAAGCATCCCCAGGTGATCCAGGGTCCAGGACGCGGGAACGACGCCGTCCAGGCTGACCGACGCGTAGGTCGCCTTGAAACCGACGATGCCGTTGTACGCGGAGGGCCGCAGCACGGATCCTGCCGTCTGCGTCCCCAGCGCCGCCAGGCACATCCGGTCCGCCACGGCTGCTCCGGAACCGCTGCTGGAGCCTCCGGGCGTGTGTTCCGTGTTCCAGGGATTCCGGGTGATCGTCGGATCGTTGGTGGCAAAGGCGGTGGTTTCCGTCTTTCCCAGGAGGATGGCGCCGGCGTCCCGCAGCTGCCGCACCGCCGCCGCGTCCGCTTCCGCCACGCGGGCGGGATAGGCGGAGCAGCCGGCGCGGGTCCACAGGCCCCTGACGTCGATGATGTCCTTCACGCCGATGGGAATGCCGTGCAGCTCCCCTTTCCATCCCCCGGCGCGAAACGCGTCGTCGCACTCGCGGGCTTCGCTCAGAGCCTTCTCTTCGGCAACCTCCACCCAGGCATGAATCGATTGCTCGCGCGACCGGATCCGCGCCAGGCACGAAAGGATCAACTCCTCCGCCTTCAATTCCCCTTCTCTCATCAGGCGGAGTGCATCCCGAATGGACAGGTCTCTGGGTTCCATCATTTCCGTTCCTTCCCCGGCCCGTGAGGCCGTCGAAAAAAGCTCCGTCTCCGAATTGCAGCCGAGGCCGCTTCGATGGCCGGGTCATAGTACGACGCGAATGAACTGTCAACGGCGGAATATTCGGAGAGAAGGCCACGTGATCGTTGGAGGTCGGTGCACATCCCGATAGGGCGGCTTGGTGAACAATCCAGCTTCGCCGAACTTGAATTTATTTGGTATTGAAGCTCTCCGAAGCAAGCTCCGGAGAATCTTCGATCCTTAAGGAAGGGATCTTGAACATCATTCGCTCGCTTACCCCGCGGCAAGCCGCGGGGAATGCGCTCGCTGCCGGATTCAAGGTCCCTATCTTCATTCCCATTTGCACGAAGGGCCCGCGATACGAATCCGTTTCCCGGTCTATCGTTGTCTCTTCGCCGTCGCGGCGGACTTGGATGCTCACTGCAGAGCCTTCGGTAACACTGCTCATGAGTGCAAGGAACGATGCAGCTCCATTCACCGTTCGGCCGTTGATTCTGCGAACCACGTCCCCTTTCTGCAAACCAAACGTGGCTGCAGTGCCAGCGGGATCAACACTCTCCAGCCTGGCGCCAGCCGGGTCATCGACACTGGCAGCGCCGATATTTGAACCGGCTGCATCGGTCATCCCGTGCCTCTTGCCCTTTGAAGTACCACTCCCGTTTTTTGAACCTGCAGGCTGGGACATCTTGAGTACGCCGGGTTCAAAAAGCATTACGATCGCAGAGCCGCCATATGCGAAATGACCGATTTCCTCGCCTTTCCTGATTTCTTTGTTCAGATCGACCTGGAGGGGCATATTCACGGAGTTGATGTCGCTCATTCCGATCGCTACGAACCCCACCTGGCCGGAATGCTTTGTGTTGATGAGATAATAGGCGCGGTGATACTCGGAGAAGTATTTCACGAGACCTTTGAAACCGTAATAATAATGTCTGTCGTCCAGAAATCCCTTCGCCGCTATCGTGCCCGTTACCGGTGCATGGTACCGGTGATAGTCTTTGGGGTAGAGAAGGCAGACGACGGCAGATCCTCCTGCGAATCTATTTGCCAACTCGACGCTTCCAAGCAACGCTGCGATATTATAGGTATCGCCTTTTACCGCGAAGTCTTGATCGGAGGTAAGTGAATAGGCGATAGGGGATATCCTGGAATCTGCAGGGGATATCAGTACGGCATGGTTATTCTGACCCGAAATGGGGCGTGCGCCGGACTTCAACCTGCGCGTAAAGAAATCATTGAAGGATGCAAACCCGCCCTCGGGTATCTGATATGAACTCATATCGATCGTGCCGTGATCGATCCACCGATTTGCTGCTGCCGCAGACTCCTTGCTGTCCATGAATGCCCCGCGTTCGCGGACGAATTTCTGCATCCAGTCAATGAAGTCCTTGTCACGCACAAGATCGATTCCCTCATCGACGTAATAGGGCTTGTTTCTTCTATCTTTTTTTGTGTACAGGGACTTGAATCGTTCTGAATAGTCTTGGGCGTTTGCGATCCTATCGGGAGCGTACGTTCGCCACGTGTCCAGGAATTGATAAAATTCTTCCAGGCTGTTGCGCTTATGCCAGTAGGACTTTTTGTCTTTCGCACTGGCATGGATCAGTCTTACCAAGGAATTCTTAAGGTCAGGTCTCTTGTTGTCCAGCAGGGTCCTGAGTTCATTCACCACTGGAGACGACGCGCGATGGGTATCCGCTTGTGCAACGACGCTGGAGCTTATCCATATCATGGATGCACAGCACGCCATCACAGCGGCGCAGCTTGCTGCATTCTTCACAACCGCACCTCCCGGCAGATGTTCGTACTATATCCTCACTGTCCAGCGCAGTCCATATCTTAATCTTTTCCCGCACCCCCGGGTCTTCCGTATGTAGGGCCAGAATCTCCTTGACATCCGGGCACCGCTTCCCACATATCCACCTGAAAGCAGGTTTGTCCAAAGATCAAGCATTAAGCTGAGTTAAAATAGATGCCTCTTCTGGAATCCAAGGGGAGCCGGCGGTGCGTCCGGTCAAACGACCTTTCGGGGACACGCTGTGGAAGGTTATCGTTGATGCGGGAACAGGGAAGGCATCTTATCGGAGCGCTGGCCATCCTGTCTGTAACGATGCTGACTGCAATGGAAGCCCTGCATGATGCAGGTGCTTCCACCTTGCATGATCAGGCCGGAAACATTGAACAGGCCGGGGAAATAGCGCCTCCTTTCGACAGCGCCTTGAAATATCCTTTCACGATGCGCGATTCCCAGGAATGCGGGCGCTGGAGATCAAGGTCCCAGGATTATCCCTATTTTGGTGCTGCGCGGGATGGCGACGCCAGAAGACACGCGGGGATCGATCTCTATCCCGTCCAGGGAGCGGGCACACCGATCAAGGCGATTCAGGACGGGAAGGTCATCAGGATTGCCCCTTTTTACAAACGGCGCAATGGGGAGATCACCTATGCGCTGCTTATCGATCACAAGGAATATGTGGCAAATTATGCAGAGTTGAGAAAGCCGGCACTCTTGACCGGCGCCGTTGTAAAACAGAAACAGACCATCGGTTTCTTAAGCGGCACGAAACAACTTCATTTTGAGCTTTACTCACCCGGAAGCACCTGTTGGCTGTCATGGCATGGGGAAATGCCGCCCAACCTGATTGACCCGACAGACATGATGATGAGAGCATTCAAAAAAAGAGCAATATCCATCCTGGATTTTCATTGTCCGATCGAGCCCTCCCGCAATTGACACGACATTTTTTCCGAGATTTTGAAGCTTACAACCACCTCGCAAACCGAATCGATGTCGGCGTGATGGTCAAGAACTGGTAGCTCCTTGCTGAGGTTCTCGTTTAAATTGCGAGACCTAAGGCCTTTGCTCTTGTCTGTCCTGCTGTCGTTGAGGCTGCTTGACCTGAGGTTTTCTTTGTTTCTCCTGTCTCTCCTGCTGCTGTGGCTGGGGCTGCTTAACCTGAGGTTGTCTTTCTTTCTTCTGTCTCTCCTGCTGCTGCGGCTGGGGCTGCCTAACCTGAGGTTGTCTTTCTTTCTCCTGTCTCTCCTGCTGCTGTCGTTGAGGCTGCTTAACCTTAGGTTGTTGCTCCTGTCTCTGTTGCCGATATCGCTGTACCTCTGTCCTCTGTTGATATTGCTGTTGTCTTTGTTGCCTAAGTTCCTGTCTCTGTTGTTGTGGTGGAGGTTGATAACTCTGGACGCCCCAAGTCCCTTGCCTTTCCCAATGTCGATCATTATTCCAGCTCTTCCAGTTTTGTTGAAGTCGTTGGTGAGGTATCCGTTCATATTCCCACCGATGCCCGTACCAATTGCGGTCTCTGTAGTATCCTCTCCAACCGGGGTCTACATCAAAATAGAAACTTGGAACATTGTTATAATGACTCCAGCCCCGGTCATGATAATGCGATCGATACCAGCCACCCTCCCATGGACGCCACCACCAGCCACTCCAGAAGAAGAGTTCTACGTCAATATCAGGAGCAACGTAGACATAGGTGCCCGGTATCACTATCAACTCTGGAGGTGCCGGAAATACGATGAGTGGAGGCAGGGAAATGCTAATGCCTACATCTACCCCTGCCATAGTCGGGACAGGAAATGCGAGGACCGACGCCAACAATATTGTTCCCAAAAGGAATCTTTTCATTTTGCAGCCTCTTTCCTCACGCTTGATTTAGCCTCGTGCAACCGGCGTTGTGCTGGTGATCCACTTGCTTTCCCAGCGTCGTTGTTCATGCCCCCACCCCTCCGTCATGATCTCCGCATCGGAAAACTGTCATAGCGCGCCTTTAAGCCGCCCCCTCCCGTTCAAAATGGCAGGAACTCACTGACCGGGGTAGTAACAGAGTGAAGCAAATAGCCTGCCATTAGACAAAGGAAATCAGACGCGTCGATTCATTCTCTAATAACAGTCTGTTAGATTAACGCGAGCGAAGAATAGAAAAGTGTTGAATGATTGGTTGGCCTCGATATTTGGCGGAACCTCAGCATATTGAGGGATACGTTGAGAAGGGAGTGTAAACTCGGGACGCCGGGCAATTGTATTGGAACTGCCTCTTCCCGAAGAAAAATTCAACTCCGTTGCTAAGGAGTTAGGAAAACAAGCATGTAAGCTGAGAATCAATAAGGTCCGCCCTCGCAGACCCACAGGTGAAAGAACTTGGGGCCGTGAACGCCGAGAGTGAGGATTTTTTCGATGTCCGCGGTGCGGCTGGGGCCGCTGACGAGAACAAAGTGGCTGTCGCCGCCCGCCAGTGCGAACGCGTCGTGAAGATCCCTCCGCAGTGCAGAGGGCGCAGCCAATACGAGGCAGATACGCGGCAGGAGCGACAGCGCCTGCGGTTGCTCCGGGCGCGTGCGCAGGAGAACGGTGCCCGTCTCCGGAAGAACGGCATCCGCGGCGACGATCCCGAGGTCGCAGGCGGACAGATTGTGGCCCGCTCCCTCGCATTGCAGGATTTCGACCTTCAAGTCTTTCAACGTCTCTTCGATCCGATGTTCCTTAAGCAGCCCGCAGCCGGAAACAGCGGCGGTTCCCACCGGTTCGTTCTTCACCAGTTCCGTGAGCGCGGCCACGAACTCAGCGCGGCCACGGATTCTTCGTGCCGTGCCGCCGGTCTTGACGACCTCGGACAAGAGGAGATCGATCTCCTTTTCCCCGTCGCCGGCTGTTCGAAAAAAGGCCTTCCCCGTATCCGGCATGGGAAAAGACTGGGGGGCAACAGAAGCGAGTCCCGCCCGCACTCTTTCGAAGATGATTTCCCGGTCCGTTCGGTTATTGTTCATGTTTCTTCTCCTGCAACAACGAATGTCCCGGCTTGCGATTCCGCCACCACTTGCGGAAATCGCCGCGGAAAGCGGGGAAGGGTCTTGCCATCGTCCATCGATTCAGCGGCGGGGGCATCCAGGGGATCCAGTCCCCGCGGCGCAACGGCGTCTGCAGGACCCTGTTCAGGCGCGCCCCGAGAAGGTACAGCATCTTCGTTCCCAGGACAAACCGCAGAGCCTTTGCCGCAACCCTCATCCAGGCGGGGGCGACGGCAGCCTCGATGCGGTCCCCCTCCAGTACCCGACGGCGCAGATGGAGCAGGATATTGGGAATCGGAATCTTCACCGGGCACGCCTCGAAGCAGGCGCCGCACAGGGTGGATGCGAAGGGCAGTCCCCCCGCAACACCGGTCCCCAGGAGCTGCGGCGTGAGAATTGCGCCGATCGGCCCGGGATAGGTCGCACCGTAGGCGTGGCCTCCGACCTGATTGAATACGGGGCAGATGTTCATGCAGGCCCCGCAACGGATGCAGAAAAGGGTCTCCCTGGTTATTTCATCGGCAAGGACCCGGGTGCGTCCGTTGTCGAGAAGAACCAGATGGAACTCCTCCGGGCCCCCTTCCCAGCGGCCGGTGATGAACGTATTGTAGGCGGTGATCTTGGCGCCCGTCGCGCTGCGGGCAAGAAGTTTGAGAATCACGGCCGCGCTCTCCCAGTCGGGGACGATCTTTTCGATGCCGACGATCGCGACATGCACGGGCGGCAGCGAGGTGCACATCCTCCCGTTTCCCTCGTTCGTCACCAGCATCAGCGTCCCCGTCTCCGCGATGAGAAGATTGCCGCCGGAGATTCCCATGTCCGCGGCAAGAAATTCCGCCCGGAGGCGTTCGCGGGCGATCTCGGTGAGCATCTTCGGATCGGGCTGCACGTCGACGTGGAGTTTCTCGCGGAAGAGCTCGGCGATGTCTTCCTTGGTCATATGCAGGGCGGGGTTCGTCACGTGCGAGGGCCGCTGCCCCGCCAGCTGCACAATATATTCGCCAAGATCCGTCTCGAAGGCGCGGATCCCCGCTTTTTCCAGAACATGATTGATTTCGAGCTCCTCGGAAACCATGCTCTTGACCTTGACCACCTTCTTGACGTTGCGGCGGCGGGCGATATCGAGAACGATGCGGTTCGCCTCTTCCGCGTCCCGGGCCCAGTGCACCACCCCTCCGGCAGCCGTCACCTTCTCTTCCACCATGGCCAGATAGCGGTCCAGGTGGGTGACCGTGTGCATGCGCATGTCGTGGGCGATCTGCCTGAGGCCCTGCCAGTTCTCCTCGCCCATGGCGGCCACCGCCTCGGCCCGCTTGCGCAGGGCCGTTTGCGCGTTCTTCTGCGTCGCCGCCGCGATCTTCGGTAAAACCGATCGGGTGTTGGCGCGGAAATCGATTCTCGGATGCGCCGATTTCAAGCTTTACCTCCCTCGGCCAGGACCTCGATGAGATGCATCGCCTTGACCTTCGAATTGATCTTCTTTAGCCCGCCCCGGATATTGATCAGGCAACCGGGTTCGCTGACCACCACGGCTTCCGCGCCGCAGGCCTCGACATTGCGGAGCTTGGCCTCCATCATCTTTTTCGATACCTCGGGGTAGACGACGCTGAAGATCCCTCCGAAGCCGCAGCACGTGTCGGCTTCGTTCAGGGGAACCCATTCCAGACCCTTCACGGCACGCAGAAGCCGCTCCGGTTCCGACCGCACACCGAGGCCGCGCGTCAGGTGGCAGGGATAATGGCAGGCGACCCGGTGGGGGAAGACCGCTCCGACATCCGTCACCTTCAGGACGTTCACCAGAAACTGGCTGAATTCCATGACCCGCGAGGCGGCTTCGACAGCCCGCTTGTGTTCTTCCGTGCCCGCATCGAACATGAGCGGGTAGCGGTGTTTGACGAATTCCACGCAGGAACCCGACGGCGCCACGATCGGGCCTTCCGTATCCACGAAGGCATCGATCCACCTGAGGGCCATTTCCTTCCCCTGGCTCTGGAATCCGCTGTTGAAGAAAGGCTGGCCGCAACAGGTCTGCTCTTCGGGAAACCCGCACTCCACGCCGAGGCGTTCCAGCAGCAGGACCATCTTCTGAAGTACGTCCGGAAGCAGATTCTCAGCCAGACAGGTGACAAACAATTGAGCTTTCATGAATTGTCCTTCATCTCGATCGTTTCTTTCTTTGCCCGTTAAGAGCGCAACAAGTATTCGCTATTTTCATGATGCAATAGTCCGCAGACGACAGCCAGGGACGGTCTAATAGTTCGGACAGTTTCGTATGACATCAATATTTCGGCTGATTCTTGATGCCGCTATCTTCAGCGGATAACGCCTCGCACGCGTGTACAATTCAAGAGTGACCGAGGCCGCTGTTTGAGGCTCCCGCAAGCAAATAACTAGTTGACATTATGGTGCCCCTGGGGCGATTCGAACGCCCGGCACACGGATTAGGAAGACTAGATACATCGAGGGGCGGCGAGACCTTCCGAGCGGTCCCTGTAGACAAACCCCCGTTTTTTCTTTCGTTCCTGTAGACAACGGGCTCAAAGGCCCGCGATCGACAATCAATCCGATGGCTGCGCGAATGGTTCGTCCCCATACCTAACTGGGTATTTTTATTTTGGTTACGTCAACTAAATTTCCTGAAGCATCCTGTAACCAAGTCCATACCGCATCACCAGTGGGGGACAGCTTTTCCAATGGAAGCTCGGTATAGTGGGCGAGCATTCTTGCATATTCTGTACGATTCCACTCCCGGAAAAGCTTTCTGGGTTCATTTTTTGAAACGGGTCTAAACTCAATTTGCATGGAGCCATCTTCTTTGGCATGGGCAGTGATTTCTGTCTCTAAGTCTAAGAGACTAGCCCCGTAAAATATAGTTGTTGCAACTTCTCGAAACTGAAGTGGGTGTAGAGGTATACTTTGGTACTTCTTAAAATATGACCAGCCAGCATCCCAATGAACATGGTTGTCCAGTAAGTCGGCTACAATCCCAACTTCCCCAACACGAATGGCAATACACTCTGAGTCAATGTTATCAAGCAAATCAAACTGCAGATTTGTTTCAGGTGGCACAAAACACCGAAACAAAAAGATTGAGCCAGGAGCACGAACAGCAGATTTATTGCTGAACGATAGCTGAAGCCAAAGCCATAGTATTCTAGCGTTGCTAAAAACATCAGGGGTTGTGATTGATCCAACTTCTGGCTTCTTCCGGTCAAGAGACAAGAATAGCTCTCGATATAAGAGACCGACGTATATCTTTGCAAGCCATTGATAAAGATAGCCTTCGGGGAGCTTAGACGTCGCTTCAAATCCCATTATCAAAGATTCATGGACTATACTTTCAAGTCGAGCCAGATGTTCATTGTTACATTCATTGCAGCACGGCACTTTTAAGCTGCGATAAGGAATATACGTTTTATTAAGAAGACGGCAACGTTGATTCGTAAGCTCGTATTTTCTCTGCAGCCAAAGAGGTATTACGTCTTCCCTACTTCTATCCTTTTTGGTTAGTAATTTAGAACAGATAAAGCACGTATCGGGCGACATCGGATGACTGCTAATGACATCAAGAATTTTCTTACTATCAAATTTCTTCATAATATAAAGTGTGAGATAAAGTAGCGTTGTT
>DIWJ01000044.1 GCA_002428445.1 Syntrophaceae bacterium UBA6109
TCGGGGGTACGCGGATTCCTCTGCCACTCGACGAATTTGAATGGCAGAAGGCGGACCGCGAAACGGGAGTGGTGCTGAAAGTGGTGGCCTCCTGAACATGGGAGCCGCTGCAACCGGAGAACGGCGCGCCGCCGGAAAGAACGCTGTTCCGACGCGACAGCTTCACCGGTTCGGGCATGGCAGACGATGAGTTGTTCGGCCGTTTGGAGGATCGATCATCGCACCCTCGACATTCCGCCGCACACAGTACACACAACAAGCGAAGGAGATGGAAGATGTTGCCTAAGAATCCGAAAATCGGCTTTATTGGTTTTGGCGAGGTGGCCTATTTCTTTTCACTGGGCTTGAAGGAGGCGGGCATTGAACAAATCGCCGCCTATGACAAGGCAGCGACGGATCCAGCCAGCAGTGAAATCGTCCGCAAGCGGGCTCTCGGCGCCAACGTGCAACTGGTTTCCAGCCTCGAAGAGCTGATCACGAAGTCGGAGTTGGTTTTTTCGTCTGTGTGGGGAAATCTCGCCCTGAAAGTCGCCGGCGAAGCGGCTCAGCATATCGGTTCGGGATGCATGTACGCTGATCTCAACAATTCCACTCCCACGTCGAAGAAACAGGCGGGCAAAGTAATCAACGCGAAGGGGGCGAAATTCGTCGATGTCGCGATTTTCGGTACGCCCGCAAAAGAAAGGCAAAAGGTCTTCATGTGCGTTTCCGGCGACGGGGCCGAGGAGTTCAAGGGTGTGATGAGCGAATACGGCATGGTCATGGATCTGCTGCGTGCCGAAGCCGGCAAGGCGACGACGATCAAAACCCTGGCGAAGATTTATTATCTCGGGGCGCAGGCGCTGTACCTGGAACTGGCCGTCAGCGCGCGGAAAGCGGGGTGCGACATCGAAACGCTGGCGCCCCTTCTGGCGAATCCGACGCTCGGCATACCGCGAAAGGATGAAATGGCCTTCTGGGCGGTCCGCGGTGGAATCCACGCCACACGCAAGACTGCGGAACTTAGGGACTATGTGCCGGCAATCCAGGAGTGGGGCGTCGAACCGATCATGATGAAGGCCGCACTGGAGCGGTTGGAGCTCACCGCCCGCTACCAATTGCACGAACACTTCAAGGGCGAACTGCTGCCCCTTTCAGAACTCGAGATGATGATTGCAACCATGGAAAAGATCGGCAACGAAAAGAACATCGGGCTGAAATAGCGGGGACCTGAACCGGAGCCCGCAGCGGAATCGGGGTTATCAAGAATGCCTGACGCGAAGAAGTTGTTTGAACCGATCAGCATCGGGAAGCTGGGTCTGAAAAACAGGATCATCCAGTCCGCCATGGTCACCAACTTCGCGACGCGGGACGGTTTCGTAACGGACCGGCTGATCGACTACCACGTCAGCATTGCCCGGGGAGGATGCGCGCTGAATGTCACGGGGAGCGCCTACGTGTCGCCCGAAGGGAAACGCATTCTCTGCGGCCTGGGCGCGCACGACGACGCGCTGATCCCCGGATACCGCCGCCTCACCGCTGCCGTTCATGCGGTCGGAGGCAGGATTTCCCTCCAGATCTTTCATGGGGGAAGAGAGTGTTCCTCTGAGATCACGGGGCTGCAGCCCATCGGCCCGAGCGCGCTGGTTTCGAGATACCGGGGCATCGCGAAGGGGACGGAGCCCCCCCGGCAGATGACGCCGGAGGATATCGAAAGGGTCGTCGCCGAATTCGGCGAAGCAGGAAGGCGGGCGCGGGAGGGAGGATTCGACGCCGTTGAAATCCATGGGGCCCACGGGTACCTCATCAGCCAGTTCCTGTCCCCCTATTCCAACGACAGGACGGATCCCTACGGGGGGGACGTGAGCGGGCGGTCGCGCTTCCTGCGCGAAGTCATCCGCGAGGTGAAGATGAAGGCCGGGCAGGATTTCCCGGTGCTCGTCAAGCTGAACATCCATGACCATGTGAAAGGCGGCATCACCCCGGACGAGGCGCAGGTGACGGCGGGACTCTCGGCGAATGAGGGAGCAGACGCCCTCATCGCCTCCGTGGGGCTTCACGAATCACGGCCCTACATGATCATACCCGCCATGTCGATTCCGCCATTCGCGAACGTCCATCTGGCCGCCATGATCAAAAAGACTGTCGATATCCCCGTGGCTTCCGTGGGCAGGATCATCGAACCGCTCCAGGCGGCGAGAGCCGTCGAAGAGGGGAAAGCGGATCTCGTCGCCATGGGGAGGGCGCTGCTGTGCGATCCGGAATGGCCCCGAAAAGCCCAAGAGGGAAGATTTGACGATATCCGGGAATGTATCGGCTGCAATCAGGGCTGCATCGACGCGCTCCACAGGATGAAGCCGATCACCTGTCTCCAAAATCCGGAGGTAGGAAGAGAAAGGGCATTTGCGATCCGGAAGGCTGCGCGGCCGAAGAAGGTGGCGGTTATCGGAGGAGGACCGGCGGGTCTCGAAGCGGCAAGGGTCTCCGCCCTCCGGGGCCACCAGGTGACGCTCTTTGAGGGAAAGAAAGATCTGGGAGGGCAGATCGGGACAGGCAGCATCCCGCCCCACCGCGGCGAACTCCGTAAGGTGGCCGAATACCTTGTCCGTCAGGTCGCGAAGCTGGGAATTTGCGTTGAGGTCGGGAAAGAGATTACGCCTGCGGAGCTCGACCGCCTGGACGCCGATGCGGTCATCGTGGCGACGGGCGCGAGGCCTCTCCGACCCGCTATCAAGGGGATCCGGCAAAAGTGCGTCGTATATGCCGTCGACGTCCTGAACGGCGGCGCGGTGCCCGGAAAACGCATCGTAGTAGTCGGCGCGGGCCTTGTTGGCCTGGAGACGGCGGACTTCTGTCTCGATCAGGGGCAGGAAGTCATAATTCTCGAGATGCTGGGCGAGATGGCCACGGATACGGGAACTGCAAACCGCGTCTATTTCGAGGACCGTTTTGAGGAAAGAGGAGTGGACATCGTTCTCGACGCGACCGTTACAGAAATCGGCGAGCGCAGCGTCGTGTACCTTCAAAAAGAGGTTGCTAGGGAGATCCGGGATGTGGACACCGTGATCCTCGCAGTGGGCGCGCTGCCGAATGATTCCCTGTGGAAGACCGCGAAGCGCACGCGCGAGGGGACCGTTTTTGCCGTCGGAGACTGCATCAGGGCGCGGAATGTTCTGGAAGCCGTCTACGAGGGGTCGAAGATCGCGCGCGAGATATAGCGATGCAACAAAGCCGAGGAGAGAGAAGACGCGGAAAGGGCCGGAAAAATCGGCGACGAAAGAAAATCTCGGATTGAAATAGCATCGCCACAGCACAGGTCCTTCTGTGCTTTGAGGATCGCGGGCCAACGGGTTCTTCAGACTTGAGAATGGATTTGTGAGGCGACTGCAGAAAGAAGGATTTTGAAGCAAACCGTGATGAGGAATTCAGCCTGAAGAAGGTTTCCTTATCGATCACATCCATAAGGAGTGAAGAGCATGGAAGAATCGATCGGATTCATCGGATTGGGAACCATGGGCTTCCCCATGATGTCGCAGCTGGCGAAGGCGGGCAGGCAAGTCATAGCTTATGATGCGGATGCCGCCGTGCGCGATCGTGCCGGGAAAGTGGCAGGTGTGCGGGTGGCGGCTCACCCGCGGGAGGCGGCGGAGGGCAGCGCCATCGTCTTTACCTGTCTGCCCAACGACGAGATCGTCAACGGAGCGTACCTGGGGAAGAACGGCATTCTGGAGGCGGCCCGGGAGGGATTGATTACCTGCGATTGCTCCACGGTCTATCCGGATACGACGCTGGCACTGGCCGCCGCGCTGAAGGCCAGGGGAACGATCCATATGGATACCACGATGCTGGGCAGCAAACCGCAGGCTGAGACCGGCGAGGTGTTTTTCATCGTGGCCGGGGAGGAAACGGCCCTGCCCCGCATCAAGCCCGCCCTGGACATCATGGGACGCACGCACGTTTACACCGGCCCCAGCGCCAGCGGAAACAAGGTGAAGCTGATCCACAACGCCCTGGGAAACCTGAACCACGTCGCAGCGGCCGAGGCGCTGGCACTGGCGATCCAGAGCGGCGTGGATCCGCAGACCTTCTACAATGTGGTGAAAGGCGGCGGGGGCCAGGCCTACTCGCGCGCCTTCGATGTAAAGGGCGCCTCGATGCTGGCCGGGAATTTCACGCCGCGTTTCAAGCTATCCCTCGCCGCCAAGGATTCACGTCTGGCCATGCGCCTGGCCGATCAGATGGGCGTACCCACGCCCGTCCTGGCCCTGGGACGGGACCATTTGCAGGAGGCCGAGGCTGCAGGATACGGCGATCTGGACACCGCCGCCGTATGCAAGGTGATCGAAAAACGCATCGGCCGCACCCTGTGCGGGAAGTAGGGCGGCATGGCGCAGGACTGGAAACCCGAAGCGATGCCGCGTCTTCAGAATACACAATATATGGGAGGATGGAAGAATGAACAGATACAAGATCAAGGTGTTGCCCTTATCGTCGATGGAACTCGACAAGGCCGTTCTCATGTACCGTTTTCACTACGGACAGAAGATTCAGGTCCCCAATGTGGTCTGGTATATTGAGGGGGCGGACAAGAACATTCTCGTGGACACGGCGGCGAGTGCAAAACTCGCCACGGACCTCCGTGGGCTTCCGGCCAAGGAGATCATGTCTTTCGAAGAGTCGCTGAAGACTGTGGGGCTCAAACCGGAAGATATCGACATCGTTATCCAGACGCATCTCCAATGGGACCATTGCGCGAACACGCAGAAGTGCAAGAATGCCAAGGTCCTGGTTCAGGAGGAGGAACTGCGGTTCGCCTACGCTCCCCATCCCATCCTGGCCCCCACATTCAAGAAGAATCTGCTCACGGGACTGAATTTTGTCCTGGTCAAGGGCTATCAGGAGATCCTCCCGGGGATCGAGCTCATTCCGACGCCGGGACATACGCCGGGGAACATGTCCGTTGCCGTGAATACGGAGAGCGGAAAGGCCGTCATCACAGGATTCTGCTGTACCAAAGAGAATTTCGGCCCCCCCAATGGAGCCTCCGAGGAGCTGAGAGAGCTGACACCCGTCATCGCGCCGGGCATCCATCTGAATGCAGTGGATGGGTTTGAAAGCGTTCTCCTGGTGAAGGGTCTGGCCGATACGGTTCTCGCATGCCATGATCCGTCCTTCCTGGAACCTCAGACGATATCCTGAGGAGAGGTTTGCGGGGAGGAATCAAGACCTGCTTTCCTTCACTGCGGATGCGATGAACGGATACCGGCGGGAAAATCCTTCGCTGCCGTTTGCAGTCTTCGAGACTGCAATACAGGCCTGAATTTCTCTTCGGGGAGGACAGGCCTGTATTGTTTATGGGAAAAATTTGCTGCCGCCGTGCAGAATGGAGCCGGAGAATGGACTTCGAAAATCTGTTTCGTCCCGGGAAATTGGGGACGTTGGAGCTGAAGAACAGGATCGTGATGCTCCCCATGGGGACGATTCTTTGCGGGGAGTGGGGTGAAGTGACCCAGGGATTGATCGATTGGTATGCGACAAGGGCCAAGGGCGGTGCCGGTCTTGTCATGGTCGAGGTGTGCATGGCCGAAACCGCTGTCGATCCCCGGCGGCTGCTTCCGTGCATTCTGAGGGCCGACGACAACTGCTTTATCCCCGGGCTGGCCTGCCTGGCGGATGCCGTTCACGAAAACGGGGCGAAAATCGGCATCCAGCTGACCGCCGGGGGCGGTGCCCAGGCGAGCGGCGGAGCCTGGCTGCCCGGGCTCGAGGGGATTCAGAAAGTCGACCAGGTATCGCCTTCCGGGGTTCCGGCCTATGGCGTCGCCATGCATGGAACCTTGCAGCAGCCAAGGGTCCTGTCCATAGAAGAAATTGAAAAATGCATAGAACTCTGCGGAGACTCGGCCCGCCGCGTGAAACGGGCCGGATTTGACATGATCGAGATTCATGCGCATGAGGGTTATCTCATCGCCCAGTTCATGTCCCCCTACTTCAACAAGAGGACGGACAAGTATGGGGGCAGCCTCGAGAAGAGATGCCGTTTTCTCATGGAAATCGTCGCGGCGATGAAGAAAGCGACGGGCCCCGATTTCCCCATCATGGTGAAATATTCCATCGATGAATTCATCCCCGGCGGCCGGGATGTAAAGGAATCACAAGCGGTCGCGAAGATGCTGGAGGAAGCGGGCGTGAGCGGCCTGAGCTGCTCCATCGGCGTTTATGGATCAAGCGTTCCCCCTGTGCCTCCCTACTATGTCCAGAGGGGCAGCCTGCTTTACATGACCGAAGCCATCAAAGAAGTGGTCAAGATCCCCGTCATGGCTGTGGGACGGCTGGACGAACCTGAACTGGCGGAGAAAGCCCTGAGAGACGGCAAGGGCGATTTCATCGGGCTGGGGAGGGCCCTCATCGCCGATCCCGAATGGCCCCTGAAAGTGCAGGAAGGGCGGATGGACGAAATCCGGAAGTGCCTTGCCTGTAATGAATGCCGCGTGACCATCCATACGCCCCATCCGATACGGTGTGCCGTCAATCCTCTGGCAGGAAGGGAAAGCAAGTACGAATCCATCGGGAAGGCGGAAACGCGGAAGAAAGTTGCGGTTGTCGGAGGCGGGCCGGCCGGCATGGAAGCCGCCCGCACGGCCGCGCTGAGAGGCCATCAGGTTGTTCTCTTCGAGGCGGAAGCGAAGCTCGGCGGGATGCTGCGCTTTGGCTGCCTCCCGCCGCATAAAGAAATCCTTCAGTCGGTCCCCGAATATTATGAACGGGAACTCAACCGACTTGGCGCCGAGTTGAAGCTTGGCGTGAAAGCTACCCCCGATCTGATCACCGCCGGTAACCCGGACTGCGTCATCGTCGCCACCGGCGGCGTCCCGTTTCTCCCCGCCATTCCGGGAGTCGATCGATCCATAGCGGTGAACGCCCTCGACGTCCTCGCCGGCAGGAAAGAGACGGGAGAGAACGTGGTTGTCGCCGGAGGAGGCGCCGTCGGGTGCGAAGTGGCGAATTTCCTGGCCCAGCGGAACAAGAGGGTTACGATCGTTGAAATGCTGGACGCCGTTGGGCAGGATATGGACAGCTGGGTGTGGGTGTGCCTCAGCGCCGAACTCGCCGAGAGGAATGTTAAGATCGTGAAGTCGACGAAAATCGAGGAGATCACCGGAGAAGGCGTGGTCCTGGCGGGGCGGAACTGGAACAAGACCTTCTTGAAAGCCGACAGTGTGGTGCTGGCCCTTGGCCTAAAGCCGTCGAACCGCCTGGCCGAGGAGATTCGCGGACGCGTGAAGAGTGTCCGCGTCATCGGTGATGCACAGCAGCCCCGGCGGATCCAGGACGCCGTTTACGAGGGTTTTCTGGCGGCCTACAATCTTTGAAACGAACCGGGTCGCAAAGACGAACGGAGACGGCGCCGTTCACAATACCGCACCGCATGATGCAAGGGTCTTCCGAAGCGGCATGAGGTCACTTTTTCAGGAGCGATGACGTTTTATGGAAATGGCATCCCGAGGGAACACCCCTGTGATTTACCGGATTTGCGGAGACCGATTCCTGATGCTGGAGTTGGGGGATGAAGTCGATCTGCAGCTGAATTTCAAGGCGATCAGCATGAAGGACATCATCGAGAAGGAGAATATCCGGGGTGTCCGGGAAATCATGTTTGCAACCTGTTCCCTGCTGATCCGTTACGATCCCTTCGAAATCGACGTCCGCGATCTCGTCGACCGGCTGAAAGCGCTGGAGGATCGAGGGATAGATTATCTGGACAGATCGGTTCCGTCGCGGTTGATCCATGTCCCGATCCTGTTCAACGACCGGTGGACGATCGAGTGTTCCAAGGCGCATAACCTGCCCCCGGACATGGAATCGGTCGCCGAGTACAACGGCCTGAGCGTCGAGGAATTCATCAAAATCTACGTCAGTACCGATTACTGGGTCAAATACCTCGGCTTCTGCCCCGGCGAGATTTCGTTCAATGCCCTCGATCCGGCAAAGGAACTGAGGGCGGCTCAATTGAAGGTGCCGCGGACCTGGACTCCGCAGGGTGCCATCGGTATTTACAGAAGCGGCAACTGCATCTATCCCGCGGTGATTCCGGGAGGGGTCAAGCTGATCGGGAGAACGCCCTTGCTCGTTTTTGACATCCGTCAGCGGAACCCGGCCTTCCAGGAAAGTCCGGCCCTCTTCAGGGCGGGCGATCGTCTCAGAGTTGTCCCCATCGACGAGAAGGAATACCTGGCCATAGAAAAAAACATCGACAGTTATCCCCATAAAATTGAGGAAGGGGTCTATTCCGGAAAATGGCTGAAGGGCTCTGCATGACAGGAAAGCGGGCAAGGGCCGCAGGCGGAGAGCCGCCGGGGATCCTTCTTCTCCATGGCGGATCTTCCGCTCCCGGAGAACGGACCCGCAACAGACTTTTGAAGCCCTTTTTCTCATGACGAATGAAGGAGTTGATGATGTTGGAGATTCTCAAGCCCGGGATGCTGACGACGGTTCAAGATCTGGGGAGACCGGGATATCTCCCCATGGGAGTGCCCGTATCGGGCGCATCGGACCCCTTTTCTTTGAAAACGGGGAATCGATTGGTCGGCAACAAGGATGGGGAGGCCGGTATCGAGATTCTGCTGTACGGACTGCAGCTGCGAGCGCTGGCGAAAATGATTGTCGCCGTCACCGGAGCCGATTTCGGTGCAAAACTGAATCAGGATCCGATTCCCATGTGGAGAACGGTGGAACTGGAAAAGGGAGATGTCATCTCCTTTCCTTCTTTTGTTCTTCCGTCGAAAAAGGGCTGCAGGGCTTACCTGGCCGTGGCGGGTGGCATCGATGTACCTGTCATCCTGGGGAGCAAATCGACGTGCCTCCCGGCAAGTTTCGGCGGATTCGAAGGCCGGGCGCTGAAGAAGGGCGACACCGTCAGGATCGGGAATGCGGCCCTTCCCCTTCAGCGATTGATCGGCAGGCGGTTGAAGGAAGATCTGATCCCCGATTTTACGGACCATTGGCAGGTCAGGACCGTATTGGGGCCGCAGGACCATCTTTTCACGGAAGAGAGCATCGGGACATTCTTCAACCACAAATGGCGTGTATCCCACAAGGTATCCCGGTTCGGCGTGAGGTACATCGGTCCGAAATTCGAATTCAAACCGAGGCCTCCGCATCAGGTTCTAAGAGATCCCAAGGGCGATCCCTCCAATATCGTGACCCAGGGGGTCCCACTCGGCGCCATCGAGGTCGCAGGTGGCGTCGAACCCATTGCGATCAGTGTGGACGGTCCGTCGACGACCGGCTTTGTTATCCTGGCCAATACCATCAGCGCCGATCTGTGGAAAATCGGACAATCGAAGCCGGATGATTTCACGACATTCAGCAAAGTGGACGTCGACGAGGCCTATCGGATCCTGGCCGCTGCGGAAAAGACATTCCAGGATGACCCCATCTTGGCGGATTGAACGCCTTGATCTTCAAGGCATGAATTCACGACGGGAATGGAGCGGGTTGCCTATGCCAAAAATCATGATCGCGCTGAATTCGGATACGGGAGAGAGCTTCGGCAATTTTCGAGTCGGAAATGACGAGGAACTCATGAAATTCATCAGTTCGGCGAACATCGCCTGCGGCTTCCATGCGGGAGATCCGGTGGTGATGGCGCATACCGTACGGTTGGCGAAGGAGTACGGCGTATCCATCGGTGCGCACCCGGGCTATCCCGATTTGATGGGCTTCGGAAGACGGAAGATGGACGTCACCCCGGAGGAGATGAAGGATTATGTCGTCTATCAGATCGGCGCATTGAAGGCTTTCGTGGAAGCGGAAGGATTGCAGCTCCAGCATGTATGGCTGCACGGCGCCCTGCAGTCGGCGGCGGGGAAAGACGAATCCATGGCAAAGGCGATCGTCGATGGAATACGAAGAGTCGATCCGAAATTGATCATGGCATCCCGCCCCAGTCTGCTGTCATACAAGATGGCTGAAAAAGCGGGACTGAGAACGGCCGTCTTCGTGGGCGTCGACCTTGAATACGATCGCGATGGCATGCCGGTCATACAGCGCAAGAAGAAACCGACCGATCCAGGGGAAGCCGCCGCGAAAGCGGTGAAGATCGCCAAGGAGGGAAAGCTCACGGCGACAACCGGCGAAGAGATCGACATGAGGGCAAACGCCATCCTGGTTCATGGCGACACGCCCAATGCCATAGACGTCCTGAAAGAGATCCGGAGGAAATTCGAGCGGGAGGACATCGAAGTCGTCCCCCTGGGAAGGATGTTTCCATGACGGCCGGGACCGGCATCGGAAAGATGATTGAACGGACGGCCGCACAAGCGCGGTAAGCAAGCCGGGATAAGCGATGCTGCAAGCTTTGGAAAGGGAGGGGAACATGGCTGTTGGATGGGCGATTGTCGGCACGGGCCGGGTACACAAGTTGATGGCGGCAGCTCTCAAGGAGGCCGAGGACACCAGACTGCTGGCGGTGACGGGACGTACTCAGGCCGCCGCCGATGCTTTCGCCAAGGGGCACGATATCGAACGGGCTTACGATTCGCTGGACGCCATGCTGCGCGATCCCGAGGTGAACGTCGTCTATGTCGGGAGCCCCAACAACCTTCACTGCGCGCACGCCGTGAAGGCCGCGGAGGCGGGGAAGCACGTCCTGTGCGAGAAGCCCATGGCCAAGAGCCTGAAGGAGTGCCGCGCGATCATCGAAGCCTGCGAGAAGAACGGGGTTAAGCTGGGCCTGGGGTTTATGTATCGCCAGCACCCGGCTCATCTGAAGGCGCGGGAAATCATCGCTTCCGGCCAGTTGGGCCAATTGAATTTCGTCAAGATCCAGGCGGAAGTCCCGCCGGAAGTCCTGCCTCGATGGTACTACGAACCCGGTGTGGCCGGCGGCGGCGTCCTGTATATGTATGGAACGCACCGCATCGATCTCCTCCGTTTCATCCTGGGACGCGATGTGGAGGAAGTCAGCGCGTTCATCGGCGAGCATACGGAGCAGCGGCCTTTCGAAGAAATCGCCGTGGGAATGCTGAAATTCGAGAAGGGCCTCTACGGCACGGCGCACTTCTGCCTGAATACCCCCCGCGGGATGAACGGCCTGGAAGTGCACGGCACCAAAGGCTCGTTGTTCTGCGTCAATACGACCGGTCAGTGGTTCGGCGGCGGCGGCGGGGAGTTGATCGTCAAGGACGAAAAAGGCGATCACCAGCAGCCGTTCCCCAAACCGAACCTCTACCGGAGTGAGGTCGAGGACTTCAACCGGTGCGTCAAGACCGGCGGCGAGCCCGCCGCCACGGGGCTGGACGGACTGCGAACCGCCGAGGTCTGCATCGGGATGTTTGAATCGGGGCGCCGGGGAAAGACGATGAAGATGGAAGACTTGAGGAAAGTCGGGTAACGTCGGGGCCGGGCGGCGGCAGGATTCACAGAATCGCCGCAGCGAACATCTTTTATGAATTTCAAGGAGGAGTATTGAATGGGAAAGCCGGTATTTTACATCAATGGAAAATTTGTCGAAGAACATGAAGCCGCCATCTCCATCATGGACCATGGGTTCCTGTACGGCGACGGTATTTTTGAGGCGTTTCGGGCCTACAAGGGAAGAATCTTCCAGTTCGATACGCACATGAACCGGTTGTACGATTCGGCCAAGATCATCGGCCTGGACATCCCTCTGAGCCAGGAGGAATTCAAGAAGGTCATCATCGAAACCGTCCGGAAGTCGGGTTATCAGGACTGCTACATCCGGCCCCAAGTGACGCGGGGAATCGGCTTGCTGGGCTGCGATCCGGTCTCCTGCAAGAAATCGACGGTCGTCGTCTATGTCGTTCCGCTTCCGGGCATGAAAAAGGATCGCTCGATCCGGATCATCATTTCCTCCTACCGGAGACCTTCGGCCTGCATTCTTCCTGGTTCAAGCAAGATGACGCAGTATATCAACCTCATTCTGGCCAGGATGGAGGCAAAGGCGAGCGGGGTCGATGACGCGCTTCTTCTGGACACGAGGGGATTCGTGTCGGAAGGCCCCGGATGGAACATCTTCCTCGTGAAGGATCGTACGGTCATAACACCCTCGATTGCCTCCAGCATATTGGTCGGGGTCACGAGAAATGTGATGATTCGCCTTTTCAAGGAATTGAATTATTCCGTGGAAGAGCGGGATGTTGTCGTATCCGAGCTGTATACGGCGGACGAGATATTCGGAACAGGTACGGGAACGGAGATTACACCGGTCATTGAAGTGAGCGGAAGAAAGATCGGGGAAGGGAAACCGGGTCCCGTGACGAATGAAATGGACGAGAAGTTCAGGGAATTCAAGAAAGACAATGGAACCCCGGTCTATGAATGATCTTCGATCCGCTCATGGAAGAAGGGGTTTGCAGTGAAAGGGTGCAGAAGACGAAGAAAGTTGGTTTGATTGCGGGATGAGCTGCGCCAATAGATTGCGCAGGCAAGTTGACTCGCGATACGGGTACTTGCACCTCGCGCAACAACGTTTGTCCTTCAGTCTGTACTTTTTCCGATGTCGGCAAAGAGGGCAAACCCGGTGTCCGTTTTTGCAGGGTTTTCTTGACGGATGCCGGTAAGCCTTGCTCTCGCTGAATGTGAAATCATGATCAATAGTTGAATCTCTGCGGCGCCCTTAGCACGGGTGCCAGAACAGGATCCATTACCTATGAAAAAGATTACACGGGAATTGGCAGGATTCGCTGCGGATCTTCGCTATGGACTGTTGGATCCCGACCTCATTGCGAAATTCAAGACCTATTTACTGGATGCCATCGGCTGCGCTCTTCACGGGACATCCCAGCCCTGGGCGCAGATCGTCGCCGATTATGTCAAGGAGCAGAAAGGGAAGCGCGAGGCCACACTGTGGCTGCAGAACTTTCGGGGACCGAGCGCCAACGTGGCCCTGGGCCTGGGCGTGATGATCCACAGCTTCGATTTCGACGACTACCACAACGCCAAGATCCATCCGGGCGCGCCGGTGATACCGGCGGCCCTGTCCCTGGGGGAGGCGATCGGCGCTTCCGGCAGGGATGTCCTGACGGCCATGGTCGCCGGATACGAAACGATGATCCGGGTGAGTCTTGCCACGGGCCCGAATGCCTCCCGGCTCAGGGGCTGGCATCTGACGGGAACGACGGGCACTTTCGGCGCGGCCGCGGCCGCGGGAAATCTCCTGAAACTCGGCGCGGACGACATGGCGAGCGCGTTGGGGATGGCCGGAACGCAGTCGGCGGGACTCTGGGCCTTTCTCGCCGACGGCGCCATGAGCAAGCGCTTCCATCCGGGGCGGGCCGCCCAGAGCGGCGTCATGGCCGCGCAGCTCGCCTGCAGGGGCTTCCGGGGACCGACGCAGATCCTCGAGACTGAGGATGGCGGTTTTTGCCGGGCCACGTCGGACCAGATCGATCTTTCCCTCATTACAAAGGATCTCGGAACAGCATTCATGAGCGGCGAGACGAACATCAAGCCCTATGCCTGCTGCGCCAGTTCGCACTCCGCCGTCGATGCGATCCTGGCGATCCGGAAAGAGCACTCCTTCGAGGTCTCCGATATCGAAAAGGTGTTCGTCAAAACCGCCGCGGGAGTGCGGGTGCAGTGCGGCTTTCCGTACCGGGCCAAGGGCGTCGTGGAGGCCCAGATGAGCCTCCAGTTCATCGCGGCCGTGGTGCTGACGGAGGGCGCGGCATTCCCGGAGCAGTTTTCCGAAGCGAAGATTGCCGATCCTTCGCTCATGGAACTGGCAAGGCGCGTCGAAGTCGTCCTGGATTCCGATATCGACAAGCTGTATCCGAAACGGTATCCGAACCGGGTCGAGATCATTCTGCGGGACGGGCGGCGATTCGAGGTGCGGATTGATTTTCCGAAGGGTTCCGCAGCTCAGCCCATGTCCTTCGACGATGTGGCCGCAAAATTCCGCAGCCTGGCTTCTTTCGCCGTCACGGCGGATCGGGCGGAGCGGATCGTCGATACGGTGGATGGCCTGGAAGAACTGGAAGACATCAGGGAGCTTTCCGTTCTTCTCGGATAACCATGGAGAGATTGCACGCTTTTGTGAACAGCTGTAGAACCGAAAGGGGTCCATACATGGAGAAGATCAACCTCAAGAAAACTGCCCTCGAAATCTCGCGCATCGGGCTTGGGACCAATGCCGTAGGCGGCCACAACCTCTATAGCCGGCTGGATGAAACGCAGGGCAGAGCGCTTGTTCGGGAAGCATTGAAGCAGGGCATTACGTTTTTTGACACGGCAGACGCCTATGGACTTGGTCGGTCTGAAGAACTGCTCGGAGAGGAACTGAAATCTTGCAGAAATGACATTATCATCGCCACCAAAGGCGCCATCCAGCTTGGACGGGATGGGAGCCGGAGAATCAATAATCGCCCGGAGTACCTGAGGGCGGCGCTTGAAGCGAGCCTGAGACGACTCGCGATGGACTATGTCGATCTCTATTACATCCACCGTGTCGACCCGGAAGTGCCGCTTGCCGAGTCGGTCGGGGCACTCGAGACGCTGAAGACGGAGGGGAAGATCCGCGCTATCGGCCTGTCCAATGCCACCGCAGAGCAGCTCAGGGAAGCCGACCGCAGCGGCGTCATCAACGCCTACCAGGGTGCGTACAACCTGCTTCAACGCGACGTGGAGGCCGACCTTTTGCCCTATTGCGTGGAAGCCGGGATTTCCTTTATTCCCTATGGGCCGCTGGCGTTCGGAATCCTGGGCGGCAAATACGACGAGAATTTCAAACTTGCACCGGAAGACTGGCGCAATAATGTTGCGCTCTTTCGCGCAGACCAGTTCAGCCAGAATCTTCAGCGCGTTGCGAAGCTGCGCGAAATCGCGAAAACGAATGCGATAACCCTGCCGAATCTGGCCTTGGCCTGGCTGCTTCATCAACCCGGTGTCGATGCCGTCATCCCGGGCGGCAAACGGCCGAGCCAGGTATCGGAAAACGTCTCGGCCAGCGCAGTGCGGCTTTCGGAAAAAGATTTGGAAGCCATGCGCGATGCGGCGGAATAGTTTTTAGCCATTGCGCGTTCTTACGGAAAACAATGCTCGGAAAGAAATGCAGGAAGATCCATGCTGCTGATGCAGCTTCTCATATCAAATGCACATATTTGAGAACACCCACGCGCCATCGCCATCCGAGAAAAGCGAGCCGGGATGCTACTATGGCTACGTTATTGTAGCCAGCGGCTTCCTGGTCCTCATGCTGGTATACGGAGCGCAGTTCAGCTTCGGTGTCTTTTTCAAGCCGATGTTGAAGGAATTTGGGTTCTCGAGGGGGGTTCTCTCCGGCGCCTATTCGCTGAACTTGGCCATGCAGGCCGTGGCTTATATCTTTACGGGTAAGCTCAGCGACAGATATGGCCCCCGGATCGTTGTGACTTGCTGCGGGTTCTGCCTGGGCAGCAGCTATCTATTAATGTCCCAGGTGCAGATGGTCTGGCAGATTTATATCATTTTTGGAGTGCTCACCAGTATCGGCACGGCCTGCGCCCTGGTGCCTTTACTTTCAACGATCGCCAGATGGTTTGCTTCCACAAGAGGCTTGATGAGCGGCATTGCCGCGGCGGGGGTCGGCGTCGGAACATTGCTTTTGCCGCCCTTGTGCAGCTACTCGATAGCGAGCCTCGGCTGGCGCACCTCGTACATGATCATCGGCTTGGGCGTACTGATACTGATCGTTTTCAGCGCCCAGCTGCTAAAACGTGATCCACCCCGGAATACGCAATCCGTTCGCGGCATGTCTGCGCAGCATGCGAATCGCGGCGGGGACTATACCTTCCGCGACGCATTGCGCACCAGGCAATTCTGGTTGCTCAGCGGGGTCTTTTTTTTGCTGGGTGCATGTGTCCACTCCATATTTGTGCATATCGTACCGCATGCAACAGATGTCGGCATTTCGGAGGTAACTGCCGCCACGATTGTTTCCGTCATTGGCGGCGTCAGCATTATCAGTAAAGTGGGGGTAGGTACGGCGATTGACCGTTTCGGCAATAGACCGGTCGCGCTCATGATCAGCTCACTGATGTTCATTTCCCTGATCGCCCTGCAATTTTCAGATGCTCTCGGTGCTTTTTACGCCTTCGCTGTAATTTTTTCTTTTGGTTATGGTGGATTTGTCGCCATACAATCGCCTTATGTGGCTGAACTTTTCGGCTTGAAACACCATGGCGCCATCTTCGGATTTGCATTATTTATCCAAGGGGCAGGAGCATTCGGGCCATTTGCTGCCGGAAAGATATTTGATGTGACTTCGAGTTATCGCCCCGCTTTTCTGATGTTGGCCATCCTGAGTTTTCTGGCTATCTTGCTGACCATTGGAATAACAAAACGAATCGTCAAAGACCCGTGAGAAGACGATAACAGTTCTTCTCGGATCCCCGTCTTGACTTTTCCGGAAATTGGGAGCATCAGAAAGTCGACAGGACATCGCCGGAAGGCAACTTTCAGCTGACCCTTTTCCAAGGGTGATGCCATGAAAAAGGAATGAAACCCCCGTTTCCGTAAAGAGGCGGGGTTTTTTGTTTGGCAGGGCGTTGCAGGACCGAGAATCTCTCTGTCTGAAGGAGGACGGCGCGATGTCCAACCTTCCCACCGGCCGCCGGCGGCGGCGCAGGATCTTTCGCCTGATCGGGCAAATCGCCGCCATCATCGCCGGCGTCGTTCTTGCCGCTCTCGGCGCAGCCGCATGCGTCCTGAGCGGTTCGGCCCTCTTCTTCCTGAGGAACCATCCGAACTTTCTCCTGCTCCTTCCCGTTTTCGGGTTCCTGGCGGCGGTGATGCTCCTGCTCTTCCTCCTGGGCCTCAAGATCATCCGGGACGCCGTTCGGGCCGCGCGCGACCGCACGCTCGACAATATCGACCTCGACAGGGAGCCCTGGATGGCGAATGCCGAGTGGCGGAACAGGCGCATCGTTCACAAGATCACGGCCGTCCCCGCGGTTCGTTACCTTCAGATCGTGGGCATGGGGGTTCTTCTGTGCTTCGCTGCGGTCGGCGTGATGACCATTCCGGCCGGGATCCTGGCGACGGCCGTGCTGATCGCCGGCGGGATTGCCCTGGCGCTGATCCTCCTGTACCGGCATCTTCGGAGCAGGAAGGTCGAGGTCCAGCCCCGCCATGCCCTGCCGGTGATCTTTATCCTGCCCGTGATCATCGTCCTGCCCGGCGCATTGAATCTATTCTCCCCGGAGATCAACCGGATTCTGGAAACGGCGGCCATGACCTTCATGGTTTGCGCAGCGGCAGGCATCCTCGTGTATCTCCTTTTGAAGGAAAAGAAGTACGGGACGTCGGTCTGCCATCTCAAGACGCTGCCCGCCTTCGTGGGCGGAGTCCTCGAAACGGAGGTCGAGATCGACTTTCCGCAGATCAAGACCGGATTGCCCGAACTTCCCGAAGGACCCGTCGAGGCGGAGCTCCAGAACTTCGAATCCACCGGCCGCAGTGTCATTGTCCACTGGAGTAAGAAGATCACGATTCCCGTTCCCGAGGTGATCCGGCCGGGCGACGGGACGCTCCGGATCCCGGTCTCGATCGCGATTCCGCTCGAAGAGAAGGGGCAAATGAAGAAGTGGACCTTCTGGACGGGCGGGTCCTGGAAGCTCGAGGTCCGGGCGGCCTTTCCGGGCGTCGACTACGCCTCGTGGTTCATCGTCCCGGTGGGTTTTCCGGAAGACTTCCCGTGGCTCTCCGGGGCCGGGGAACCGTGACCGTTGCGGCCCCCGGGCCGTTCGCCGAAGGAAGAGTGCGCAGGACGGCGGGGTTTATTTCCGGGCAGCCTCCGTCCGGGCGGGCTTGAGGAACTCGATCAGAAGCGCCACGAAGAAAAGGCCGGCGGCGCCGATCTGCCAGGCATAGGTGTACGATCCCGTGAGATCGTAGACGACGCCTCCGAATATCGGACCGAGGCTGCCCCCTATTCCTACGACGAAGAAGGCGATGAGCCCGTACACCGTCCCGGAAATATTCCTGCCATAGCGGTCCACCACCAGGATGGCCATCACCGGATTGAGGCAGCCGTAGCCGAAGCCGAACAGGCACGCAAACAGGTAGAAGAATTCAAGCGAGTGAAAGAACAGCAGGGTGACCATCGCGACGGCCATGCAGGCAAAGCCGATGCCCGCCGAATGCTTGGCATCACTGAGGCGGTCGCTCAGCCAGCCGAAGAAGAACCGGCCGGCAATGCTCGCGATGCCGATGATGCCGATCAGGGAGGCGGCGACGATCCGATCGACGCCGTACTCTTCCGCATAGGCGATCTGGTGCACGAAGACGGTCATCTGCGCCATGCCGGCGCCGCCGAAAGAGACGACGATGATCCAGAACCGGGAATCCTTCAGGAGGAGCCGCGCGATCTGCCCGTAGGAAGGCTTGGGGGCGGCCGGGGGTTCCTCGGCCCTGCCGGGCGGCCTCGCCGCCCCGTCCGGCAGCTGGCCGTAGTCCTCGGGATTGGTCCTTCCCATGAGCAATTGCGACACGACGGTGCACAACACAAGGATCGCCGTTCCCAGGAAGAAGAATCCCGCCTTCCAGCCGAAGTATTTGACGATGGCGCCGGCCAGCGGCGTGAGGATCATTGTGCCGACGCCGATGCCGATCGACGTGATCCCGATCGCGACACCCCGCTTCCGGATAAACCATTTCCCGACGGAGGAGAGGCAGGTGGCGATGCCGAAGAAAGACGCCCCGAGACCGTAGATCACGCCGAAGACGAGGTAGAGCTGCAGAGGCGTCGAGATGAAAGGGGTCAGGAAAAACCCGAGCGCCGCCATGGCGGCGCCGGCCGTGATGATCCACCGCGGCGCGAAACGATCGAGGAGACGCCCCGAGAGGACACTGCCGATCCCGTAGAAGAGAATGGCAAGGGACAGCGCGAGGGAGACGACGGACCGGGACCAGCCCAGGTCCTCGCACATGGGTTTCAGGAAGACGCCGAAGCTGTAACGGGCGCCGTAATTGATGCCGATGGTGATGAACGCCCCGGCAACGACGTACCAGCCCCAGAATATTTTGCGCGGCGCCTGATTTTCCACTTTTATCACGAACGCCCCTGCGTCCTTGCCATGAGGCTGGGGAAGATCCCTGCTATTTCTGAACGGCCGCCCTGTCCCGGGCGGGTTTGAGGAACTGGATCAGGGCCGCCACGGCCACGAGGCCGGCAAGGCAGATCTGCCAGGCGTAGGTGTACGATCCCGTGATATCGTAGACGAAACCTCCGAAGATGGGGCCGATACTGCCTCCGAGGCCAACGACGAAAAAGCCCATCAGCCCGTAAGCCGTCCCCGAAATATGCCTGCCGAACCGGTCTACGATCAAAATGGGGAGCGTCGGACTGAGGGACCCGTAGCCGAAGCCGAACAGGCAGGCATATAGGTAGAGAAATTCAACCGAGTGAAGAAATACCAGGATCATCATGGCGACGACCATGCAGGCAAAGCCGAGGCAGGACGAATGCTTGGGATCGCTGACCCGGTCGCTCAACCAGCCGAAGAAAAACCGGCCGGCGATGCTCGCAATGCCGATGACGCCGAGCGTGGAAGCTGCGGTGACGCGGTCGATGCCGTACTCCTCGGCATAGGCTACCTGGTGCACGAAGACGGTCATCTGCACCATGACGCCGAAGCCGAAGCATGTGGCGATGATCCAGAACCGGGAATCCCTCAGCAGCAGGTGCATCGTCTGCTTGTAGGAAAGTTTCAGCACCTCCGGCATCCCTTCAGGACGGCCGGGCGGCGTCGTTGCCCCGTCCGGCAGCAGGCCGTATTCCTCGGGATGGGTTTTCCCCATGAAAAGTTGAGCCACGACAGTACACAGGACGAAGGTCAAGATACCCAGAACGACAAATCCCGTCTCCCAGTCGAAGTACTTCACGATGACGCCGGCCAGGGGTGTCAGAACCATGGTGCCAACACCGATGCCCGTGGACGTGATTCCAATCGCGATGCCCCGCTTCCGGACGAACCATTTTCCGACGGATGAGATGCACACGGCGGTGCCGAAGAAGGCGGCCCCGAGGCCGTAGATTGCGCCGAAGGCGATGTAGAGCTGCAGCGGCGTGGAGATAAAAGGGGTCAGGATAAATCCGCACGCGGCAATGGCGGCGCCGGCCGTGATGAGCCAGCGGGGGGCAAAATGATCGAGGAGCCGGCCCGAGAGAATACCGCCGATCCCGTAGAAGAGGACGGCCAGCGATGCGGCCAGGGAAACGACGGAGCGAGACCAGCCCAGGTCTTCGCACATGGGTTTGAGGAAAACACCGAAACAGTAACGGGCGCCGTAATTGATGCCGACGGTAATGAAGGCCCCCGCCACCACATACCAGCCCCAGAATATTTTCCGGGGCTTTTCTGTCTCCACTTCCATGACACGCCTCTTGCGACTGGCAGGACAAAATCTCTTTGCACAACTGCCGTACCACAAGAGGTGGATTTAGGCAATAAGTGGCAAGAACTATCGTATGGCGAGCTTATTTTGTTGCTTTCATCGTTCCGTTATCGGCAGCCGAAATCCGCATACATAGGACTTGACGGCCGTTGAATCGGCGATATACACATACCCGCCGTTTCTCAGGCGCTAGAGAAGAAGACATCCGAAATTCCGGAGAGGCTGTATGAAGAAGATTCCCTGTCTGGCCGTTCTTCTGTCGTTGCTCTGGCTGTTGGCCGGCTGCGCGACGGCGGTCAAGCCCAGCGTCGTCAAGCTATGCGAGCAGAACAAATGCGACACGATCAAGGAGGAGAGCCCGCGGCAGGAACTGCTGGTGAAACTCTATAACCTGATCAAGAAGAATCTCAACAGGAGTTTTCCCCTGTACGAGGTCGAGCCTGGGAAGATCCTCGTGGGCAAGGACAGATCGGCCTATCCGGACAAGGGTTTTTCCTTCTATGTCCAGGGCGGGCCCATGCCGGGCACGGGGACGGCAAAATCGATCACCTTCAACGACATCCTTTACGTGGACCGGGAGAACATGGAGATCAAGCTCAAGGTCTCCTATGTCGGCACCTGGAACATGATGCCGCTCCTTGTCCTGCCGGCGGAGGCCATCCTGTCGATCAAATCCGCGACGGAGGTCAGCCTGGAAAGCGACCATCTTTCATCGTGGATGGTTGTCGGTACGGGCATGTGGCACTTCAAGTGGTTCTTCGATTACATCGACTTCGATCGCATGATCCTCGCCGGTTCCTGCTCCACGCGCTACGTCGGCCCCCTGTCCCTGGGGGGCGGGAAGGGATATGTCCAGGTGTCGCTGGGGGATGCGCTGCCCGATCTGCCGGAGACTCCGGCCGTCGCCCAGGGAGCTCCGCCGGAGAAGAAGCCGGACTCGCCGGCCGTCGTTTCGCCGCCGCTGCTGGTCTTCAAGACCGCCGTCGAAGATGGTTCGAAAGACGGGATCTTTGACGGGGGCGAACAGGTCACGATACGAGTCGACGTGGAAAACCGCGGGACCGGTCCGGCGGGGAACGTGGAGGTCCAGCTGACCGGCGACGAGGGCCTGCTCCGTTTCTTCGGGAACAGGCGGTCCATCGGCGATATCCAGCCCGGCGAAAAACGTATGGCGGAGTTCAAGGCCGTCCTGCCCATGGAAATCGAAGCAGGAGCGAAGGAGATCCACGTCCGGGTGCGGGAAGGGAGAGGGTATTCTCCCGAGGAGATGAATGTATTGAAGGTCGCCGTCCGCTCGGGCAAGGTTCGCGAGAGCGTGGAAGTGATCTCCGCTGTTCCCAAGCTGGTTTTCAACACGCAATTGCGGGATCAGAACGGAAACAGCATCCTGGACGGCGGGGAAGAGATCTCCCTGCGGATCGAGGTGGAAAACAAGGGCGAAGCGACGGCGGAGAAGGTGGAGGTGCTGCTGACGGGCCACCCGGTTCTCACCAGGGCCTTCGGAAATTCCCGCGCCATCGGCGACATCCAGGTCGGCGGGAAAAAGGCGGCGCTTTTCAAGGCGGCGCTTCCCGCGCAGATTCCGTCGGAGCCAGCGAATCTGCGCATCGAAATCCGCGAAGGCCGCGGCTTCTCGCCCCTGGAGAGGAAAGTGCTGCAGGTGGCCATGCGCGCCGTGGAGGTCCGGGAGGTGGTCGAGGTCCTGTCGGACATCGACGTGGACGACATCCCTCCCAGGGTCAAGGGGTACCAGAAACAGGAAAATTTCGCGCTGATCGTCGGCATCGGCAAGTACCGCGAGAAGATGATCCCCGAAATCAAATACGCCGTGCGGGACGCGGAGGTGATGGCGAAGTATTTCGAGCACCTCGCGGGCATCTCGCCGAACAACATCAAGGTCCTGACGGACGACAAGGCGACGAAGAGCGACATCGAGTCCCATCTCGAAGACTGGCTGCAGAAACGCGCCACGAAAAACTCGACGGTCTTCGTCTACTACGCCGGGCACGGGGCGCCGGACCCCATGGGCAAGGAGGCCTATATCGTGCCGTTCGAGGGGCACCCGGATTTCCCGTCGAAACTCTATCCCCTCACCAGGATGTACGAGGCCCTCGGCAGGCTTCCCGCGAAGGAAGTCGTCGTGATGCTCGACAGCTGCTTTTCCGGCGCGAAGGGGAGGAGCGTGACGAGCGAAGGAGCCCGTCCCCTGGTCATGTCTCCCGGAACGCCGGTCCTTGCCGCGGGAAGAATCACGGTCATGGCCGGCTCGACGGGCAGCCAGATCAGTTCCGATTACGACAAGATGCGGCACGGCCTCTTCACATACTACCTGCTCCGCGGCATGAGGGGAGAGGCGGACCGGGACAAGAAGGGGATCGTCGAACTCGGGGGGCTTTTCGACTACGTCAAAGCGAATGTGGCGGAAAGAGCCGTCGTCGAGTTCAACCGCGAACAGACGCCCGTACTGCTTCCCGTCGAGCCGACGGCCGGCAGCCTCCGGATCCCGGTGACGAAGACCCACTGATTTCCCGTCATTCCCGCGCCGGAGGGACGCGATCCCGTTTCGTCATTCCCTGCGAAAGCGGGAATCCAGGAGCGTTGGATCTTCTTCTGTGCAAGTCAGAGAGCTGGACCCCCGCTTTCGCGGGGGTGACAGAAATGGAGCGTGGGTGACAGGGGAAAAACCTTTCTCGGGGGTGACAGAGGCCAATAATTCGTCGTCCTCGCATCTCTCTTGTTGTCCCCGCGAAAGCGGAGGCCCAGTGTCCTTTGTGTCATCCCGAGGCCCGCAGGGCCGCGGCAAGCTCGCTCTTGTCTTCCCCCCGTCCCGTTTTGTCATTCCCGCGAAAGCGGGAATCCAGGGTCGTTTCTGTCACTGCGAGGTTCGCAAAGCCGCGGCAATCCCGTCTTGCATACAAGATTGAATGAATATCGTGGCTCTCCAGGGCAAATCATGCTATGAGGGCACGGTATCCGAAAACGCAGTCGAAAAGCTTCCATTCCGTATAGCCGCACAGTAGGGAGATATGGACTGGCCGATAAGACCCCGCTTCCTACAAACAAAAGGGCGGGGTTTTTTTGATCGCGGATCAGCGTAACTGAACTGCGGCGACGAGGAGCTTGTACAGTGGGAACGGTTGCATTTTCTGCATCAACGGCCACGAAAGGAAAGACCTATAAAGCCGGGCGCTTCGATCTTGACGCCGTTCTCTCCCGCCGGTTACCGCGTCAACTCCAGTGCCGGCAGATCGCCGAGAGCAGGGCCAAGGAGAAGGAGACCATCGTCCGCATCGTGCCGCACTGCGGTGCGAAAAGGGCATGAGATAAGAAATAATTGTATGGCAAAAACATGCAATTGTATGGTATAGGCATACGCCATGGGGATATTGGCCGAGCTCTTGTCATCGAAAATCCGGGCGGAAATCTTTCGCATCCTTTTTGGAGCTGTCCCCGATGCAATGCTCCACATGCGTGAGATCGAGCGCCGGACCGGCTTCGCCATCGGCACGGTGCAAACGGAACTGAAGAAGCTTCAGCGCCTTGAGATGATCGCCGGAATAAAAGACGGCAACCGGGTCTATTACCGGGCCAACACCGGCCACCCCCTCTATCCAGAAATCCGGAATCTCGTTTTGAAAACGATCGGTTTGGCGGATGTCATCAAAAATGCTCTGTGCAACGAAAAGGGCATCAGAATAGCCTTTGTCTTCGGATCGTTCGCGAGCGGGGAGGAAAAGGCAGGCAGCGACATCGATCTCATGGTTGTGGGGAACACGGGATTGAGGAGGCTGACGGGACTGCTTGCAGGCGCATCCGGGAGAATCGGCCGTGAAATCAACTCCCATGCTCTCACAGAGAAGGAATTCGCAAGACGGAAAAAAGGGCGTGATCATTTCCTGAAACAGGTTCTCGATTCGCCGAAGATTTTCATTCTTGGGACGGAACATGAGCTTGCGGAACTGGCTTGAAAACGGCTGGCTGCGTCCTCACAAGTCCAGCAAGAAGGAGGTTTCCGATCTCCTCCGGATCGTCGACCGCGATTTGAACGATGCAGCGGGGAATATCTCCGCCGACTGGCGGTTTGGAATAGCCTATAACGCCGCCCTGAAACTCTGCACCATTCTGCTCTTCGCGGAAGGCTACCGGCCTGAAAAAACTCTGCAGCATTACCGTACCATTCAAGCCTTACCTCTGATCTTGGGAGCAAGGCACGGACAGGATGCCGAGTATCTCGACGCCTGCCGCAACAAGAGGAACATTGCGGAATACGACTATGCAGGCGGCGTCACCGGAGACGACGTGTCGGAGCTCGTTGATTATGTGAGCGGACTGCGCAGTGAAGTCCTGCGCTGGTTACGTGCGAATCATCCGGAGTTCATCTGATCAATCGTCTGAACCGGAGCGGTCATGAGCCTCAACGAAGCCGACACCAGGGCAAAACTCATCGATCCTGTAATTCACAAACGGGGATGGACGGAGGACCTTATCCGGCGTGAAGAGACAGCGGGAACGGTCGAGATCATCAACGGAAAAGCGCGGCGTCGGTCGCGCGGGAAGATCGATTACGTTCTGCGGGTCAAGGTGAACGTGGAAACCCAGCCAGTCGCCCTGGCTCTCATGGAGGCCAAGAAGGAAAGCCTTCCTCCCGGTCATGGCCTTGACCAGGCCAAAGGCTATGCCGAATGCCGGCGGCATAATGTCCGTTTTGTTTACTCCTCCAACGGCCGCCAGTTTGTGGAATTCGACTGCTTCACGGGGCTGACGGCCTCGCCGAAGCCTCTCTCAGCTTTCCCGACCCCGGCGGAGCTTCGCGCCCGGTACGAGCGAGGCATGGGCTTTACGCTCGAATCTCCGGCCGCCAGCCCGCTCCTGCAGCGGTACGCCGGCGGCGAGGGTACCCGACGCTACTACCAGGACGCGGCGATCCGCGCCGTCATGGAGAAGATCGCGCAGTGCGAAATGACCCGGCAGCCGAAGCGGGCGCTGCTTGCCCTCGCCACCGGGTCCGGAAAGACCTTCATCGCCGTCAATCTGCTCAAACGCATTTCCGACGCCGGCCAACTCAACCGCGCCCTGTTCGTCTGCGACCGCGACGAACTCCGCACGCAGGCGCTCAGGGCCTTCCAGAACGTTTTCGGAGCGGATGCCGCCGAGGTGTACCGCAAATCAGACGGCGTCAACAACGCCAAAAACGCCCGCATCCACATTGCGACGTACCAGACCCTCGGCATCGAGAACGAAAACGGCGACGCGAATTTCCTGACCACATATTATCCAGAAGACCATTTCACACATATCGTCATCGACGAGTGCCATCGCTCGGCTTGGGGCAAGTGGTCGCAGGTTCTCACGCGGAACAGAAAGGCCGTCCATATCGGCCTTACCGCAACTCCGCGCCGCCTGGTGGAGAGCCTCAGACGGCAGACGGAGGAACGCAGGACGGTTTCCACGGAACAGCTGCCGCTCGCTGCGGAAGTGCCGAGGGCGGCGGGCGTCAGATCGGACGTGGATCTTCCCGCGCCCTACGGCGTCCCGAAGGAGATCCTGGCCGATGCGGAGATCACCGCCAACAACCTCGCCTATTTCGGAGAACCGGCCTACGAGTACGACATTGCCCAGGCCATTGAGGACGGCTACCTGGCAGCCTGCGAAATCCAGAAGGGCCGCGTGAATCTCGATGACACCGGAATCACCAAGGCCGAGATCATCGCCCGCAACCCTGTAGACGCCGTGACCGGCGACCCGCTGACATCCGACCAGATCGACGACCTCTACCAGCGTTACCAGTACGAAGACCGCATCCTTCTGCCGGACCGCGTCCTCGCCATGTGCCGGGACCTGTTCAAATATCTGCTGGAGACCGGCGGCCCTGAGCAGAAGACCATTATCTTCTGCGCCCGCGACCGCCATGCCGACGATGTGGCCGTCTGCCTGAACAACCTCTATGCTCAGTGGTGCAGAGACAACGGCAGACAAAGGCTGGAATATTTCGCCTTCAAGTGCACCGCCGCCGCCAGCGGCAACGACCAACTCCCGGACCTTCGCGCCTCCTCGCGCAGCCACTTCATCGCGACGACGGTGGATCTCCTGTCCACGGGGGTGGACGTGCCATGCGTACGGAACATCGTTTTTTTCAAGTATCTCAAGAGCCCCATCAGCTTCTATCAGATGGTCGGCCGCGGCACGCGCATCGATGCGCCGACGGGCAAGCTGATGTTCCGGGTTTACGACTACACCGACGCGACGAGGCTCTTCGGCGAGGCGTTCATCACGAAACCTGCGCGGCCCCGTCCGGCGGGCCCGGACGGCGTCATCGTCGACCCGCCGCCTCCGGAACCGACGATCAGCGTCGAGGGGTTTGATGTCCACATTACCGACGCCGGCCGTTTCATCGTCGCCGACGTGGACGGCAAGGCCATGCCCGTTCCTCTCGAGGAGTACAAGGCTCGTCTCGCCGCGCGGCTGGTGCAGGAAGTCCGCACGCTGGCCGATTTCCGGAGCCGCTGGATCGATCCGCTGTCGCGCCGGGAACTGGTCGATGCGCTCGTGACCTCCGGATACTCTCCGGCGGTTGTGAGGATGGTGGACGAAAAACAGGACTATGACCTCTACGACGTGCTCGCCGAACTGGGCTGGGGCATGAATCCGCGCACGCGCCGGGACCGCTCGCTGGCCTTTACCTACAAGAACGAGGAGTGGCTGGACGCGTTATCTGAGCGGGCCGCCGATACAATCCGGGCCATTGCGAGCCAGTTCGAGCGCGGCGGCACCGAGGGACTGGAGAACCCGCAGATTTTTCAGACGCCGGAAGTCAAATTGGCGGGAGGGTTGGCGGCCCTGCAAGGGGCGGGCAACCCGCGCGACCTGCTCGTTGAGACCAAGACGAGGATGTTCGCCGCATGAGTCTTGCGCGGGGAAAGGGGAAACTTATGGATAAGGAGATCGTCGTCCGGCTCCACTACAGTTTCGAGGAGATGGTTCAGAGATTTCCCGACACGCAAACGGAGTTTTGGTGCGCCCGGGATCTCCAAATGCTCCTGGGATATGCAAAGTGGGAAAATTTTGCCAAGGTCATCGACAGAGCCATTACATCCTGTGAAAATGCAGGATTCAACCCGAAGGACCATTTTCTTGGTATCAGGAAAATGGTTGACCTCGGCTCCGGGGCCAAACGCGAAATCGACGACATTGCCCTCACCCGTTACGCCTGCTATCTGATTGCCCAGAACGGAGATCCGGCCAAGGAGCAGATCGCTTTTGCCCAGACCTACTTTGCCGTTCAAACCCGCAAGCAGGAGATCATCGAAAAGCGACTGGCCGAAGCGGAACGCGTTAGCGCCCGCAAGAGACTCAGCCAATCGGAGAAGGAGCTTTCGGGCATCATCTTCGATCGCCTTCGGGACCATGAGAGTTTCGGCCGCATCCGCAGCAAGGGAGACCGGGCGCTCTTCGGCGGGAAGACCACTCAGGAGATGAAGGAAAAACTGCGGGTGCCGACGGGCAGACCTTTGGCTGATTTTCTCCCGACCATCACCATCAAGGCCAAGGATTTCGCCAACGAGATCACCAATTTCAATATCCAGCAGAACGAACTGAGAGCGGAAGTCAGAATTACTGACGAGCATGTCAAGAACAATCGGGAGGTCCGCCAATTGCTGGTGGATCGGGGCATCGTCCCCGAGGCCTTGCCGCCTGCCGAGGATGTGAAAAAGGTCGAACGCCGCCTGAAGACCGAGCGGAAAAAACTGCCCAGGCAAGTCGATCCATTGGAGAAATGAGAAGCGGACACGGAATGAACGAGGCACAGACGTCAAAACGGATGAAAGACACGAGCAGGAAACTTCCCGACGGCTGGCGATGGGTCAGGCTGGGAGATGTTATCTCGGAGACTCAAGCAGGTTTCGCCTGTGGAGAACGCGATCCCGAGGGCATTGTTCAACTACGAATGAACAATGTTGACACGCGGGGCAACTTTGTTTGGAATGATGTTATTCGCATACCGAGAGAAGGTAACAATATCGAGCCCTTCTTGCTTGCACCTGGTGATGTACTTTTCAATAATACCAACAGCACCGAGCTTGTGGGTAAAAGCGCTCTGTTCAACGGCTTCGACGAACCGATTGTCTATAGCAACCACTTCACTCGATTGCGTACCATTAGAGATGATTTGTTACCGGATATTCTGGCAAGTTGGTTGAATCATCAATGGCAACAGGGAGTCTTCGCAGCAATCTGCAATAGTTGGATAGGCCAGAGTGCTGTCAAAGCCGATAGACTGTTGAACTTAGAAATCCCTCTTCCTCCAATAACGGAGCAGCGGCGGATTGCCGGGATATTGAATGAGCAGATGGCGGCGTTGGACAAGGCCCGCGCGGCGGCCCAGGCGCGGCTGGAAGCGGTCAAGGCCCTGCCCGCCGCTTTCCTCCGCCAGGTTTTTCTCAAACCTGGCCAGCCCCTTTCTGACGGGTGGCGTTGGGTCCCTTTGGGGGATGTGCTAATCTTACGCAAAGACATAGTGCACCCTCATGATAATCCCGAAGGGTCATCTGTGTTTGTAGGACTAGAGCATATAGAGCCGAATACTGGCCGCAGATTAGGTTCTGCAAAGGTCGAGATGTCGGAGTTGACCGGCAGAAAACCGATGTTCTTCAAGGACGATATCGTATATGGGTACCTCCGTCCATATCTGAACAAGGTCTGGGTTGCAGAATTTGATGGTCTTTGTTCAGTAGATCAGTATGTCTATAGCGTTAATTCTCAGGAAACGGTCTCCTCATATGTGGCGTGGTACATGCGAAGTCCCTTGTTCATCGACAATTCACCTGTCGGCAAAACACCCGGTTGGTTACCACGCATAAGAACCGAAGAAGTGGCCAGTGTTAGAATTCCTCTCCCACCGCTCGCGTTACAGCAAGAGATTGCGCAGGTGCTTGCGGAACAGATGTTATCTCTGGAGAACGCGCGCGCGGCTGCGGAAGCGGAACTCGACGCCATCAACACGCTCCCGGCGGCCTTGCTGCGCCGGGCATTCGGCGGGGAATTATGAAGACAAAACGCAGCGTGAGCGGGAAGAAGCATGCGGTTCGCGAAGCGCCGGGGGAATACGAGAACGGCGCAATCGTGCTTTATCAGGCCCCCGACGGCGGCATGAGCATCGATGTGCGCCTGAAGGAGGAAACCCTCTGGTTGAGCCTCAACCAGATTTCCACCCTGTTCGACAGGGACAAGTCGGTCATTTCCAGGCACCTGCGCAATGTATACCAGGAAGGCGAACTTGACCGGGGGGCAACTGTTGCATTTTTTGCAACAACTCAAACCATGTGTTTTCATTTTGGATGTGTGAAAAACCACGAGCCAAGTCTATCTTGAATCTGTGCATTAAATGCACAAGTTGATCTGGATGGACACTGGCTGCGAATTTGATTCAAGACGGGAAGTGAAGAATGGCGAAGAGGAAAAACGGCAACGGCAATGGAAACGGCAAACGCCTGGCCACCCAGCAGTCGGTGGACCAGGCGGTCAAGAGCATCTGCGACATCATGCGGCGCGGAAACTGCGCGGGAGCCATGCAGTATGTTCCCGAATTGACGTGGATTCTGTTCTTGCGCATCCTCGATGAAAAAGAGGCGCGCGAGGAGAAAGAGGTTGAGGCCCTGAGCGTGCCCTTTCGCCCCTCGCTGCAGGCGCCTTACCGCTGGCGGGACTGGGGAGCGCCCCCGGAGTTTCTGCCCGATGGACAGTACAACAAACGCCATGAACTCCAGAATGCGCCGCAGAATGCCTTTTTCACTTTCGTGAATACCGATTTGCTGCCACACCTGAAGGCGCTCAAGGATCAGCCCGACGCCTCCCCGCGCCAGAAGGTCATCAGTGAGATCATGACGGGCGTCGAGCGGGTGCGGATCGATACGGAACGCAATTTCCTCGATGTCTTGGACAAGGTGCACCAGCTCACTACTGAGGCCGTGGACGATACGCACGTCTTCACCCTCTCGCAGGTCTATGAAGGGCTGCTGCTGAAGATGGGCGAGAAGGGCAACGACGGCGGCCAGTTCTTCACGCCGCGCCAGGTCATCAAGGCGATGGTGCAGACGATCGATCCCCGGATCGATGAGACGGTGTACGATCCCGGCTGCGGGACGGGCGGCTTTCTTGCGCAAAGTTTCGAGCACATCATGCGCACGCATGGCGGCAATGCCGACGCCGCACAACTGGAAACGCTGAAGGAACGCGCCTTCTGGGGACGGGAGAAGGAAAACCTCATCTATCCCATCGCCCTGGCCAATCTGGTGCTTCACGGCATCGACAAGCCGAACGTCTGGCACGGCAATACGCTCACGGGTATGGAAACCTACGGCGGTCTGTTCGAGAACGCGCCGCAGACCTTCGACGTGATCCTGACCAATCCGCCTTTCGGCGGAAAGGAGGGCAAGGAGGCCCAGACCAATTTCGACTACAAGACCGGGGCCACGCAGGTGCTGTTTCTCCAGCACGTCATCCGCAGCCTGCGCGACGGCGGCCGCTGTGGGATCGTCCTGGATGAGGGGCTGCTTTTTCGCACCAACGAAGATGCCTTCGTCAAGACCAAACGGAAGCTCCTCGACGACTGCGACCTGTGGTGCGTGGTGAGCCTGCCCGGCGGTGTCTTCACGGCGGCGGGCGCCGGAGTCAAGACGAACCTGCTGTTCTTTACAAAGGGCAGGCCGACACGCAAGATCTGGTACTATGACCTGACGGACATCAAGGTGCGAAAAAAGACGCCCCTGGCGCTACAGCACTTTGAGGATTTCCTGCGTCTCCTGCCGGCACGGGCCGATAGCGGACTGTCCTGGACGGTGGATATGGATGAGCGCAAGCGCGTCGCTGCGGAAGAGGCGCTGCCGCTCAAGGAACAATCAACCCTCAAGGGCCGTGAGGCTGCCCGGTGGAATGAACGGCTGAAGGAATTGAAGAAAGCCAAGCCGCGCGATGAAAAGGCTATTTTGGAGGCCGAGGTAAAGGCGGCGGAACTGAATCGCGAGGCCCGCGACCTGGCAGGCAAGGCCAAGGAGATCGAAGACGCCGTCTACGACCTCAAGGCCGTCAACCCAAACCGCAAGCCCGAAGTGGATGAACGCACTCCGGAAGAACTCTTGGAGATCATCGAGGCCAGGGGCCGGGAAGTCTCCGAAGCCTTGGCATCGCTGCGATCGAGCGGAAAGGTATCGTAGCGGTTCGGAAGTGAAGGGATAGCCAAGCCACCACCTTTCTCCGATCCGGCATAACCTCCTTGACACACGTTAACATGCAGGTTAACATATGCCTGTGAACAGAACACTCCTGTTCTACAGAACGTCAGAGGGGAAATGTCCGGTCCAGGACTTTCTGGATGCCTTGCCGGGCAAAGCAGTCCAAAAGATAGCGTGGGTGCTCCGCCTTTTGGAAGACTTGGAGATCGTGCCGGCCACGTATTTCAAGAAGCTGGTGGGAACAGAGGAAATCTGGGAGTGCAAAATCCAGCATGGGTCCGACATCTACCGGATATTCTGCTTTTTTGACAGCCATTCCGTGATCATACTGACGCATGGTTTTGAGAAGAAGAGCATGAAAACGCCCGCGAGAGAAATTCGGAGAGCCGAAACCTATCGTCGCGAGTATTTGGATCGGAAGGGGAAAAGGACATGAGCGACCTGAAAAAATACATTGCCAAACGGAAAAAGACGGATAAGGAATTTGCCGAGGGTTTTGAGGATGGCTACGAGCAATTCAAAATCGGGGTTGTTCTTCGCCAAGCGCGCGAAGCTGCGGGGTTGACCCAGGAAGAACTCGCCTCGCGCCTGAAAACCCAAAAGACGGCGATTTCGAGAATCGAAAACCATGCGGAAGACATCAAGCTCTCCACGCTGGATCGGGTCGCCAAGGCGCTGGGGAAACGGTTGGAAGTGAGTATCGCTTAGTCTGTTCCGAGAAGGCGCAACCTCGCTACTTTCCTCTCACCGCCTCGAAGGCCTTTTTCATCTGCGCCCTCGGCAGGAGAGCCGACTTCATCTGCTCGGTCAGTTCCGGAATCCCGAACCACTGGCCCGAGGCGCTGACCACCATCTCCAGTCTCCCGTCCTCCCTGACCGCCGCGGCACCGCCTGACGCCCAGTAGAGAAGCCTTGATCCGGCGCGTCCGCGGACGCGGTCGCCCTTTCCGAAGAAGAGAAGCCGCTCGCCCTCTGCAACGGGCCGGTGGAAGGTGTAGCCGATCCGGACCGTGACGGCTCCGCTTCCCGAAATCAGGAAGCCTCCCCAGCCGAGGATTTCATCGATTAGCGCAAGGAAGGGGAGGGGATGCAGAAAGCCGTTCCGGCTGAAACGGTAGAAGGAATCCCGGTCCGCGTCTGTAAAACCCACCGGTGAGACAACGATCCTGTCCGACGCCTTGCAGAGATGAAACTGCCTTCTCAGGCCTGGATGGGCACGCTCGATGCCGCAGACGAAGCAATTCCTGTAGGAGGGAAGAGAAGTAAGCTCTTTCAGGAGATCGCCGCATTTCCCGGGCATGAAGGCGGCGAACAATTTGCCGTGTTCCCCGTTGTCTTCCCGGTAACGGATGGAAGAGAGCATGTAGGCGAGGGGATCGCGATCCACGGTTGCGCTGCCCTCGGCGCCGCCCGGGACGGGCTCTACGGCGAAGTGGAGCAGGTCGCCGACCTTGATGCTGGTGCCGCCCAGACGGAAATCGGCGGAAACGGGAAAGCGCAGGTCGCTGCGGTCCGGCCAGGCGTCGAGCGTCATCGCCAGATCCATCATGACGCCCATGCTGATGCCGCCGTGGGGAATCCCTATCCAGCCTTCCAGGTGTTCGTCCATGACGATGTCGGCGGACGCGCGGCCCCCGGCATGGACGAGCGTTCCCGGTCTGTAAAGGAATTGACGGACGTAGTCCGTGGCGTAATCTGCGGGCTTCATGGCGACGATAGTTTTAGAGGTCGGGAAAGCGAAATGTCAAGAGGCGGTATGGCGGAGTGAGGGCCACAGAAAAGACACTAGCCATATCGGATTCCCGCCTGCGCAGGAATGACAAGTTAGAGGGATCTTCTGTCGTCCCCTGCGTAGGCGGGGACCCAGCTCTCTGCTCTACACGGAAGTTACAGAGCAAATCCAAGATCCTGGATTCCCGCTTTTGCGGGAATGACAGAAAGGTCCCGCTCCGTCCCATCCGACCTGTACATCCCATTGACTCGCGAGGATGTCAACCGCTATACTCCCGCCTCAAGAGGAAGCTGTCACCGCTGAACAACATCATCGCTGCGGAAGAGGCCGGCGTGCCCGTCGGCAACTTGGCGCCGGTTGAGGCCGGTGCACAACATCGTTCCGGGGCGGTTCTTTCTGGAGGCCGAAATGTCCTTGAAACTGAAGATCGCGTTTCTGTTCTGCCTGTTGCCTCTTGCCGGATGCATGACGGCAACCCCCAATCTCCACATCGTCGGCGGCGAGACGCGGATGAGCCTGTCGCAATCGGCCCCCATCGCAAGCGGGGCCGATATCTCCCCTGACGGAAGGTATCTGTTGACGGGAGGGATGGATGGCTTTGCGTACTGGGATATCTCGAAGGGCATGCTGATCAATAGGTACTCCGCGAAGCTCCCCCAGATGATGGGCACCATGCTGACGACGGGTCTCATTCCCGTCGCCTTTGCCGCGAACGGCAGGCATGCCCTCTCCGGCGGCGAGGAACTGAACCTGTGGGAGCTGTCTTCGGGGAAGCTGATAAGGAAGATCGGGGACGACACGGCGGAAAGCATCGGCGTCTCGGCGGACGGGAAAAAGGTCCTGACGTGCCAGGCGGCGGAATGGGCGTTTAACGAAGACAAGATGACCCTCCATGACGTGGCGAGCGGCGTCATGACAGCCCAATGGGATGCCGGGCTCAGCGGCGGCATCATCGCGCTTTCGCCCGACGGGAGGTATGCCATGTCCACCGGAGGCGGGGCCCGCAAATCCATGGCGGCTGACAGGGGCGTCATTCATCTGTGGGACGTGGCCGGGGGAAGAATTGTCCACACCTTCGCCGGCACGGGCGGCAACAAGGGACTCGGGCATGCCGTCCTCGCAATGGTCTTTTCCCCGGACGGGAAACGCGCGCTCTCGGGGGGAACGGACGGCTCGCTGCGGCTCTGGGACATTTCTTCCGGCGCGGAACTGAAGGCGATACAGGCCCACACCGGGTGGGTGGGGACCAAGGCGGTGGCCTTTTCTCCCGACGGCCGGTTTCTCCTGTCCGTCGGCGGCTCGGACGGCCTTGCCAGGCTGTGGGACAGCTCCTCCGGCGCGCTGGTCAGATCGTTTCAGGTTTCCGACGACCGCTTTGTCGATATCAGGCGCTTCGGCGGGATCGTCAACGGCTGGGTCTCCTTCACGCCGGACAGCCGGCGGATCATCTTCATGGGGTCGGATGCCTCATTCCGGATCTTCGATGTCGCGACGGGGAACGAAGTCGCGACGCTGATCCTGTTCGATGACGGCGAGTGGCTTGTCGTCACGCCGGAAGGCTATTACAGCGCCTCGGCGAAGGGCGCGCAGTATCTGAAGGTCAGCTACGAAGGGAAGGACTACAGCGTCGATCAGTTCTACGATGTCTTCTATCGTCCCGATATCGTTGCGGCGAAGCTCGGCGGACAGGATATCCGTGGCCTTGTCTCCATCAGCATGAAGGACGCCAGCAGGAATCCCCCGCCGGCGGTGGAGTTCACCTCGTCTCCCGCGAGTACGGATCAGGCGAAGGTGAAGGTCTGCTACAAGGCGACGAACGCAGGCGGCGGGATCGGCGAGGTGAGGCTGTTCCACAACGGCAAACTGGTCGAATCGGACGGCTATTACCGGGAGGCGGCGGGGACGGCGACGGCGGGAGCGCAGCTGGCCTCCCTGAACGGCAGGGCGATCTACGAAGACATGAGGGGCATATCCGTCAAGGGGACGGCGGAGTCCATGCCCCTGGCGAGCAAGTCCAAGGGAGAGACATTTGCGGACTGCCGGGAGATCGATACCCTGCCGGGAGAAAATGAGATCGGCGTCACCGCCTTCAACGGCAGCAACACGGTCCAGAGTCCCGTGAAGACCGTCCGTTTCAACTCGGACAGGAAATCCGAAGACCCCCATCTCTATATCCTTGCCATCGGCATCGACCAGTACGAGGACCGCGGCGCCAATCTCAAGTATGCCGTGAAAGACGCGGCGGACATCCGGGAGAAGCTCAGTGCGCAGGCCGCCACACTGTACAGCCCCCGGAACATCCACTACACCCTGTTGACGGACAAGGAGGCGACCAAGGCCGGCATTGCGAAGAAGATCGACGAGCTCTCCCGGGCCATCAAACCCGGCGACGGGTTCATCTTCTTTGCGGCGGGCCACGGCGTCCTTCTGCAGAGCCAGTATTACATGCTCACGCACGATTACAACGGCACGCTCGGCGAAACCGGCAGAATCAGCTCCAACGAGATCGTGGAGGCCTCGAAGAAGATCAAGTCGCTGAGCCAGCTTTTCATCTTCGACACCTGCCATGCCGGGGGCGTGGATTCCATCGTGAGCGGTTTGTATGATGCCCGCATGTCGGTTCTGGCGAAGAAGATGGGGCTTCACATCTATGCCTCGGCGGGCGACAGGCAGTCGGCGATGGACGGCTACAAGGGAAACGGGCTCTTCACCTACACGCTGCTGGACGGGCTCAGCAACAACCGGGGCGCCGACAGGGGCGGGGATGGGAAAGTGACCGTGGCGGGTCTCGGCGGCTACGCGAAGGAGAGGACGGCGATCCTCTCGAAGGAGATCGGCCACTCCCAGACGCCGCTGATCATCAATTTCGGGAAGGACTATCCGCTCTACCGGCTCAGGTGAGCGGCCGGTTCCTTAAAGGGAAGAAATTTTTCAGGCGCTGTTTCGCGGAGACCCGGATCAACTGACATGCCCCGTCGGGCAAGGAGGCGAGGATGTTTTCCCTGTTCAAATGCCTGGTGCCGTTGCTGGCGATGTCCCTCTGCTCGTGCATGTGGGGCGCCACGACCGTCCCCGAGATCTACCTGAGACAGAGCGATATGAAGATGGAGTTGAACAAGGAGGCCTACGGTCTGGAGGCCATGACCATTTCGAAGGACGGCCGGTATCTTCTCACGGGGGACAACGGCGGATGGGACATGATGAGGGGCGGATTCGGCACCGGCAGGTCCGCTCTGCGGCTCTGGGATCTCACCCAGGGAAGGCAGATCTCGAAAATGGATGCGGGGGATACGATCATTTCCGTCGCCATGTCGCCTGACATCAGGTATGGCGTTGCCGGCGGGCTCGTCCCGGACGCGGGGCCGTTTTCAAAAAGGCCTTTCCCGCCGCTGCAGATATGGGACATGGAGTCGGGCCGGTTGAGCAAGAGGTTCGGGCCATTTGCGGGCTTTCAGGGCAACGAGTTCAACAGCATCAATTTTTCCGCGGACGGCCGGTATTTCCTCGCCACGGACTGGACAAGCGTCTATATCTTCGATGCGAGGACGTGGAGCCTCGTCAAGACCCTGACCCCGGAGGGATACAGCCCGCCCGCCATTATTCCCTACAAGAGTTTTGTCGCGGCATTCTCTCCGGACGGGAAATACGTCCTTTCCGGAGGTCCCGACGCGATCCTCCGCCTGTGGGATATTGCCAGCGGGAAGCAGATCAGGACCTTTACCGGGCATAAGGCCGGGTTCCTGCACGGAGGCATCTGCTCCGTCGAATTTTCCCGCGACGGCAGGTACGCCGTTACGAATGCCTACAACGACGGCAAGGTCATCCTGTGGGACATCGGGAAGGGCGCCGAGGTGCGCCGGTTTGAGGGCTTTGAAAGCGCGCTCGGCATGTATTTCATGGACAAGGGCCTTTCCTTCTCTCCCGACGGCAACCAGGTGTTCGTCGTCGGCGACACGATACGGGACGTGAAGACCGGCCAAATAACGACCGATTTGCGCCACGCATGGAAAGGGATCAAGATCGCCGGCCGGAATCCCGTTTCCGGGGTCTATCATCCGAACGGAAAATTCGTCCTCATGACCATGGATGATGCCGCCGTGAGAATCTATGACGTGAAAACGGGAGACGAGGTGGCGGTGCTCATCGCCTTCGAAGACGGCGAGTGGCTCACGATCACGCCCGAGGGCTATTACAACGCCTCGGAAAAGGGCGCGCAGTACCTCAGCGTCACCATGGGAGAGACCTCCTACAGCGTGGAGAGATTCTATGACGTCTTCTACCGGCCGGACATCGTGACGGCAAAGCTCAGGGGGGAAGACATCAGGGATCTGATCACCATCACGATGATGGACGCCATCAAGAGCCCGCCTCCCGTTGTCACCATCAGTCCCGTTGCGGCCTCTCCGGCCTCTCCGAAGGCGAAGGTCTGCTACAACGTGAAGAGCGCGGGGGGAGGGATCGGGGAAGTCCGGCTGTTTCACAACGGCAAGCTCATCGAATCCGACGGCTACTACAAGGAATCGGCAAAGGCGGCCGCGGAAAAGACGCAGCTGGCGGCAATGGACAGCAAGGCGATCTACGCGGAAATGCGGAGCGTGAAGATCAAGGAAAAAATGGAGACAAGCCCCGTCGCCGCCAAGGCAAAGGGGGAAGACTTCAACGACTGCAGGGAAATCGATACGGTCCCCGGAGAAAACGAAATAAGCATCGCGGCCTTCAACAAGGACAATACGGTCCAGAGTTACATGCAGACGGCGAGATTTTCTTCCGCGGTGAAACCGGAGGAACCCCGCCTCTACATCCTTTCCATCGGCATCGACCGGTACCGGGACGGCGCCATCAATCTCAAATACGCCGTAAAAGACTCGCTCGATATGAAAGAGAAGCTTCTGAAGCAGGCGCAGACGCTCTATCAGCCCCGGAATATCCACGACGAGCTGCTAACCGACGACAAGGCTACGAAGGCTAACATCACCGCCAGGCTTTCAGCGCTGTCGCAGCAGATCCGGCCGGGCGACAGCTTCATCCTCTTTGCGGCGGGACACGGCGTGCTTCTGCAGAACCAGTATTACATGCTCACGTCCGATTACGACGGCAAGGTGACGGACGCCAACCTCATCAGCTCGAACGAGATCGTGGAGGCCTCGAAGCGGATCAGGTCCCTGAGCCAGCTCTTCATCTTCGACACCTGTCATGCCGGCGGCGTCGATACCATCGTCAGCGGCCTTTATGATGCGAGGATGTCTGTGCTGGCCAAGAAAATGGGGCTTCACATCTACGCATCGGCCTCGGACAAGCAGACGTCCATGGACGGCTACAAGGGGAACGGGCTCTTCACCCACACGCTGCTGGACGGGCTCAACAACAACCGGGGCGCCGACAACAGCGGCGTCGGGAAAGTGACCGTTGTAGGACTTGGCAACTACGCGAAGGAAAGGACGACGAGCCTCTCGCGGGAGATCGGCCATTCCCAGACGCCGCTGATCATCAATTTCGGGAAGGACTATCCGCTCTACCAGATCCGGTGAGCGGAGAAAGAGGCGCGCCCATCCGGCCTCAAACCCTATCGAACTGCAGGAGATGAAAATGGACGATTTCTACTACCCCAAGGACGCAAAGGCGCAACGCGCCAAACTGATCGGACTGAAGAAAGACGCCATGGACAGCTGGAGCAATTTCAACGGCAAGGTCTTCAACGAGGGGGTCCTGCCCGCGAAGACGAAGGAACTGATCGCCGTTGCGGCCGCGCACATCACCCGCTGCCCCTATTGCATCGCCGGCCATACCCGCGCCGCCAGGAAGGCCGGCGCAACGGAAGAAGAAATCGCGGAGGCCATTCTGGTCGCCGTGGCCATGAGCGCCGGCGCGTCTCTGGCGCATTCGAATCTGGCCATGAAGGAGCTGGAGGCGTGACGGGGGATGCCGGAACGGCTTCCGGCGGGCAATCCCCGGGAGGGCAGACGATGACGGCGACCCGGCGATGCCGCGAAGCCTTGGAATACGCGGTCCTCGTGATCGCGACCTTCATGGTCCTGCAGACCGTCGTTATTCTCATGCATGAGTTCACCCACAGCACCGTCGCCTGGATCCTCGGGCATATGAAAAACCCGTTCGACATCGTCTGGGGCAATCCCCTGACCATGACGGGCTGGGACGAGGGGGTGGGTTATCGAGCGCTCTTTGCCTCGGGCCGCCGCATTGCCGCGGCGATCATCGGCGTAAGCCCGCTGGTCATGCACGCGGCCGTCGTGGTTACGGGCCTCGTCCTGATGCAGCGCAAAGCGATTGCGGAGCGGAAGGTGCTTTTCCACATCCTCTTCTGGTTCGTCGTCGCCCACTTCATGGAGCTGATCGCCTACATCGCCATGCGCCCCTTCGCCGCGCACGGCGACACCGGCAATTTCAACCGCGGGCTGGAGATCTCCCCCTGGTTTCTCTTCATCTCCGGGTCGCTGGCCATTCTGGCGGGGCTGCGCGTCCTCTTCGGGGAAGTCCTCCCCCGCATGAACGCCGTCTTCGCCGGCGGCAACCGCCCCCTTGCATGGGTGATCCTCCTCTTGACGGCATTCTTTCTGTTTCTCTGGGGAAGCGGGCTGCGGGTGGTGCTGTACGTCTATCCCGATCCCCAGTGGATGTTCGGCCTTCTCGGATTCGCGGCGTTTCTCATCGTCCTGCCGGTTTACGGCCGAGGGAAAGATTGATATGGATAAAAGCTTTGTGAAGCGGTGCGGCTGGAGCGGCAGCGATCCCCTTTACCTGGAGTATCATGACGAGGAATGGGGGGTGCCCGCCCATGACGACCGGCACCTGTTCGAGATGCTGATTCTCGAGGGCGCGCAGGCGGGCCTCAACTGGCTGACGATCCTCAGGAAACGGGAGAACTACCGCCGGGCCTTTCACCGTTTCGATGCGGAAAAGATCGCGGCCTATTCGGAAGCCGATGTCCGGCGCCTCCTCGCCGATGCCGGCATCGTCCGCAACCGCCTCAAGATCGCGGCGGCGATCAGGAACGCGCAGAGGGTTCTGGACATCAGGCGCGAGTTCGGGTCCTTCGACGCCTTTGTCTGGCGCTATGTCGGCTTCGTTCCCCGGCAGAACGCTTGGCGATCTCTATCTGAACTGCCGTCCCGTACGGAAGAGTCAGACCGGATGAGCAGGGACCTGAAGAAGCGCGGCCTCAGCTTCGTCGGGTCCACCATCTGCTACTCCTTCATGCAGGCCGTCGGCATGGTGAACGACCATGTCGTCGACTGCTTCCGGCATGAGGCAATAGGGAAGATGGCCTGACCAGGGGCGGACATCGTCTCCGGAAGCCCGTCTTTTCCCGGGGGGAATCTGGAGTACAGGAGAGGTGCATGGAAGGACAAAATCGATCGAACATTTCCGCCGGCATGCGGGTGAAGGTGGTCCAGAAACAGGATCAGCGGACCGGTGCGCTTACGGAAGGCATCGTCCGGGATATTCTCACCAAGTCTCCCCATCACCCCCACGGCATCAAGGTGCGCCTCGAAAGCGGCATCGTCGGCCGGGTGAAAGAGATCCTGAAGTCATGAAGGGGCGCCGCCCCGGTTCTGGAAAGGGAAAGGCATGAGGATCTACGTCGATGCGGACGGTTTCCCGAGGCCGGCGAAGGACATCCTGATCCGGGCGGCCCAGCGCCTGTGCGTGCCGGTGGTCTTCGTGGCCAATAAACCGGTCCACCGCGAGCCGTCCGAATGGATTTCCAGCCTCATCGTTCCGGACGGCCCGGATATCGCCGATGACCGCATCGCCGAACTGGCGGCGCCGGGCGATCTGGTGATTACGGCCGACATTCCCCTCGCGGACCGGGTTATCACGAAGGGCGCCGTCGTCCTCGACCCCCGGGGCAATCTCTACACGGAGGAGAACATCAAGGACCGGCTCGCCATGCGCGATCTGCTGAGCGAACTGCGGGACGGTGGCCTGATGACGGGCGGTCCGCCGACCTTCGGCCGGAAGGACTGCCAGTCCTTCGCCAATCAGCTGGACCGGCTTCTTACCAGATTCTTGATGAGCGCAGGCGGAAACGGGTGATGCTTCCATGGGCTGTTTAATGCATTTTGCAGCCGAGACTGCCTTCCTGAAAAAAATGAATCGCTGATTGTGGCTAAAATGCATGACTTCAATCCTCTGTTATTTTTTGATGCTGAAAAAGGAGAGGATATGTCTGTTTATCGAACCATCCTGGTTGTGTGTTTTGTGCTTTTTCTTTCTTCCTGTACGGCAACACCTGTTCTTACTCGATACGGTGATATATCCAGGGAAATCAAGCACGAAGCCCCTCTTGTGGCCAAAGTGGATATTTCTCCGGATGGAAGATATGCCTTATCTGGAAGCCTTGATTCTTTTATCCTCTGGGATATTCTTCAAGGAAAGAAAATACAGACATTTGATCATCCCAGAGCTTGGGTGAATGATACAACCGCGGTTGCTTTTTCGCCTGATGGAAAATATATCGCTTCCGGCAGCAAAGGAATAAAGCTCTGGGATTTATCCACGAAACAAGAAAAATCTACATTTGATGATAACATTCGAACGACCTCGATAGCTTTCTCTCCAGATGGAAAAAGTCTTTTAAGCGGAGGTCCTTCGGCTGGTTCTAAAATTCCTTCTAATATGCAAATCTATGATGTAGCAACGGGAAAAGAAGTAAAAGATTTTGATCCAGCCGGGGTAATCTGGTCCGTTGTATATTCTCCGGATGGGAAATATGCCTTGTCAGGCGGATCTTACATCTATGGCGGCAGGATAGATTTATGGGATGCATCAAGGGGCAAACTTATAAGAACAGAGGAAGAAATTATCTCTGATGCCATGGTATTGGCGGTTTCCTTCTCGGCAAACGGGAAATATGCCTTGTCGGGTGGAGTGAAAAATGAGCTGGTACTGTGGGATGCAAAAAGCTTAACTGAGCTGAAGAGATTTGTCGGTCACGAAGGATCAGCCCAAATTTGGTCTGTCGCTTTTTCTCCTGATGGTAAATATGCCGTGTCGGCGACTTGGAAAGATGGCATAAAAATATGGGATATAGAATCCGGCACTGAATATAAAACCCTTACCGGGCATTCGAGTATAAAGAGCTACTCGGGTGCAAAATTTTCCCCCGATAGCAAATATGTGATATCCGCAGGAGATGCTTCCACACGAATATGGGATGTTTCCACCGGGGAAGAAGTTGCTTCAATGATTGCTTTTAAGGACGGAGAATGGATTGTTATTACAAGGGAAGGTTATTACAACGCATCTGCAAGAGGTGCTGAACGATACCTGACTATTAAAGTAGCCGACAATGAATACTCTGTTGACCAGTTCTACGACGTTTTCTACCGTCCCGATATCGTCACGGCAAGACTCAGAGGGGAAGATATCGGCGGGCTGGTTACCATCACAATGCAAGACGCCATCAAGAGCCCGCCACCTGTCGTTGATTTCACCTCCAGGGTCGGCGATACGGATAGATCCAAAGTCAAGGTCTGCTACCAAGCCAAAAGCACCGGCGGTGGCATCGGAGAAGTGCGTCTTTTCCACAACGGAAAACTCGTCCAGTCGGATGGTTATTACAGGGAGGTGGCGAAAACTTCAGCCGGAACATCCCAACTCGCTTCGTTAAACAGCCAGTCAATCTATGCCGATATGCGGAGCCTCAACATCAAGGCCAAAACAGACGCTGCGCTTGTTACCAGCAAATCCAAGGGCGATCTCTTTGAAGATTGTAAGGAAATAGATGCCATTGCCGGCGAGAACGAGGTCAGTGTCTCCGCCTTCAACGGCAGCAATACTGTCCAGAGCTCTATGAAGACAGTCAGTTTCAATTCCAAGATCAAGCAGGAAGAGGCCCATCTTTATATCCTCGCCGTCGGGATAGACCAGTATGAGAATTCCGGTGTCAACCTGAAGTATGCGGTGAAGGATGCCAGAGATATAGAAGAGAAAATAAGAGTTCAGGCTGCTACGTTATACGCCCCACGGAACATCCACTATGAGCTTCTGACAGACAAGGAAGCCACCAAGGTGAACATTGCAAGGAAGATTGATGCGCTGACGGCGACTGTCAAACCACAAGACAGCTTTATCCTTTTCGTGGCTGGTCACGGCGTTCTCTTACAGAACCAGTATTATATGCTGACTCACGATTTCAACGGTCAGGTGAGCGACGCCGGCATGATCAGCTCCAACGAAATTGTTGAAATGTCCAAGCAGATAAAATCTCTAAGCCAGTTACTCATCTTCGATACTTGCCATGCCGGCGGTGTCGATACCATTGTGAGTGGCCTGTACGATGCCCGAATGTCGGTCCTTGCCAAGAAGATGGGTCTTCATATCTATGCCTCGGCCAGCGACAAGCAAGCGGCAATGGACGGGTATAAAGGCAATGGACTCTTTACCTATACGCTGCTGGATGGTCTCAACAATAACAGGCAGGCCGATAAGAATAAGGATGGCAGGGTAACGGTTGTAGGGCTCGGCGAATATTCCAAGAAGGAGACCACGAAAATATCCACGGAGATCGGTCACAGCCAGACGCCACTGATTATTAACTTCGGGAAAGACACACCACTATACCAACTGAGATAGCAAAGAATTTTAATCCGCAACCCGAAAAGGCAGCGCCTTGTCGGACAATGATAGGGGATCTGATCAGTCTGAAAAATGTCTTCCCGTTATTGAGGACGAAATTCTTCAGGAGGCATCCATGAATGGACAGCGACGGATAAGGAGCACAGCGGCCATCCTATTGTTCTCGATTGCCATATCTGCAGCGCTTTCGGGCTGCGCCTATTACGCGGATCTTGCCCACTCCAGACCACAGCTTCCGGACACCATGATCCTCGATAAATTGCCGTTGAAGGCTGCCTTGTTTATCCCGGAATCAACGCGAAATTTCACCCAGCCGACCGATGTAAGCTCCGGTTGCCTGGCCATGCACGTCACGGGGAATTTCGGCCAGCTCTTCGCCGGGACGGTTGAAGGGACGTTGAAGCAGGTCTTCGATGACCTGACGGTTGTCAGGCAGCCTGCGCCGGGCGCATACGATATTCTGGTGGAAGCCGACCTCAAGGAATACGTCTATAAAGCGGGGTGCATGGGAAATCCCGGTTCGTACGGCATCGTGAAGGGCAATATCCGGGCACTGGATGGAACCGGCCGGGAGATCTGGCGAAGCAAAGAGACTTCAAAGAGATCGAGCTTCACCGGAAGCTGGGAGGAATTCGTCCCTGAGTCGATGACCTCCCTGGTCGGCGCCTGGGCCCAGGAATTGACAAGCCAACCCCGGATCAGGCAATTGCAGAAAAGGACTCCGTAAGGCCAGAACTCTTGGGGGTTTCCTATGCGATTTGCTTCAGGACTGATCATCATTGCCGGTCTTCTTCCCTTATTCGGCTGCGTGTACGGCGGCATCCCGGAGCGCGAGCGCCTGGTTGCGTCGGCCAAATATGAGGAAGCCAGAAAGATCACCGAGGCGCAGATCAGGGAGACGGGCCATGCCAGTTCGGCCAGGCTGACGGTGCTCTGCGTATCCTATGCGGGGCTGAAGCGCTATGACCGGCTTTTTGAGTGCTGCGATCGGCTCGAAAAGAATATCAAGAGAGGCGACACTTCTTCAACGGACCTGGATGAGCTCGCCAGGGAATCGCCCCTTCTGGGCGGCTATGTCAAATCCAAGTATGCCGGCGACAAGGAGTCCTTGGGGAACATCAGCTACCTGCCGCATGTCCTCAGAGCCGAGGCGTATATTGACCTGGCGCAATATGCGAAGGCCGTTGAAGAGGCGAAGAAGGCGTACTTCCACGTAGACCGCTCCGTCCAGGTTCGCATCCTCGGGACCCTGGGTCTTGCCTTTGCCCTGGATGGGAAGGCGCAGCAGGCGCTGCAGATGGCGGACAGGCTGGATCGCCTGAAGATCATCAATCCCGTTATGAAGGCAAGCAGGAACTTCACCGCGGCAAAGATTCATGTCGCGCTGAAAGATTTCCGGAAAGCCCTTGAAGCGATCGGGCAGACTGACCCGACGGGGCACGTGATGCTCGCCGATCTGTTTTACGGCGCCATGATGCACGGCCAGAGCCTGGCCGTCTATGAAGAGATTCCCAGAAAATTCATGCTGAGCAAGTGCCTGATGGAAACAGGAAATCTTGGCGCGGCCAGGGAGGGATACGACGCGCTTCTGAACATGCCGCAAACCCGGGACAACGGCGAAATCTACTGGATGCTCCTGTTCGATCGCGGCAGAATCGCCGAAAAGGACGGAAAATTCAAAGACGCCGTCGATTATTATTCCAGGGCGGTGGAGGTTGTTGAGCGGCAGAGATCGACCATCCGTACGGAATCCAGCAAGATCGGTTTTGTCGGCGATAAGCAGGCGCTTTATTTCAATCTGGTGCGGACCCTCTGCCGTGAAAGACAATACGAGCAGGCTTTTGAATATATGGAGCGGGCCAAATCGCGGGCGCTGGTCGACCTCCTGGCCGCGAAGAAGGACTTTGCCTCCAGGGGCAGCGACCGGAACGCAATAGAAACCGCGCTGGCGATGAACGATTCCGCCGAGGCGGAGTCCATTGTCCAGGACGCCGCCATCGATAAAGGCAAGTCCCGGAGTGTGCAAATCAGGATCCGCGAAGAGCTGAAAGGCCGGGCTCCGGAGTTGGCTTCGTTTATTACGGTCACTTCCCAGCCGGTTTCAGAACTTCAGGCCTATCTTCCCAAAGACGAGGCGCTGATCGAGTATTACTACCGCGACAAGGACATGTATGCCTTTGTGCTTTCGGACGGCAGGCTCCATGCTGCAAAGCTGGACAGTGAGCGCCTGACGGAGGATGTCCAGGAGTTCCGGAAATATCTCGAAGACCCGGGTTCAACCCGGTTCATGGACAGCGCCAGGCGTCTCTATGCCCGGCTGTTCCAACCGATCGAAGCGCGGGTGAAGAGGAAGAATCTGACGATTGTAGCGCACGGGGCTTTACACTACCTTCCCTTCAATGCCCTGCATGACGGAAAGGATTTCCTGATTGACAGGTACAGCATCCGGGTTATGCCCAGCGCCAGCGCAATGAAGTATCTCGTATCAAAGAAAGCGAACAGAGGCGGGGACATCCTCGTTTTCGGCAATCCGGATCTGGGCGATTCCCGCTATGACCTTGCATTTGCCGAGAAGGAAGCTCTGGATGTCGCCAAAACAAAATCGCAATCAAAGGTGTTTCTCCGCAAGGAGGCAACCCTGGAAGCCTTTGCAAAGCATGCCGGAAGCTTCAGCTATATTCACCTTGCCACCCACGGCCGGTTCGATCCGGAATCGCCCCTGAAGTCCGCCCTGCTCCTTTCTCCGTCGGCGGGATCGAACGGCATGCTCACGGCGGACAAACTCTACTCGCTCGAACTGGACGCCGATCTCGTCACCTTGAGCGCCTGTGAGACAGGACTGAGCAAGATCGCCAACGGAGACGATCTGGTCGGGCTGACGAGGGGATTTCTCTATGCAGGCAGCAGCTCGATTGTGGCAAGCCTCTGGAAAGTCGACGACCTTGCGACATCGCAGCTGATGACCCGTTTCTATCGCGAACTGGATAAGACCAATAAGCGGGAAGCGTTGCAGACGGCGCAGCTGGAGACCCGGAAAACCTATGCCCATCCCTACTACTGGGCCTCCTTTCAATTGACGGGCTCGATTTGATCTCCAGGAGGTAAACCGGATTTGCCGTGCGGAGCGGCCAGTCTCACCTGGACCGAGTGTTCCCGGCGGTCGTCGACGAGAGCAATCGCCCGATCGGGCTGCTCGACGCCATCGGCGGATACCCCGGCCCCGCCTATTCCGGCGCGGTCCTGGAGAACGTCGATGTGGTAAACCGTCGCCCGATACCGGTAGTGCACCTTGAACCCCTTCCAATCCTCCGGGAGGCACGGGGCAAAACGCAGCTTGTCCCCTTCCAGCCGCAGCCCCAGGAGGGATTCCACGATCAGCCGGTACAGCCACGCGGCCGAGCCCGTGTACCAGGTCCATCCGCCCCGGCCGATGTGCGGCGGGAGCGCGTACACGTCGGCCGCGACGACGTAGGGTTCCACCTTGTAGGCGGCCATTTCCTCCGGTGACCGCGCATGGTTCACAGGGTTGATCATGGCCAGCAATTCCCAGGCGCGCCGGCTGTCGCCCAGTGCGGCGAAGGCCATGGCCGCCCAGATTGCCCCGTGAGTGTACTGGCCCCCATTCTCCCTCACGCCCGGGACGTATCCCTTGATGTAGCCGGGGTTCAAATCCGATTTGTCAAACGGCGGGTCCAGCAGCCGGATCAGCCCGTGGTCCCGGCGAACGAGGCGCCGATCCACCGCTTCCATGGCTTCACGCGAGCGCCCGGCATCGCCCGCCCCCGATAGAACCGACCAGCTCTGGGCAATCGAATCGAGTTGGCATTCGGGATTGCCCGCCGACCCCAGCGGCGTGCCGTCGTCGAAGTAGGCGCGGCGGTACCATCCGCCGTCCCAGCCGTGCTGCTCGAGGTTCCGGCGCACCTGATCCGCCTCCTTCCGGCAGCGTTCGACGAAAGACAGGTCGCCCCGCGCGCGGGCAACCTCGCCGAACCGGTTGAGGACCTCGTAAAGGAAAAACCCCAGCCAGACGCTTTCTCCCTTGCCGTGTTCGCCGACCCGGTTCATGCCGTCGTTCCAGTCCCCGGAGCCCATGAGCGGCAGGCCGTGTTCCCCGAAACGGAGCCCCCGCAGGACGGCCCGCCGGCCGTGTTCGTACAGACCGGCTGTTTCGTCCGAGCGGTTGGGCAGATCGTAATACGAGTCCTCTTCCGGGTTTACCGGCCGGCCTTCGATAAAATGGATGGGCTCGTCCAGTACCCCGGTGTCCCCGGTGCTGAGAACGTAGCGGCTTATCGCCAGCGGGAGCCAGAGGTAATCATCGGAACAGTGGGTCCGCACGCCCCGGCCGGAGGGAGGGTGCCACCAATGCTGGACGTCGCCCTCCGGGAACTGGCGGGCGGCGCAGCGGAGCAGGTGTTCGCGCAGGAGCCGGGGCTCGGCGTGGACGAGCGCCATTCCGTCCTGCAGTTGGTCGCGGAATCCGAAGGCGCCTCCCGGCTGGTAGGTTGCGTTCCGCGCCCAGAGGCGGCAGGCCAGCGTCTGATACAGGAGCCATCCGTTGGCCAGGAAATTGAGGGCGGGGTCCGGCGTTTCCACCTGGACGGCGCCGAGCGCGCTGTTCCAGTACCGCCACACCTCTTCGAGCGCCCGGCGCGCCGCGGCCGACTCCCGGAAGCGAAGCGTCAGATCGCGGGCATCGTCGGCGTTCCGTCCGGCGCCGAGCACGAAGATGATCTCGCGCTCCTGCCTGTCGGCCAGCTCAAAAGGAATCTGGATTGCGGCGCAGGGATCCAGAGCGGCCCCCACCTTGCCGGAAAGCCGCGACCGCGCCATCGCCGCGGGACTGCGAAGCGAGCCGTTCCGCCCGATGAACTCCGTCCGGTCGCCGCTGACGGTCCGCGCCGCATCTCCGGCGTCGAAGAAGACCACCCGGCCGGCGAATCCCGTGTTGTAAGGGTTCCGCGCGAAGAGCGCCCCGCTGCCGGGGTCGACTTCCGTGGCGACGTGCTGCGCCGATTTCGGCCGCAGGTCTCCCAGCACCCATTCCACGTATCCCGTGGCCGAAAGCCGGCGGGGCCGCCCGCACTGGTTGCGCACTTTCAAGACCGTGAATTTGACCGGCGCATCCATGGCCACATAAACCCACAACTCGGAGCGGATGCCCCGTTCCTCGTGCTCGAAGACGCTGTAGCCGAATCCGTGCCGGCAGACGTAGGGCTGCGCGCCGCGGCTGGGCAGCGGCGTGGGGGACCAGCAGTGGCCCCGCTCTTCGTCGCGAAGATAAAAGGCTTCTCCGCTGGAATCGCTCACCGGGTCGTTGGTCCAGGGTGTGAGGCGGAATTCGTGGGCGTTCTCGCTCCAGGTGCAGCTCGGGCCGCTCTCGGAGACAATGGTTCCGAAGTGCGGGTTCGCCAGGACGTTCACCCATGGCGCCGGCGTTACCTGACCGGGCGCGGTCGTAATGACGTACTCGCGCCCATCGGGGGTGAATCCTCCCAGCCCGTTGAAGAAGATCAGATCGCCGCGGGGCAATGCGGCGACTGCCGGGGGGTCGGCGCCGCCGGTCCGGGTCGGAACAAGGCGCGGCGCGCCTGTCTCCGCCGGGCCGTGAAGACCGACCTGGTCCGCCAGCGTTCCCCGGCTGTCGGTAAGGATGGCCCGGGCGACGGTCTGGAAAAGAATGCGGTCCTCCATCGCTATCTGGTCCGCGGGTCTCACGAAGATGCCGCCGGGTCGATCGGTCACGTTGGCTTCGATGCCGGCGGCGATCAGCCCGATAATCTGCTCCTGGAGGAGCTGCCGATAGCCGGCATGATCTTCGTTCCAGATCACCAGGTCCACCGCCAACCCTTTGAGGCGCCAGTACGCGTGGGCCTGCACCAGTTGCTGCGCCAGGCCGATATTGGCCGGGTCGCCGATCTGCAGGAGAACGATCGGCAGATCGCCGGAAATGGAGTAGCCCCACAGGCCGGATTGCCCGCGGCGGTTCTTGATGAGGAGGCCCGGATCGGCGCGCAGCGAGGAGTTGGCGTAGAGGACCGAGCCGGCAAGGCGCCCGTAGAGTTGCGCGTCGGCCTCGGTGGCATTGATCTGCCGCAGGACCACCTGGCCGTGCGTCCACGCCAGATCGAAGACACGGTCCGCGAGGCGCCGATCCTGGTATTTTCCGACGAGGCCCAGGCACGCAGCGCGGGTTTCGCCGATGCCGGAAACCATGTTGATCGTCGCCGATTCTTCCGGATCGAGGTTGATCCGATACCGGATGGCGACGATCGGATCGAGCACGGAGCCCTCGCTTCCCGAGAGCGCCGCAGTCTCTTTCATCGCCTCGGGGTCGGCGATGGTGTTGCCGCGGCCGATGAACCGGCTGCGGTCGGTCTCATAGGAGACTTCGCCGATGTCCGTCCCGTGCACGGCCATCAGGTGAAACATCCATGGCGTAGGCTCGTCCGGGGAACGGGGCCGGCGGGTGCAGAGGATGGCCCGCTCCGGGCGGAGGATTTCGGTTTGAACAAAGAGGCTGCTGAACGCCGGATGCAGGGCATCCGCCGCCGGCGGGGCCAGGACGACTTCCGCGTAGCTCGTCACGTCGATCGCCCGGCGCGCGCGGGAGCGGTTGGTGATCCGAATGCGGCGCAGCTCGATGTCATCCTCGGGCGACACGGCGATCTCCGTATGGGTATCGAATTCGCTGTGGCGGCAGCGGAACTCCGCCTTCCCCTCGGAAAAGATCGCTTCGTAAGGGTCCGATCGCTTGAGCGTCGGCTGACAGGCGGTCGACCAGAACTCTCCGCTCGTCAGGTCGCGGAGGTAACAGAAGGTGCCCCAATTGTCGCAGGTGCTGTCTTCGCGCCAGCGCGTGACGGCCATGTCCTTCCAGCGGCTGTAGCCGCCGCCCGCGTTCGTGACCATCACGTGGTACCTGCCGTTCGACAGAAGCTGCACCTCCGGGATCGGCGTGTCGGGGCTGCGGAAGAGGCGCACCGGCGTCTCCAGCGCCGCCGATGTCGTCCGCAGGTCGGAGATGTCGGCGGTGTGCCAGTAGAACGCCGAGGCCTTGGGAATGCGCTCCTGGAGCAGCAGCGTGGTCGCCTGGAACAAGGGGTCCGACTCGAATCGCTTCTGCATCGGCCGGTCCAGGAGCAGATAGGCGAGGGCAAGGAAGCTCATGCCCTGGTGATGGGCCATGTACGACCGGACCACGGCGCTCGCTTGCCCGCGCGGCAGGCGCGACGGGGTGTAGTCGATGGCTTCGTAGAGCCCGTATTCCCCCTCCAGCCCTTCGGCGGCGAGCCGCTGCAGGTTCTGGCATGCCTCCTCGGGCGCGACCATCAGGGCGAGCGCCGAGGCATAGGGCGCGATCACGCAATCGTCGGCCAATCCCCGTTTGAGCCCCAGGCCGGGCACGCCGAACGCGCGGTATTGGTAATTGAGATGAACGTCGGTTGTATTGTAGCCGGATTCCGAAATGCCCCACGGCAGCCCGCAGCTCTTTCCATATTCGATCTGCCTCTCCACCGCGGCCCGGCAGGTCTGGTCGAGCAGGGTGTCTTCATAGGTCGGCATCACCAGAAGCGGCATGAGATACTCGAACATCGACCCGCTCCACGAAAGGAGGATCGGTTTTCCGCCGGCGGTGGTGAGCAGGCGCCCCAGGGCAAACCAGCTCTCCTGGGGCAACTTGCCCTGGGCAATCGCCACGAAAGTGGCGAATCTTGCTTCCGAAGCCAGCAGGTCGTAATAACTCGAGTCCCGGCGCCGCTCCGCAACGTTATAGCCGATCGCCAGCAGATGGCGCGCCTGGTCATACAGAAAGTCATACTCCATATCGGCCATCTCGCCGGATTGCCTGACCAGGAGAGCGGCGGCCACAATCCTTGCCTGAGCGTGCCGGCTGGCTTTCCTGATGAGCCCGCAAAGCTCTCTCAACCGCTCTCTTTCTTCGGGGGTTGCCGCCGCGGCGAGGCGTTCCTCGATGGCCGGCAGGCGCTTCCCTTCGAATCCGGCCAGTTCGCTCAGGGTGGGGATTTCGTCGAGGCCGCTGAAGTCGTTTCGTCCATCCGGAAAGCCCGGCAGCAAGGCCCACGGCGTGAGGGCTGTCATTTCATCGAGGGCGTCCCGGCATTGCCGGGCGAAGGTGCGGGCCCACAGGTTCGACGGGTTTGCGGGGTCCGCGGCGGGGCCGGCCAACAGCTCTGCGGCGGATTTCTCCAGGCGGCCGACGCTCTGCAGTACCGCTGAGAGCGCCGTCGGCCTGGAAACGGCTGCCGACGCCAGCTCCTTCCGGAGTTGACCGATTTGCGCCGGAGCGGCTTTCTCCGCAGCGTCCGCAAGAATCTGCAGCGTGTCGCTCAGTCCGTCAAACAATTGCGCTTCCAGGATCCGGCGATCGGGAAGGGCGAGCAGACCCGCCCGCAAGGTCAGCAGATGGCCGGCGAGGTTCCCGCTGTCCACCGTCGAGATATAGGTAGGCAGCAGCGGCTTCAGAGTCCGGGTGTCATACCAGTTATAGAAATGGCCGCGGTGGCGCTTCAATTCCTGCATCGCGCCGAACGCATTCCCCGTGCGCTCGATGAGGCGTCCGGCCGAGATGTAGCCGAAGTCGTAGGCGGACAAATTCGCCAGGAGCGCAAGTCCCATGTTGGTGGGCGACGTGCGATGCCCGACCACGCCCGCCGGATGTTCCTGATAGTTGTCCGGCGGGAGCCAATGATCTTCGGGGCCGACGAACGTCTCGAAGAACGCCCAGGTCTTTCGGGAAAGCTTCCTGAGAAAGAGGGTCTGGTCAGCTGTCAGCCTGGTTCCCCGGCGGGCCAGGGGCCGGCTGATCCACCACGCGATGGCCGGGGAAGCGAACCAGAGGACGAGGATGGGTCCGGCCGACGCGAGCGCGGCGGGCCTCGAAAGCGTCAGGTAGGCCGCCGCGGCGGCGGCCAGGACGGGGGCGATCCACATCGTCCGCCAGGCGGCGGCGAGGTCCGTGCGGCCTTGACGATCCGCGTTTCCCGACGGATTCCATTCCAGCAGCCGTCTGTGGGTGATCCACACCCGCCCGGCCGTGCGCACGATCGCATCCAGGCTGAAGAAGGCTTCAAAGGGGAGGCAGGCGAGCGTGAAGGCCGCCTGGGCGGAGTGCCGGGCGGCCGAACGCACCGCGGCGGCGAGATGCTGGCGCAGCCGGATGTCGCCCGGCTTCCGAAACAGATCGAAAAAAGAGGCCATCCAGGGAGGAATCAGGAGCGTTCCGATGACCGCCAGGGTCCACAGCCAGGGCGGCGACAGGACGGCCCAGCCGAGAAGGAGCAGCAGGGTCGACGCCGCCGGCACAAGGCTGCGGCGGAGATTGTCGAAAATCTTCCATCGGGACAGAGCCGAGAGCGGATTTCCCCGGCGGCTTCCGTCGGGGCCGGGAACGCCCGGCAGCAGCCAGCGGGCGATTTGCCAGTCTCCGCGGATCCAGCGGCGGCGGCGGCTCACGTCGGCGCTGTAGCGGGACGGATATTCCTCGTAAAGCAGCACGTCGCTCAACAGCCCGGCCCGCGCGTAGCATCCCTCCACAAGGTCATGGCTGAGGATCCGGTTCTCGGGGAAGCGCCCCTTGAGGGCCCGCTCAAAGGCATCGACGTCATAGATCCCCTTGCCGATGAAGGAGCCCTCGCCGAAGACGTCCTGATAGACATCGGAGACGACCCGGGTGTACGGGTCGATGCCCGGCTCGCTTCCAAACAATTGCGCATATCGCGACCGGTTCATCCCCGGCAGGCTCACGGCCACGCGCGGCTGAAGGATGCCGTACCCCTTGCCGATCCGCTCCTTGTCTTCGTCGTACCGCGGCCGATTCAGCGGATGCGCCATCGCCCCCACAAATTGCCGGGCCGAATCGCGGGGAAGCTGCGTATCCGTGTCCAGGGTGATCACGTACTTCACGTTGGACAGGACGGCGATATCGCCGACGAGAACGGAGAAGCGCTCTCCTGAGCCGCCGCGCAGAAGCGCATTCAGTTCCGCGAGCTTTCCCCGCTTGCGCTCGTAACCCATCCAGACGCGCTCCCGCCGATTCCAGCTGCGCGGGCGATGAAAGAGGAAGAACGCGTCCGCTTTTGCGCCCCCATATTTCTTGTTCAGCTCTTCGATTCTCTTCCGGGCCAGCCGCAACAGCGGTTCGTCCTCCGGCATGCTTTCCTCCGGTGCGTCGCAGAAATCCGTGAGCAGGCCGAAGTGCAGGTGCTCGTCCCGGTTGGCCAGAAAGCGAACTTCCAGCGCTTCGACGAGATCCTCGATGTTCTGCGCACCCGTGAGCATCGTCGGGATCACGGCCAGGGTGCGCGATTCGGGGGGAATTCCCCTGGAGAAGTCCATCCGCGGCAGCAAGCGCGGTGTCGCCAGCAATGTCGCCAGCCAGTTCACCAGCGCCACGGCCAGATGACTTCCGCAGAGGAGCAGGGGCAGACCGATCAGCAGAAGGCGCCAGTCCCGGAGCAGGCCGGCCGGCGCCCAGGCCAGCAACGCTCCCGTGAAAACGGCCGTAATCAGCGTGATGATGCCCAGATAGAAGAACAGAGGAAACTGCCGGACCAATCGCCGCAGGGCCGCAGAAGGAGAGCGGCGCGCCGGCGCCGTTCCTTCGAGCTGCCGCAATCCCTCGTCGATCAGATAGAACCCGACATGGGTTGTCCGATCGTCGCCGTTGTCCCCGGCCGCGGCCCCGCGGGCAAACCGGATCGCTTCGCGGGCCACTTCGCTTTCGGATCGCCGGCTGCGCTTTGCGATCTTTTCCACGACGTGGCGGTAGCGATCGCGGGTGGCGAAATCCATCCTGTCGTAAACGCCGGCGGGATCCGACCGCAGGGTCTGTTCGACGGCGCTCATCGTCTCGACGAACTCGCGCCAGTCCATCGCCCCCAGGAACCGGAGACTGCCGATGCTGTTGCTCAGGGAAACCTGATCGGCGGCCTGTTGCTGATTCTCCGTCTGGACCAGTTGTTCGATCGTCAGGCCGGCTTCGGAGAGGCGTTGCTCAATCCAGGTGAGCGGCAGGGCCAGGGCCGGGCTTTGCCCCTGCAGCCGCCGCGAAAATTCCGCGACAAATGAACTCACCAGCGGCGGGTTCGAACGGGCCATATCCGCAATCACGAGAATCAGGCTCTTCGGGTCTTTCTCCGCGATCTCCGTCATCTGGTCCGCCCAGTAATCGGCGCGGTTGCGGTCGGCGCGGTCGGCGGCAATCCGGGCGCCGACGCGGCGCAGATTCTCGATCAGGGCGAGGCGCAGCATGATCGGAACAGCCCACAATTCGCCGAGCTTCAGGGTGGTCACCGTCTGGTAGGCGGCGACAAAACTGCTGAGACTTTCCGGGTCCGCACGCCCGTCGCCGTGCGAGATGATCTCCAACGCGATGTCGTACACGCGGGGAAGCCCGGCCGACGGGCCGTTCAGCAAACGCGGCAGCTCCCGGCTGTAGCCCTTGGGCAGGTGCCGCCTGGCCGTGCGGATCTGTTCTTCGATCAGATAGAAATTGTCGAGCAGCCATTCCCCGGCCGGCACAATCCGCCGGTCGGCCTTCACCGCCTCCATCAGCAGGTTGCGGGCGCCGATCAGAACGGCTTCGTTCCCCGCCAAACGCGTCAGGAGCTGGTTTGGAACGCCTCCCGGACCCAATTTGTGCGAATCCGCCAGGGCCTTGCCGTGCTGCTGCATCTGGTCGCTGCTGAACAGTTCCGCCCGCAACGGCGGCTCGGTCCCGGCGAACTCTCGGGCGAGGCTGTTTCCAAGGAGGAGGGCCTTCCAATGAAGCAAGGTTCCCGAAATGGTCCTGCGGCGCGTCTGCAAGTCTGAGGTCTCCTTCTTCAGGTCAGGAAGCGGCTATGAAAGCTGATGAAAAATGGCGGCGATCGAATGAGGACGATCCGGGATGTTGAGTTTCTTTCTCGATCTCAATCAAAGGAAAGCCAATAATTCCCGATATTCGTAGCATATCCCGGCGGCGATTGCCACTTCAGAGATTCATGCCGCTCATCAGGCTCCTGCCCGGGATCATCTCTGCAACGGCATGGATCGGCGGCTTCGTCTTCAGGGGTTTCCGTTTCTTCCGTGGTGTTTGAAGTGCTGCTGCGCCTGGTACATGAATGTCCGGATCGCCGCTTCCCGGCCGGGCTGAAAGGAGCCGTCATAAGGCGTGTCGAGGTAAGGAACCCTCTTCCGGTTCATGAGAGGTCTTATGATGGAGGACGTGATGGTGCTGGGCATGCAGGTAAAAGGATAGACATTGACGACGCCATTGTAGCCCTGGCGCACATATTCGAGGATTCCTGAAATGCTGAGGCAGGCTTCGGTTCCCAGGTCAAAGGAATAGAGGTTGTCTTCCCGAAGGATCTCGTCCAGGTGACGGACCCTGTGATCCCGGGCCGGGGCGAGAAGGGGTTCTGCCCTTCTGTAGATCTGGTCCTGCCGGTAGTGCTGATAAAGAAGGTTCGCACCGTGGGAGAGCACCTTCTTGAGGCAATCCCTGATCCTGCTCACCTGGAGTTGTTTGAGGCTCAGGCGAAGGCCGGTCTTCGCCTCCTTCATCCGTTCATAGGTCGTGAAATTGAACCACTCCGCAACGGACGCGTTCACGACCTCTGCGCCGTGTTTTTCGAGCAGCCGGATCACATCCTGGTTGGCCTGTACATGGGTTCTCAGGAAGATTTCTCCCACGATCCCGACAAGAGGTTTCTGCATCATGCGCGGATCGATGATCTCTTTTCCTTCCCGGAGAATTTCCGAGAGCCTGTCGAGAATCCGCTCGAAATCCTTTCTTGCTCCGTACTGCTCGAAAGCCTCAACCATTGCGCCGGTGGCTCTTTCAATAAATTCGTCCGCCGCCCCCTGCCGCGTTTCATAGGGCCGCACGCGCCAGAGCAGCCTGTCGAGCACATCCGACACCACCACGGACGTATACACGACCTTCCGAAAATCCCCGATCTTCTTCCCGTCGAACATTCCGTCGAATGCATAGGAGTTCCTGGATGTGATCGATGCGATTTTGAGATCCTTCAGTCCGGGAAAGGAGTCGAGCACGATACGCTGGTACTTGTTGTACATCCCGAAACGGCAGGGACCCTCCGCCTCAGGCATGAAGTAAATGTAGCGGCGGGGATCAAAGTCCTTGCCCAGCCGTGCCTGCTCTTTTTTGAGATAAAGCAGAATATCGCCGGTCGTCACCTGGCATGGGAAACACTCTTTGCCGGAGGTGAAGGCCTTTCCCAGATCCAGGCCCTGATACGTGTCCATGAGCACGGCGTCGACCCCGAAACTCCTGAAGGTTCCTGCCAGGAGACTCGCTCCGATCCGCGTCATCTGGGGAATGAGAAAGGTCTTGTCTTTCAGCCTGAACTGTCCGACGTTTTCCGACAGGGAATGAAAGGTCTGCTGTCTTTCCGCTTCCATGGACGCCTCAGTTGGATCATTTCAGACAGGCAAGGGAATCGCGCCCGCGTTTCTGCATGGCGTGCCCGATCACATTCCGGAAGGCTTCGAGGCGCGTCATCACCCCGGCCACGGCGCTGTGCTCATCGAGCTCGAGAATCAGGTAAGGCTTCTCCTGCATGATGTACTTGTAGAAGTGCTCAAGAAAGGAATCGGCGCCGCAGCTGAAATTGGTCAGGTGGAGCCCGAAGACATGGGGATGGCTTCTGATAAACTTTGCCGTCCTCAGGATTTGCGCTCCAAGACCCCAGTACATGTCTGGAAAGTCGCTGAGATCGACGGAAGACACGTCCATGAAATCCATGGGCATGGCCGCGATCCCGATCCTGGCCAGATTCCGCCCCAGCTGCAGATTCAGCCTTTCATCGTAGAGGTTGTAAGGCCTGCCCGTAACCATCACCACAGGCTCAGCGGGATCATGGGCTTCCAGGACCTCTTGCCCCTTCCGGAACAGAGCCAGGTGAAGTTGATTCTGTTTCTCCAGGGCACCCTCCACGGCTTCCCTGATCTGGCGCCGGCTTCGTCCGATTTTGGCGGCCATCTGCTCCGTCAACTCCAGGGCAAGTGTGGAAAGGTCGTGCTTGAGATGGAGAATCGGATTCAGGACGCCTTCCATGTCGATGCTGAGGGCCGCGCGCGCCATATACGAGTTCGCCTGAACCAGGGGGCAGGTAAATCCGGTCTCCCGTTCTGTCGGTGTCGGCATGGTCATGATGCTGGGAAGGAAGAGAAAGCGCGTCTTTCCCATGAGCTCCTTTACATGGCCGTGCGACACCTTGATCGGGTAACAGGTCTCCGCCGTCATGGATTCAATGCCTGAACTCGAGATGCGGCTGCTGGTGGGAGGCGTCAGAACAAGACGATACCCGAGCCGGTCGAAGAAGTGAGCCCACAACACGCCGGTCTGGAGCGTGTACAGGGATCTCTGCATTCCCACCGTCGGCCGCCCTTCCACCTCCATCAACGGCCTTTCTCCGAGTTCTTCAAAAGCTCCCGACATGGCGGCAGTCCAGATCTCCTCGCGGACCTTGAAAAGGTTTTCCCGCGTCCTGCCGCCGCCCCGGATCACCTCATGGCGGCCGCATTCTCCTCCCCAGACACTCTTGCGGCCGTCAAAGTCGTAGATCTTGAGCTTGCACTGATTGTGGCAGTTGGGATCCGCAATGCACACCTTCTCCGCATAGTCCATCCGGTCTTCGATGGCGCTGACCAGTCCCCGGAAGGTGCCCGTCTTTCGTTTCTCCATGGCGAACTGTTCCTGGAGACAAACGGCCGCCCCGAAGGCGCCGAGCACTTCCCGGTGCTTGGGGACGATCAAACCCCGGCCCAGCACATTTTCAAAAGCGGCCACCACGCCCTTGTTGAGGGACGGTCCGCCCAGGAACATGACGCGCTTGCCGATCCTCCTTTTTCCCACAACGCGGTTCAGATAATTGTGAACAATGGCGTAACAGAGACCGCCGATGAGGTCTTCTCTGTACGCACCCTGCTGATGGTAGGACACGAGATCCGACTCCATGAACACCGTGCAGCGCTCCGCCAGCTTCACGGGCCGGTCCGAGGACAGGGCGATTTCCTGAAACTCGCCCACGATGTTGATTCCATGCTTGTTGGCCAGCTCATGGAGAAAGCTTCCGGTGCCGGCGGCGCAGACCTTGTTCATGTCGAAGTCGAGCGGGTTTGCATGAGTAATGGAAATATACTTGGAATCCTGTCCCCCGATTTCAAAGATCGTGTCAATGGCGCAATCGATCTCCACGGCTCCGCGCGCATGAGCCGTGATCTCGTCAAGGATCAAATCCGCATTCAGAAAATCACCCACGACATTTCTTCCGGAGCCCGTGGTCGCGACTCCAAGGATTTTCACGCGGTCTCCCAGCACGGCGCCGATTCTTTTCAAGAGCTTCTGTGTGACCTCAATGGGTTTCCCCCGGGTGTGGATATAATGCTTGTCGATGATCTGCCGGCATTCCGTCACCGCGGCATACTTCGTCGTCGTGGAGCCGACGTCGATCCCCAGGTACACGGGTATTTCCCTGCCGAGAACGACCCCGGGCAAATCGTTGTCTTCGGGGAAGCGGGTCTTCTTGAGTTCGAGCTTCGGCGCAACGGGGATTTTCCCCTGATCCGCAGTGTTTCTGCTCTCCAGCGCTTCCAGGTTCAGCTGATTCCTCGTTCCGCGTTCCAGCGCGTGCAGTGCAACGCCGAGCGCCCCCGCCGAGGTACTGTGCGGCGGTACGAGGAGTTCCGGGAAGTAAGCCCGAAAGGCCCTCACCTGCAGTTCATTGAGCGAAAGACCGCCGATGAAGAGAATCGGATTCTCCAGGGTCCGGCTGGAGACGATGGTGCTCATGTAGTTCCTGGCATTTCCAACGTGAAGACCGTAGATGATGTCCTGCAGCCGCTCCCCTTTGTTCTGGAGGTGAATCATGTCCGACTTGGTGAACACCGTGCACCGGCAGGCCACGCCGGCCGGTTTGGCGCTCCGGGAGCCAAGGCTGATGAAGTCCTTCAAGATCCGGTCGATCTCATTATGGGAGGCATCCTTTTCAGGAGAGTAGATCGCGGTGGCCAGCCGCTGGGCCTGCTGATCGATAAAAGACCCCGTCCCGGACGCACAGGGACCGTTGGTGTTGAAGTATTCCAGTTCCCATCCCCTTGCATCGTGGTGGATCTGGAAAAGCGCCGTGTCCTGGCCTCCCATGCTGATGATGGTTCTTGCATCCGGTCTCAGGAAGAGCGAGCCCAGCACCTGGCTGATGGTCTCAAACTCATAGAAGCCGCCTGTCCTTTCGCTGATCTTCCGGCCGTGGTTTCCCGTAAAGGCAAAGGCGGAGATGTGCTCCTGCCGCAGTCGCCTCTGAAGATCCTGAATCAGGCGGCGGGTTTCCTGCTCCACGCGGCCGAGGTGACGTCTGTAAGGCGCCTCATAGATGATCTTCCTGTCCGAATTGATGACAATCGCGTTGAGGCTGACCGATCCCGCGTCGATTCCCACGTAACAGCTTTCGCTCTGCATCGCGTTCTTCCCGTTCACTTCTTAACGGCGTCGCTGAAAACCGGGCGGACTGTTTTTTGTTCCTGGAGCAATCCGGTTCCATTCCTGCACTCGATAAGGCACGGCAGCTGCAATGTATTATAGAGACTTCAAGAAATCTTCAAGGTGAATCCGGCAGCGAGCGCAGTCCCGCGGCATCGGCGCGGGATTGACGAGCGAATGAAAAACTTGGTCTCCTCCCTGGGGATCGGCGACACTCCGGTTTTCCCCCGGGGATGAGTCCAATGCGGCCGCGAGCGAATGATGTTCAGGAGCGGGCACGGTCCTTCGCTTTGCTTTGACATTTGCCGCATATTGCTCTACGAATAACCCTTCGCGGCGACGGGAGTTCTTGGACAGACATTCGGGGACGGAAACGGATTCTGCAAACAATTCTGAGAGCTTGCAGGCAGCAGACATCGCCTTGTCAAAGTCTTATCGGGTCAACCATGAAGGATATCGTCCTGGTCTTCCCACGGGCACGTGAAAGTGTATGGAATATGCGGCTGGCCCTGGACGTCCTCGGCAAGCGGGCGTTTATTCCGCCATTGGGACTGGCCACTGTCGCCGCACTGACCCCATCGAGATACCGCGTGAGAATTGTCGACGAGGCAGTCGCGCCGATCGATTTTTCCATACCCTGTGACCTTGTCGGCGTGGCGGGATACACTTTCAATGCCGCGCGGATGCTGGAAATATCCCGATCTTTTCGCAAAAAAGGAGCGCTGACGGTTGCGGGCGGACCCTATTGCAAGACGGACACGGAAACCTGCCGCAGAGAGTTCGACGTGGTGTTTGCGGGAGAGGTGGAACGGACCTGGCCTCGCTTCCTGGAGGAGTGGGAGCAGGGACGCCACGCATCGCTTTATGATGAGCGGGAATTCGTAGACATGGCGGCCTCTCCCCCGCCGCGGTGGGACCTTGTGGACTTGGGGCAGTACACCAGCGGCATCGTGCAGACCACCCGCGGATGCATGTACGACTGCGAGTTTTGCGACGTGGTGACGCTGAATGGACGCGCGGTGCGCACCAAAACGGTTGAGGCCGCGGAAGCAGAGGTGCTGGAACTGATACGCCGGGACGTTTCCACCATCTGGATAGCGGACGACAACTTCACGGCCGACATTGCACACGCAAAGAGACTGCTCTCGCGGCTTGCAGCGATCAACTCTTCGGTGCGGCGGCCGGTGCGGTTCATCACCCAGATTACCGCGGAGAGAACGGCGGACGCCGAACTTCTCTCCCTGCTCAAAGCGGCAAACGTCTATGCCACCCTCATCGGCATCGAATCCGCCAACCGGGAAAGCCTGATCGAAACCGGCAAATGGCAGAACGTAAAGACGCCCCTTGCAGAGGCAGTGCGAAAGGTGCAGGCGCAGGGCATCTACGTCGTGGGAGGGATGATCGTGGGGTTCGACGCAGACGACAGGAATGTCTTCAGTTCGCAGGAGCGCTTTATCGCCGAATCGGGTCTTATTCTCCCGGTGGTTTCGATGCTCAAGGCATCAAAAGGCACACGGCTGTGGAATCGATTGTCTGAAGAGGGGCGGTTGACAGACGGGGACGACGGTGACTTTTATTCCGCCTGCAACTTCACTCCCTGCAACATGACGCGGGAGGAATTGGAAACGGGCTACCGGCATCTTCTGGAAACGGTGTTCGGCTACCCGCATTTCCTCAAGCGGTTCCAGAAGTTCATGGAACAAAGCGCCGCCGCCGGCCGCGCGGCGGAGAGAGAGTCGCTTTCCCTGAAAGACATCGCATCGGGGCTGCGGGTCGTACGGCATTTCCTGTTCCAGGCGGGGCACGAGTCGAGGCGGTTCTTCCTGAAGGGACTTTATGCCGGATCACGGAACGGGATGCGCGGCGTGGCGGCGTTCGCGGAAACAGCGGTGTGGCTGGAGTCACACCGCTCTCACCTGCTGAAGGAAAAAGTCCCGTTGAGCCCTGAGCCGTGATTGCCGGTGCGTCCGCCGGCGAGATTGCGGGTCGCACCGGCAATTCTTTTCGAGAGCCCCATTTACTTTTTGAGAACTTCTCGAATCTCTCCGGTCAATTGTGGAATCAGCTCCGGATGCCTGTCCGTGAGGATCACGCTGATGCCGGCCTTGAGCTCGTCCATGACGAATCCCTCCTTTGGGATTCCCGTCGGACCCTTCTCGCCGATGGGAGTACCATGGCACCGCAGGCAGGAGGCATTGTTGATGTAAACGGGTTTGCTGATTCTCACGACGCCATGATCCTTTTCGATGAATTCCGCGTCACGCACATAGCCTGGCTCGTTGATCTTCTCCAGGGCGGCGAGCTCCCACTTGTCGGCGATGTTGAATGGCGTGCCGGCCAGATAATCGCCTTTCGGGCGTGACGCCTGCTTAACATAGACTCCCGTTTTCTTCATGAAGGGGATGGTCCAGGCCTTGGTAAAGACGGCCGGAAGAAGCTTGAATTCCTTGGTCCTCAAAACTCCATCGCCGTCTCTGTCGAAAGCCGTCTGGTTTCCGGCGATCCCGGAACGGCCGGCATAGACAACATGAGCCAGATACAGGACGATTTGCCTTTCATCGGTTGTCTGGAAATCGCTCTTGATATTGCGCTGGGCAAGCTGTTTGGCAAATCCGTTCTCGATACTCTGCACGAATTTGGAGGGCGTCAGACGGTCGCTCTTGAACGTGCCGTCGGCATTCCTGTTGATTTCCGATTGCCTGGACTCGATCACCTCCCGCATGCACGTGTAGGCTTCCGACAGATAAAACGCCGCATTCCTGCTCTTCGCAGGAATGCCGGCGGCCTGTGCCGCCGCACAATTCACTGCTGTGCTGAAGACGGCGAGACAGAAGACCGATACCAGCAATTTTTTCATAAGTCCCCCTTTCTTATTGAAGATCATGAAATCACCAGAGAATTTCCTCCGATTCCGGAGCCATGGATGATTTCATGTCAATCTTGGGCTATCTCTGGAGTGCTGAAATTTCCATCCCGCCTGCTGCCGGAAGCGGGCGGTGAAATTCGGGAAATGCAATCGACGGCTTTCTGCCGGATCACGAAAAGACTCGTAACGACTTGGGCGCTATTAAGTGGCAGATATCGCTCTCGTGTCAAGAAAAATCTGGATTATTCCGGTCAAAGGACTTCTCGAATTTCGGGATGCGGGGGCCGGCGGGAGTTTTTCCTGCGCGGGTTTCCTTCCGATCAATAAGCGTTCTATAAATCAGTTGACTTCTTTATCTATCGATGTCAATTTATTGCGCATATTTATGACACAGCCAAATGCGCATGGTGCGTGAGGTGCGGCCATGAAAATGAAACGACTTTCGCTTATCTTGTTGGGCTGCCTGATTCCGCTTGTATTTCTGCTGTATCCGACGGGCTACCTGATCCTGACGGGATGCGCGGAGACCCAGCATTATGAGCCGCAGTACAGTCCAATTCCCGATTACACTCGCGACCTGTTCTCGTTCCCCAAGTTCGTTCTTCCAATGGCCAAGCCTCCCGGCAGCGTGAACCTGACGGTGGTGAACATCATCCCCCAGTATAAAGACACGCTCACCCAGGAATATGCGGGCGGGGCCAAGATGTCGGCCGGCGGGGTGATGACGAAAAGCATGCTCAACGTCTTCAAGAGTTTTGCCGGGAGCGCGGGCGAGGACATCGAGGCGCAGCTCGTGGCAAAGGGCATGACGACGAAGGGGCCCCTTGACATGTCGGAAGTGACCTATACCGACAAAAAAGGCTCTGACCTTACGGTTGTGATCCATGTCATCCTGGACATCCAGTACACGGACCCGAAGTATGTTCGCCAGAGCTCGTTCGTGGGCGGGAAGCAGGGAAAGGTCTATACCGGCAACATGTCGGTGGGCATCAAGGTCTTCTACTACATGCTCGAACCGCTGTCCGAGGAGAAGATGTGGATCAAGAAACTGGACCTCGGAGTGCAGGAGTCGGATTACGAAATGGCCAAGGAACAGGAACAGTATGTCAGCGGGACGCATTTCGTGAGCGACGGTTGCGGAGGAGGATACAATCAGACCACCTACGGCTGGAGGGACACGAATACGTTCGTTTATGATTCGCGCACCAAGATCTTCTCGGACGTCCTGAAAGAGGCGTATCCCAAGATCATGAAGACCGCATGGTCCTATTTTGACACCGACGAGATGCTGAACCTGAAGATGAAATCCCAGGAAATCAGGGAGAGAAAGAGGTACTGAAATCCTCGAAATCCGGCAGCGAGCACGTTACCGGCAACTTGCTACGGGGAAACGAGCGAATACTTAACGGTATATTCCTTAAGGATTGCTGCCCACAAACATGTTGCCATTCATTTCTATCGGCGGTTTCGAAATTTCCATATGGCGGATTGTTGCTCTATCGGGTGTCGTTTTCTGCTGGATCCTTGTTCTGATACGCGCACAGGAGCTGAAATATTCCCTGAATGCCATTTCCCTGTGGTTGTTGTTTGGATTGCCGGTCGGCACCTTAGGCGGGCATTTTTTTAATTCGTGGATCCCCGACCTGGCTGGCGCCAGCAGCGCTGTGTACTCTTTTGCCGGCCTCACCGTGATCGGGAGCATCCTTTCATGCCTGCTCTTCAGTTTTTTTTATGCCAAGTACGTCATGAAGATCCCGCCGATACAGCTGCTCGATGCAGTTGCATTTGCCTTTCCTTTTTCCATTCTTATCGGCCGCATAGGATGCCTCTTGAACGGCTGCTGTTACGGGAAGATCGCTCCTCTCTCCGTCAAACATTCGGTGCTTTCGCTTGGGACGCTGCCCGTCGGTTTCTACGTGGAGCCTACGAGCGCCTGGCGCGATTATATCGGCGTGTCTCATGACAGCGCGGCATGGAATCTCCCGCTGCTCCTGATGATCAACGCATTGCTCGCATTGATCGTTGCGGAGAGGCTGTTCCGCAACCGGGTGGAATGGAACCTCTATCCGGGGACGGTCTTTGCCGCAACCGGTACGATGTATGCCGGCGGGCGTTTCTTCGTAGAGTTTGCAAGGAAGGAGGATGCCATCAACAACAGTCTGTTCAATCCCTGGCAGCTGGCGCTTCTGCTTCTTTTTTTCGTCTCTTTCCTCTGGCTTTGCACAAGCCTTCATAGCCGCTCTCAGAATCTATCCGTGGACTTACCGAAGGAGGGATTGTCATGAAAGTATCGTTTATCAACCCCCTGCATCACCCGCATTCAATGAACTTTCTCCACTGCCTGGACATTGTGGGCGTCAAGTACTCGCACATGCCGCTGTCTCTTCCCACCTTGGCGGCCCTGACGCCGCCGGATTGGGCGGTCGAGCTGATCGACGAGAACGTCGAGCCGGTGAACCTTGAGACCGATGCCGATATTATCGCACTGACAGGGTCCGTAGCCCAGCGGCTGCGCGTGTTCGAACTGGCGGACGATTTCAGGAAACGCAAGAAACTCGTAGTGCTCGGCGGCCCGATCACCTTTGATATGCTGGAAGAATGCAAAGCACATGCGGATGTGGTTTTTATCGGAGAGGGCGAATACACGTGGCCGGCGTTCATCGAGGATTTCAAGAAGGGAAGTTGGAAGAATCTCTACCACCAGCAAGAGTGGATCGATATGAAGGACTCTCCGGTTCCTCTTTTTCATCTGCTGAAACCGGGCCAGTATGCAAGCGGCTGCATCCAGGTGACGCGGGGTTGTCCTTATCGGTGCGATTTCTGCGATATCCCGGTGAAGTACGGAAGCGGTCCCCGCTCGAAGCAGATCGACCAGGTCCTGAAGGAGATACGGATTCTTTCGGAAATCGGGTATGACTCGGCATTTATCGTCGACGACAATTTTGCCGGGGACAAGGCTTATGCCAAGGCGCTGCTGAAGGCCATCGCCGCGCTGCTTCCGTCGCTTCCGACCCGGATGTATTTTTACACGCAGGCAACCCTGGACGTGGCGGCCGACGACGAGCTGCTGGAATTGCTCCGGGCCGCGGCCTTTATCCGCCTGTTCATCGGCATCGAAACCGGAGACCAGGCCAGGTTGAGCGAACTGAACAAGAAACATCACACGGAGATCGACATCAAGGGCGCCTGTGAAAAGATCCGCTCCTACGGTATCACGGTGTGGGGCGGCATCATGTTCGGCCTTGAGGGCGACGACCTCTCGTCGTTCGACAAGCTGGTGCAATTCATCCTGGAAGCCAACTTCATCCCCGTGCAGGTGGGGCTGCTGCAGGCGGTTCCGGGAACAGCGCTGTACCGCCGGGCCGTCGAAGCGAATCGATTTGTGCGGTTCCCCTCTCTCTACGGTGTGACCGCCCTCAGCGAGAATGACATCCCGAAGGCGACCAACCTGGTCTCCCAGAAGATGAAGGAAGCGGAACTGGCGAGAAATTTCGCCCGCGTCCTGAGAGCGATGTATTCCCCCGAGGTTTTCAAGATCAAGATGGTTCAATACCTCTCCACCAATACGAGGAGCATGATGAATTCCCTGCCGACCATCAATCGGAAGGCCGTCATGGTCCTGGTCCGTTTGTTCTCATACTTTCTGTTCAAGGCGGATCCGGAGACGCGGAAGATGTTCTTCCAGGTTCTCGGCGCAATGGCCTCCCATCGGTTCCGGCATCTGGATGAATCTTTCTTCCACCTCCTGGCATACAAGCATCTTCGCGCGCACTATTACCGGATCGCGGATATCATCGAAGCGAAGACATGAAGATATTGCTGGTCAATCCGCGATTTCCGTTGTCGCTTTGGGATTATTCCCACTGCAGAGATATCGCCGGAGACTCTTTCCCTTTCCCGCCCCTCTCGCTGGCCACCGTGGCCGCCCTGACTCCCCGGGGACACGAGGTCGCCATCTGTGATGAAAATGTCTGCGCCGTGGATTTCGACACGGATGCGGACGTCATCGGCATCACCGGCTACTCTCCTCAAAAAGACCGCGTGTACGAACTGGCTGACGAATTCCGCAAGAAGGGGAAAATGGTGGTCATCGGCGGGCCTCTCGTCGAACGTTCAAATCTCGGGGAGTGCGCGGGGCATGCCGATGTCGTTTTTCTCGGGGAGGCGGAATATACCTGGCCGGCCTTTATTCGCGATATCCGGTTGAAAGCCGTCAGGCCTGTTTATGCGCAGGTCGAGCTCGTCGATCTGTCCGATTCTCCGGCGCCGCGGTTTGATTTGCTGAAGTTGGGGGCATACTCTTCGGCGATCATTGAAACGTCGCGCGGCTGCCCCCATTCGTGCGAGTTTTGCGAAATTCCGGTTCGGCTGGGCAGAAAATCCCGGACAAAATCATCGGACCAGGTGATGGCGGAGATTCGCCAACTCTATGCGCTGGGTGTCGATTCGATCTTTATTATCGATGACAACTTTCTCGGCAATCGATCGAGGGCGGCGATGCTCATCACCCGGATTCAGCAGTTTGTCCGGTCGATCGATTATCGGCTTTCTTTCAGCTGTCAATTTACCATTAATGTGGCGCAGGACGAAAATATCCTTTGTCTGCTTCGCGAAGCCAATTTCAAGCGCGTTTTCATCGGGATCGAAACCCCCCGGCAGTCGACGCTGGCGATGGCGAAGAAGGGACAGAACACGCAGATCGATCTCCTGGATGCCGTTCGCAGGGTCCAGGCACACAATATCATCGTCTGGGGGGCGTTCATCGTCGGATTTGACGATGATGACCTGGACATTTTCAAGGAACAGCTGGATTTTATTCAAGCATCATCCATCCCCATAGCGATGGTCGGAATTCTGCAGGCCTTGCCCGGCACGCCCCTTCATGAGCGCGTAAAGCGGGAGGGACGATTAAAAGACGATGCGGCCGGCGGCATCAGGGGGCCGGCCAGTCTGCTGACCTCCTCGAATATCAAACCGCTGCACATGACCGATGAAGAGCTTGCAAACGGCTTCCGATACCTTGTGACGAGCCTGTACCGTTATGACAATTTCGCCGAGCGTCTGATCCATGCAGTCCGGCTGGGGAAGAATGGTCGGAGCAAAGGCAGCACACAAGTCCGCATGACGGAGTTGCGGGTATTGCGCCGGCTTTTTCGCTACTATCTGCTCACGGCCGATTTTCGGCGGATGTTCATGTTTCTGAGGGTGGTCATTCAGACGCTCCTTCATAATCCCCGATACCTGGGAACCGTCTTCATGCACCTCATCGTTTACAAGCATGTGAAACTGTTTTACGAGGAATGCACGTCGGCAATCCCTCCCTGCAGTTGTCACTTTGGTCAATCGCCGTATTTTACCGCCAGCGTTTCCAGCTCGTCCCAGCGGACGTAGGCTTCATCGAGCTCCCGATCCAGGGCCTCCAGGCGGTCGCTTGCGGCCCTGACCTTCGCACCGTCCTTATCCGCATAGAATGCCGGCGAGTTCAGCGTTTCAAGAAGGTCCCGTTTCTCTGCTTCGAGGGCTTCGATCCGCTGCGGCAGTTCTTCGCGTTCGCGCTTTTCCTTATAGGAGAGCCTGGTCTTTTCCCGCGGGGGCCTTTCCTTCTTCGCTTTGTCGGCCTTCGCCGCCGCTGCGGCCGGCGCCGCGCCGGTTTTCCTCTGCCGGAGCCAGTCGTCGTAGCCGCCCACGTACTCGGTCAGGCGCCCGTCCCCCTCGAAGACAATCGTGGAGGTCACGACGTTGTTGAGAAATTCGCGGTCATGGCTCACCAGCAGAACCGTTCCTCCGTATTCGAGGAGGCGCTCTTCCAGCAGTTCCAGGGTTTCGGCGTCGAGGTCGTTGGTCGGCTCATCCAGGACCAGGACGTTGGCGGGGATGCTGAAGAGCTTGGCCAGAAGCAGGCGGTTCCGTTCGCCTCCCGAGAGCGACCGGACCGGCGCCAGAATCTGCGCCGGGGAGAAGAGAAAATCCTGCAGGTAGCCGACGATGTGCCGGGGTACGCCGTTGAAGAAGATCGTGTCGTTCCCGCCCGCGATGTTCTCCTTCAGCGTCCGGTCCTCATCCAGTTGCGCGCGGAGCTGGTCGAAGTAGGCGATCTGGATCCTCGCACCGAGACGGATCCGGCCCCGCTGGGGTTCGAGCTCGCCCAGGAGGATCCGGAGGAGGGTGGTCTTGCCGGCGCCGTTGGGGCCGATGATGCCCACCCGGTCTCCCCGCACGATGACGGAAGAAAATGCGCTGATGATCTCTTGCCCGCCATAGGAAAAGCTGACGTTCCTGACCTCGGCCACAAGGCGGCCGCTCTTCTCCTCTTCCTGAATCGCCAACCGGACGTTGCCGTCCTGCTCCCGCCTTGCCGACCGCTCCTGGCGCATCTGAATCAGGGCCCGGACCCGGCCCTCGTTCCGGGTGCGCCGCGCCTTGATCCCCTGCCGCACCCAGATCTCCTCCTTGGCCAGCTTCCGGTCAAAATCCTGCCGCTGCTTGTCTTCCGCCTCCAGCATGGCCTGCCGCCGCTCGAGATAGGTCCGGTAATTACAGGAAAAGGAGAGCAGGCGTCCGCGGTCGATCTCCACGATCCGGGTTGCCAGCCTCCTGAGGAAAGCCCGGTCATGGGTCACGAAGAGGAGGGTCTTCTCGTACTTCAGGAGAAATTCCTCCAGCCAGAGGATTGCGTTCAGGTCGAGATGGTTGGTGGGCTCATCGAGGAGAAGGAGATCGGGATCGCCGGCCAGGGCCCTGGCAAGAAAGACCCGGCGCTTCATCCCTGCGGAGAGGTTTTTGAACAGGGCGTCCCCATCGAGGTCGGTTCTGGAGATCACCGTCTCGACCCGCTGGTGGTAATGCCAGGTGCCGGAGGTCTCCAGCTGATGCTGGACGCGCTCCAGCTGTTTCAGCAGGCCGCCGTCGGCATGCCCGCCGCCGACGCGGCGGGCGAGGTCGTGGTATGACCTCAGGAGCGCCAGGTGCTCCGGGCGTCCCGAGGCCGCGACATCATAGACCGTTCCCGGAACATCGTCCGGCACTTCCTGGGGCAGCATGGCGGTGCGGACAGGGCCGCTGCCGATGATTTCGCCCGCATCGGGAGGGATTTCGCCGCCCAGCATCTTCAGCAGCGTGGATTTTCCGGAGCCGTTCCTCCCGAGAAGTCCGATCCGCTCCCCGGCCTCGATCTGAAGTTCCGCCCCGTCGAGGAGCATCGGCCCGCCGAAGCTGACCGACACGTTGTTGATCCATATCAAAGCCATATCATCCCGTTTCCCGGCGGTTCATGGACAGACAAATCCGGCGTCCGCTCAACCAGTTCTTTTCTTTACGCTCCCCGTTTTTCCGCACCCTGCACATGCTGCCGTATCTCGGCAAGAAATGGATCTCCGTAGCGTTTGAGCTTATGGGCTCCAACGCCGTGGACGTTCAGAAATGCCTCGTCATCGGTGGGAAGCCCGGCGGACATCCCCGCCAGGGATTTGTCGCTGAAGATGACGAAGGGCGGCACGCCGGCGGCATCGGCCAGCCTCTTCCGCAGATCCCGGAGTTTCCCGAAGAGTTCCTCGTCGTATTCCGCATCGCCGTCCCCGCGGCGGGGCGATTTCGATACGCCGGCAGGCGTTACGCGGGGAGCCGCCATGGTCAGGTTCCGCTCCCCCCGCAGGACTGGCCGTGCCGCCTCAGTCAGGGTGAGGACCGAATAATTGCCCACATCCTGCCGGAGAAAACCCCCGTAGACGAGATGGTGGAGAAGCCCGCCCCAGTACTCCTGGCTCTTGTCGGCGCCGATGCCGTACGTGGAAAGACCCTCGTGGCCCAGTTGCAGGATCCGCTCTTTCTTGGAGCCGCGCAGAACATCGATCACATGGCCCATGCCGAAACGCTGGCCCACCCGATAGACGCAGGACAGGGCCTTCCGGGCATCTTCCGTCACATCGACCATTTGCGGCGGGTGGAGGCAGACGTCGCAGTTGCCGCAATCTTCCTCCATGCGTTCATCGAAATATCCCAGGAGGATCCGGCGGCGGCAGCTCGATGCCTCGGCGAAGGCGACCATGGCGTTGAGCTTGTGAAGCTCGATCCGCTTCCGCTCGGGATTGTGCGTATTCTCGATCAGGCTGCGGGCAACGGCGATATCGCCGTAACCGAAGAGGAGCAGGGCCTCCGCCGCCAGGCCGTCGCGGCCGGCGCGGCCCGTTTCCTGGTAGTAGCTTTCGATGTTTTTCGGGATGTCGTAATGGACGACGAACCGGATGTTGGATTTGTCGATCCCCATGCCGAAGGCCACGGTCGCGACCATGATCCGGACGTCGTCCCGCAGGAAATCGTCCTGCACCTTCTGTCTCTGCGCCGTGGGCAGACCTGCATGATAGGGTGCCGCATGAAAACCGGCCGACTTCAGTTTTGCCGCCAGGCCGTCCACCCTCTTGCGGCTCAGACAGTAAACGATGCCGGCCTCGCCGGGGCGGCTTTTCAGAAAGTCCGTGAGCTGCGAAAAGGGTTTGATCTTGTCGAAAACGGTGTAGCGGATATTGGGGCGGTCGAAGCTCGCGACATAGCACCGGGCCTCCCCGAGGTGGAGCCGGTCCAGGATGTCCCGGCGGGTATGGGCTTCGGCCGTCGCCGTCAGGGCAATCATCGGTACCCCGGGGAAGGCCCTGCGCAGGCGGCCAAGCTGGCTGTATTCGGGCCGGAAATCATGGCCCCACTGGGAAATGCAGTGGGCCTCGTCGATGGCGAACAGGGAGATGGGGATATCCTTGAGACGCTGGATGAAATCGTCGCCGGTCAATCGTTCCGGGGCGATGTAGAGGAGGTCCAGTTCCCCGGCATGGAGCATCGCCAGAACCCGGCGGGCCTCGCCGCTCTTCAGCGAGGAATTGTAAAAGGCCGCCCTCACTCCGCAGGCCTGGAGCGCATCGACCTGGTCCTTCATCAGGGAGATGAGGGGGGAAACGACGATCCCGACGCCCGGGCGGTGAAGGGCGGGGATCTGATAACATAGAGATTTTCCGCCTCCCGTCGGCATGAGGACAAAGGCGTCCTCGCCTTGGATGAGTCCCTCGATAATCTCCTGCTGCCGGGGCCGATAGGTTTCGTACCCGAAGATTTTTTTAAGACTCTTCAGCGGGTTGCCGGTCATGGAACTCCATTCCAGTCTTGTTTCCTGCAATCGAAGATGCCGCCGTCACGGCTCGATCTTGCCTTTCCGTTCAACGAAACCCAAGGGCGGGAGGGATGGACTCAAGAAAAAGCCAAGGCGCATGTTCGTTCGGACAGACGGGTTCTTAACGTTTTTTCACGTCGGTGTCTACAAGTGGATTTTCCTGCAGGCGTTCATGGATTCCTGCACCGTTTCAGAGTAATCCCGGAGCCTTTCAATTGGTCCATTGAGTATTGCGGAGTTCATACAGGAATTGTGATAATAATGCCGTTGCATGAAAGGAAAAGAGAAATTCATCGCCGGGGGCGGACTGCGAACGATGCCGGACAGGAGGTCGATCGTGACAACGAGACTGCGAACAGGGAATCTGCCGGTCGGACGAGGCGCTCTATGTTGCCTCGCGCTCCTTTTCCTTGCCTCGTGTTCGACGACGCCTGATATACGTCTTTCGACAGCGGATATGACGATGGAGCTGAAGGAATCCGCATACCGGATCAGCGCGCTTGCCGTTTCCCCTGACGGCAGATATGTCGCCTCCGGCGACGTGAACGCCGATGTGACGGTATGGGACATCCAGAACGGAAAGATGCAGTGGAAATTGAGCGGCCACAGGACGACAGGACCCGCAACAAGCGACAACTGGGTGTGGTCCGCCGCGTTTACCGCTGACGGCAGGAGTCTCCTGACCGGCGGCGGAAGCCGGGTCATCAAGCTCTGGGATGCCGGGACGGGAAGATTGATCAGGGAACTCAAGGGCCATGAAGGCAGCATCTTCCTCGGTACATCCTACATCCATTCCCTCGCCGTCTTCCCTGACGGCAGGACGGCCGTCAGCGGCGGCGGCGACGGCACCATGAGAATATGGGACATCGAAAAGGGCACTTCCGACAGGAGTTTCCCGGCAAGCGAAGGCGCCATGGGCAGAGGATGGGTACGATCCATAGCGATCTCGGCCGACGGGCGGCGTCTCCTGACGACGGGGGGCGACAACACGATCCGATTGTGGAACAGAGAAACGGGAGAAGAGCTGTCCAGAATGCGGGTGTCGGAATTCGCCGACAGGGGGCTCAATTCGGTGGTCTTCGCGAATAAAGGGTTGTGGGCTCTTTCCGGCGGCCTGAAGATCCGCTACTGGGACCTGAAGGGCGGAACACTGATCAAAGAGGTGCCGGAAGACGGATGCGGAGCCCAGTGTCTGTCGATGTCCAAAGACGGGAAACGGCTCTTGACGAGCGGCTGCAATTCTATAGGGCTCCGGGATGTCGATTCGGGGCGCCTGCTCAAGTCCTATAAAGGAAGCCAGGGCTGGCCCGCCAGCGGCATATTCGACGCGGCCCTGTTTCATCCCAACGGCAGATGGATCGTTTCCAAGGGGCTCGATGCCTCCGTGCGGATCAAGGATGCGGATACGGATGAAGAAATCGCCCTCTTCGTGGGCTTTCCCGACGGCGAATGGGTCGTCGTGACCTCCGAAGGCTACTACAATGCATCCGAAAAGGGAGCCCAGTACCTGAGCGTCATCGTCGGCGACGATGCGTTCGGCGTCGATAGATTCTACGACGTCTTCTACCGCCCGGATATCGTGGCGGCAAAACTGCGCGGGGAAGACATCCGCGGACTGGCGACGGTCACCATGAAAGACGCCATCAAGAGCCCGCCGCCCGCCGTTGAGTTCACCGCCGTTCCCTCTGCTGCGGGTACGTCCCGGGTGAAGGTCTGCTATGCGGCGAAGAGCGCCGGCGGCGGAATCGGAGAAGTGCGGCTTTTCCATAACGGCAAGCTGATTTCGTCGGACGGATACTACCGCGAGATGGCCAGGTCCTCAGCGGAGAAGCAAAAACTTGCGGCCATGAACAGCAGGGCGATTTACGAGGACATGAGGAGCATATCCGTGAAGGGCGCGGCGGTTTCGATGCCCCTGACGGGCAAAGCCAAGGGGGATGTATTTACGGACTGCCGGGAAGTGGAAGCCGTTCCGGGAGAAAATGAAATCGGCATCGCCGCCTTCAACGGCGGCAACACCATTCAGAGCCCCGTCAAGACTGTCCGCTTCCATTCAAGTATCGCTCCGGAAGAACCGCATCTTTACATCCTGTCCGTGGGTGTGAACCGGTACAGGGATGAGACGGCGAATCTGCGGTACGCGGTGAAGGACGCTCAGGATCTGGAAGAAAAACTCAGGACGCAGTCGTCGACAGTCTACAAGCCGGCGAATATCCACTACACGCTTCTGAAGGATCAGGAGGCCACGAAGAGCGGCATCTTCGCCGGGATCAGCGAACTCTCAGAGAAGATCAAGCCGCAGGACAGCTTCATCCTCTTCGCAGCGGGCCACGGAGTGCTTCTGCAGAACCAGTATTATCTGCTTACGCACGATTATGACGGAACCGTGAGCGAAGGAAGCATGATCAGTTCCAACGAGATCGTCGAGATATCGAAGAGGATCAGATCCCTCAGCCAGCTCTTCATCTTCGACACCTGTCATGCGGGGGGCGTGGACGCCATCGTGAGCGGTCTGTACGATGCCCGAATGTCGGTGCTGGCGAAGAAGATGGGGCTTCACGTCTACGCCTCGGCCGGCGACAAGCAGTCCGCCATGGACGGCTACCGGGGGAACGGGCTTTTCACCCACGCGCTGCTGGACGGGCTCGACAACAAAGAGGCGGACAGGAACAAGGACGGGAAGGTTACCGTGGTGGGCCTCGGAAACTTCGCGAAGGAAAAGACGGCGAACCTGTCGAAGGAGATCGGCCATCCCCAGACGCCGCTGATTATCAATTTCGGGAAGGACTATCCGCTCTACCGGCTGAGGTAGGCGGAGAAGGAGGTAGGCTGCAATTCCTGTTTCTCTGTTATGCCGTTTATGCTAAATGCAATCCGAATGGTTGAAATGCCGCAGCAATACCTGGAAAACACGCAGCGGACGGAGAAGACAAACATCAACCTGAGCAGGGGAGAAGGGCCCGCGCGACGCGAAAAACATGACCAGCCTCTCTGAGATGCACAAACGCATTGCGAGCATCACCGGGCTCCTCATCTTCTCCCTCTTCATCGGGACGGCCGGCTACGTCGTCATCGAGGGATGGTCGCCTTTCGATGCCCTCTACATGACGGTCATCACGCTCGCGACCGTGGGATACGGGGAGACGAACCCCCTGACCTACCCGGGCCGCGTGTTCACCGTGTTCCTCATCCTGGGCGGCGTCAGCATTGTCGCCTACACGATTTCGACGCTTACCTCCATTGTCGTGGAGGGACATCTGTCCAAGGTACTCAAGAGGAGACGTATGGAGAAGGAAATCGCGAAGCTTTCGGGACACTACATCGTCTGCGGTACGAGCCATTCCGCCCGGGTGATCATGGAGGAGCTGCTGAAAACGGGACGGAGCCTCGTCGTGGTCGAGCGGGACCGGGAGACGGCCGAGAAGCTCATCGCCGACGGCTTCAAGGTTGTAGAAGGGGATGCGACGGAAGAGGAGACCTTGAAGCGCGCCGGAGTGATGAATGCCGCCGGCGTCTTCGCCGTGCTGCCGTCCGACCAGTTCAACGCATTCCTGTCGCTGACGGCCAAGGGCCTCAACCCCAATGTCCGCATTGTCAGTGCCCAGAGAGAGCTCGCGGTGCGCCATCAGCTCCTGCGGAGCGGCGCCGACAACGTCGTCAATCCTCAGTATATCGGCGGATTGCGCATGGTCTCCGAGATGGTCCGTCCGGCGACGGTCGGCTTCCTGGATTCGATGATGCGGGACCGGGACAGCGTCGTCCGGTTCGATGAGGTCGCCGTTCCGGAGGGGTCTCCCTTCGTGGGGCGGCCGGTCGGCGACGTGAAGGGAGCCGAGGGCCATGCCCCGTTGCTCGTGGCAGTGCTCGAACAGGAGACGGGTCGGTACGACATCAATCCCGACTCCGGTCGCCCCATCAAAGCGGGCGACCGGCTCGTCATGATCGGAGAAGCAGCGAAGCTCTCCGAGCTCAGGAAGCGTATCGAGACCGCCGCATGACGCGCAAGCGGAATACCCAGGGGCTGCGTTAAGAGGCTTGTCCTCAACGCAGCGAGTTTTCCGGCAGTCAATCGCCCGCGATGATCCTGCGGACCCTGCCGCGGGGCTTGTCGCCCACGGCGCGCGAGACCGCTGCGATCACCGTTTTCAGGGTTTTGATCCGGGCATACGGCTTGTCGTTGCCCTCGATGATCGTCCAGGGCGCGGAAGCGGTGGAGGTGCGCTCGATCATGTCGGAAACGGCATCGTAGTAGTCGTCCCAGCGGTTGCGGTTCCGCCAGTCCTCCTGTGTGATCTTCCAGCTCTTGAACGGCGATTGCTCGCGGAGCTTGAACCGTTTGATCTGTTCTTCCTTGGAGATGTGGATCCAGAACTTGACGAGGACGGTGCCGAACGCCATAAGTTCGGCCTCGAACTCGTTGATCTCCCGATAGGCCCGTTCCCATTCCGCCGGTTCCGCAAATCCCTCGACGCGCTCCACCAGGACCCGTCCGTACCAGGAACGGTCGAAGACCGTGATGTGGCCCGCCTTGGGCAAGTCGCGCCAGAACCGCCACAGGAAGTGGCGGGCGCCCTCGTCGCCGACGGGCGCCCCGACGGGAATCACCTGGAAGCCGCGGTTGTCCAGGCCGGTGACAAGCCGCTTGATATTTCCCCCCTTGCCGGAGGCATCCCATCCCTCGTAGACGACAACGACCGGGATGCGCTGCGGATGGAGGATATGTTCGAGCCGCAGCAGTTCCTTCTGGAGACGCGGCAGCGTCTCCTCGTAGGTTTCGCGGTCGAGGGACAGGGAAAGGTTGGCGGCGGCGAGCGGGCTCTTTCGGCGCCGGGCCGCGGGCGGTTTCGGCGGTTTGGCTTTCGCGGCCGATTCCCTGCGCTTCAGGGCCTTCTCGATGGCATCGACAAGGGTTGCGGTGATGCAGAGACTCGCGCTGCGGGGATCGTGCGTGGGCACGGCCGTCCAGGGCGCATAGTCGGTGGAGGTCTCCCGCAGCATGCGCTCGACGCGGCGCAGGACCTTGTCGTACTTGCGGTTTTCACGCCAGTCTGCCTTGGTGACGATCCAGGATATCGCGGGGTCCTTCTCCAGTTTCCGGAAGCGTTTTGCCTGCTCCTGCCTGCTGATGTGCAGCCAGTACTTGACGAGGATCGCGCCGTCGTCGGTCAGCTTGCGCTCGAAGAGGCGGATGCGCTCGTACCAGGCCTCGGCCTCCGCCTTGGAGCCCGGCACGAGCTGATACCAGCTGCGGTCGTAGATGCTGAAGGCCCCCTTCGGCGGCAGGGCCTGCCAGAATCTCCAGAACGGCGGCCGCAGCGCCTCGTCGGAACTGGGGTCGTTGAACATGCGCACCCGGTAGCCCCTCGGGTCCAGCGGCGCCAGGAGCCGGGTGATGGCCGTGCCGACGCCGCAGGCCTGCCACCCCTCGAAGACGATGACGGCCGGGATACAGGCCTCCCGGAGCCGCCGCTGCAGGGCGCCGAGCTTGAGGTCGAGTTCCTCGTGGGCGAGCTTGAAATCCTCTTTGGACATTTCCTCATTCAGATTGATCGTTTCGAGCATGATGCCTCCTCCTGGAATCAAGCATGCCGACGATACGCGCGGGCCGCCGCGGAGTCAATATCCAATCTGGGGGGCGAAGATTCTTCGGAGCTTGTCCCCGGAGGGCTTCAATTCTGACATGACCTGTGGTAGACGTTATCGGAACAGAGGGGATCTTATGCATGGCATTCTTCCGGAAATCGGCGTTGCGGTTCTGGCGGCCACGGCTCTGGGTTTTCTCTTCCAGTTCTTCCGGCAGCCGGTCATTCTGGGCTACCTCGTCGCCGGCGCCGTGATCGGACCGGCCATCGGCTTCGGATTCGTTTCCAGCGCGGAGAACATCGAGGTCATTTCGGAAATCGGATTGATCCTCCTGCTTTTCATCATCGGCCTCGAACTGAACCCCACCAAGCTTCTTTCGTCGGGCCGGCAGCTGATTTATGCCGGCGTCGGCCAGTTTCTCCTGTGCGTCCTGATAGGAACCGGTTTCTTCATGCTCCTGGGATTCGGCTTCGGCAAAGGGCGCATCGATGCCCTCTATCTGTCGATGTTCTGCGCCCTGAGCAGTACGGCCATTGTCGTCAAGCTCCTCTACGACAAGTTCGAACTGGATACGCTGCCCGGCCGCATCACCCTCGGCGTTCTCGTCTTTCAGGACCTCTGGGCGATCCTGATCCTGGCGCTGCAGCCCCATTTCACGAATCCGAAGATACTCCTTGTTGTCCTCGCCCTGAGCAAGAGCGGGGCGCTCCTCGCCATCGGTTATCTCCTCAGCAAGTATCTGCTGCGCTGGATCTTTGAGAAGATCTCGAAGACGCCGGAAATGGTTGTGGCCATGTCCATCGCCTGGTGCGCCTTCATGGCGGGCGTGGGATCCTGGATTGGTCTTTCCATGGAGATGGGGGCGCTGATTGCCGGCGTGGCGATCTCGACTTTTCCCTACAGCGTCCACGTTACAGCGAAGGTCCTCCCGCTGCGCGATTTTTTTCTGACCCTCTTTTTCCTCTCCATCGGCATGAAGATTCCCATGCCGGACGCCTCTTTGCTGATCATGGCCTTCGTTGTCGTCCTCTTCGTCATCGCCTCCCGCTTTCTGACGGTCTACCCGCTCCTGTCCATCGCCGGAAGCGGGCGGCGCACCAGCTTCATCGCCAGTCTCAATCTTGCCCAGATCAGCGAATTTTCCCTGGTCGTCGCCGCCCTCGGGGTCGGTCTCGGCCACATCGAGCAGCGCATGATGTCCCTGATCATTTACGCCATGGCGATCACGTCGGTGCTCGCTTCCTATTTCATCAACGGCAATCACAAGGCGTACCTGATGTTCGATCATTTCCTTGTAAAACTGGGCCTTCCGTCGAAGGCCAGGGAAACGGCGGCCGAAGATATCGGCGGCCATTACCCCGTGGTGCTGCTGGGATATCACCGGGGCGCACGGGCCTTTATCGACCGGATGGAGGCCATCGCACCCGATCTCCTGAAGAAGATCCTGGTGATCGATTTCAGTCTCGAAGTTCTCAAGGAAGTGAACGACCGGAATGTGAAGAGCATATTCGGCGACATCAGCAGCATGGACACCCTGGAGCACGCCCATGTCGCCGAGGCGGAAATCATCCTTTCCACCATTCCCGACATGCTTCTGAAGGGAACGAACAATGCGTCCATCGTGACGACCTGCCGCGCCGTCGCGCCGAATGCGGTCATTGTCGCCACGGCGGATTCGGCCGATCAGATCGATGCTCTGAAAGCAAGCGGGGCGAATGAAGTGCTCCTCCCCTATACCCTGATCGGGGATCACCTTGCGCGGTTTGTGGAAGAGGAATTCCGCAGCGCGAAGGCATGAGCCCGTTGCGGATGCCTTGACCCTGCCCGCCGGAGCGATCGCCGCTTCCTCCATGCGGTCTGAAAGACAGCGGATCGAAAAAAGAAAGACTCCCGTCATGGAAGAGCATCTCTGGAGCGGATTCTCCGGGTTCGTCATCGGCATCGGCCTGAGCGCCGCCTGCGGTTTCCGCATCATCATTCCCTTTCTCGGGCTCAGCATCGCCGCCATGGGCGGCCATATCCTGCCGGCGCCGGAGTTCCAGTGGATCGGGACGCAGACCGCCCTCCTGGCTTTTGCGACGGCGGCGGTCCTGGAAATCGCCGCCTATTCCGTTCCGTGGATGGACAATCTTCTCGATGCAGCGGCGACGCCGCTGGCCGTTGCCGCCGGGGCCGTCGCGACGGCGGCGGTCATGACGGACGTTCCTCCCTTCCTGAAATGGACGATTGCCCTGATCGCCGGGGGAGGCGTGGCCGGAACGATCCAGACGGGCACGGCGCTGCTGCGCGGGGCGTCCACCGCGTCGACGGGCGGTGCGGCGAACCTCGTTCTCGCGGCCGCCGAATTCGCCGGATCGGTGCTGACAACGCTTCTCTCCCTGCTCGTGCCGTTCGTCGGCCTCATCGTCGCAGTTCTTGCCGCCCTGTGGATCGTGGCGGGCTTGATGCGGCGGAAAAGGCGCCCGGCAGAGTGCGGCCGGGATGCCGGAAACGGCGTCGGAACGCGGAAGGGTCGAGGATAGATTTGACCGCCGTCTCCTTGCGACAGTTTCGTGCCCCGGCGGCGATGACGGTCTTCGAGTTCCGATCCCGGGATGCGATACGTCGTTGCCGGGCCCGCCGTTGACGCGCAGGAACGGATATCGTATACATCCCGTCGGCGGAAGAACATTATCCCCTTTGCTCAGACTGCAAAGAAACGAGCGATGCTCCATATCGGAAATCGCCATGAATTCCCGCTGTCCGGATCGACCGATCCGGTGAAGATTCCCGACCGGAGGAGGATTGTGTGATGTCTGCGAAGCGAAGCGTTCTGGCGTTTGCCGCAATCGTGTTCCTGGCGTATACCGTGCCGGCATGGAGCTGCACGACCACGCTGACGGGCAAGAAGGCCTCCGCCGACGGCTCGGTCATGGTCTCCCATTCGGACGACGGTCTCGGCGATGCTCGGCTGATCTACGTGCCCGCCATGAACCACAAGCCCGGTTCGATGCGGCCGGTCTTCTATTCCCACTGCGCCCTGGATTACAAGCCCCAATGGGGAGCGAGCGAGACGCAGCGCATCGCCACGCGGGACCGCGGACCCGGGTACGACACGCCCGGAGTGCCCGTCAACGTTCCCCTGGGTTTTATCCCGCAGGTTCCCCGCACCTACGCCTATTTCGACGCCAACTACGGCATCATGAACGAGCATCAGCTGTCCATCGGCGAATGCACCGACAAGGCCAAGGTGCATCCCGAGCCCGAGCCGGGGAAGCGCATCTTCTATTCCGCGGAACTTTCCCGCGTGGCCCTGGAGCGGTGCAGGAAGGCCCGCGAGGCCGTCAAGCTGATGGGCGAACTCATCGAAAAATACGGTTACTATGGAACGGGAGAAACGCTGATCGTCGCCGACCCGGAAGAGGGATGGGTCATGGAAATGGCCGGCTACGACATGAACGGCACGGGCGGCGTCTGGGTGGCCCAGCGCGTGCCCGACGACGGCTTCTTCGTGTCGGCCAACCAGTTCCGCATCCGGGAAGTCCGCAAAGGCGCCGAGGACATGATGTTTTCCGCCAACATCTTCGATGTGGCCAGAGAGAAGGGCTGGTGGAAGCCCGGGCAAGGTCCCCTCGACTGGAGCAGCGTCTATGGCGACGGCGAATTCCATCATCCCTACTACTCCCTGCGGAGGGTCTGGCGCGCCCAATCCCTGGTTGCGCCGTCCCTGAAGCTGCCTCCGTGGGTCGAGGGACCCTTCACGCGGACCTATCCTTTTTCCATCAAGCCGGATCAGAAACTGACGGTCGAAAACGTCTTCACGATTCACCGCGATAACTACGAGGGCACAGAATTCGACCTGACCAAGGGCCTGGCAGCCGGGCCTTTCGGCGATCCCAACCGCTTCGAGGGGCAGGCCGAGGGCACGGCGGACAAGGAGGGGCGCCTGACGCCCCTGAAGGGAGAGTTCGAGCGGCCGCTGAACATCTACCGCTGCGTGTACGCCTATGTCAATCAGTCCCGCAGCTGGCTTCCGGATGCGATCGGCGGATTGACCTGGTACGGGCCGGACCGGCCGGCAACGGCGGTGCTCATGCCGTTTTACGCCGGGGCGGCGAACCTGGCTCCTTCCATCCAGAGAGGCGACCTTCTTCGGTTCGACCGGGAAAGCATGTGGACGGCCTTCAATTATGTGGCCAACTACGCCATGCTCAAGTATTCTTTTATGATCAAGGATATCCATGCCGTGCGCGACCGCTTCGAAGCCCGCGCCTTCGGGAACCAGCAGGAGCTGGAGGACGAGGCTCTGTCCCTGTGGAAGAAGGGCGAGAGGATAGCGTCCCGCCGTCTCCTGACGGAGTATTCCGACGCGTATGCCGCCGATGTGCTCCGTGAGTGGTGGAAGCTCTCCGAACGGCTCTACATCAAATACAACGACGGCTATCTGAACACGAGGGCGGGGATCGCCCAGGCAGTATTCTATCCCGCCTGGTGGCTCAAACAGGTGGGATACGAAGACGGGCCAACGAGCTACGAGAAACACGGAGCGGGCACAGGAAAGCCGTAAAGCCTGCGTTCGGCGGCGTGCGTGCGGGATGCCGGACCCGGCGTAAGTACAAGGAAGGTTTGAAGCTATGTGCGGCCGTTATGTCTTCTCGATGGGCCTGTGCCGCGTCATGGAAGAGTTCCATGTCCAAGAGGTCGACGGCGAATGCGGGGCGGGCAACGAAATCTCTCCCGGACAGCAGGTCGTCGCCGTTGTCCGCCACGACAGGAATCGCCTCGTCAATTTTCGCTGGGGCCTGATTCCCCCCTGGGCGAAGGATCCATCCATCGGCAGGAAGATGTTCAATGCCCGCGCGGAAACGGTTGCGGAAAAGCCGAGCTTCAGAAGCGCTTTCCGGGACCGCCGCTGCCTTGTCCTTGCTGAAGGCTTCTATGAATGGCAGAAGCTGGGGAAGGCGAAGAAGCAGATGCTGATCCGGCTCAAGTCGGGGCGGCCCTTCGGCTTCGCCGGATTGTACGAGACATGGGCATCGCCGGACGGGGAGACCGTCCGCAGCTGCACGATCATCACGACGGAAGCCAACGAACTGATCAAACCCATCCACGACCGGATGCCGGTCATCCTGCCGGCGACATGCGAAGCGGCCTGGCTTGCACCGGAGAACCGGGACCTGAAGGTCCTCCAATCGATGCTGAAGTCCTATCCCGCCGAGGAAATGGAGATGGAAGAAGTGAAGGTCGCGTTGTTTGCCGGCTGCTGATGACGAAGATCTTGCCGAATTCAGACGTCCCGGGGTATGTTAGCCGGGCATCGCAGATCGATCGATTCAGAACCCTTTTGATGAATGAATTGGGGTAAACGCTGATCCTTATTGTTGAGCGGTGTTTTGGAAAATTATATGATGTGTCAATAACGATCGGTTAAGAAAGGGGCCAGACGATGAAAAAGAGAGGCTTCCCGCAATTTCCCATTGAGCATAGCGACATTGCCTCCTTCCCGATGAAGAAGATATCCGCCATCGCATTGGTCATCGCTGCTCTCTTGTCCTGCGCGTGTTCCAGACAGGAGCCGGCGGAGACCGGCACGAAGCAGACCGGAAACTTCAACGCCGATACCCTGCAGATCAAGGACTCCGATACCAACAAAGTGAAGGGGCAGGTCGTCTATGTGCCCATCTATTCCAATATCCCCTATTCCGAAAAGAAACTGATCGATGTCAGCGCCTTCATGGCCATCCACAACACGGACCTCGGACATTCAATCCGGATTACCAAAGTCCTTTACTTCAACAATGACGGATTTCTCGTGAAGACTTTTTCGAAAAGTGAGATTGTCCTGGGTCCGATGGGGGCGACGAATTTCTTCATTCCCAAATCCGATCAAAGCGGAACGGGGGCCAATTTCCTTGTCGAGTGGATCGCGGATCAGCCCGTCTCTGAACCGTTGATCGAATCGATCATGCTCAGTGAACCGAACATGACGTTCTCCATCCTCTCGAAGGGGAAAGTCGTCCGGGAAATGAAGTGAACCCGACGGCCTAGTCTGCGGTCCTGTCAGGTTCTCTAAGTCTCAGCAGGGTGTTTGATCTATTTCTGCAAAGGAGATTCTGCAATGAGCATCCAGTCCGAAATCATGGTCTTCAGCCCGGGCGGCACGAAGGCCGTGCTGCTGACCGCGGCCAAATCGTTCGAAGGCGAAACCGGCGGCAAGGTGAATTTCACCTTCGGAACGGGCGGCGGGATACAAAAACAGGTGGCCGCCGGAGCGGCGGCCGATGTCGCGGTGCTCCCGTCTTCGGCCGTCACCGAGTTCGATCAACAGGGGATCACGGCGAAGGACTCGCGCGTGGAAGTCGGCCGCATCGGTGTAGGCGTCGGAATTCGCGCTGGCGCCCCGCGCCCGCGGATTGCGACGACGGAAGAATTCAAGAACACGCTCCTCGCCGCCAAATCCATCACCTATGCCGATCCCGATCGCGGCGGCACGTCCGGCGCGTATTTTGCGCGGGTCGTCCTCGGACGCCTGGGTATTGCGGAGCAGCTGAAAGGCAAGACCGTACTGACGGCTGTCGGCGGGGAGGCCGTCCGGCGTGTGGCGGACGGCCAGTCTGAGATGGTGGTCGTCCAGGCGAGCGAGATCACGGCTGTCCCGGGGGCGGAGCTCGTCGGTCCTCTGCCGGATGAGTTCCGGAACGACCTTCCCTATGCGGCGGTGGTCCTCAAGGCGAGCAAGTCGCCCGACCTTGCGCGGGCTTTCGTGAAATTCCTGGCATTGCCGGCCGGACAGGCGGCCTTCCGCGCCGCCGGCTTCACGCCGCCGGAACCGGCGCCATAGGCTGCGGGGACGATGCGAACGCCGGCTGGAAAAGATTCGATTCGGAGGAGGGCGGCGGGATTCCGCGGCCCGGCAACCGCATGCGCATTGTCCTGATTCTGTTGATTCTCGTCATGGCCTGTCCGCTCCGGGCAGCGGACCCGGCGACCTTCGGACCCTGGGAGGGCGGTTCCGCCCCGCAAGAACCGGGGGAGGGGGAGACCGCCGGTCCTCAGGATTCGTTTTTGATCGGGAGCATCCGGTTTTATCAGGACGTCATCTCTCCCGTGATCGGCGCGGATTGTCCCATGCATCCTTCGTGTTCCGCCTACGGCATCGAGGCCGTCAGGAAACACGGGTTCTTCGTGGGCGTCCTCATGACGGCGGATCGCCTTATTCACGAAAGCGACGAGATTTCGCTCGGGCCGGTGATCGAAACGGAAGGCCGGCTGCGGGTCCACGATCCCGTGGAAAACAACGATTTCTGGTGGGCCGAACCGAAGCAATAGTCCCGGCGCGGAACGGCATCGGGTCCTGCTGCGGCTGTACCCGGAACAGCGCATCCGGCAGCCGGAGTGCCGGAGAACTTCTCTGCTGCGAATCCCAAACGACATTGAAGCTCTCCGGAGCAAGCTCCGGAGAATCTTCGATCCCCGGGGAAGGGATCTTGAACATCATTCGTTCGCTTAACCCGCGGCACGCCGTGGGGAATGCGCGCGCTGCCGGATTCAAGATCGGCGAGAAGGCCATCATCGTCAGCGGCTTTTCGGAAACGGGGCGCGTCGCCGCCGCGCAGGCGCTCGGCGCGGGTGCCTGCGTCAGGAAGCCCTATGTGCGGGAAAGCCTCGGCCTCGCCGTCAGGAGGAAACTGGACAGGCCGGCATCAACTTGAGCAGTCTGTCAGAGCAGCTTGCGCAGTGCCTCCGTGAACGCGTCCAGGCTGCGGCGGTCGAAGAGAACGAGGCGGACAAGTTCGATGTCCGTGTGGTTTCGAAGGTAGTCGATGACGGCCTTCAACGAGACCTCGGCGGCTTCGTCGAGAGGATACCCGTAGACGCCGGTGCTGATGGCCGGGAAGGCGACACTCTTCAGGCCGTGCGAGGAGGCGAGTTTCAGGCTGGAGGCGAAACAGCTTCCCAGAAACCCCGCCTCGCCCTTCGTCCCGCCCCGGTAGACCGGCCCAACCGTATGGATCACGTGTTTCGCCTTCAGGTTCCCGCCCGTCGTGATCACCGCCTGCCCCGTCGGGCAGTACCCGATCTTGCGGCACTCCGCCATGATTGACGGCCCCCCGGCACGGTGGATGGCGCCGTCCACGCCTGCGCCTCCGGCCAGCCGGGAGTTCGCGGCGTTGACGATTGCATCGGTTTCTTCCTCGGTGATGTCCCCCTGGACGAGTACCAGTCTGGACTTGTTGATCGCGACTTCCATTCCGGTCATCTCCTCTCATCGGCCACGGGGATGCCCTCTCCCTCGACGAGCATCCGGTAGGTCTTTTCGATCCGGTCCCAGTTTTCTTCACGGTCCATCGACCAGTAGCGCCCGATGACAGAGACCACCCTGCCGATTCCGAGTTGGCGGCAGCGCTCCTCGATTTGCGACAGGTAGCGCGCGCCGCTTTCCGGCAGTTCGCCGCGCCTGCCCAGCATGGCGTGAATGAAGAGGTTGCGGACCCCTTCCCGCTTCGCCATCTCCATGAGGGCGAAGAGATGCTCGATGGAGCCGTGGGAACTGAAGAAGGAGACGATTCCCATGAGGTGAACGGCCCTCCCCGCGGCTGAGGCCTCGCGCATGACGCTCAGAAAGACCGGATTCCGGAAAAAGGACCCGTCCGCAATCGCCTGCTCGATCCGTACGCGGTCGGAGGGGACCCGCCGGCTGGCCCCGATATGAAGGTGCCCGGCCTCGGAGTTGCCGACCGTCCCGGGGGGCAGGCCCACGGCTTCTCCCGCGGCCGCCAGCGTCGCGCGCGGACAGGTGTTCATCAGGGTATCCATTGCCGGCGTCCGGGCTTTGGCGATCATGTTCCCTCTGGCCTCTTCGCTGTATCCCCATCCGTCCAGGAGGATGAGCAGCAGCCGCCGCCGCGGCCGGAACCCTGCCGGCAGCGCCTCGATGAGCGTCCGGCCGGTCATGGCCTCGGGCTGCGGGATGCCGAGAAGTTGCAGGACCGTCGGCGCAACATCGGACAACTCCCCTCTGCCGCGGAGCGAGAAACCCTTTGCATCGTCGATGAGAACGAAGGGAACGGGACTCTCCGTGTGCCCCGTATCGACGGCTCCGTCTTCGTAAAGCCATTTCTCCACGGTGCCGTGGTCGGCCGTGACGAGGACGGTCATGCCGGTCTGCCGGGCCGCAGCCACGGCTCTTCCCAGAGCCGTATCGACGGCCTCCACGGCGCGAAGGACTGCGGATTCATTTTCGATGTGGCCCACGACGTCCACGTTGGCGAAGTTGGCGAAGATGAAGCGAACGTCTCCATCGCCGATCTTCTCCACAACGGCGTCGGCGACTTCGGCAACGGACATTTCCGGAGCCTCGTCAAAGAGGCGAACGTCTTTGCGTGTCGGAACCACGATCCGCTCCTCGAAGGGCAGGGGATCTTCCTTCTTGCCGTTGAGGAAGAAGCCGACGTGGAAGGCCTTCTCGGCCTCCGTGATCCTGGCCTGGCGGATGCCGAGGCGTGACAGGACGTCCCCAAGCGTGTCGGGAAGCGTCCCCGGCGGCGGGAAGGCGGCCGGCACGTTCAGATCGGCGGTGTATTCCACGAGCGTCGCGAAACGGAGGGTCAAGTCTTTTGTGACGGGGAAGGGCTGGAAGTCCTTCTCCGTGAGGGAACGTGAAAGTTCGATCTCGCGCTCGCCCCGGATGTTGAAGAAAATGACGGCATCGCCGCCCCGGAGCCTGCCCATCGGCGCGCCCTGGGCGTCCCGCAGGACATGCGGCTCCAGCGTTTCGTCCTCCTGTCCCTGACGATAGGCGAGGGAAACGGCCTCTGCAAGAGGTCCAAAAATTTCCTTCATTTCCGGGGGCTCTTCCTCCATGGGCATTCGCCTTCCTGCGCTCCGGAAAAGGTGTAACGAAATCGGCCGAGGGTGTAAAGGGAAATGTTTTCCAGAGCCTAAGAGGGCTTTGTTATTGAAAAACCGGCGCGCTGATGATAAGATGAAAAACAACGAGAACAAGGGCGACCGGCCCCGCCGGGAAGGGAAGGACGTTGGCGGCGGCATCGCGTCGTGGATTGGAAATGCCGGCGGCAAGAAGTCCTGAAGAGATTCTCCAAGAAGAATTCTGGCGTGAACGTGCAGCCGTTCTGGGACGCGCCGGCGAGGGCGTGGTCAGGGCCCTCGACAGGCTGCGCGCGATCGAACGGGTCATCGGACACCGCCTCGATGCGCTCCTCCGGCTTGAAGGCGAAGGGGATGCCCCGCCGGCATCCGCGGAGGCCGCGGGGATCCGGAAGCGGATGATCTGCGAAATCAACGGCGAGATCGACCGCTTCAATGCGGCGCGCGAAACGGCGAAGGAAAAATACTACTGGCTGATCGTAACCCGGGAAGCCATGGGAATGAGAAGACATTCGTGGGTGGAGGCGGCATACCGCATACCGGCGAGGCGGAGTCGCTTCCCTGAACAGGATTGAGGATGGATCGTTACAGGAAGCTCAGGTTGAAGATGGTGGACGCCCAGCTCCGCGCGCGGGGGATCCGGGACGAGCGCGTACTCAAGGCGATGGAAACGGTGCCGCGTCACCTCTTCGTCGAAGAGGTACTGGCCGAGCAGGCCTATCAGGACAATCCCCTGCCGATTGAAGCGCAGCAGACGATCTCCCAGCCGTATATCGTTGCTCTCATGACGGAGGCGCTGGAATTGACGGGCAGGGAGAAGGTCCTCGAGATCGGGACGGGCTCCGGTTACCAGACGGCCATTCTGTCGCTCCTGGCGGATCAGGTTTTTTCCATCGAGAGGTTCGCCTCCCTGGCGTCGAGGGCCCGCAAGGTCCTGGAGGCGCTTCATTACTACCATGTGGCGATTCGCGTCGGGGACGGGACGTACGGGTGGCGTGAGGAATCGCCCTTCGACGCCGTCATCGTAACGGCGGGGGCGCCGAGCATTCCCAAGGCCTATATCGATCAATTGGCGGTGGGCGGCAGACTCGTCATTCCGGTCGGCGATCGGTACACTCAGGAATTGATCAAGCTGGCGAAGACTTCCGACAAGCCGGACGGGTTGGTTCGCGAATCGCTGGGCGGAGTCCGTTTCGTGAACCTGATCGGCGAACACGGCTGGGAATCGTAAGAGATGGCCCCGAAATCGGACCGCTTCCGGACGATATCCGCTGTCTTTCTTGCCCTTCTCTTCGTTGCGTCCTGCACCGCGCTGCCTATGAGGACCTCGCGGCCCAAGGGGATCTACCATCGCGTGCAGAAGGGGGAGACGCTCTGGCACATCGCCCACCTTTACCGCGTCAGCCTGCAGGAGCTCGCCGAGATCAATGACATCGGCGATCCCACCCGGATCGAGGCGGACAGCGTCGTTTTCATCCCGGATCCCCAGCCCGTTCAGGACGGCGTCTCTGTGACGCTGAAAAGCCGCGAAACGGACGGCGGGAACGGCAAGACGTCACCGCCTGAAAAAGCGGCCCCTGCCGCATCCCGCCTGCCGTCGGACAAGCGCGAGATGCGGCAGGCGCCGCCGGGGATTGCGGAAGAGACGATCCGGGACGGAAAGGCCGCTTCGCCGGCCGCCGCTGCCCGCACCCAGCCGGCCAGGGCGGATAACAAGGCCGTCCGGCTCAAGGAACGGCCGGGGACGGCAAAAGAGCAGGCCGCGCCTTCGTCCGACCGGGGTCCGGCCGATCGCGCTCCCTCGGTGCGGCAGGAGACGCCGCGGGCGGCGCCTGCTCCTTCCGAATCGGATCAGCCGTCGCTCCAGTTCGATCGCAAGCGCTTCTCCTGGCCGGTCAGCGGAAGGGTGGCATCCCGCTTCGGCATCCAGTCCAACGGGATGTTCAGCAACGGGATTAAGATCGTCGCGTCGCAGGGGTCCGTGGTGAAATCGGCCGCCGCCGGAACGGTCATCTATTCTTCCGTGCTGAGAGGCTATGGAGAGACAATCATCGTCCGGCATGAGGATCATTATGCGACCGTTTATACGGAGCTTGGAAGCCGGCTGGTCCGGCTGGACGAGCAAGTTAAGAGGGGTGACCGGATAGCCTTCATGGGCGCACCGGGCAGGACGGGCGACGCATTCATGATGTTCGAGGTGCGCTACCGCAACAAGGCCCGCAACCCCCTTTTCTTTCTGCCGTGAAGTTCAGGGAAACGAGGAATCTGCTGTGCAAGGAAATTTTGAGCAAGGCCCTATCCGGCCGCCGAGCGAGGCGAAGAGCCTCCTGATTCGACTTACACGTGGCTGCCCGTGGAACAAGTGCGCCTTCTGCCCCACGTATCGCAGCACAAAATTTTCGATCCGAACCGTGGAAGAAATCAAGGACGACATCCGGACGGCGGCGGCTGCGGCTGAAAAAATCCGCGCGGTCTCTCAAAACTGCGGCGAAGGCGGGCAGGTCACCGACCGTCTGCTGCACGCGCTTTACGGCCACTGGGTGGAAGACGGCGTCCTTGCTTCCGTGGCCGCGTGGATGTACTTCGGCGGGCAGTCGGTCTTCCTCCAGGATGCCGATTCCCTCGTCATGAAGACGGACGATGTCGTCGAAATCCTTTCCTGTCTGCGCGAGCATTTTCCCTCGGTCACCCGCGTGACCACTTACTGCCGCTCGCGGACCGCGGCGCACAAGTCCGTGGAGGATTTCCGCCGCCTCCGCGAGGCCGGTTTGACGCGGATCCACGTGGGGATGGAGTCGGGCTGCGATGCCCTGCTGGAATTCATCCGCAAGGGGGTGACGGCGCGGCAGCACGTCGAGGCGGGACGCCGGATTCGCGAAGCGGGGATCTCCCTGTCCGAGTACGTCATGCCGGGGCTCGGGGGGGCGAAGTGGTCCCGCGATCATGCCGAGCATACCGCGCGGGCCCTGAACCTCATCAACCCCGATTTCATCCGGCTGCGGACACTGCATGTCAAACCGGGATCGGACCTGGACGACAGGATGCGTGCCGGCGATTTCGCGCCGATCGGAGATGAGGAGATTCTCCGGGAGATCCGGGTGTTCATCGAGCATCTGGAGGGTATCACCTCGCGGATCGTGAGCGACCACATCCTGAACCTGCTCGAAGAGCTGGAAGGAAAGCTTCCCGAAGACAAGGAACGCCTTCTTTCGACCATCGACGGCTTTTTCCGCCTGCCGGAAAGGGACCGGCTCATCTTCCGGGTCGGGCGGAGGACAGGAAGCTTCCGGAAGCTGTCCGATCTTTCAGATCGGGAACTCTATCGCCGCATCGGAGCGTACGTCGACGGATATGCGCAGAAGGGCGGGGACAGCCTGGAGCGCGATCTCGGCCGGACCATGCATCGTTACATATGACGGTCCTTTTGCTATAAATGTTGACGGGATGCAAAGAACGTGATAGCCTGCTACGTTCAAAAATCTGGTAAGGTTCTGGTAAGGTTACTCTATGGGAACAATGGGCATGTGCATCAAGATGTTTAAGGTAGGCGATCTGGCCGTTTACCCGGCGCAGGGTGTCGGCGTGATCGAAGCAATCGAAAACCGCGAAGTCATGGGCAACAGACAGCAGTACTATATCATGAAAATCATGGGCAACGGGATGAAGATCATGATCCCCATGGACAGCGCCAAGGCGGTCGGTCTTCGGGAACTCATTCATGCGAGGGAAATTCCGAAGATCTATGCGATCCTGCGAAACAAGAACGTGACGATCGACAAACAGACCTGGAACAAGCGGTATCGGGAATACCTCGAGAAGATCAAGACAGGGTCCGTTTATGAAATCGCCAGGGTGTTGCGCGACCTCCTCATCCTCAAGACCGACAAGAATCTTTCCTTCGGCGAACGGAAGATGATGGACACGGCGAAGAGCCTGCTGATCAAGGAGATCTCCATCGCCAGCAATTCCGATGAAGCGAAGATCGAAGAAGACTTGAAGAAAATATTCACCTTGCAGTAACACTCCCTTTGCTTTCATCCGGTGCAGTTCAAGACCCGTGACATGGGCGGTATCCCGTATGAGGAAAGGGGATATCGGTCTTTGTTTCATAACCAAAAAAACGGAAAGGAGGTGAACTGTTTTGATCATAAGGCTTCTGTTGTTTCTGGCGTGTACCGTGAGCGGCTATTTTATTGTTTATAGCTATTATGGTTTCCCCTGGTCATTGGTCGGTCTTTTGCTCGGCGCGCTCATCGCCTTCATTGTCATGAAAGTTGAACAGGCCATCCGGAAGGTACCGTTGCGCACCATCTTCGGCGGCGTGGCTGGTATGATCGTCGGTCTGCTTATCGCATTCCTCCTGGCCTACGGGCTGAGTTTCGTCAGCAATATCACCGAAAAGCAGTATGTGGTTCCCTGGGTCTATACCCTGTTGATCGGCGTCATGGGATATCTCGGGCTCGTACTCGGCTCCAAGAAAATCGAAGAATTTCACTTTCTCGGTTTTGCCGGCAAGGGAGCGGGCGACTACCGCATCCTCGACACGAGCGTGGTTGTCGACGGCCGGATCGCGGATGTCTGTGAGACGGGCTTTGTCGAGGGGACGCTCATTGTTCCCCGTTTTGTGCTCGAGGAGCTTCAGTTGATTGCCGATTCCGCCGACTCTCTGAAGCGGTCGCGCGGCCGGAGAGGGCTCGATATCCTGGGCCGGATGCAGCGAATGGCCGGCGTGTATATCGAGATCGTCGATCAGGACTTCCCGAAGGTCAAAGGGGTGGACGCGAAGCTGGTGGCCCTGGCGAAGAAGATGAACGGGAAGATTCTGACGAACGACTTCAACCTGAACAAGGTTGCGGAACTGCAGGGAATCAAGATCCTCAACGTCAACGAGCTTGCCAATGCGCTCAAACCCGTCGTGCTGCCGGGTGAAATGATGACGGTGAAAGTCATCCGCGAAGGGAAGGAGCCGGGACAGGGAGTGGCTTACCTCGACGACGGCACGATGATCATCGTGGACGGCGGCAACAGGTTTGTGGGCAACACCGTGGACGTCGTCGTGACGAGCGTACTCCAGACGACGGCGGGCCGGATGATTTTTTCCGAACTCAAGGGCGCGGACAGGAAAGCGTACGAGCGGGTGAAAAGCTGACATCCTCCCTGGGGATCGATGATCTCCGAAGCGAGGCCCGGAGACCATCCAGAACGTCTGCCTGCTGCGTTGCCCTCATCCTTCGCCATTCGGCGTACATCCCGGTACGCCGCACGGCTCGGGATTTCGGGGGCCTTGCATCGAGGCCTTTTTGAACAGCCTCAGAAAACGTGGAGAGCGTTTCTGTGGGAACGGTGGCGATTATCCCGGCGGCGGGGTCCGGAAAACGCATGGGACTGCCGACGGCCAAGCAGTTTCTGCCGGTTGCCGGCGAGCCGATCCTCGCCCGCACGCTCCGGATCTTCGAAAAATCCCCGGTCATCGACGAAATCGTCCTGGTCGTTCCGGAGGCGGAGATTTCCTGCGTCCGCGGGATGGTGGGGGACGTCGGGGCCGGCAAGGTCGCGAAGATTGTCCCGGGCGGACTGCAGCGGCAGGATTCCGTACAGCGCGGCCTGGAGGCGGCGGACCGCGTCCACGATCTCGTCGTGATCCATGACGCCGTGCGGCCGTTCCTGACGCCGGGACTTCTTGCGGACGTCGTGTCTGCCGGGCGCCGCCACGGCGCCGCCACGCTTGGGATCCCGGCGAAGGACACGGTCAAGGAGGCGGATCGGGAAGGCTGGATTGTCAGGACGCTCGACCGCAGCCGGCTCTGGCTGACGCAGACGCCCCAGGTTTTTCGGAGGGACCTCCTTGACCGGGCTTATGCGGCCGCGACGGCGGAAGGTTTTACCGGTACCGACGACGCCGTACTGGTGGAGCGGATCGGGGTGCCCGTGAAGATTGTCCCGGGTTCCGAGGACAACCTCAAGATTACGACCCCCGAAGATCTTCGGTCTGCAGAGGCCGCTTTCCGGCGCCGGGACGACGCGAAGGCATCACACGGCCGATGACGGACGGAACGGGACGGGAGCAACAACGATGAGAACAGGGTTCGGCTATGACAGTCACCGCCTGGTTCCGGGCAGGAGGCTCATCCTCGGTGGCGTCCAGATTCCCCATGAAACCGGGCTGCTTGGTCACTCGGATGCGGATGTGCTTGTCCACGCCGTCTGCGATGCGGTGATCGGGGCCATGGCCTGCGGAGACATCGGCCGCCTGTTCCCCGATACGGATTCGGCCTATCGCGATATTTCGAGTCTGAAACTTCTCGAACGGGTTCGTGTTCTGGCGGAGGAAAAGGGATTCCGCGTCTGCAACGTGGATTCGACGATCGTTCTCGAAAAGCCGAAGCTGCAGGGATATATCGACGGCATGGCGAACCATATTGCATCGGCGTTGGGGATCGCCGCGGGATGCGTCAACGTCAAGGCCAAAACGAACGAGGGCATGGGATTCGTCGGCCGTTGTGAAGGGATCGCGGCCTTTGCCGTCGTCCTGCTGGAAGAATGCTGAGGTCGGACGATGTCCGTTTCATTACGATTGCGATTCGCTCCCTCTCCCACGGGGGAGCTCCATGTGGGGAACGCCCGGACGGCGGCGCTGAACTGGCTCTTCGCCAGGAGCTGCGGAGGGACCTTCGTCCTGCGGATCGAGGATACGGATCGGGAACGCTCTACGGACGCATTTGCCGCCGGGATCTGCGACGATCTGCACTGGCTGGGGATCGAGTGGGACGAAGGACCAGGGCGCGGAGGCGCCTGCGGCCCCTATCGGCAGAGCGAGCGCTTCGATCTCTACGAGCGGTATCTCGCAAGGCTTCGAGAGGACGGCGCCGTTTATCCCTGCTACTGCACCGAAGGGGAACTGGAGGAGGAGCGATCTCTGCAGCTGGCCCGGCGCGTCGCACCCCGTTACAATGGGAAGTGCCGGAACCTGACGCCCGATCAGCGAAGGTCGGAAGAGGAGCGGGGCAGGAAGCCGGCCTGGCGTTTCCGCAGCGCGCCGGCGGCGCTTTCTTTCGACGATCTGATCCGCGGGACCGTCAAGTTCGAAGGGGCCGACATCGGGGACTTCATCATCGTCCGCTCCAGCGGGCTTCCCGCGTACAATTTCGCCGTGGTCGTGGATGATCACCTGATGCGGATCTCGCACGTGATCCGCGGCGAAGACCACCTTTCCAATACGGCGCCGCAGCTGATGCTCTACCGGGCCCTCGGATTCGATCCGCCCGTCTTCGCGCACCACTCGCTCGTCCTGGGCGCCGATCATGCAAAACTGAGCAAGCGCCACGGCGCGGTGTCCGTGCGGGCCTTCCGGAACGAGGGGTTTCTCCCCGAGGCGCTGCTGAATTATCTTGCCCTGCTGGGCGGATCCGTCGCGGAGGGGAAAGAGATCGGTTCGTCCGCGGAGTTGATTGCCGCGTTTTCCCTGGACCGCCTGGGAAAAGGCGGCGCCGTCTTCGATGAGGACAAATTGAAATGGCTCAACGCGGCGCACCTGAAACGGATCGACGGAGACCGGCTTGTCGAATTGCTTCTGCCCTTTTCCGGGGAGGCCGGCAAGCGGATGGCGGATGAGGACCGCAACCGGTTTCGAAGGGTCGCAGAGGCCTGCAGGGACAATCTGCGGACCCTCGCGGATATCGCGCCGCTCGTCGAAATCTTCGATCCGCTGCGCTTCTCTCCGGCGCCGGAGTCCCTCCGAACGGCGGGCCGGGAGGGGGAGGTCCTTGCCGCTTTCCTGGAGGGTTTTCGCCAGGTGCCGGCCGGCGACGGATATTTCCGGCGCGTCGTTCGCTACGCCGAGGAACGAACGGGCCGGAAAGGGAGAAGGCTTCTCCTGCCTCTGCGCCTTGCTCTGACGGGGCGAAGCGACGGTCCGGAACTCGAACGGATTGTTGCGCTCCTGGGAAGTGAGGACGCACTGGCGCGGATTGAAAAAGCCCTGAACTTCGAGGGAGGGTCCAGGATATGAAGAGACCGGATATCCGGAAACGCCGCTGCCCGGAGGCTCGTCCGTCCGGCTTCAAAGGTTGCGCGTTCGTTGTTGCGGCGCTCCTGTTGCTTCTTTCCGGCTGCGGTGCACCGAAGCCGGTCCTCTATCCGAACGATCATCTCAAACGCGTGGGGGACGGGCAGGCGCAGCGGGATATCGAAACCTGCGAGCAGCTTGCAGCAGAATATGTCCAATCCGAAGCCGGCAAGGATACGCTGAAAAATACGGCCGGAGGGGCCGCCGGCGGGGCCGTAGTCGGAGGGGCCGTCGGCGCTGTGACGGGCCATCTGGGCAGGGGAATCGGCGTCGGCGCAGCCGCCGGGGCCGCAGCGGGTCTGGTCAAGAGTGCTTCCGATGCAGGGAAGCCGTCCCCCGTGCATCGGCAATTCGTCGAGAGGTGCCTGAGGGAGAAGGGCTACGAGACCATCGGTTGGCAGTGATCGGCCATCAGGGCCGGAAGGTCTGGGGCAGCGAAAAAGGGCGGGGAAGAAGATCCCCGCCCTTTTATTATTTCCAGGTGGCCCGTCCCGTCTTTGAGAGCTCTTCCGCAAAATCCCCGGGAGGTTTACAGCGGAATGTTGTTGTGTTTCTTGGGCGGCCGCACTTCGGCCTTGCCCTGCAGGGTCGAAAGGAGCATGGCAATGCGCTTTCTCGTTTCGCTCGGACGGATGATTTCCTCGATAATCCCCAGCTGCGCCGCGAAATAGGGATTGTTGAACTTCCCCTCGTACTCGGCGATCAGTTCTTTGCGTTTCGCCGCCGGATCGGCAGCGCTCTGAATTTCCTTCCGGTAGATGATATTGCAGGCCCCCTCGGCGCCCATGACGGCGATTTCCGCGGTCGGCCAGGCCATGACGTAGTCGGCCCCGAGATGTTTGCTGCACATGGCGATATAGGCGCCGCCGTAGGCCTTGCGCGTGATGACGGTGATCTTCGGCACGGTCGCTTCGGAATAGGCGTGCAGGAGCTTTGCCCCGTGGTTGATGATCCCGGCCCATTCCTGCTGCGTTCCCGGCATATAGCCCGGCACATCGGTGAAGGTCAGCAGCGGAATGTTGAAAGCGTCGCAGAAGCGGATGAACCGGGACGCCTTGTCGGAGGCGTTGACGTCCAGGACTCCCGCCCCGAATTTCGGATTGTTGGCGATGACCCCCACCGGCGTCCCGCCGATGCGGACAAAAGCGACCAGCATGTTCTTTGCCCAGTTGTCGTGCGGCTCGACCATCTCGCCGTTGTCCGCCACGGCGGCGACGACTTTCTTCATGTCGTAGGCGCGCGTGGACTTGTCGGGGATGATCCTGTCCAGTTCCGGGCAGAGTCGGTCCGCGCTGTCCGGGCATTCGCCCTTCGGCAGCGGACTGTGGCAGCTGTCCGGCAGGTAGGAGAGAAGCGTCTTGATCCGGTTGATGCAGTCCGCGTCGTTTTCCGTTGCGAAGTGGCAGACGCCGCTCTTGCACGCATGCGCCATGGCGCCGCCCAACTCCTCGTGGGAGACCTCCTCGCCGATCACGGCCTTGATGACGTCGGGGCCGGTAATGTACATGTGGCTTGTCTTCTTGACCATGAAGACCCAGTCCGTAAGCGCCGGGGAATAGACCGCCCCGCCCGCCGTCGGCCCCATGATGGCGACGATCTGGGGGATGTAGCCGGAAGCGATCGTGTTCCGGTAGAAGATGCCGCCATAGCCCTTGAGGGAAAGCACGCCCTCCTGAATGCGGGCTCCGCCTGAATCATTGATGGCGACGAAGGGCTTGCGGGCCTCGATCGCCATGTCCATGACTTTCCAGATCTTCTCGGCGTGCATCTCGCCGAGGCTTCCGCCCACGCTGGTAAAATCCTGAGAGGCCGCAAAAACCGTCCTGCCGTTCACCTTTCCGAATCCGGTAATCACGCCGTCGGCGTTGATTTCCTTCTCTCCGAGTCCGAACAGGGCCGAACGGTGTTTTACAAAAAGCTGAATCTCCTGGAAGGTCCCCTTGTCGAAGAGAAGATCCAGCCTTTCACGGGCAGACAATTTCCCCTGCTCATGCTGCTTTGCGACCGCCTTTTCTCCTCCCATGGTCATCAGGACATCGCGTTTCTGCTCGAAGGCCCCGATCTTTCCCTCCGTCGTTGTCTGCAAAGGCTCTTTTTCCATGAAAACGTCCATCCTCCTCAAAATTGCTGATCTTTGACCCCGGGATCCATCCGAAATTGTCCTTTTCCTTCTTGACCTATCGGGTGCGCTGCGTTATAGGAAAAGCCCGTGAACTACCCGAAGTCGTCATTCGTTTCTGGATGTGTAACCCATTGGTTTGGCAGCATTTTTAGTAATTCGGCGCGCATTCTAACTTTTTTGCGGAAAAATGGCAAGGAGGATCCATGAAATTCATCGACGGCATCGACATCAGGGGAAAAAGGGTTCTGTTCCGCTTCGACTTCAACGTTCCGATGGACAGTTGTCTGAACATCACCGATGATACCAGAATCCGGGCGGTGCTGCCGACGCTCAACTATGCACTGGATGAAAGCGCCATCCTCATCATGATGTCGCATCTTGGCCGGCCGAAGGGGAAGGTCATTTCCGACATGAGCCTCGCGCCGGTGGCGAAACGTCTTTCGCGGCTCCTGGGAAAGGAAGTCAAATTCGTCAAAGACTGCATCGGTCCCGAGGTCAAGAAGGCGATCGACGCGCTGAAGCCCGGGGAAATGATCCTGCTCGAGAACCTCCGCTTCCATGCTGAAGAGACGGCCAATGACGACAATTTTGCCAGGGAGTTGGCGAGCTACGGAGAAGTCTATATCGATGACGCCTTCGGGAATGCCCACCGCAGCCACGCTTCCAATGTCGCGATCACGAAATTCCTGAAGGAATGCGGGGCCGGTTTCCTGATCAAAAAAGAGCTCAATTATATCGGCAAGGCGCTCGAGAAGCCGGCAAGACCCTTCGTCGCGATCGCCGGGGGATCGAAGGTTTCCGGGAAACTCGAGGTCCTGAGCCACCTCGTCAAGAAGGTCGACAAGATGATCATTGGCGGCGGCATGGCCTTCACATTCCTCAAGGCCCTGGGGTACGAGGTCGGGCGTTCCATCGTTGAGGACGAACTCCTCGAAAAGGCCAGGGAGATCATGGATTCGGCCCGGAAACAGGGCGTCAAGCTCTATCTGCCCGTCGATTGCGTCATCGCCGAAAACAAGAGTGCGGAGGCGGAAACGAAGATTGTCCCCGTACAGGAGATCAATATCAACTGGACCGGGCTGGATATCGGCCCGGCGACGATTACGCTGTTCAGCGAAGCCCTGACGAACGCCAAGACGATCATCTGGAACGGGCCGATGGGCATGTTCGAGATCGATGCGTTCAGCCGCGGCACTTCAGCCTTGGCCCACAGCGTGGCGAATTCCTACGCCCAGACGATCGTGGGCGGCGGAGATACGGACGTCGCGATCCACCGGGCGGGGGAGAGCGACAAGATCACCTACATCTCGACAGGCGGCGGCGCTTTTCTCGAGTACCTGGAAGGCAACGGCCTCCCGGCGCTGGAAGCGCTCGAACGGTGCAGCGAAAACAAGTGATTCGGTCCTGACGTGCCGATTTTCCGGGGGGAGGCCGACCTCCCCCTTTTTCTTCCGCCGTATTCCTCATGGATAAAGGTCCGGAAAGAACACTTCGCCTGGTGATCGAATACGACGGGACGGCGTACCGCGGCTGGCAGCGCCAGGCCGAAGGCCCGACCATCCAGGAGGTCCTGGAAGAGAAGGTCGCGATCATGACGGGGGAACCCGTCGGCGTCATCGGTTCCGGTCGGACCGATGCCGGCGTTCATGCCCTCAACCAGGTCGCCTCCTTCCGCACGACGTCGCAGATCCCGCCGCTGGGGTTCCTCCGCGGTCTCAACAGCCTTCTGCCTGCCGACATCGTCGTCAAGGAGCTGGTCGACGCCGGGCCCGCCTTCCACGCCCGCCGGGATGTCAAGACAAAGATCTACTTCTATCGCATCTTCAATGGTCTTGCCCGTCCGGCGATCTATCGCCATTATGCCTGGCATATCATCAAACCGCTTTCCATCGATCGCATGAGACAGGCCGCCGCCCATCTGGTGGGCAGGCACGACTTCACATCCTTTTGCTCCGTCCATTGCGACATCGAAGATCACGTCCGCACGATCTCCAGCCTTCTGGTCGAGGGGCCGGAGAACGGGGTCGTCAAGATCTCCGTGGAAGCCGACGGATTCCTGCGGCATATGGTCAGAATACTCGCCGGCACGCTGGCAGAAACCGGCCTCGGCAGGTTTGCGCCGGACGACCTCCAGGAGATTCTCGCCGCCCTCGACAGGCGGCGGGCGGGGATGACGGCGCCGGCTTGCGGCCTGTTCCTGAAAGAAGTGAAATATTGATCGAGACTGCAACGGGAAGGAGCATCATGAAAATTCTCATTCTGGGACACAAGGGAATGCTGGGCGCCGATCTTCGCACACGGCTTGCCGCCGGACACGAGGTCGTCGGGAAGGATATCGACGAAATCGACATTACCGATGCCTCGGCATGCCTCGATGCAATCGGGGAGACCCAACCGGATATCGTGATCAACGCCGCCGCCTTCACCGACGTGGACGGGTGCGAGTCGAACCGGGACGGCTGCTTTGCCGTCAATGCCCTCGCCGTGGAAAATATCGCATCGGCCTGCAGGCCGCAAAATATCCCGATCGTCCATTTCAGCACCGACTATATTTTCGACGGCGGCAAGGGATCGCCTTACGTCGAGGAGGATCCTCCGCGCCCTCTCAACGTATACGGTCAATCGAAGCTCAAGGGGGAAGAACTCCTCCTGGCATCCTCCGACAATGTTCTCCTGATCCGGTCACAGTGGCTGTATGGGGCGCACGGGAAAAACTTCGTGCGTGCAATCCTGGAGAAGGGCAGGAGTCTCGATGTCGTCGAGGTGGTGGACGACCAGATCGGCTCCCCGACCTATACGGCGGACCTGGCGCAGGCGGTGCAGAGACTGATCGAAACGGGTCAGCGGGGCATCTTCCACGTGACGAACCGGGGCAGCTGCAGCTGGTTCGAATTTGCCAAAAAGATATTTGAATTCGCCGGGATGAACGGTGTGCAGGTCCGGCCCATCAAGTCTTTGCAGCTCGTCCGACCGGCGAAGCGGCCTGCCTACAGCGTCTTCAGCTGCCGCAAATTCATCGAAGCGACGGGAAAGGCCATGCGGTTCTGGCAGGTCGCCCTCAACGACTACCTCAGCGGGACGGGGTATTGAATCCGGCAGCGAGCGCATTCCCCGCGGCTTGCCGCGGGGAAGCGAGCGAATGATGTTCAAGATCGCTTCCTTGGGGATCGAAGATTCTCCGGAGCTTGCTCCGGAGAGCTTCAATTCTTCCGCGAAGGAGGAAGAGCCCTGCAGGACGGCAGCGCGCGATGTCGGAGTCCGTCGCAAATCGTCTTGACGGTAAACAACAATTCCATTATATTTCCACGACCAATTCCATCGAAAAAAGAAGAGTGTCTTTGTGCTCCGCCTTCGACGTTTGCCGGGACTCGCGAACGCCGCGAAGCGGAAGTCAATCTACGGGATGGAGTCGTTCGATGAAAAATCTTTTCGTAATCCTGTTCTCGGTGACGTTCCTGCTCTTCTGCAGTTCCGCCGGCGCGCAGTCCCGCGTCCGGGCGGACGGCATGTCGACGATTCACAAGAACCTGGTGGACATCGCCCGCGACAAGGCCATCGAAAACGCCCAGCGCAATGCCGTCGAAAAGGCCGTCGGCGTGATGATTACCAGTACGTCCGAAGTGGAGAATTACCAGCTGAAGCTGGACCGCATCCTCTCCGAGTCCCGGGGGTTCATCAACACCTACAAGGTCATCTCCGAGAAGAAAGACGGGGATTCGTACTTCGTGACCATTGAAGCGGACATCGGATCGGGAAAACTCAAGGACCGCATGCAGGCGATCAACCTCATCATCGCGCGCAAATCGAAACCACGCCTCATGATTCTCTTCGGGGAGCAGGCTCAGAAAGACGCCTTGGCCGAGGCGGCGATGGCGAAATACTTCCTCTCGAAGGGTTTCAAGGTGGTTGATGCCGAGGCCGTTCGGAAGAGCAAGGAAAACCTCCAGAATCTGGCTTCGGACCGAAAGGCGGTCACGGATATGGCGCACCGCTACGGCGCCGAGGTGGTCATTCTGGGGCGGGCAGAGGCGACGAGCCAGTCCTTCAACGTGGGCGGGATCGAGATGCATTCCAACAAGGTCATCGTCTCGGCAAAAGTCATCAACGGCGATACCGGGGAAGTGCTGGCGACGGAGAACGAAACGAAGTCGGCTCCGGGGATGAAAGGGGATATCAAGGCAATCACCGAGGACGTCTCCCTGAAGATCGCCCGCAACATGCTGGATTCCGTACTGGAGCGCTGGTCGTCGGAGCTCGCCAATACGGCGACGGTAAAGCTGATCGCATCGGGGCTGGGCGGCTATGAGGACCTGATGAAGTTCAAGGACATGGTTGCCCAGGAGGTCAAGGGGTTCAAGGAAATGCAGCAGCGCGCCTTCCATCAGGGCAGGGTCGAGCTGGACGTGGAGCTCCGGGGAAATACGCAGGGCATGGCCGACGATGTCGCCGCCATGTCCCTCAGCAATCGCAAAGTGAAGATTCTGGAGATCACGCCCAACCGGATCGAGGTTCGACTGTTGCCGTGAACCGGGGCGCAGCCGCCTTCGGCCGTCCCGAAGGGAAAAGAAGGGCTGCCCGGTGTGGAATGATTTGAGAGGATCTGTGACGACACGAAGAGGGAGGATCGAATGAAAAGAAAAAATTCTTTCTGGACGCTGATGGGCCTGTTTTGCGCAGTCCTGTTGTTCGGATGTGTGCAGAGCGAGAACTACAAAACGGGCTTTGAACTGAGCCAGAACAACCGCTGGGAAGACGCGATCGCCTATTTCGAAAAAGCGGTCCAGGAAGATCCGGGCAATCAGGAATACAAAGACGCCTTGGTGAAAGCCAGGCAGGTCTCGGCCAGAAGCCGCTATGAAAAGGCCCGCCAGGCGGCGTCCGCCGCCGAACCGACTGTGCCCGTTCTCGAGAGGATAGCCAGGGATGCGGATGCGGCCTCGAAACTGGACCCCGGGAACAAGGACATCCGGTCCTTTTCCGACGGTCTCAAAACGAAAGTCGCGGCCCTTCAGACCCAGGTGAAGACGTTGTACGGTCAGGCCGAAACCGATCTTCAGAAGGAGGACTGGGCGGCGGCGACCGCAAAGCTGCGCCAGGTGAACAAGCTCTACCCGGGTTACGAGGACGCCGGAAACCGCCTCAACAAGGCGGAGCAGGAAGGCGCGAAAATCCTGTACCAGCAGGGGATTGCACTGGGCAAGCAGGAGGACTGGAAGATGGCCGCGGCGTCTTTCAAGGCGGCGATGGACATCAATCCCAGGTACTATGACGTGGCCAAACTGTACGAGGCGGCCAAGGCCAAGGACACCCCCGATTATTTTCTGAAGGAAGCGGACAAGGCGGAAAAGGCCCAGAGTTGGGAGCGGGCCATCCTGATGTACGAGAAGGCCGGCGAGTACATGCCGGACAGCCAGGCGCTGCCGAAGAAGCTGGACGGGTTGCGCGCCAAGGTAGCCCAGCTTTATCTCGATGACGCGGTGAAGCTTCTGAAGGCGGGGAAACTGCAGGCCGCCGTCAGGAAAGCGGAAGTGGTCAAGAATTACGTCCCCGACATCCAGGGCGACCCGATCTTCAGGGAACTTGTGAACAACCTTTGCACCAAACTGTACGAACGCGGTGAGAAGTACGGCGAAAAGGAGATGTGGGGCAACGCACTGGTCTGGTACCAGAAGGTCGAAGCGCTCAATCCCTCCTTCCCGGGGCTTTTCCAGAAAGTCATCGAGGTCAAGGATCATATCAATCGCCGCATCAAGAAATCGATCGCCGTTTTCGATTTCAGCAGTCCGAGCAATAACAAGGACGCGGGGAAGATCGCCGCCAACAAGCTCATCACCTATCTGCACAAGAACGCCAGCGGTGATCTGCGCATCATCGAGCGGGAAAACCTCCAGTCGATCCTGCGTGAGATGCAGCTGGGCCAGACGGGTCTGGTGGACATCAAGGCGGCCCAGACGGTCGGCAAGATGCGCGGCATCGACACCTTCATCATGGGCGACGTCCTGCACTTCGAGGCCCGGACGACGGACAGCCCAAGCACCAGCCAGGTCAAGGTGCTGGTCGATGAAGAAGATGTCCGCAATCCGGAGTTTTCCGACTGGCTCATCATGAATCCGAAGCCGACGCCGGAGGACATGAAAAACGCACCGCCCCGCACCATGAAGAAACGCAATTACCAGTTCATTTCGTACCGTCAGGGTTCGGCGAAGATCAGTGCCCTGATCGAGGTTTCCTACAAGCTGGTCGACACCTCGACGGGGGAAAATGTCTTCACCAATACGATTGCGGGCAAGCTCATCAAGGACGACAAGTATCAGGACGCCGTTGCGGCGGCGAGCATTCCCCACGACCCTCTGGAGTTGCCCACCGAGGTGGAAGTCATGGATGAACTGACCAACGCCAAGATCATGGAGATGGGACAGAGCGTACTGAAAAACTATCAGAGCCTCGAGGTGGAGTATTTCAACCAGGCTCAGCAACTCCAGAAGCGCAGAAGCGTGGAGCAGGCTGTGGAGAAATACATCGACGCCGTCTATGACGAGCGATCGAAGGGGATTTCAACGCCGATCACGAAGAATTCACTGGCTTCGATCGAGCAGCTGATCCTCGATAAATAAGGAACAGAGCCGGCCCGGTCGTCCTTCCGACGCCCGGGCCTTATTTCGGGAGGGGTGCAATGGGGACCCGGGGATTTGCGCGTTGGATTCTTGCCGGGACGCTCGTCCTTTTTTTCGCCGCGGCGACGACCGCTTCGGCGCAAATCAAGGTCTCGGTTTTCAATTTCGGCACCCTCAATCTGGAGGCATCGGGATATGGAACGACCGCAACCAATATGCTGATGAGTTCGCTCGGCGCCGAACCCGCGCTGGCCGTCCTGGACCGTAAAGAACTCGAGGCGTTCCTCAACCTGAACGACCTGCAGCAGGACGACAAACTGGACAACGTCGTCGCCATCGGCACCCGGCTGGGGATCAACATGATCGTCGTCGGCAATGTCGAAAAGAAGGGATCCATCATTATCATCAACTCCAAGGTGATCCATGTCGAATCCAGGAAGACGTTCTTCAGCACACAGCTGAGGGCGCTTGGCGACGCCGGGCTCGTCGGGGAAATCCGCAAGCTCAGCTCCATGATCGCCGGCGCCATCAAGGCGCAGGCGGCCAGAGGCGGAGATGAGGGAAAGGCGGCCCTGAAGGGGCCGGTCCAGGTGCAGAAGCGCGGGGGCAACAAACGCGTGTTTCTGAGCTGGGAGGATTCTCCGGATACGCGGCCGGCCGGGTACGAAGTGTTCCGCGGCGTCCAGGAAGCGGGACCCTACGTGAAGATCGGAGAGTCGACGAAACCCGAGTACGCCGATCAGGACCTGGAGAGCAACAGGACGTACTTTTACAAGATACGCGCATTCGATGCCCGGGGCGGCCGCAGCGACTATTCGGCGGTCGTCTCCGCGGAAACGGCGCTGACCCCGAATCCGCCGGTCATTCTCAAGATGGAAAGCCACGTAAAGAGCATTCTGCTGACCTGGTCCCCCAATCCCTCGGGAAGCGGCGATCCGTCGAAACTGGTCGGCTACAAGCTCTACCGCGCCAAACTGGAGGAAGGGCCGTACAGGGAAGTGGCCAATATCCTCGGCAAGGATCTCGGCGTCGGCATCGATTCCGCGACCACGCTCGACAAGATCTTCAAGGTCAACGTCCTGGACAAGGGGTTGGCGGATGGAGAAGACTATTTTTACAGGGTCACGGCTTACAACGAGAAGAACCTGGAGAGCGAATTTTCCGCCTCCCTGAAGGGCAGGACTCTGCCCACGGTGTCGGGCCTCGCGGCCCAGGGAGACATGATCCGGGAGATCCTGTTGCGGTGGAGCCCGGTGGACTCGCCCTTCACCAAGGGGTATTACATCTACCGCAGCACCTCCGAAAACGCCGATTTTACGAAGATCAAACGTCTCGACTCCTATGATGTCGGAGCGGACAAGAAGATCGCCTTTACGGACAAGGAAGGATTGAGCGACAAGATCCGCTATTACTATCGTGTCACGGCCTATGAAGAAGGGGATCAGGAGACGTCGGCTTCGGCGACGGTTTCCGCCGAGACCAAGGGCAAGCCTCCCGTCCCGCAGGGTTTCAAGGCGCAGGGCGGCCTCGTGAAACGAATCGAACTGAGTTGGACGCCCTCTACGGCGGGCGACGTGGAAGGCTACAACCTCTACTGGTCGAAAGAGAAGGTCGGGCGGTACAGCCTGCTCAAGAAAATCGACGGCCGCGATCAGGGGCGCCATACCGACAGCGGACGCGGTTTCGACAAACTCGAAGACAACGCGACAATCTTCTACACGCTTTCCACATTCAACAAGGTCGACGTGGAAAGCGATCTCTCCGAGGCCGTCAGTGCGACGACCAAGCCGCGTCCCGCGAAGCCGACGGGGCTGTCGGCAGGGGCAGGAAAGGTGAAAGCCGTGCCGCTCTCCTGGAAGGCGAATCCGGAGAGCGATATCGCCCAGTACCTTGTCTTCCGGGCGGAGGGAGCGGCCGCACAGGACTACAGCCAGATCGCCAAGGTTCAGGGAAACACGCAATATCAGGACAAGGAACTCAAAGACGGCATCTCCTACCGCTATCGGATCCAGGCGGAGGACAAGGATGGCCTCATCAGCGATTTCTCCGAGCCGGTGACGGTTTCCACGAAGGCCCGGCCGAAGAGTCCGGAGGGACTTTCCGGGGAGTTCCGGGGCGGCAAGGCCGAGTTGAGCTGGAAGGCCGGTCCGGAGGCCGACATCGCTCAATACAACATCTATGAAAAGCGCTTTTTGGGACGCGAGAAGATCAGTTCTTCGACACAGGCAAACTACGGCGACGCCACGATCGTCCCCGGAAAAGCGAAAACCTATATCATCACATCGGTCGATAAAGACGGCCTGGAAAGCGAGCCGAGCCAGGAATTGGTCGTTTCGCCGCCGAAGTGAGATCAGAAAGCGCAAAGACAAAGAAGGAGGATTTTCGGCATGAAACTGGGAAGCGGCGGAAAGCGATGGGCGGCGGTCGGAATCGCCGCCGTCATGCTTTTGCTCTGGAGCGCAGCGGGTTTTGCATCGGAAACGGGACGGTTTCAGGTCGTGGCGGGCAAGGAGGAAAACAGCTATCTTGTCGACACCGCGACGGGCGCCGTCTGGGTCTTGACCTATCGTACACTCGCGACGGGAAGGGAACCGATCGCCATTCCGTACAAGTTCATCAAGATTACGCCGAAGGAATCGAATACGTTTATCGTCGAAAACATCCAGCAGGTCGCTCCGTTTCTGAACAAGGAGGCCGAGCGCAAGTAGCACGGAGGGAAACGGTCGAAGATTCCTGTGTGCAGGAATCGGGAAAGGTTCCGTGACCGCCTGTTTGCGGAACGGCCGGACGGGGAGGGTGTCTATGAAATTCACTGTCGCTCGATGGAAACTGATCCTGGCGTTTGCGATATTGCTGCCGGTCGTCCAGGGGTGCCTTGTCGCGACGAAGGACACGATCATTTCTCCCGAGATCACCTCGCTGTTCAAGGGGGAGTACAAGATCGATCCGTACATGGAAGATCACAGGCCCAGGACCGTTGCCGTTCTCCCCTTCGTGGACCAATCGAAGAGCAAACAGGGTTTTGAACCGGTCCGGCGCGGTTTCTACAATCATTTCAGTTCGCTGCCCTTCAAGGACCTGGAGTTGTACCGCACCGACGATCTCCTGCGGAAAGCGGATCTTGCCGATCCGGAGCAGATCAGCAGGAAGTCGCCCCAGGAACTGGGGCAGATCCTCGGCGTGGACGCGGTCGTCTACGGGGACATCTCCAACTTCGACAAGCTCTTTGCCGTTGTCTATTCCCAGGTCGCCGTCGGGGCCGAAATCAAGATGTTCGACACGAAAACGGGGAAGTTTCTCTGGAGCGGCAAACACACGGTCCGCATTCATGAAGGGGGCATCTCCGCCAACCCGATCGGCCTCATCGCCACCGTCATCGCCACTTCCATGAACATCCGTGATATCCAACTGCTGCGCGCCTGCGACGACCTCTTCCGGGAGATGGTGAAGACCATCCCGACGCCGTCGGTGGCCGAGACGCTTCGGCCGCCCGTCATCACGCTGCTGACTCAGGATACGAAGGGATTGCCGAAAAAGGCCGGCGACGAGATCAAGGTTGTCATCCAGGGCGATCCGAAGAAGCAGGCAACTTTCAGCATCGGTGAGTTCAAGAAGAACATCGAGATGCGCGAGGTCGAACCCGGCGGGTATTTCGGGACCTACCGCGTCATCCCCGGCGACAACGTCGACAAGGCGCTGATTACCGGTTATCTGCGGGATGATTCGGGCGGAGTCGCCCAATGGGTCGATGCATTGGGAACGGTGACGATCGATACGAAGCCTCCCGACAAGATCGGCAAGGTCTCGGCCGTGGGGCGCAACACGATCGTCCTGCTCAACTGGGAAAAGTCCGCGGCGAAGGATCTGGCGGGGTACCGGATTTACCGGAGCGAAACGCCGCTGTCCGGGTACTCGGAAATCGCCAGGACGGAGCTGCCGGAATTCCGCGATACGGGTCTTGTCAACAGCAAGAAGTACTACTATGCGGTGACCGCCGTGGACCAGGTCGGAAACGAGGGCGACCGGAGCGATGTGCTTGCCGGTATGCCTGTGGCACCCGGTCCCACCCCCGTCGGCGGCGTTATCGAAACCGATACGATCTGGGTTGCCGGGGCGAGCCCTTACGTGATCGAAGAGACGATCCTTGTTCGCGACAAGGCGACGCTGACGATCGAACCGGGAACGGAGATCCGTTCCAAAGGAGGGGCCCTGGTGATCGAGGGGCAGCTCCTCGCCCAGGGCGATGCCGAACGCCTGATCGCGTTCGAGCCGATGGAAGCAGGAAAATCCTGGGGCGGGATCGCGTTCAACAACGTGAAGGAAAAGGAAAACGTTCTGAGATACTGCCGGATCCGGGGGGCCGGGACGGCTGTTTCCTGTCAGGCGTCGTCGCCGCGGATCGAGTTCTGCGAGTTGACGGGAAACGGGACGGCGATCAAGATCACCGGCGCTTTTTCAAAACCCCGGCTCGCGAAGAATACCCTCCAGAAGAACGGCGAGGCGGCGGTAATCGTCACGGACGGCGCACAGCCATCCATCAGTGAAAACCGCATCGAGGACAATGAGCGGGAAGGAATTCTGATCGTTTCCGCACTGCCCGCGGTGATCCGGAACGTCGTCACGCAGAACCGCGGATCGGGCATCGTCGTCCGGAAGAGCCAGCCGGTTCTGACGGAAAACAACATCACCGACAACCGGCCGCTTGAACTGTCGGCCGACGGGACGGGCGAAGCCGTCAATGCGCGCAACAACTGGTGGGGCACCGCCAAGGGCATCGAAGTCCTGGCGAGGATCCGGGGGAAGATCGACATCCGTTCCGTTCTGGCCGGTCCCTACCCGGAGGGAAAACCGGTGGAACTGCCGATTCTCGGCTCGTCGCTGGGCGGGGCGATCAAGGCGGACGCCTTCCTCACTCTTTCCAACAGTCCCTACCGCGTGACGAAGGATGTTGTCCTCACCGGCGGTGCGACGCTGTTCGTCGAGCCCGGGGTCGTTCTCCAGTACGATCAGGGGACTTCCATCATTACGGAAGACGGAGGGATTCTTGCCCGGGGAACGCCCGACCGTCCCATCCTCTTCACATCATCGGCCGTATCGCCCTCTCCCGGCGCCTATGCGGCGGCGGTTCAATTCAAGAAAGCGACGAAGGTCAACAGCGCGCTGGCCTACTGCATCGTGAAGTATGCATCGACGGCCTTCGACGTCTATCACGGCTCTCCGGAGATTTCCTCCTGCGCCGTCATGAGCAGCGCCCAGAGCGGAATCTTCTGCCGCAACGATTCCTCCCCGAAGATCTCGCTCTCCACCTTCAGAGGGAACCAGGGGGAGGGCGCGATCAAGTGCGTGGGGATGTCGAATCCGGCGATTCACCACTGCAACTTTGTGGAGAACGCCGTTGCCATACAGACCTTCTCGTCCATCTATATCGACGCCCGGCAGAACTGGTGGGGAAAGACTCCGCCGGATCTCAATCTCATCTGGGGGGATCTGGATAAGAACATCAATATCAAGCCGTGGCTGGAGGCGCCGGCGGACAAAGCGTTTTCAGAGAAGTAACAGACGGGTGTGAGTTGACAATTGTAATACCGAAGGGTTTTTGGTATGGTGCGGCCCAAGGGACGGCAGTGCGGCGGGTCCGGAAGGCGCGCTGACAGCGGCCCTCTTCGAAAGGAAGGGACCCTTCCGGAACCTTCATAAGGAGGACGATATGAAGTCGAAGTTTTTGGCAGCGTTCGGGATCGTAGTGGCGATGTCCCTATCGGCAGGGATCGGCTGGTCGGCGGATGCGGTCAGCATGTCCGAATGGATCGAAAAGATCGGGAACCAGGGGAACATCAACTGGTCGGCGGGCTATGTGGAAGCCGTCGGGATCGGCGCGCCGCCTGAACGGTTCATCGGCAAGCCGCAAGCCCGTCCCATGGCGCTCCGGGCCGCGCAGGTTGACGCCTACCGGAATCTTCTTGAAGTCACCAAAGGTGTCCGCGTCGACTCCACGACGACCGTGAAGGACTTCACCGTTGAAAGCGACGTCATTCGCACCCAGGTGGAAGGCGTTGTCAATGGATCGAAGGTGACGAAGCAGGAGTACATGTCCGACGGCACGGTGGAAGTGACCGTGCGGATGCCGCTGGGCGGCGGATTTTCACAGACCGTACTGCAGAAAGTTCTGGAGCGCAAGCAGGAGCCGCCTCCGGCGCCTCCCGCGGGTCCGGCGCCCGCCGCGATGGTTTTCACGGGACTCGTTGTCGATGCCAGGGGGCTTCAGGCAAGACCGGCAATGGCCCCGAAGATTATGGATGAGAACGGCAGGGAAGTCTATGGCTCGGCGAACGTCGACCGCGAATACGCCGTGCAGCAGGGCATGAGCGGATACGCTCGGGATCTGACCGCGGCGCAGAGCAATGCCCGCGTCACCAATAATCCGCTCAGTGCAAAAGGCCTGAAGACGGACGGCCCGGGGCGCGCCGATATCGTCATCAGCAACGCCGATGCCGACAAGCTTCGCGCGGCGGCCGATAACATGAGTTTCATGAAGAAGTGCCGCGTCATGATCGTGCTGGACTGACAAGCAAAGATCCTGCGTCTCGCGCCTGACGCGATGTCGCCGAAACTTTCGACCGCAGTTGCCTCCCCCGGGACGGAACTGCGGTCGTTTCGCATCGGGAGAACCGCATGTCGAAAATCGAGGTGCTGCCGCACGACGTTGCGGAGCGGATCGCGGCCGGTGAAGTGGTCGAGCGTCCGGCATCCATCGTGAAGGAGCTTCTGGAGAACGCCCTGGATGCCGGCGCCTCTTCGATCACCATTGCGATCGAGAAGGGAGGATGCGAGTCGATCCGCGTCGTCGACAACGGTCGGGGCATCGGCGCCGCCGATGTGCCGCTCGCATTTGAACGCCATGCCACGAGCAAGATCCGGGTCTTCGACGACCTCTTCCGGCTGCGGACGTTCGGATTCCGGGGAGAGGCCCTGGCGAGCATCGGCGCCGTTGCGCGGGTCGAGATGGTTTCGAGGACCGCTTCGAGTTCGAGCGGGATGCGGATCGTTATCGATGCCGGAGCGGTGAAGGAGCGGGCGGAGATCGGATGCCCGGTCGGAACGGCCGTCACGGTCGACCGTATTTTCGACGCCGTGCCCGCAAGAAAGAAATTCCTGAAAACGGCGGCGACAGAGCAGGGCAACTGCCTCGATACGATCACGAGGCTGGCCCTGTCGAACGCGGCCGTCGGGATCCGCGTGACCGCCGGCGGGAGGGAGACGATGAACCTGCCCGCGTCCGGCGATGTCGCGGAAAGGCTGTCGCTGCTGCTCGGTGCGGAACTCCGCGGGCAGCTCGTCCCCCTCGACTATTGCGCCCGCGGCATCCGCATCTCCGGATTTGCCGGCCGCCCCGACCTCAGCCGCTCCTCCTCCCGCGGGATGTTTGCCTTCGTCAACGGCCGTTCCGTCCGGGATCCCCTGCTCACCAGCGCGATCATGACCTCCTACCGGGGAACCATGGAGGGCAGGCGCTATCCTGCGGTGGTCCTCTTCGTCGACCTGCCGGCGGAGGAGATTGACGTCAACGTCCATCCGGCAAAGATCGAGGTTCGTTTCCGGGACCCGCGTGCGGTTTATGAAACGGTCGTGGAGGCCCTGACGGGGGCGGCGGCGAGCCCGGCCCTCTCGCCTCCGGTGTCCGAAGGAAAGGCGATGGCGGCCGGGAGCGGCGCAAAGACGTCCGGAAACTATCGGCTGCGCATCGAAGAGGCCCTCAAGCGATACACTCTCGTGCCGTCGCGGCGGGACTTTCCTCCCCGGCCGCATGACGGGGGACCCGCCCGCATCGACGCCGGCAATGCGGCGTTCCCGGAACCGAGAGAACCCCTGGAGCCGGCCCCGGCATCCCCCCGATCGGTGCTGCGTTTTTCGGATCTCCTGTTCCTCGGACAGGTTCTCCAGACCTATCTGCTCTTCACGGGTCCTGCCGGCCTCGTTCTGCTCGACCAGCACGCCGCGCATGAGCGGGTCCTCTTCGACAAGCTGAAAAAGGGTTCAGCGCTGCGGGGTTCGCCTTCGCAACGCCTTCTTCTCCCCGAGGTGATGAGTCTGCCGCCGGGAGACTTTGCGCTTCTTTCCGAGGCGGCCGGGATCCTCGGTGATCTGGGCCTGGAGGTCGAACCTTTCGGCGCCGATACGGCCGTGGTGCGGTCCGTCCCGTCGCTGCTCGCGCGGACGAATCCGCGGGACCTGGTAACGGAACTCCTCGAAGAACTGGCCGAGACGTCCCGGACGGCGGAACTCGAGGACCGCCGGGAACGGATCCTTGCGCGCATGGCCTGCAAGGGGGCGGTGAAGGCAAATTCGGACCTGAGCGAAGCGGAAGTGAAGGCGCTCTGCGCCGACCTGGATGCCGCCGCTTCCGCGGTGACCTGTCCGCACGGACGGCCCCTGTACGTCCTGCTTTCGCAGGGCGATCTGGAGAGGATGTTCCACCGGAAGTGAGCGGCTCGACGGGGGGACATTCTCAAAACTCTCGAGGCAAAAAAGTGCTTCCGACAGAAACTGCGGACGGCCGCCCCCGCATCGTCGTCCTCCTGGGTCCGACGGCCGCCGGAAAATCGGAACTCGGCATGGACCTGGCCGAACGATTTTCGGGCGAGATCGTCAGCGCCGATTCGATGCAGGTCTACCGATACATGGACATCGGCACGGCGAAGCCCACGCGCGAGGACCGCGGCCGCATCGTCCATCATCTGATCGATGTCGCCGATCCCGACGAGCCCTTCAGCGCCGCCGTATATGCCGAGCAGGCGTCTGCGGCAATTGAACGGCTTCATCGGCAGGGCAGGGCGATTTTCCTGGTCGGCGGCACGGGACTCTACATCAAGGCCCTGCTCCGGGGGCTCGTGGAGACCCCCGGATCGGACGACGGCTTGAGAAGCCGCTGCCGCGAACATGTCCGGCGGTTCGGGAAGCTTTCCCTGCACGAGAAGCTTCGGGAAACGGATCCTCAGGCGGCCGCGCGGATCCACCCGTCCGACGTCGTGCGCGTCATCCGGGCGCTGGAGGTGTTCGCGCTGACCGGCCGGTCCGTGTCGGAGATCCGCGAACGGCATGCCTTTGCGGACTGCCGCTACCGGACTTTGAAGATCGGCGTTTCCGTGGAAAGGAGAGAACTGCTCGAAAGAATCGACCGCAGAACGGACCGGATGATCGAAAGCGGCCTGGTGGACGAGGTCCGCGAACTGCTTCGAAGGGGATACGGGGCGGATCTCAAACCGATGTCGTCGCTGGGCTACAGGCACATCGTCGGCTGTCTCCAGGGGGATTGCACGCTGGCCGAAGCCGTTCAAAAGACCAAGGGGGACACGCGCCGCTATGCGAAGCGGCAGATGACCTGGTTCGGCGCCGATCCCGAAATCCAGTGGCATGCGAGGGAGGTTTTCGAAGACGTGTACGAAAAGATCCGCGGATTTCTGTCGTCATAAACCGCTTGCGTGTCCGGGAAACCTCGGCCGCGATCCCTGCGGATGCAGGGCGGCGCGGCCGCTGATGCCGAAAGTGCTTGACTTACAAAAGGCGTGGATATAACTAACAAAGCGGTTATTTTACGGAAACTGAAACGGGGCGTGCCCTCTTCGGGGGACGTGCCAACGAAAGGAGATTTGAATATGATGCACCGAATTCGCCATCGCCGGCTGTTGACGGTCTTGATCGCCTTCGCGGTGGTCCTTGCATTCGCCGCCTGTGCACCCAAAGCAAGGCCGCCCATAGGGCAGTTGGATACGCCGGAGCATCACACCTACACAGGCGTCAAACTCCTCAACCAGGGAAAATATACGGATGCCCAGCGGGAGTTCGAGCTGGCCCTCCAGCTGAATGCAAAGTTCTCGCCCGCCCATACCGGCATGGGACTCGTCAAGGCCCTTCAGGGAGATCTGAAGGCGGGCTTCGAGGCGATGAAGACCGCCAAGAAATACGCAAATACGAACGAAGAGAAGACCGCCCACTACACCGGGTTGATCCGGCTGCACACGATGAACGCAAGGCAGGACAAGGGATGGCTGGCCAATGCCAAGGATGCCTTCGACGATGCGATTCTCGTCGATCCGAAGGCCGATGCACCCTACTTCTTCATGGGCAAGGCCTACAAACAGGGCCTCGATTTCAATCCGGCCGGACAGATGTTCGCGAAGGTCCTGGAATTGAAAGGCGAGTATGCGGGGCCGGCGGACGCGGAATGGAATCTCGTCCAGAAGATCCAGCGCGCCATGCCGGGCACCATCACCGGCAGGAAGATCGCCATCCTTGAGCGGATCACCCGCGCCGATGCGGCCGCCCTCTTCATGGAGGAATTGAAGATCGACAACCTGTACGGCAAGCGCACCCTGAAAAACTTCGACACCTCTTTCAAGGATCCCGCGAAGGCCAAAGAAGCGGCCGCCAAGCGTCCCAGGACAGCGGCGGACATCGCCGACCATCCGTTGAAGGCGGATATCGAAGGACTCCTCGCGATCGGCGTGCGTGGGTTGGAACCTTATCCCGACGGAAACTTCCGGCCGAATGAGATCGTCGACAGGGCGAGCTTCGCCATGATGGTGGAGGACATCCTGATCAAGGTGACGGGCGACAACGCACTGGCCACCAAATTCATCGGCAACACCTCGCCCTTCCCGGATCTGCGCGCCGATCTGGCCTATTTCAACGCCGCGATGGTTGTCACGTCCCGGGGGCTGATGGAGGTGAAGAATGCGGCGACCGGCGAATTCGCGCCGCTGAATCCGGTGCCGGGCGTGGACGGACTGCTCGTGATCCGGAAGATGAAAGAGCAGTTGAAATTCTAAAGGGAACCATGGCACGGGAGACTAAGAGCGGAAGGCGTCAAGACCTTTTCCTGCCCTCCGTTCTTAGTCCTTTTTTTATGGAGATGACGAATGCAGAGCGGCGGTTTGCCCAAGACGTTTTCGCCTCACGAGGTTGAGGAGAAGCTGTACAGGACCTGGCTGGAAGGCCATTTTTTCCACGCGCAGGACACGAGTTCCAAAAAACCGTTTTCGATCGTGATCCCTCCGCCCAACGTGACGGGGATGCTTCACATGGGGCATGCCCTCAACAATGTGCTGCAGGATATCATGACCCGCTTCCGGCGCATGCAGGGCTATAACGCCCTGTGGATGCCGGGGATGGACCATGCCGGCATTGCGACGCAGAACGTCGTCGAGCAGGAGCTTGCCAAGGAAGGACTGACCCGGCATGATCTCGGGCGCGAAAAGTTCATCGAACGTGTCTGGGAATGGAAGGCCAAGTATGGCGGGGTGATCGTCAATCAGCTCAAACGGCTCGGCTGTTCCTGCGATTGGGAACGGGAACGCTTCACGATGGACGAGGGACTGTCGCGGGCCGTCCGCGAGGTTTTCGTCCGGCTGTACGGAGACGGCCTCATCTACCAGGGCGATTACATCGTCAACTGGTGCCCTCGCTGCCATACGGCGATTTCGGATCTCGAGGTCGAGTACAAGGAACAGCAGGGATCCCTGTGGGAAATCCGCTACCCCTTTGCCGACGGATCGCCGGGGGGGATCGTTGTCGCCACGACGCGTCCGGAAACCATGCTGGGCGACACGGCTGTCGCCGTCCATCCTGACGATGCGCGCTACCGGGAGGTGGTGGGCAAGGACGTGATCCTGCCGCTCGTCAACCGCCGCATCCCCATCATCGCCGACGCCTATGTCACGATGGATTTCGGTTCGGGCGCCGTCAAGATCACGCCGGCCTGCGACCCCAACGACTTCGCGATGGCCGGACGGCAGAAACTGGAGATCGTCAAGATCATGGACGGCGCCGGCGTCATCAATGAGAACGGCGGGATTTACAAGGGACAGGACCGCTACGAATGCCGGAAGAACGTCGTCGAGGATCTGCAAAAAGGCGGGTATCTCGTGGGGGTGAAGCCTTACCTGCACAACGTCGGCCAGTGCTACCGGTGCAAGACCGATGTCGAGCCCATGGTCTCCAAACAGTGGTTTGTCCGCATCGCGCCGCTGGCGAAAGAGGCGATCGCCGCCGTCGTGAAGGGCAATACCCGCATCGTGCCCGCCATGTGGGAGGCCACCTATTTCGAATGGATGAACAACATCCGCGACTGGTGCATTTCCCGCCAGATCTGGTGGGGGCACCGCATCCCCGTGTGGACCTGCGACGACTGCGGGAAGATGATCGTGGCCTCCGTCGATCCCGACCGCTGCCCGGACTGCGGCAACACGAAGCTGCGCCAGGAGGAGGACGTCCTGGATACCTGGTTCAGCTCGGCGCTGTGGCCTTTTTCGACCCTGGGCTGGCCGGATCGGACGGAAGCCCTGAAGACGTTCTATCCGACCTCGCTTCTGGTCACGGGGTTCGACATCCTGTTCTTCTGGGTGGCGCGGATGATGATGATGGGGCTGTACGTCATGAAGGACGTGCCGTTCCGGGATGTCTATCTGCATGCCCTTGTCCGGGATGAGCGCGGCGAGAAGATGAGCAAGTCCCGCGGCAACATCATCGACCCGCTCGAGATGATCGACAAATACGGAACGGACGCCTTCCGCTTCACCCTGGCTGCGTTCACCGCGCAGGGGCGCGATGTCCGGATGTCCGAGGAGCGCATCGAAGGCTACAGGCACTTCGTAACCAAGGTCTGGAACGCGGCGAGATTTTCCCTGATGAACCTTGAAGATTTTACGGACGCCGAATCGGGAACCGCAGCGGCGGAGCCTCTTTCACTCCCCGACCGCTGGATCCTGTCCCGGCTGGATCAGGCCGTTGCCGACGTCACGCGGAGCCTCGACGAATACCGTTTCAACGAGGCGGCCGGCGCCGTCTATGCCTTCATCTGGCATGAGCTCTGCGACTGGCATCTCGAACTCGTCAAGCCGGTCCTGTACGGAAAGGAAAGCGAAGCGGCCCGCAAGGCCGCCCAGAAGACGCTGTACGGGGTTCTGAAATCGTCCCTGAAACTGCTGCACCCCTTCATGCCGTTCATGACCGAGGAGATCTGGCAGACGCTGGTCGCGGACGGGTCGTCGGTCATGACCAGTTCGTTCCCGGCGCCCGGGGAGTTCCCGCGGGACAAGGACGCGGAATCGCGCATGGCGCTGATCGTGGACGTGATCACGGCGGTGCGGAACATCCGCGGAGAAATGGGCATCGCCCCGTCGCGGAAGCTCAAAGTCCTGCTGTCGACGGAGGAAGAGATCTCCCGCTCGGTCCTGGAAGACGGGAGACGCTACATCGTGAATCTGGCGAATCTGGAGGATCTGTCCGTTGCGGCAAGTGCCGCGGAACCCAGGAAGGCGGCAACCGGCCTGTGCGGTACGACGAAGGTATATGTCCTCCTGGAAGGGGTGATCGATTTCGCCTCCGAGAGGACGCGGCTCGAAAAGGAAATGGCCAAGGTCGACAAGGATCTGGCCGTCGTGGAGCGCAAACTCTCCAATCCCGATTTCCGCACGAAGGCGGCGCCGGCGATTCTTGAGAAAGAAGAGCGGAAGAGCCGCGACTTCCGGGAGAAACGGGACGTGCTGCAGGCGGCCCTGAAGAGGCTCGAGGAGATGGCCGAATGATTCCGCTGTACCGGCTCCGGCAATCCATCCAGGCGGCCCTCGAGGAAGATCTCGAGCACGGCGACATCACGACGTCGTCCTCGTTGACGGGCGGCGAGACGGGCAGGGCGACGGCCCGGGCAAAATCGGCGCTGGTCCTGGCGGGGATCGATGTCTTCCGGGAGGTTTTTCTTCTTCTCGACCCATCCTTGTCCTTCACGGCCTCCCGGCGGGACGGCCAGTCCGTTCAGCCGGGGGAGGCCCTTGCGGAGGTGCGGGGGAATCTTTCCGCCATCCTCACGGCCGAGCGCGTCGCCCTCAATTTTCTCCAGCGGATGAGCGGCATCGCGACGCTGACCCGGCGGTACGTCGAGGCCGTACAGGGAACCGGAGCGCAAATCATCGATACGCGGAAGACGGCGCCGGGCCTGCGGATCTTCGACAAGTATGCCGTGCGGGTCGGCGGCGGCGCCAATCATCGTTTCGGTCTGGCCGACGGCGTCCTCATCAAGGACAACCATATCGTCGCCGCCGGGGGCATCCGCCAGGCGGTGCAGCGCGTGCGAGGGACGGTCCCGCATACCTGCCGCATCGAAGTCGAGGTGAAGAATCTCGAGGAACTGGACGAAGCCCTGGCCGCGGACGTGGAAATTGTCATGCTGGACAATATGGACATCGCGGAGATGAAGAAGGCGGTGGAACGCGTCGACGGGCGGAGGCTTCTTGAGGCCTCCGGCGGGATTTCGCTGGGAAACGTCCGCGCCGTCGCCGAGACCGGCGTGAACCTGATTTCCATCGGCGCCCTGACCCATTCTCCGGCCGCCGCGGACATCTCGTTGAAGATATCCGGCGATTCCGGGGCCGGTGCATAGCCGGCCCGGACGGCGGGTTCTTCCGGAACGTGAACCTCTATGGATCTGACGGAACAAGCGTTGAAGGACCGCCTGGGCGGGATACCGGGCGGCTGGGACGTGCGCTTTTTTTCCGCCCTCGCCTCTACAAACGATACGGCCTTTCAGCTCGGGCGCGAAGGCGCGCCCGACCGCACCGCTGTCTTTGCGGATACCCAGTCCCGCGGCAAGGGGCGCATGAAACGTCTCTGGCATTCTCCGCCGGCCCGGAACCTCTACCTCTCGCTGCTTCTGAGGCCGCCGCTCGCCGCGGAGGCGCTTTCGCCGTTTCCTCTGGCGGCCGGCGTCGCCGTCGCACGCGTCCTCCTGCCTCATGCGGGGAAAGATTCCGTCCGCCTGAAGTGGCCGAATGACGTTCTCTTGAGCGGCAGAAAGGCGGCCGGGATTCTTGCGGAGGTGCGCACAAAAAAGAAAATGGCCGATTTCCTCGTCGTGGGAATCGGCATCAACGTGAACATGGAGGGCGTGGATTTCGATCCCTCGATCCGGGATATCGCCACTTCGCTTCGGGAAGCGACCGGCCGGAGCGTGTCGAGGCTGGGATTGGCCGTCGACCTCCTGCGGGCGTTCGAAGGGTGTTATGCGCGCTTTCTTCAGGAGGGATTCCCGTCGCTCCGGGAGGAGTGGCTGCGTTTCACCGGTATGGTGGGACAGCAGGTGCGCGTGTCTCTTGGGAATGACGTCTGCTGCGGCATCGTAGAGACGATCGGGTGGGACGGCGCGCTTGTCCTCCGGGACGGGCAGGGCCTTATCAGGCGAATGACGATCGGCGACGCCACGATACTGAAAGGCTGATCTGAAGATTCTGAACACGTTCTGCGTAAAAGAGGTGAGACGATGCTGTTGGTGATCGATGTCGGAAACACAAACACGGTGATCGGCGTCTTCGAAGGGGAAAAACTGATTCACGACTGGCGGATTCGAACCGTCGTGGACCACACGATCGATGAGTACGGCATGCTGATTCTCAGCCTTTACAAATCCAGCCGGATCAGCGCCAAAACCATCCGGGCGATCATTATCTCCTGCGTCGTGCCTCCGATGCTGAACATCCTGGAACCCCTGTGCGAGAAATACTTTCATCTGAAGCCGTTGATTGTAGGGCCCGGAGTCAAGACGGGGATGCCGATTTTCTACGACAACCCGAAGGAAGTCGGCGCCGACCGCGTCGTCAATGCCGTAGCGGCTTACGAAAAATACCATCGCGACTGCATCATCGTCGATTTCGGCACCGCGACGACCTTCGACTACGTGTCCCCGCGCGGCGAGTACATGGGCGGGTGCATCTCCCCCGGGATCATGATTTCGAGCGAGGCCCTCTTCGACCGGGCGGCGAAGCTTCCCCGCGTCGAGCTCAGCCGGCCGAAGGCAGTCGTTGCCAAAGATACGGTCAGCAGCATGCAGGCGGGAATTCTCTTCGGATATGCGGGCCTCGTGGACGGGATCGTCGGGCGCATGAAGGCCGAGGTGAAGTCCGACCCGATCGTTGTTGCGACGGGAGGTCTGGCGAGAGTGGTCGCGGCGGAGGCAAAAAGCATCGACGTCGTGGAAGAGATGCTCACCCTCGAGGGCCTGAGGATCATCTACATGAGGAACGTGTAAGACGCGTTTCAAGCCGGAGATTCGTCTCATGCTGCAGGTCGGACTGACGGGCGGAATCGCCTCGGGGAAATCAACCGTGGCGGCCATGCTGGAGGAAAGGGGCGCCCGCCTCATCGACTTCGACGTCCTGACGCGGGAGGTCGAGGCGCCCGGCCGGCCCGCCTGGGCTGCAATCGTCGCGGCCTTCGGCGGGGATGTCCTCCTGCCGGACCGCACGCTCGACCGTGCGAAGCTGGCGGCGGTTGTCTTTCCCAACCCGGAGAAGCTCCGGCTGCTCAACGAATGCGTCCATCCCCATGTCTTTGGGGAATGGAAAAGAAGAATCGCCGCGATTCTTGAACGCGATGCGCGGGCGATCGTCGTTTCCGATATTCCCCTGCTCGTTGAAGTGGGGATGCAGGACCTGGTGGACGTGATCGTCCTCGTGCATGTGCCTCCGGCGGAACAGATCGAGCGCCTCGTGAGGCGCAACGGCGTCCGGCGTGAGGAAGCGGAGGCGAGGCTTGCCGCACAGATGCCCATCGACCGAAAGATCGCAATCGCCGATTACGTGATCGACAACTCCGGCACATTGGAGCAGACGAAACGGCAGGTTGCGGATCTCTGGGAACGATTGATCGGGCGGGAGCGGGAAACGGGATCCGGTTGAGAACGCTCGCCAAGAGGATTTCGCAATACAACCCTGGAGGGAAGACGATATGATCGAGAAGAATGTTCTTGCGGACTTCAGCGGGAAGGTCTCGGAGCCCGTCATCGATGCGACGGCCTATGTCCATCCTCTGGCTGCCGTCATCGGCAATGTGAGCATCGGACGGAACGTCATGGTGTCGCCGACCGCCTGCATACGGGGCGATGAAGGACAGCCTCTTTTTGTCGGCGATGATGCGAACGTCCAGGACGGCGTCGTTCTCCACGCCCTCGAAACCGAGGAACACGGCAAGCCCGTGGAGAAGAATCTCTGCGAGGTTGAGGGCCGGCGGTATGCGGTTTATGTCGGGAAAAGGGTGTCGCTGGCTCATCAGGTCCAGATCCACGGGCCGGCGGCAGTACTGGACGACACTTTCGTCGGCATGAAGGCCCTGGTCTTCCGGGCGCGCGTCGGCAGGGGATGCGTGGTTGAGCCCGGCGCCATCCTTATGGGGGTGACGGTCCCGGATGGACGCTATATACCGGCCGGCGCCGTCGTGAGAAACCAGAAGGATGCGGATGCGCTCCCGGCGATCACGGACGACTATCCGATGAAGAGCCTCAACAAAGGTGTCGTGCACGTCAATACCGCCCTGGCGAAGGGATACCTTGCCGCCGCGAAGTAGCGGCGAAGACGAGAGAAGACCCGAGAAAAGCCGGCTGCAAGGCCGGCTTTTTTCATGGGCTGGCGTCGTCGTTTGCCCTGCCGGGGGTGGGAGGCGTGACAGCGGATGTGGCACAGGCGGCGGCGCCTGCGCAGTTCAAGTGGAAGCTGCAGAGCGCGAACCCCGCAGGCCTCGAATATGCGTATTGGTCCAACCACCAGGCCATTGAACCACAATAAGATATCGCGGGGCCATATTCCCTGTCAGCTGCACCATAGGATTTAGATTATAATTAATTATTACAGTTAGTTAAATAATGATTCCCTTCCCGGCCGATGTGGGCAGAAAAGACTTGACAAGGACCATCAAAAGGTTTACTGGTTGAACCACAAGGTGGAAGCTGGGTTTGAATCCGGCAGCGAGCGCATTCCCCGCGGCTTGCCATGGGGTAAGCGAGCGAATGATGTTCAAGATCCCTTCTTTGGGGATCGAAGATTCTACGGAGCTTGCTCCGGAGAGCTTCAATTTATCCCCCCGAGAGAAAAACGGACAGACAGCGGTCCTGCAGTCCAAGAATACACCGAGGATTGAACCGTGAAAAAACCAACACAAGCCAACGTCCTGAACCTCAAGGCGGCGAGAAGGAATCGTCTCTACGAGGAGATCATTGCCCAGATCCAGAATCTCATCAACAGCGGCAATCTCAAATCGGGAGATCAGCTGCCTCCGGAAAGGGAATTGGCGGAGATTTTCAAGGTGTCGAGAAATTCCGTGCGCGAGGCCATTCGAGCCCTGGAAGAAAAGTCGATCCTCCAGAGCCGTCCGGGAGACGGGACCTACGTGGTTATTCCCGAGGAGAAATCTCTGATCGAGCCCCTGGCCGACGCCATTCAGAAGCAGAAGGACAAACTCCAGGAGATCTTCCAGTTCCGCCGCCTGATCGAGCCGCAGATCGCCTACCTTGCCGCGGAAAGCGCGTCGGACGAGGACATCGTGAAATTCCGCGGGATTCTGGAAGAGCAGGAACGGCAAATTCGGGCCGGGGAGAACGCGATCGAGCCGGACGTTCAGTTCCACCTGTCGCTGGCGAAGTCGGTGAAGAATTCTCTCCTGATGCGCGTCGTCGAAATTCTGAACGATGCCCTCCGGGAAAGCCGCGCCGAGTACGTCCAGAGCAAGACGCGCCAGGAGCTCTCGCTGAGCGCCCATTTCAAGGTGCTCGAGGCGATCGAAAAAAGGGATCCGCGGCTGGCATGGAAAGAGATGAACGAGCATCTGGTCAACACGGAAAGAGTCGTTTTCGGTCACTAGCAGGTTGTTGAAAAAGTTGTGAAGGGCAGGTTGTTCAAAAATGTCCGGATGCAAGGCTTCTGAAATCCTGAGCCATGAGGCGTACTGGGCGGTACGTCGAATGGCGGAGGATGAAGAAAACGCAGCAGCCGGGCGTTTTTCAACAGCCTGCTAGTCTTTTGTCCCCGTCCGGGGATGGTTCAGGTTTGTCAAGGAGGTAGTTATGGCCCGTTTGCATGAGCATGAAGGCAAGGCGATCCTGAAGATCGCCAAAGTGCCTGTCCCCAAGGGCGAAGTCGCCGCAACGCCCGCGGAAGTGAAGAGGATCGCCGAAAAGATGGGAAAGCCTGTCGTGGTGAAGGCCCAGATCTGGGCGGGCGGGCGAGGCAAGGCCGGAGGCATCAAGGTCGCCGATACCCCGGTAGACGCCGAAAAGGTCGCCGGGGCGATGCTGGGCGCCGTGATCAAGGGAATCAAGGTCGAGAAGGTTCTTGTCGAAGAAAAGCTGGACATCGCGAAGGAATATTATGCCGGCATCATTGTCGATTCCTCCAAGGACGTGCGCGCCCCCGTCGTCATCTTCAGCACCGAGGGCGGGATGGACATCGAATCGGTTCCCGAGGAGAAGATTGCGCGCATGAACATCGACGTCCTGAGAGGGCTTCGGTACTACGATGCGCTCAACCTTTGCGTAAGGGCCGGCGTGCCCAGCAAGGTCCTGCCTGACGTGGCCCGGATCGTTACGGGCCTGCACTGGGCTTTCAGGGAATACGGCTGCCGGACGGCGGAGATCAACCCCATGGTGGTTACGAAGGAAGGCAAGGTGCTGGCAAGCGACTGCCGCATGTCCATCGACGATTCGTCGGTGTGCCGCCATCCCGAACTCGGTATCGAAGTGGCGCGCGAGGCCGCCACGCTGCCGACGGAGCTCGACAAGATCGCCTGGCAGATCGAGGAGTCGGACCTGCGGGGGACGGCCTATATCGCGCAGATGGTCGAGGAGATCAGGGAGCCCGGCTATATCGGCTATCACGGCATGGGCGGAGGCGGCGCCATCCTCGGCGTCGACGCCTTGAACCGCGTCGGCTTGAAAATCGCCAATTACGCGGACACCAGCGGCAACCCGCCGGCGTCGAAGGTTTATCGGGCCGCCAAGGTGATCCTGTCCCAGAGGGGAATCGAAGGGTACATGCTGGGCGGTTTCATGGTGGCCAATCAGGAGCAGTGGCACCACGCCCACGGCGTCGTGAAGGCGCTCCGGGAAGAGATCCCGAAACGGCCCGGATTCCCCGCCGTACTGCTGCTTTGCGGAAACAAGGAAAAGGAATCGCTCGAGATCCTCCAGGAGGGAACGAAGGATCTCCCGGGCCGCATCGAGATCTACGGGTCGGAAAAGGTCTATGAGACGGAGTTTCTCGCAAGGAGACTCCTGGCCCTCATCGAAGAATACCGCAAGGACCGACGGAAATAGGGGAGGGAAGGACACATGGAATTCCTGGAAAGAACAATCAAGGTCAAGATCGACCACGAAAAATGTAAAACGTGCAAGACGCACGCCTGCATCCCGGCGTGTAAACTCTATGCAAGAGGCATCATCACGCTCAAAGACGGCGTGCCCGTATTGAACGGCGACGCCGATCATGCGCTGCGCATGGGAACGGATTGCCTCGCCTGCGAGTACGAATGCTGGTTCCGGGGGAACAGCGCCATCACCATCGAGGCGCCGATCCCGGGTTTGGACCAATACCGGAAGAAACATGGGTTGGATTGAGAGGCGGTGACGATATGGCGATCCTGTTGAAAAAAGAGACGAGAGTCCTGGTTCAGGGCATTACGGGCAGAGAGGGCTCGGCGCGCGCCGCTTTCATGCGCGGCGTCGGAACCAACGTCGTGGCCGGCGTCACGCCGGGCCGCGGCGGCGACGAGGTGAGCGGCATTCCCGTGTACAATACCGTCGAGGAGGCTGTCCGCGCACAGGGGGCCTTCGACGTCAGCGTCACGTTCGTTCCGGGCACGGCGCTGAAGGAAGCCGTTTACGAGGCCTTGGATGCGGGGATCCGGTGGATGGTCATGCCCGTCGAACGCGTGCCTCTCTACGACATCCTGGAAATCGTGGCCTACGGCAAGCAGAAGAACGCGATGCTGCTGGGGCCTGGAACCATCGGGATTCATAGCCCCGGCATTGGAACGCTTGGCTGGCTGGGAGGGTCTGTCGAGAATGCCAGGAATCGCTTCGTGCCGGGGCATGTAGGGGTGATCTCCCGCAGCGGCGGCCAGTCGGGAACCTTGCCCTGGACGATCAAGGTGGCGGGCATGGGCGTCAGCACCGTCATTCATGTCGGGACGGAACCCGTAACGGGCATGTCGACGGACGAGATCCTGCCCTTTTTCCAGGAAGATGACGAGACCCATGCGGTGGTGATGTTCGGCGAGATCGGCGGCACGCAGGAGGAGGAAGCCGCGGATATCGTCAAGGCCGGAAAATTCACCAAACCGTTGGTCGTATACGTGGCGGGCGCCTGGGCGCCCGCCGGCATGAGGTTTTCTCATGCCAGCAGCATTGTGGAAAGGGGGAAGGGCTCGGCGAAGGACAAGATCAACTACCTGCGGGAAGCGGGGATCCATGTCGTCGACCGCCCCGATGAACTGGCAACGACCGTAAAGCGGTTGCTGAAACTATCTTGAGGAAAGAAAGGAGAAAAGTATCATGGCCGTAATGAGATCCGTTTTTTATGTTCCGGGGAACAAGGAAAACATGGTCAGCAAGGCGCCCACCTTCCCGGCTGACATCGTCACGCTGGACCTGGAGGATTCCGTTCCTCCCGCCGAGAAACCGAAGGCGCGCGAGATTGTGCGGGAAAACCTGAAGTTCGCCGGTACGGGCGGCTCCAAGGTATATGTACGGGTCAACAACTGGGAGACCCTGATGACGAACGACGACCTGGAAGCCGTTGTCCATGAGGGACTGTCGGGTGTCTGCCTGGCCAAGACCGGGCATGCCGACAACGTCATCCGTCTCGACTGGAAACTGGAAGAGCTCGAGAGAAGGCGCGGCCTGCCGGTGGGCAGTGTCGCCATCCAGCTGCTGATCGAGACCGCCAAGGGCGTGATCAACGCCTATCCGGCGGCTTCCGCCAGCAAGCGCGTCAATTCCCTGATCTTCGGCGCCGTCGACTACACGAAAGACATGCGCGTGAAGCTGACCTCACAGGGCGACGAACAGCTGTACGCCCGTTTTTACACGGCCGTGGCCGCACGCGCAGCGGGCTGCGTTGCGATCGACTGCCCGTTCGTAGACTTCAAGAATACCGAGGGTTTTGAAAAGAGCGTTCTTCAGGGCCGCGCGATGGGCTATGAGGGCAGGATGCTGCTCCATCCCACGCAGATCGAACCCGCCCACAAACTGTACATGCCGTCGGCGGAAGATGTCGAGTGGGCGAAGGGCGTCGTGAAGGTGTTCGAGGAAGAGGGGATTGCCAAGGGGTCCGCAGCGGTTTCGTACAACGGCAAGATGGTCGATACGCCGGTTTACGACAATGCCCGCCAGATCCTCGCAACGATGAAAGAGATTGCGGATATGGAAGAAATCCGCAAGAAGATGACCAAGGGAGCTTGATGTCGTTCCGGCTTGGGCGGCGGGACGGTTCGGACGGCACAAGCCGTCCCGCTTGCCGGCCGGGTCCTCTTGTGTGATTTCGGTGATCGACGTTTGCCTTGTGTGCCGGAAGGAGCAGGTTTCTCATCATGGAAAAAGAGAAAATGATCCAGGAATTGGCGAAGATTGTGGGGAAGGAGGACGTCCTCTCCTCGGAGATGCAGATCCGCCTTTACGAGTATGATGCGTCCCTGATCCGCTCCAAGCCGGATTGCATCGTGCTGCCGAGTTCAACGGAAGAGGTTTCGAAGGTCGTCAAGTTTGCCCATGACCATAAGATTCCCATCATTGCCAGGGGTGCCGGTACGAACCTCAGCGGCGGAAGCGTGCTCACCAAGGGCGGCATCGCCATGCTGTTCACGAGGATGAACAGGATCCTGGAGATCGATACGGAAAATCAGCGCGTCGTTGTGGAACCGGGGGTCGTTACCCTGGACCTCAAAGGCGTGCTTGCCAAGCACGGTTATGTCTACCAGCCGGACCCGGCCAGCGAGAAGGTCACGACGCTCGGGGGGAACATGGGAGAAAATTCGGGCGGTCCCCACTGCCTGAAATACGGCGTTACCAGCAACCATACGCTGGGCGCCGAGGTGGTCCTCTACGACGGCACGGTTGTGAACGTGGGCGGCAAGTCCCTGGACAACCCGGGCCTTGATCTGACGGGTGTTCTGGTCGGTTCGGAAGGCACCCTCGGAATCGTCACGAAGATGGTTCTTCGGATCATGCCCAATCAGGAAGCCGTGAAGACGATGATGGCCATCTTCAATTCGATCGACGACGGGGGTGGTACGGTCTCCGCCATCATCGCGGACGGAATCATCCCGGCGACGCTGGAAATGATGGACAACCTGACCATCAAGGCGGTGGAAGAGGCCTACAAGGTGGGGTTCCCGCTGGACGCCGCGGCGATCCTGATCATCGAGCTGGACGGGCTCAAGGACGGCATGGAAAGGCTCAGCGAGCGCGTCGCCGAACTCTGCAAAAAGAACAACGTACGCGAGATCCGCATTGCGCAGAATCAGGCCGAGCGCGACAAGATCTGGGCGGGCCGCAAGGGAGCGTTCGGGGCCGTCGGAAGACTGCGTCCGAACTACCTGGTGACCGACGGGACCGTGCCCCGCACCAAGCTTCCTGCGACACTGAAGAAGGTCTTCGAGATCAGCAAGAAGTACAATATCCCGATCGCAAACGTTTTCCATGCGGGGGACGGGAACCTGCATCCCCTGATTCTCTTCGATGAACGCGACAAGGACGAACTGCGCCGGGTTCATGAGGCGGCGATGGAAATCATGAGGGTATGCGTAGAGATGGGCGGCACCATCAGCGGCGAGCACGGGATCGGCGTCGAGAAGCTGGAAGCCATGCACTTCGTCTTTACGCCGAAGGACCTGCTGGCCATGAAAAAGGTGAAGGAGGCCTTCGATCCGGATGACATGTTCAATCCGGGAAAACTTCTGCCTCCGTTGACCGAGACCGCCTGAGGCGAGGAGAGAGGAAAGGAGAGCGGGATATGTCCAACACGGAACAGGAAGTATCCGCCTTGAAGGGACTGGTCGGGGAAGCGAATGTGATTTCCGATCCGGACCGGCTCAAGGCATATAGTATTGACGGCCTGGCCCCGCAGGCAGCCGTCTTTCCGGGATCGATCGAGGAAGTTTCCAGGGTTACCGCTTTCGCCAACGAGCGGAAGCTCTCCCTCACGCCTCGCGGGAACGGGACCAAGATGAGCCGGGGGGCGCTTCCCCGGAAAGTCGATCTTGTCTTGGGAATGGAGCGGGTCAACCGCATCACGGACAGCGATATAGACAACCTCAGCCTCTCGGTGGAATGCGGCATGCCGCTCGCGGAGATGCAGGGAAAGCTGGCCAGGGAGGGGAGGGGATATTTCATTCCGCTGGATCCGCCCTTCGGCTCGAAGGCGACGATCGGCGGCGTCATCGCCACGAATGCGACCGGACCGCGGCGGTTTGCCTATGGCTCCGCCCGGGACCAGCTCCTGGGACTGAAGGCCGTTTTCCCGAACGGGGACATCGTCGTCGCCGGCGGCAAATGCGTAAAGAACGTATCCGGCTATGACATGACGAAGCTCCTCATCGGTTCCGGCGGCGCCCTGTGCATCCTCTGCGAGATTACGACGAGGCTGCTGCCCCTGACGGAAGCGGCGGCGACGCTGATCCTGCCCTTCAAGGAGCTGGAAGACGCGGCGAAGTTCGTCCGGGAGATTGTCCATTCCAAGATCTTTCCCGCGGCGATGGAAGTTGTCAACAGGACGGCCATGGCGGGAATCCATGCCGAATCCGCGGCGAAGGCGCCGTATTTCGTAGTCTTTGCCTGCGAAAACGTCGTCGAGGCCGTTGACCGGCAGGTTGCCGATCTGGGCGCGAGCGGCGGGAAGGCCGGCGCCCTGGAAGTAACGACCCTCAAGGCGGAGGGCCACAAGGCCTTCTGGGCGGCGCTGGCGGATTTCCCGCTCGCCCTGGGGCAGCGCGATCCGAATTACATCGGCCTCAAGGCGAATGTCGTCATTTCCAAATTCGCGGATATCATGGCCGCAGTGGAGAAAGAGGCGAAGGGGCGCGGTTTCGATGCAGCATGCATCGCGCAGGCGGGCAACGGGATCGTACAGGGATACCTGCCGGTCGGGCCCGATGCCGCCGCCAAGGCGGGCGGCATCGCCGATTTCTTCGGAAAGATCGTTGCCGAGGCGGTCAAGTTCGACGGGAATTGCATCGTCGAGGCGGCCCCCCGCGCGGTGAAGGAGAAGATCAATGTCTGGGGTCAGCCGCGCAGCGATTCTGTTGTCATGAAGCGCCTGAAGGAGAAGATCGATCCTGCAGATATCCTGAATGCCGGCAGGATCATCGCCTGATTGCACCCTCCGTTCGGAAGGCGCCGGGAGGTTGCGGCGTCCGGTGTTGTCCGAACATGAACGGTCCACTACGAGGTAGAATATGACGGAAAAGAAAGCGTTGTTCAGCGACAATACAAAAGAGAACTGCTACCACTGCATCAAATGCGGGCTCTGTCTCGCCCATTGCCCCGTGTACAAGGAACTCCTCACGGAAGATGCGACTCCCCGGGGCAAGGTGCAGCTGTCGAGGTTCATGGCGGAGGGGACCATCCAGCTTTCGGAAGAGGTGAAGACAGCCTTCTTCTCGAAATGTCTTCTGTGCGGTTCGTGCGTTGCCTTCTGTCCGAGCGGCGTCCACGGCGATCATCTGTTTTCGGGCGTCCGCTGGCGCGCGGCGCAGCGTTACGGGATCGACTGGCGCAAGAAGATGCTGTTCCAGATCATGGCGAACAAATGGATGATGTCGACGTCGGCGTGGTTCGGCAAGTGGGCGCGCAAGGCCTTCGGCGGCGTCGAAAAGGGCATACAGGCCGGCGCTCTCTCCGTGGGCCGCATCCCGAAAATGAATGAAGTTCCCTTCTCCAAACAGGTGGCGGAAGTGGTGAAGCCCAAGGGGAAGGTCAACGCCCGGGTCCTTTACTTCCATGGGTGCGCGACGAACTATCTCTACGGCGACATCGGCAATGCCGTCGTCGATGTCCTGTCCCGCATGGGCGTCGAAGTGATCACGCCGAAGGACCAGGGGTGCTGCGGGCTGCCGATCTTCATGTCGGGCGACCGCGAGACGTCGGTTACGGTGATCCGCGAGACGCTGAAGCTCTTCGCGAGACCCGATATCGACGCGGTTGTCGTGGACTGCGGCACCTGCGGTGCGGCGTTGAAAAACGAGTATCCTCACCTGCTCAAGGAACTGCGCGATCTCGGCGAGGGGGGCACCACGATCGCGGACGCGGAAATTCAAGCGGCCGAACTGCTTTCCGGGAAGGCGAAGGACGTGACGGTGTTCATCAGCGAGCACATGGACTGGCTGCCCAAGATGAAGGGCAACGGCAAGAAGATACGCGTCACCTATCACGATCCCTGCCATCTGGTGAAAGGGCAGAAGGTCAGCGCCCAGCCGCGCAATGTCCTCAAGGCGATGCCGGGTGTGGAGTACGTCGAAATGCCGGCGGCCGATGCCTGCTGCGGCGGCGGCGGCTCCTTCCAGGTCGAATTCCCGGAGACCTCAAAGGCCATTACGAAACGCAAGGTCGCCAATATTCATTCGACGGGTGCGCAGGTTCTCTGCACCTGCTGCCCGGGATGCAACCTGACGATCGGGGCGCACCTCGATCCGGCGAAGGAAGTCAGGGTCCTTCATCCGGTGCAGTTGTTGAGCCAAGCCCTTCAGGAAGGCGGGAAGGCGCACTGATGCAGGAAGTCCGCGCGTCGTGCCTGTTTCCGCGCTGCTTCACCTCTGGAGAAATAGAGGCTTGTACGGTCCTCGGGTATCCGTCGAGGGCCGTACAAGCCATTTTTTCGCGTTCTCCCGCGCTTGCGAATGCCTGTTGACATCGAATGGAAAGGGATTGTCCGAATATCCAAGGTGCAGGCGGGAGTGGTAAGAAATAATAACCAACAGGTAAATAATGTTAACCATGTAATTTGATTGAATAATATTCGATAATGCTCTTGACAAACCGCAAGCGGGATGTTAGGTGCATCATGCTTTTACGGGGGTCTTGGCAGGGGTCTTCTGGGCAAGCCGGTTTCGACGGTTCCGGGGGGGCGGTCGAACGGCAGAATCCTAAAGGAGGAAACAGTTCATGGCCCATGTTCAGAAGAAGCGACCCAAGGCAGCGGAAGGTTCACGCAGGAAGTTCCTGAAGACGGCGGCGGTGGCGGCGGGAGCGGCGGCGGGGGTTCTCGGATTTCCCGGCGTCATGAAGCTGTCGGCTGCAGCCCCCATCAAGGTCAAGATCCAGACAGGCTGGGATGCGGGCACGGTCGGCTACACGAAATTTCAGGACTGGTGCAAGGTCGTCGGCGAGATGACGGAAGGCAAGCTCGTGGTGGAGGGATTCCCCGCGGGCGCGATCGTCGGGACCTTCGAGATGTTCGACGCGGTGAAGGCCGGCGTGTTCGACGCCATGCACTGCTTCGACGTCTACTGGCCCGGCAAGATTCCGGCCTGTACGTTCCTGTCCTCCTATCCCTTTGCCCTGGACCGTCCGGACCAGTGGGACAGCTGGTTCTGGTCGCTGGGGGGCAAGGAGATCGCGCGCGAGGCGTACGGCGCGCACAACATGCACTGGATCGGACCGATCCAGCACGACGACAACCTGATTCATTCCAAGGTTCCCATCCGTTCGTTTGAAGATTTCAAAGGCAAGAAGATCCGTTATCCGGGCGGGATCATCGCTGATATTTATCGTGCGGCGGGCGTTTCGACGGTCCTGCTGCCGGGCGGCGAGGTTTATCCTGCGCTGGAGAAGGGCGTCATCGACGCATCGGACTTCGTCGGCTGGGCGGTGAACTACAACCTGGGTTTCGGCGAGATCGCGAAGTACATCATCATGGGGCCGCCGTCGACGCCGTGCCTGCATCAGCCCGTCGACTTGATGAGCGTCGAGTTCAACATGAACAAGTGGAAGGCGATTCCGAAGCACCTGCAGCAGCTCTTCGAGGCGTCGGTGGCGTGGCATTCTCTGGATCACTACACGGCGATCCAGGCGGCTGATGTCGCGGCCGTGCCGAAGTACGCGAAGCTGGGCGTGCAGGTGATCCGTTTGAAGGATTCGGACATCGCGAAGTTCAAGCGGTTCGCCCCCGAGCTGTGGGTGACCTGGGCGAAGAAGCACCCGCTGGCGATGAAGGCCTTCAAGTCCCAACTGGAGTACATGAAGTCCGTGAAGGTCGGCTACTACACGGATGCGGACATGGTGGACAGGAACGGCAAGAAGCTCGTCTTCTAAGGCCGATGGAATTCGACTCGGGGGAAGGATTTTTCCTTCCCCCGATTTGTATGAGTCGTTTGCACTGGCGGCCGGAGGGTTTCGAACGTCCGGATAGAGGGGGAAGCGGGATATGGATTTTTTGAAGAAGTTCATGATGATTGTGGAGAAGACCAACATGTGGTGCGGGAAGATGCTGGTGGTTGTGAACGCCCTGGCGGTCTTCGTGATCACATTCGAAGTGGTGATGCGATACGCATTCGGCAAGCCGACGAACTGGGGGCATGAGTCGATGACGCTGATGTACGCGGTGATCTACGTCATGGCGGGAGGTTTTGCGCATTTTTATCGTGCGCACGTTCGTGTGGACGTGATTTACGCTTTGCAGTCGGACCGGACGAAGGCGTGGATGGATTTGTTCACGTCGATTTTCTTTTTCACGTTTGTGATCGTGTTGGCGTGGACGAGCTGGAATTTTTACTGGAGCTCGCAGATGATGGAGGCGGGCGGCACATTGTTCGGGGTCAACGTGATCGGGGAGAATTCGTTCACGGATTGGGCGCCACCCTTGTACCCGGTGAAGTTCATGTTGTTTTTGGGGTCGCTTTTGTTGCTGTTGCAGGGGATCGTGTGGTTCATCCGTGATATCCATATGGCGTTTTGGGGGAGGAAGTTCGCATGACGATGAGCATTGAATGGATTACGATAACGATGTTCAGTTCCATGCTGTTTTTCATGATGATGGGGCTTCCGGTGGCGTTTTCGTGCGGCGTGACGGGGGTGATCTTCACGGCGTTGCTGCAGGGACCTGCGGCGGTGAACATCGTTCCCACGCGTATATTCGGTTTGATGACGAACTATCTGCTCGCGGCGATTCCACTGTTTATCTTCATGGCGAATCTGTTGGAGCGCGGGGGATTGATCGAAGACATCTACGAGATGGTGTACCACTGGATGGGCGGCATCAAGGGGGGAGTGGCATCGGCGTCGGTCATGGCGTGCACGCTGATGGCGGCGATGGTGGGGGTGATCGGGGCGAGCGAGGTGACGATGGGCCTGATCGCGCTGCCGGAGATGCTGAAGCGGCGGTATGACAAGTACATGGCGGCGGGTTCGATATTGGCCGGAGGGACGCTGGGGATTTTGATTCCGCCTTCGGTCATGCTGATCGTGTACGGGATGGTGGACAACAGTTCGATCGGCCAGTTGTACGCCGGGGCGTTCGTTCCGGGTTTCTTGCTGGCGGGCTTGTTTGTTTTGTATATCACGGTCCGCTGCTACATCAATCCGGTGATGGGTCCGCCGATTCCGAAGGATGAGCGTTTGCCGTGGTCCGGGAAGTTGAGGAAGCTGATGCCGATCGTTCCGACGGCGATTTTGATCTTTTTGGTTTTGGGGACGATCGTGGTGGGGATTGCGGCGCCGACGGAGGCGGCCGGCGTGGGCTGCGCGGGTGCACTGGTGATCATTGCCTTGCGGAAAAAGCTGAACTGGCAGAATTTCGTAACGGCCTCGGAGAACACGTTCAAGGCATCGGCGATGGTTCTCTGGACGATGTTCGGCGCGAACATTTTCGTGGCCCTGTACATCATGGTGGGCGGCGGGGAGTTCGTGACGAGGATGCTGACGGAATCGGGATTGAATCGCTGGCTGGTCCTTTTCATCATGCAGTTCATCCTGATTTTTCTGGGGTGTTTTCTCGACTGGGTCGGGATCGTGATGTTGTGCGTGCCGTTGTTCGGGCCGATCATCCGTACGCTGGGATTTGATCCGATCTGGTTTGGGGTGTTGTTTGCGGTGAATCTGCAGATGTCGTTTTTGACGCCGCCCTTCGGGTACGCGCTGTTTTATCTGAAGAGCGTGGCGCCGAAGGAGATTACGACGACGGACATCTGGCTGGCCGGTGCGCCCTTCCTGGGGCTGCAGTTCGTTGGGTTGGCCCTGTGCATGGTCTTCCCCAAAATCATCCTCATCGCACCCGAAATCTTCTTCCGCGGCGGCGCCGGCTGACAGGCCCACAGCGGAGGACACAACCGGGCTTGCCTGAACGGGGAGACAGGAATTCATGGAGGAAAATACGGCGCAATCCGCACTGGAGTACGGTGCATCGAAGATTGCGGTTGCGTTCTTTTACATCTTCCTGACGTTCTGGACAATCCTGTGCCTTCCCCTGATCGCTCTTCAGGCGGAAAAGGCCGGGTGGTCCGGTTATTGGGTGCAGGGTTTGATGATCGTCTTCGTCTTCGGCTACACCTGGTACTGGTCGCTGGGCATTTCCTACCGCATCCGGTGGGAGGAGGACGGGACGATCGTGCTGACCAGTTTCCGTCGCGAGATCCGTATCGCCGCGACCGGTGTCGCGGGAATCGAAGGACCACCCTTCCGGATGCCGTTCGGATTTATGAAATTCAAGCTCGAAAGGGAGAAGATCTATCTCTTCTGCCTCATGACCGACAAGGTGCTGCAGGAAATTCTGGCAAGGTTGTTGAGGGAGAATCCCGGCGTTAAGGTGAAGTTTCTCTGAGGCGGGAAGAATGTTTTTCCTGCAACCTCGCGCCAGAGCGACTCCCGCGATTATTGATTCTCGATAGCAGGAGTATCTTCCCGTCGTTTGAACCCAGATTTACCTTGATAAAAAAGCGGCCTTATTGTAGAAACTTCACGGAAGCCCTTACGCACAGAACATAGCAGCATAGCATCGGCACTCCTGCCAAAAGAGAAAATTTGCGATCGTAACAACATCGTTCGGAAGGTCTGGATCAAAAGGATCCGGGGTGGCTGATAGAGTTGTTCGGCAGTAAATTCAAATTCGAAATGGGAGGAAGAAGATCTATGGCCAAAGACGTGAAAAAGACCAAGGCAGCGGAAGGTTCACGCAGGAAGTTCCTGAAGACGGCAGCGGTGGCGGCGGGGACGGCGGCGGGGGTTCTCGGATTTCCCGGCGTGATGAGGCTGCAGGCTGCGGCCCCCATCAAGGTCAAGATCCAGA